>NZ_DATDPV010000068.1:0-27334 GCF_035292545.1 Flavobacterium sp. | reverse complement strand
GTGGCGTGGTCAAAGATATTTATGTTTTGGAAGGTACTTTTGTATCCAAAGGAAAAACATTGGCAACTATTCAGAATCTTGAAGTGTCGGAAATGCAGGAAGATTACAAATCGGCTATGGCCAATATCGAATACTTGCAATTGGAATACAATCGACAAAAAACATTAAGCGATGAAAATGTAAATCCACGCAAAATACTTCAGGAAGTAAAATCTAAATTAGCAGTCGAAAGAGCCAAAGCACAAGCCGCAAAAAACAAATTACAAGCAATAAACGTTAGCTTAAACGGAAATAGTTCTTTGATTCCTATTGTTTCCCCGATTAGCGGATATGTAGGGAAAATAAGTGTATCCAAAGGGGCTTTTGCCGAAACGGGTGTTACACTTTTTGAAGTCGTGGATAACAGCCAAATGCACTTGGATTTGAATGTATATGAAAAAGATTTAGGAACTATTTCAGTAGGTCAGGAAGTCGATTTTGTATTAACCAATCAGTCGAATAAATCCATCAAAGGAAAAATATTTGGAATTAATAAATCCTTTTCTAATGAGAGTAAATCCGTAGCGGTTCATGCCAAAATAAATCCAGGCGATGCCAAAGATTTAATTTCCGGAATGTATGTTTCTGCCAATATCAACATCAACAATCAAACGGTTCAGGCATTGCCAAAGGATGCAATTGTACGAAATGGTGATAAATATTTTATTTATATCCTGGAAGAACAGCACGTAGAGAAACCGGCTGTAAAAAAAGAAGAGCACAAACACGAAGAAGGAGAAGCAAAAGGGGAGCATAAAGAAGGCGAAACTGAGGAACACAATGAAGTGCATTTCAAAGCGATTGAAGTAGTACCAGGAACGACCGATTTAGGCTACACAGAAATCAAATTGGTTGAGGAAATTCCTGCTGATGCAAAGATTGTGACTAAAGGGGCTTTCTATTTATTAGCAGCTATGAAAGGCGGCGGGGAACACGAACATTAAAAATTAATTTATAAACTGAAATACTAAAAAATGAAAAATCAATTAAAATCTATTATTCTATTATTCACTGTGTTTTTAATTTCAAATACAGTTTTAGCCCAAAAAACAAATCAAAAAGCAATAATCAAAACAGTATTACATTGTGATCATTGCAAGGAATGTGAAACCTGTGGTTTAAAATTTAAAACAGAAATGTTAAAAATTACAGGTGTAAAAATGTATGAGCTAGACGATAAAAAAATGACGTTTACGGTATATTACAATGCTAAAAAGACCAATCTGCAAACTATAAAAGTGGAAATTTCAAAATTAGGCTACGATGCCGATGAGGTAAAAGCCGACCCAAAAGGATACGATAGTTTAGACGGTTGTTGCAAAGCATAAAGATGAAAATATATACCAGAATGCCAAAAACATTGCTGCCATTTTATAATAAGGAAATAGCTGCTGCAAAAACAAATTTGGAAAACAGCAATTTCCTAAAAAGTTGGTATCATTTAGAAAGGGCACACATCATTGGGCAGAAATACCCTTATGAGCATACACTTGCGCATTGGAAAATGCTGCAATTTGGAATTAAAATAAAAAACAAAAAAGAGATTATAGGACAAATTCCACGATTGCTTTTTGGGGGTGTTAAGTCTTTTGTAGGTCATATCCCAAACGGAAATACTGGTGGCGTGAATGTTCCCCCATTAAAGTCAATGGAAATACCCAAGGACATCGAAGCAATTATTAAAGCTAATTCATAATCAAAAATACATATGGTACACAAACATAAATACGATGCAAACGGCAAGCAGCTTTGTTGCACACTAGAAGAAAAAATAAACAGCAAAACCGACAAGCAATCAGGATGTTGTACCGTTGATTATAAATCTGAACATTCAGATGATGACGGCCACGACCATTCAGGCGGTGACCAAACCACATTTCAAATGTTCTTGCCCGCAATTATTTCATTCATTTTACTCCTTGTGGCCATTGGTTTTGACAACTACTTTCCGCAAGCTTGGTTTACAGGTTGGGTCAGGATAATTTGGTATGTAGTTGCTTATGTTCCAGTAGGCTTCCCTGTTTTAAAAGAAGCATTGGAAAGTATTCGCAAAGGAGAAGTATTTTCGGAATTTTTATTGATGAGCATTGCTACCATTGGTGCATTTGCAATTCGTGAATATCCGGAAGGTGTTGCCGTAATGCTTTTTTATGCCGTTGGTGAAGTGTTTCAAACCTTGGCGGTTCAAAGAGCAAAAACAAACATCAAATTATTATTAGACCAAAGACCTGATGAAGCAACGGTGATGAATGGAGAAAATGCGACGGTAAAAAAAGCAGCTGAAATAAGCATCGGAGAAATCATACAATTAAAACCAGGGGAAAAACTGGCATTAGACGGAAAGTTACTTTCGGATACCGCTTCGTTCAACACCGCAGCCCTAACAGGAGAAAGCAAGCCGGATACAAAACAAAAAGGCGAAACCGTTCTGGCCGGAATGATAAACATGAATACAGTTGTTTTGGTAGAAGTAACCATAGCCTACACCGACAGTAAATTATCTAAAATACTCCAAATGGTACAGGAAGCTACTGCCAAAAAAGCACCTACGGAATTATTTATCAGAAAATTTGCCAAAATATATACACCCGTAGTCGTGTTTCTGGCAATCGGAATTTGTTTGATTCCAATGCTATTTGTCGAAAACTACAATTTTAATGATTGGTTGTACAGAGCCTTAATTTTTCTGGTTATCTCCTGCCCTTGTGCATTGGTGATTTCTATTCCATTGGGTTATTTTGGCGGAATTGGCGCGGCAAGTAAAAACGGGATTTTGTTTAAAGGGTCCAATTTTCTGGATCTGATGGCATCCATTCAAGTAGTGGTGATGGACAAAACAGGAACGTTGACCAAAGGGGTTTTCAAAGTACAAAAAGTGGTTGCGGTGGATATTGCCGAAGCTGACTTAGTAAAATATACAGCTGCGCTCGAAACCAAATCGACACATCCAGTTGGAACGGCTATTATCGAATACGCAAAAGGTACAGAAAAAGACGCAACCGTTACGGACGTAGAAGAAATTGCAGGTCTTGGGCTTAAAGGAAAAGTGGATGGAAAGGAGATTTTGGCAGGAAATGTAAAACTGATGAAAAAATTCAACATCAGTTATGATGTCGAAATCGATACTACACCTTTCACTATTATCGTAATTGCAATCAATCAAAAATATGCAGGGTATTTTTTAATTGCTGATGAAATCAAAGAAGATGCTAAAGAAGCAATTCAGAGTTTACATAAAATAAACGTGAAAACCGTAATGCTTTCAGGCGATAAACAAGCCGTTGTAGATGCAGTCGCAAAAGAATTAAACATTGACCAGGCTTATGGGGATTTATTACCGGAAAACAAGGTTGAAAAAGTGGAGACATTGAAATTGCAAAACCTAAAAATTGCATTCGTTGGCGATGGTGTAAACGATGCACCAGTAGTGGCCCTTGCCGATGCCGGTATTGCAATGGGCGGTTTAGGAAGTGATGCAACAATTGAAACGGCTGACATTGTGATTCAAAACGACCAGCCTCATAAAATATTCACAGCCATAAACATTGGAAAACAGACTAAGAAAATAGTGTGGCAAAACATTACTATGGCATTTGTGGTAAAGGGGATTGTTTTGGTACTTGGCGCTGGTGGTTTAGCTACCATGTGGGAAGCGGTTTTTGCCGATGTAGGTGTTGCTTTGTTGGCAATTTTGAATGCGGTGAGAATACAACGAATGAAGTTTTAAAATTTTTAATACTAAGAAAAATGATTGGATTCAAAAAATTCTTAAGCCAATTTACACCAATATCTGATTTAGAATTTGACAATACTATGTTATATTTTAAAGAGTTAAATCTAAGGAAAGGGGATTTCTTTGTGCAACAGGATAAAATATGCCGACAAATCGCTTTTATCAAAAAAGGGACCTTAAAAACATTTTACATAAACGATAAATCTGAAGAAACAACATCTTGCTTTTGCACAGAAAATAATCTAACTACTTCCTACAAAAGTTTTATTCTTCAAGCTCCATCTCATTTGACCGTCCAAGCCATTGAAGAAACAGAATTATTAGTTATTGACTACGACGGTTTACAAAAACTGTATGCAACAAGTATCGTTTGGCAAACAATTGGAAGAGCAATCGCTGAAAGAGAATATATGGTGATGGAACGATATGCGTCAGTACTTAACAATGAAACTGCCAAAGAAAAATATTTGCGCCTTTTAAAAGAACAGCCCAATATTTTACAAAAAGCATCAATCAATGATATTGCTTCTTATTTAGGTATAACACGCAGAACATTAAGCCGGATAAGACAAGAAATAACAAAATAGATTTGAGGACATTTGTCCTTTTAAATAAACATAAACTATCTCAATTTTGCTCTTCAATAACTATAAAAAAGAGTGAAAATGAACAACGACCAGATTAAACAAAATGTAAAAAAAGGGTACGCAGATATTCTAACGCGTAATACAAAGAAAAGTTTTCTTCCCTCTTTTCTGCAATGCTGCGATCCAAAAGAAATGGTTGCTAATGTGAGCAATAAAATCGGTTATTCTGATGAAGAACTTAAAAGCGTTCCCGAAGATGCAAACCTGGGAATTGGCTGCGGAAATCCAATCGCTTTGGCTTCAATTAAAAAAGGGGAAACAATTTTAGACCTGGGTTCAGGTGCAGGTTTTGACTGCTTTTTGGCATCAAGGGAAACTGGAGAAACTGGTAAAGTAATTGGCGTTGACATCACACCAGAAATGGTTGAAAAAGCAAATAAAAATGCTAAAAAAGGGAATTATACCAATGTCGAATTTAAAGTGGGAGAAATTGAAAATTTACCTATTGAAAACGAAACTGTCGATCTGATAATTTCAAATTGTGTCATTAATCTTTCCAATCAAAAAGAACAGGTTTTTAAAGAAGCATTCAGAGTAACAAAACCAAATGGAAGAATCATGATTTCTGATATTATTCTGTTATCTGAACTGCCGGATTATGTTAAAAATTCGGTAGAAGGACATATAGCTTGCCTGTCTGGTGCTGTAAAGAAAGACGATTATATTAACGCCATTACAAAAGCAGGATTCACAAATGTTAACATTGATAAGCAAACATCATTTCCAATAGAACTCATGCTTACTGATCCGATTGCTCAAAAAATCATTTCAGATAATAATCTGTCAGAAATAGAAATAAAAGATATTGCTAATTCTATTGCCAGTATTTCTATAAGTGCCAAAAAACCGAGAAATGAAAACTAATTATAAGAAGACATTTTTAGGAGGTATAATTGCTTTTATTTTAGGAACAAGTTGTTGCTGGCTTACTTCTTTGGCAGTCTGGTTAGGTGGCGTAACTATTTTGACAGTATTTGCAACATTCATTGGAAAGTTCAACACAACAATAATTATTTTTAGTATTTTTCTTTTTGGACTTGGAATGTTTCAACTTTGGATACACAAAAGAAAATAATAGCAAAGTAATTCGTCTCGGTGGCATTATTAGTCATTTTGAATGCGGCGAGAATACAACGAATGAAGTTTTAATTGATGAAAATGGGTATAATTGACTAAAAAAAAGGATGCTTGAAGATAATTTAATAAATTTGAATGATGGTAAGTGCGATGATCAATTGAATTTTAAAAAATATCAAGAAAAATGAACTCAAATCAAGAAAAGATACAAGCTTTATTAACTTTTTTAGTTGCTGATCAAAATTACAAAATTGAACCAGCTTTGAAAGTAGATCTTGAGATTTTTAAAGACAGAGGATTTAAAAATGAGGTTGATAAAAATGTTATAGATCAACTTAGTGATTTGTATGAAGTGGCAAATGGTTTTGAATATGAGATGATTATAGGATTTTATTCCTGCAATGATGAAATTATCTTTCAAAATTGGTTAGAAAAGGAATTATTCCTGGGAAAAAAAGACTTTAATGTGTTGCGATGGAAAAACAACAAATTTTGTTTAGGCGATAATATTGGAAATACATCCATTTCAGAAGATTATGAGTTTGATACTTTAATAGAACTTATAGAATGTTGCATTAATGAAATAAGAGAAATAGAGTCATGTTAATTATAAAAAGGACAATCAATTCAATTAAAAAGATGAAATTAATAATTTTAACAGGTATTGCTTTATTTTTTTTAAGCAATACTTCAAAAGTAAAAACAGCAAATAATGATATAAAGATAGTTGGCGCAATGAAAAACGTAATGTGGAAAGGACAACTATATGGAACGATTGACCTGGATACTATTGCCAACAAAAAGCATTTATATGGATTTGGTCCGGTGGAGTATTTATCAGGAGAACTTTTGATTGTTGATGGAAAATCTTATAAATCTACCGTTATCAATGAAACAATCATGAAAGTAGAAGAAACTTATAAAGTTAAAGCACCTTTCTTTGCCTATGTAAATATTGAGAATTGGGCAGTACAAAAACTTCCGGATAGTATTCAAACCAATCAGCAACTGGAAACATATCTTAATGATATTTCAAAAACGGCTAAACGTCCGTTTATGTTTAAAATAAAGGGAACTGTTGAAAGTGCATCCATTCATATCGTAAATCTTCCAAAAGGATCTAAAGTGACTTCTCCGGAAGAAGCCCACAAAGGACAAACCAACTATCATTTACAAAACGAGCCATCAGAAATTATAGGCTTCTTTTCTACAGAACATAAAGCCATTTTTACACACCACGATACGTTTTTACACATGCACTTAATAACAAACGATGAATCAAAAATGGGGCATATCGATGAAGTAGTATTCAAAAAAGGAACTATGAAATTATATACCGCTGCCGAGTAGTAACATAAAATTTAAATGGTAAATAATCAATACATACTTCCAAGTTCCCATACTCAATTGGCAGTTTATTTACATGGGTTTGAAACAATTTCAGCAAGGGCTACTCAAGCTATTGCTGAAATAGCAACAGTATTAAAAATTAAAAGAAATCAAGACCTGCAATCCATCGGTCATACCTGCAAAACGATCTATTTCATAAACAAAGGAATTGCCCGAATTTATTACTATCATAATGGAGTTGATATTACAGAAAGTTTCATCTTTGAAAACAACATCATAGCCAGAGTAGAAAGTTTATTTACAGGAAAGCCATCACGAAAAGCAATACAGGTTTTAGAAGACAGCGAAATCGTAGCAATTGATGCTACACAACTTTTTGATTTATACGATACTTATCCAGAGACCGAAAGGTTATTTCGTAAAATTTTTGAAGCTGGTTATGTCGATACGGTAAACAGAATGGAAGCAATTCAATTCCACACCGCCGAAGAAAGATACACATTATTAATAAAAGAACAACCTACTCTTTTACAAAGAGTCCCTCTCAAACACATTGCCTCTTATTTGGGAATTACCCAAGTTACTTTAAGCAGAATTAGGGCTGTAATTCGGTAATTATTTAACAATTGTTAAAGGATTTCATGCTAAAATAATAAACCTTTGTACTTCATTTTAACCATCCGAAAAGAAATAAAGTATGAAACCGTTGTGTAAAATAATATTTAGTATCGTGCTGATTTTGATTGGAAACACATCATCTCAAGCACAGGAAAAACTCATAACATCAGATTATCCAAAAGTGGTTGGTTATTTATCAGTTGTACATCCGCTGATAACATTCGACAAGAACGGAAATACTTCAAATTTTAATGACAGCTACACTGTCGGTTTCCCAACCGGAATAAATATTTTGAAAAGTGATACGTTTGGATATAGCTTTGAAATAGTCCCTTTTATTAATTCATCAAACGGCACAAGTAAAGTCAATAATTTGTTATTTCATCCGGGATTGTTTTTTCGTTATCCTAAGAATTGGACTCTTTATGCACGGATGGCTTTTGAAACTTCGGGCAGATATGGTTTTACACCGTCAATAAGCAAAATCGTTTACAAAGCAAAAAACACTAATTTCTTTGTCTCAGCACCGGTTCCTTTACGTTTTGGAAATGACAAACCGGTATCCATAGGGTTTAGTTTGCAAATGGGACTTACATTTTAATATAAGTAGCAAAAAAACAATCAAACTATGCTTAATGGTTTTTACTCGAAAAGACAATGCTTAGTTTTGCAAATATTATGAATTTTGCAATTTAAGGAAGTAATTATTTAACAATTGTTAAAGGATTAGTTTTTTATTTTGCTGAAATTTGTGGAACATATTAAGTTAATATAATACTCTAAAAAAACATTATGAAACAGCTCTCAATAATAGCAATTGCAATATTTTTTACCGCTTTTTGCTTTCATGCTGAGGCCCAGGAAACGCAGCCTTATATTAAAACTGTAAATCCACAAACATTTAAAAAACTCGTTGATGCAGGAAAAGGTATCATACTGGATGTTAGAACACCTCAGGAAATCTCGGAAGGGTATATCAACAATGCAAGTACCATTAATTTCTACGATGATAATTTCGTCGAAAAAATAAATCTGATTCCAAAGGATAAAGAAATCTATGTTTACTGCAAATCAGGAGGAAGAAGCTCCCAGGCAGCCGAGATTTTAAAGAAAAATGGATTCAACAGGATATACGATCTGGAAGGTGGTTTTATCCAATGGGAAAACAATAAATTCCCTTTTACGAAATCTAAATTTGCTAAAGATGACAAAATTCAACAAATCAGCCTGAAAGATTTTAATGTTCTGCTAAATTCAAACAAACTGATATTAATCGATTTCCATACCGTTTGGTGTGCGCCTTGCCGGAAAATGGCTCCAATAGTGGATAAAATAGAAATCGATTACAAAGACAAAGCCTTAGTGATGAGAGTTGATGTGGATAAAAGCAAAGAGGTAGGAAAAGCCTATAACGTTGCTGGAGTACCTGTTTTTATTCTCTATAAAAACGGAAAAGAGGTATGGAAACACAACGGCTTAATCGCTGAAGAAGAAATAAAAAAACAGATAGAGCAAAACTTGTAATCCTATCGCAATAATGAAAACAACTCATACATCCAAACAAGTCTATAACCAGTATGCTACGGAGTATGACGAGTGGTTTGACAAACATTTCAATCTATATCAATCTGAACTGCTTGCATTAAAGAAAGCCATTCCTGAAAATAAAACTGGAATTGAAATAGGCGTTGGAACAGGACGTTTTGCACAGCCATTAAATATAAAATTCGGAGTAGAACCGTCAGAAAGCATGGCAATATTAGCAGAACAAAGAGGCGTTAAGGTATATAAAGCTTTTGCCGAAAACCTGCCTATTGAAAAAGAAACTTTTGATTTTGCGTTAATGGTAACCACGGTTTGTTTTCTTTCGGATATACCCAAAGCGTTCCAGGAAGCCCATCGTATCTTAAAGACTGATGGAGAGATCATTATTGCAATCATTGATAAAAACAGTGAGCTGGGTAAAAAATACGAAAAGGAAAAAGAAAACAATAAATTTTACAAAGACGCACATTTTCATTCAGCTGAAGAGTTAACAACGCTACTGGAACAATCCGGATTTCATTCGTTTTCCTACTGGCAAACGCTAACAAAAACAAGTGAAACCGAAATAGAACAACCCACAAGAGGCTTTGGAAAAGGAAGTTTTGTGGTAATTAGAGCAAGTAAAAAAAACAGCATAACATAATAGCAGTACTATGGAAAATAACTCAAATGCACCGGCACAAATGATGGAAATGTTTACCATCAAACAAACGACTCCTCATAACCCTCAAGAAATTGCCTCACAAATGCAGGAAACTTGCAGCAGGTATAACTTCTCAATATTGCAGCGGTACGATTTTCATGAAATTATAAAAAGTAAAGGTTTCGAATTGAATCGTGAAGTATTTGTTTTCGAAATCTGTCAGGCAAAAATAGCCTCGAAGATTTTGGCTGACAATCCTGAGTTTTCAATCTTCATGCCTTGTAAAATAGCAATATACGAGCATGGAGGAGAAACAGTAATCGCAACCATGAATATGGAAATGATGCTGAAAATATTTGAAAACAATGCCGAATTGTATACAGAGGCCACAGCATTATTCACGTCATTAAAAGAAATGATATTTTCATTCCAATAAATACAATAGTAAAATGAACAAAGTAGTAATTATTATCAACGATGCGCCATACGGTTCTGAAAAAGCATTCAATGGGTTGCGTATTGCGAATCAAATCAATAAAGATTATCCTGAAACAGAAGTGGTTATTTTTTTAATTGCAGATGGTGTCAATTGTGCTATTCCAAATCAGAATACTCCAAATGGGTATTACAATATCGAAAGAATGTTAAAATTGTCCACAAATAAGGGTACTAAATTATTGCTTTGTGGTAGTTGTTTAGAAGCCCGCGGACTCAAAGAAATTCCCCTTGTCGATAAAGCACAAATAAGCTCAATGGCAGAACTAACTAAAACAATCATCGAAAGCGATAAAGTTTTGACTTTTTAGTGCTCATAACTTGTAATGGAAATAAATGAAAAAACCTTTATTAATAAGGATTGTTTTGAGGAGTTTATTTACGCTATAGTCAGGCACAGAATGCTAAAAATGATACTGACACAGAGCATTCAAAAACCAAAGACCTATAGGAGCTTATACGAAAGAATAAAATAGTAATGACATTTTAAACGATACTATGAAATTAATAAAAAAAGGTAAAACAATATGAATACAGAACACATAAAACTGGGGTTAAAAGAAAATTGGAAGCAGTTTACCATATTGGTCATTGTCAATGCCTTCGTTGGTGGAATGATTGGAATGGAACGAAGTATATTCCCGAAATTTGCAGAAGTTGAATTTGGAATCGCATCAAAGACAGCTATTTTATCATTTATTACCGCCTTCGGAATTACCAAAGCAATAACTAATTATTTTGCTGGAAAATTAGCCAATCGATTTGGCAGAAAAAATTTGTTGCTATTTGGTTGGTTTGTAGCTTTGCCTATTCCCTTTATATTAATGAATGCAGAGACTTGGAATTGGGTGATTTTTGCAAACATTTTATTAGGCATTAGTCAAGGTTTAACCTGGAGTAGCACCGTAGTTATGAAAATTGACTTAGTTGGCGAAAAAGATCGTGGGTTGGCCATGGGTTTAAATGAATTTGCAGGCTATTTTGCGGTAGGTATCGTTGCGTTTTTATCAGGGTATGTTGCTAACAAATATGGTATAACACCTTATCCTTTTTATATTGGCGTTGGAATTTCTATTATTGGTTTTTTATTAACCCTTTTCTTTGTAAAAGATACTAGATTACATACACAAAAAGAAAGTTTAACAGATAATACAAAACAACTGGACAATGTGTTTATGGAAACAACTTTTAAAAACAAAACTTTAAGTTCCGTTACACAAGCAGGCTTAATCAACAATCTTAACGACGGGATGATTTGGGGCTTATTGCCAATTGTTCTGCTTTCACTCCATTATAATACAGAAAACATTGGGATTATAACGGCCATTTATCCAACAGTTTGGGGAATCGGGCAACTCTTTACAGGCAAAATGTCTGATATTTATTCTAAAAAAGCAATGTTGTTTTGGGGAATGCTGTTACAAGGAATAGCGATTATTTTTTTGCCCTTCAGTCATAGTTTTATTATGCTTGCGAGCATTTCAGCAGTTTTAGGTTTAGGAACAGCATTAGTTTACCCTACTTTTTTAGCCGCAATTGCCGAGGCTACCAGTCCAAAACAACGAGCTGAAAGTATTGGTACATTTCGTCTTTGGAGAGATTTGGGATATGCGTTTGGAGCTGTCATTTCAGGCATAACAGCAGATCTATTTGGAGTCGATTATGCTATTTTTCTCATTGGTGGACTTACAATAGTATCTTCCATCATTATTAAATTTCGTATGCCAGAAACAATAAAAATAACGAAAAACTGTATTGAAGTGGACGAAGTGAAAAAAGTAATTCAACAAAACAGAAAAGTACAAATTATTGACGTAAGATCAAAAGAAGAATTCGAACAAGCACACATTCCAAATGCCATAAATATTGTCATAACAGAGCTAAAAGATCAAATTAAAGACTTTGATAAAGAATGTCTATTTGTTACAGCATGTGGAAAAGGTGGTGGCCGTTCTTCTGACGCAGCAAAACTATTAAACGATTTAGGTTACAATGCAAACTGGCTTTGTGGTGGAACAAATAAATGGCTAGATATTAAATAAAATTTCAATTATGTAAAATTTTCACTGATATTAGCATGCTTTTATAAGCCATTTTAAATGCCGTGAGAATACAGCGAATGAAGTTTTAGAGTGAGTTATAATTCAAATTTAAAAATGCTTGTTGTAAAAAGACAAGCATTTTTTTTTAAAAAAACACCCCATAACTATGTTCAAAACTCATTCAAAATACCCTTACAATTTACAGAAATAAATTCCTACATTAGTAAGCTAAATAAAAGCGTTACCAATGTCATTATTTCAGCCTTCCGTACTCAAAAAATATTTGAGCCAACAAGACACAGACCAAGTTCAGAAAGCCTATAAAAAATACAGCAAGTATTTTCACAATACGGTCATTCAGGAAAACATCCGGAATAGTAAAGAAGAACAATTCCAGGAAGGGTTTCTTCGCGAACTCTTTGTAGACATATTGGGGTATACGCTAAATCCAACACCAAAGTTCAACCTCACCACCGAACTCAAAAATATCAAAGGAGCCAAAAAAGTCGATGGCGCCATCCTGAAAGACGGCAACGCATTAGCCGTAATCGAACTCAAAGGCACCAATACCAAAGACATGGAAAGCATCCGCCAACAAGCCTTTGATTACAAAGCCAATCAAACCGGATGTATTTATGTGATTACCTCCAACTTCGAGAAGTTGAGGTTCTACATCAACAATGCAGTGGATTTCGAGGAATTCAACTTGTTTACCTTATCCCATACCGAATTCGAAATCTTCTATTTGTGTTTAGCCAAAGACAACATTCTGTCCAATAAACCACTAAGCATAAAAGAAGCTTCTGTGGTGGAAGAAGAGAATATTACCAAAAAATTCTATGCCGATTATTCGCTTTTCAAACGTGAGTTGTACCGGGATTTGGTCAAACAAAACAGGAATAACATCATGCTTACGGAGTTAAGCGAGAAAACTTCAAAGTTGACCCTTTTCAAAAAATCACAAAAACTAATCGACCGTTTTCTGTTCATTCTTTTTGCCGAAGACCGTGGACTGCTTGCGCCAAACTCCATCAACACCATTCTCAAAGAATGGAAAGCATTAGCGGATTTGGATATGGATGTGCCTTTATACGACCGCTACAAACAATACTTCCGCTATCTCGATACCGGACGTAAAGGCACCGATAAAAAAGAAGAAATTTTCGCATACAACGGCGGACTCTTCCAACCCGATACCATTCTCGATGCCGTTATGATTGATAGCGAAATGCTGTACCGCCATACCAAAAAACTATCGACCTATGATTTCGAAAGTCAGGTTGATGTGAATATTTTAGGACACATTTTCGAACATTCCCTAAACGAAATCGAAAGTGTAAATGCCGAAATTGAAGGAACCGATTTCGACAAACAAAAAACCAAACGCAAGAAAGACGGGGTATTCTATACCCCAAAATACATCACCAAATACATTGTCGACAATACCATTGGTAAACTCTGTACCGAGAAAAAAGGAGAACTGGGTATTATTGACGAAGAGTACGCCAAAGGCCGTAAGAACCGCCAAGCCACAACCATCATCAAACTCGAACAACAACTCAAAGACTACCGCGAATGGCTCTTAGAACTGACCATTTGTGATCCCGCTTGTGGTTCTGGAGCTTTCTTAAACCAGGCACTAGATTTTCTGATTAGGGAACACGCCTATATAGATGAACTCACCAAACAATTGTTTGGTGGTGGCTTTGCCTTCCCGGATATCGAAAACCAAATCCTGGAACACAACATCTATGGGGTGGACCTCAACGAAGAAAGTATAGAGATTGCAAAATTATCGTTGTGGTTACGAACCGCCCAACCCAAACGGAAACTGACGAGCTTAAACAACAACATCAAATGTGGCAACTCGCTTATTGAAAGCAAAGCGATTGCCGGAGACAAAGCATTTAACTGGAAAGAGGAATTTCCGGAAGTATTTGCTAAAGGAGGTTTTGATGTGATTATTGGGAATCCGCCTTATGTGAGAAATGAATTTATAGAGCCTTCACACAAAGACAATTTTCAAAAGAACTTTAAAACTTTTACTGGAAAATCAGATTTGTATGTTTTCTTTTTTGAAAAGGCATTTCAATTGTTAAAACAAGATGGAAAAAGTGGTTTTATAGTTTCAAGTAAATACACTAAAACTAAATATGGTAAACTATTAATTGATTTTTTGCTGAATAACACACATATTGACACATTTATTGATTTTAAAGATTTGGATATTTTCAAAGGAATTATAGCATATCCTTCAATAATTCTATTTGATAAAGTTGATAAGATTAAAAGTGGTTTATTGACTAATTTATTGGTAGTTACAAATAATAATTTATTAGAAATTGATAATTTATTTGTTGGAACTGAAAAAATAAAACAAGCTGAAGTATTTGAAAGATTAGGCAGTTGGGAAAGTGGTTCCGTTGGTAATAGTCTTTATGACACAATTAAAAAAATTAAAAAAAATCATACTTCATTAAGTAAATTAAACATAAAACCACAAGTTGGAATCAAGACTGGTTCAAATTCAGTTTACATTCATAATTCAAAAAATATTCCAATTGAATTAGAAAAATCTCAAATTTTAAAACCTTATATTCTTGGAAGAGAAGTTAAAAAATATTCAAATATTTTTCCCGAAAATAAAATTATTTTTCCATACGAACTTAATGACAAAAATTATAAATTAATTGAAAACCTTGAAATTCACACCCAAACTTTTCAATTTTTAAAAGATAAATATAATATACTATCGAAAAGAGCAATTATTGACCAAGGAATAATAAGGGGAAATAAAAAATGGTATGAATATCAACAAATAAAATATGATTTTCAATATTCCGAAACTTACATAATTTATCCTGATATTTCTTCAGATGTCAATTTTACTTTTACGAATAACTCCTTAATGGATATGACCTGTTTTGGAATAAATTCTAGCTCAAAATCATTATTAGGTATTTTGAATTCCAACCTAATCAGAAAAATTCTTGAAATAGTTTGTGTTAAGGCAAGAGGAGGTTATTTAAGATTAAAATCTCAATATATAAATGATTTACCTATTCCTAGCGATTATGAAAATATAGAAATAGAAAATAGTGTAGTTAAAATATTATCATTAAACATCGATTTGCAAGAAGTAGATAGAAAATTTGGAAACTACTTTTCAGGACAATACAAACTTGAAAAACTGCCTAAAAAACTAGAAAACTGGAGCGAATTATCATTTGCGAATTTCATTACAGAAATCAACAAAGCCATTAAAACAACAGGACAAACACCACTTACCAAAAAAGACGAATTCGAATGGCTGGATTTATTTGAAGAAAACAAAGCCAAAGCCCAAACTCTAAAATCACAAATAGAAACCACAGAAAAAGCAATTGATAAAATGGTATATGAGTTGTATGGTTTGAGTGAGGAAGAGATTGGGATTGTGGAGAATAGTTAGAATATGATATTGAATTTTTGAAATTAAAATTATGCTGGAACAAATAGAAATTAAAAAGGTAGCGTCTTATGACGAAGCAGGGATTCAAATCAATGGTTTGAAGAGAGTAAATTTTATTTATGGAGCAAATGGTTGTGGCAAAACAACCATATCAAATTTTTTGCATAATACAGAAGATGAAAAGTTTGGGACTTGCGGCACAAGTTGGAAAAATGCACTCGCATTAAAAATAGTAGTCTATAATAAAGAGTTTAGAGAAAGAAATTTCGGTAAGGGAAAAATTGGTGGTATTTTCACCCTTGGAGAAGCAACTACCGAACAAATTGCCGCTATTAATCAAAAGATAGAAGACCTAAAAGGGATTAAAGCTGATGGTACTAAAAAAAGAGAAACCCTCAATTCTCAAATTCTAAAAAAAGAAATCCTAGAAAACGAATTCAAAGAAACTTACTGGATAAAGGTTTATAAAAAATATGAAACTATTTTCAAAGAAGCATTTGTAGGCTCCCTAAATAAAGAAAAATTCAAAGAAAGATTATTGCTTGAATTTGGAAGTAATGCATCAACTTTAACTACGTTAGAAGAACTTAAAGAAAAAGCAAAAACTATTTATGGAGAAGTTCCACAAAATATTACACCCCTAAACACGATAACATTTGATAGAATTATCGAAATAGAGAACAATCAGATCTGGAAAAAAATAATTGTTGGTAAAGCAGATGTAGATATTGCAAAACTAATTCAGAAATTAAATATTAATGACTGGGTTAATCAAGGTAGAGATTATTTAAAAGAAGATAAAACGTGTCCTTTTTGCCAAAAAGAAACGATTACAGAGGATTTTAAAATTCAATTAGAAAGTTTCTTTGACGAAGAATATATAAATGATTTAAAAGCAATTAAAGATTTAAAGCTTGAATATAATTCTTTAATGCAAAATTTAATAAACGAATTAGAAAGTATTGAGTTTTTTCAAAAAACATTTAAAGATTCAAAGTTAGATAATGATAAGTTTGGGGCTTATCTAAAAACATTAGTTAGTCAAAATACTTCCAATTTTGAATTCTTAAATAATAAAGTAAAAGAACCTAGTAGAAGTATTGAGTTAGTGTCTCTAAAAGAGCAATTAAATTTAATATTGAGTTTAATCTCAAATGCCAATACTGATATCACTAAGAATAATGATATAGTGACCAATTTTAGTACTGAAAAAACTAATTTGACTAATGCAATATGGAAATTTATAGTTGAAGAATTTAAAACCGATATAATTAAATTCAATTCCGATAATAACGGTTTAAAAGCAGGAATTACAGCATTGACAAATCAGTTAGAAGTAAAAGGATTAGAATTTCACAGTTTAGATGCTGATATAAAAAACTTAAGCAAAAATGTAACTAGTATTCAACCAACGATTAATGAGATTAACCGGCTTTTAAAATCGTATGGTTTTCTGAATTTTGAAATTGTCCCTTCAACAGAAGAAGGTTTTTATCAAATTCAAAGAGAAGATGGATCAATTGCCGAAGCAACATTAAGCGAAGGAGAAATTACGTTTATTACTTTCCTGTATTATTTGCAATTAGCCAAAGGTGGTGTTTCCGAAGAAACAGTAAGCGATGAGAGAATTCTAGTTATTGATGATCCAATTTCAAGTTTAGACAGTAATGTCTTATTTGTTGTAAGTACATTAATAAAAGATATTATTAAAAACATTAAATCTGATATTGGAAATATCAAACAAATTATTCTTTTAACACATAATGTCTATTTTCATAAAGAAGTTTCTTTCATTGATGGTAGAACTAAATTTTGTGGTAAAACCAATTTTTGGATATTAAGAAAGAATGATAAGGTTACAAACATTCAATCTTTTTTTATGGAAAATCCAATTCAATCTTCTTATGAATTGATGTGGAATGAATTAAAAGGTGAAGATGTAAAATCTAGTATTACAGTTCAAAATATTATGAGAAGAATAATTGAAAATTATTTTAAACTTCTTGGTAAATATGGTGATGATGATTTAATTCAAAAATTTGGGTCCAAAGAAGAACAGGAAATATGTAGATCACTAATTAGTTGGATAAATGATGGCTCACATAGCATGCCCGATGATTTGTTTGTAGAACTTCAGGACAGAACAATTGAAAATTATAAAAAAGTATTTAAGGATATTTTTATTTTAACCAATCACGAAGGGCATTATAGAATGATGATGGGAATAATTGAAACGATAGAGCTAGAAGAAGTGTTAGAACAAACAAACTAAAGAAAAAGAATGAAAAAAAACATGTTATTTTTAGTGTTATCAATCGCTATTGTTGCGACTGCAATTGGACTATTCTTTAATTTTTATTCGGGTAATATTAACCCAACGCTTATAACAATTATTTCAGGAGGTATTGGTTATGCAGTGTCTAAATTTTATGAAGATCTCAAAGAAAGCAAACAAAGAATATATGAGCAAAAAAGAATAGTATATAGAACTTTATTGTTGCCCTTTATAGAAGCTTTAAAGAATACAAAAATTAAAGGAGTGTCAACTAAACTTTCAGACAAACAAATTGCAAATGCTATGGATGCAGCATTTGACAACATTCTTTACGGTTCTGATGAAGTTATTAAACTTTATGGATTATTTAGAAATAATAGTTCAAATAGCACTGAAAGTAACAATCAATATATAACGTTCAAATTATTAGCACATTTATTAAAAGCAATTAGAAAAGATTTAGGAAATAGAATGACAAACCTGACTGAAGTTGAGATCTTAAGAATGTTTATAAACATGAACAAAGAGGAAGAGTTAGAATATCAAATAGAATTCAATAAAATAAAAATTTTAGATAAATGATAATCATTAACAATAACTCTATTTTAAGAAGCCCGCCAAAACTGTTGCATCCAGACCAAATCATTGTATTTAATGCTATTAGATACAGTGTAGATATTTGCGAGGTCACTTTTAATAGGTTAGAGAAAAATTTATTTGATTTTACTTTTACTCCTCAAAATGGTAATTTTATTTCCTTAATTTTTTCTGATGTATGGACAATAATAAATAACGCAACAATACTAAAGAAAGTTATAAAAAAACATTTCAATATTGATGATAATGATCCATTACTAATTGGATTAAAAAAACTGGAAGGATTAAGAAATTCAAATCAACATATTGAAGAGAGAATTGATCAAATAAAATCATTCGATGATTTGCCTCCCATCTACGGTGTTATTTCTTGGTTAAGTAAAGAAGATGAAAATAGTGATGAAGGTATGCTTTCCATAATTTATTCCGGTACAATAAACAAAGATAAAGTAACTCATCCTGTAAATCCAGCTGATAAAATAAACAGAAAAAAGGTTAATGATATTAAGTTTACAGGGATTGAGAGAAAAGGAAGAACTGATATTTTTTTTGAAACTTCAGTTTATATTAATAAAATAATGGATGACATTAAAAATATAATCGATCATTTTGAAATTAAAATATCAGAAGATTTGAAAGATGTTGATTATTCCGATAGACACAAATCAGATATAATTATTCAACTAAAAACAAAAGAAGTGATAGTTTAATATTATGGATCACACAATCAAATTATTTCTAAAATTAGGCAGCGAAGAGAACATTCTTGATTTATTCGAAAATGGTACAATTTATATGAATACTATTGAATACTTCAGAAAAGTAGAAGATGAAGATTTACGTGGTGATAAATATGAAGGAGTTTCAAAAATTATTAATTCACTTCCTGGTACTTTTAAAATCCCAGGCATAGATAGAGAATTCAAGTATGAGAAAATGCACATTAGAGAGGTACACGAAGAAATAATAGGAAATATTTATTCCTTATATGCTATATCTTCAAAAGGCTTTCCTAATCCATTAGATTTTAAATTTGATGAGAGAAATTTGCGTTTTGGAACTCACTGTTTATTAATAAAAAACCTCCCATACTTTTTTGATAGAATTGAAACTGAACTAAAAAATAATAATTACAAATTCAATCATGGCTTTGTAGATTACTATGATAAAGATGAGGTTAACCGTGAAATTACATTATTTGAAAAACCATTTGAATTTGAATATCAAAAAGAATTCAGGTTTTATGTTGAGGATTATGGAATGAAACCTATAAAAATTCAAATCGGTTCATTAAAAAAATATGCTGTAGTCTTTAAATTAGAAGATATGTTAGAATTAAAACTTGAACCAAAAGAATAGTAAAAAAAATCCCAGTTCTCCGAAGTATCCTCACTTCGAAACATTAAATCAAGGTGGGTGAATAAATTTCACAAATCAATTGTAAAACAAGTATGTCCCGTAGTCGATGTAAACAGATAAATGGGTAAAAAAAATTAAAGGTCATAACTTCAAAACAAAGTTTAATTTAATTATTCAACAAGGAATCCTTTAATTTGCATTATTAAAAGGAATTGAAGGATCGAATATTTTACAATACAATAAAATCTACAAGTAATGACTGAAACCAATCGTATAGAATACAAACAACAACTAACTGATAGTTTAGAAAAAGAAGTAATTGCTTTTTTAAATTACAAAGAAGGTGGGGTTATTTATATTGGGATCAACAAAGAAGGCATTGCAGTCGGTGTTCCAGATTCCGACAGCGACCAGTTAAAAATAAAGGACCGTTTAAAGCATAACATTTCGCCATCTTGTATGGGATTGTTTGATGTAATCAGCGAAAACAATAATGGTCTTGAAATTATAAAAATAGTGGTGGCAAGTGGTTCAGAAAAACCATATTTCTTAAGAAAATTCGGTATGACCGAAAAAGGATGTTTTATCCGCATCGGTACTGCATCCGAGCCGATGCCTCAAAAAATGATTGACGAACTTTTTGCAAAACGCATTCGAAATTCCATCAGCAAAATAAAATCAAACCAACAAGCACTAACTTTTGAGCAACTCAAAATTTATTACGAAGCTACCGGAACCAAGCTCAATGATAAATTTGCAACCAATCTGGAATTACTCAATGCAGATAATGAGTATAATTATGTGGCTTATTTATTGTCCGACAAAAACAATACTTCTATAAAAGTTGCAAAATACAAAGGAACATCAAGGGTAAACCTAATCGAAAGTAACGAATATGGTTATGGTTCTTTGATAAAGGCAACCAAACAAGTATTGGATAAAATAGAATTGGAAAACAAAACGATCACTAAAATTACTTCCAAAGAAAGACAAGAAACAAGGCTTTGGGATGCTATTGCACTTCGTGAAGCGATTATAAATGCCTTTGTGCATAATGATTATACCAATGAAATTCCTCCCAAGTTTGAAATTTTCGACGATAGAATCGAAATAACTTCCGCAGGTGGTTTACCAGAATCGTTAAGTCAGGAAGAATTTTTTGAGGGATTTTCTGTTCCGCGCAACAAAGAGATTATGCGAATTTTTAAAGACTTGGATTTAGTGGAGCAATTGGGTTCTGGAATACCTCGTATTTTAGAAAGTTATCCAAAAGAATGTTTCAAATTTTCAGATAATTTCCTCCGCATGACTTTCCCGGTGGTTGAAATAGCAAGTCAAGTAAATGAAAAAGATAGTGTTATTCCAGGTGGTGCAATAGGTGGTGCAATAGCAGATTTAACCGAAAGGCAAAAAGAAGTATTAGAGATAATCATTAAAGATGATAAAATAAGTTATCGTACAATTGCGGAAGAAATGAAAATCAATGAATCTGCAGTATTAAAACATATTGAACAATTAAAAGAAAAAGGATATATAGAACGAATTGGAGGTACAAGAGGATTTTGGAAAGTAATTCACTCAATTAAGAGCGAAAAACGGTAACAATAGTAAGGATTTTTATTCCTGATTCAAAAAGAGCAGATGCTTTTTAGGGATTAGCATGATTTGCTTCACAATTGCCACAATTGAATTTAGCAAAAAGGACCAAAACAACTTTCCGTTAAACATCACGGGCAATCAAGCGGTCTCTCTCCGGTCGTTCTCTTTGTTCCGTTCGGCAGCTCCAGTCGGTCGTACCTTCCTCCGTTCCGCAGACACAACACAGCACAAAAAAAACAGCAGCTTGTAAATAAGCAGCTGTATTTTTTGCGCTGCGCCGTTCCTCATCTGCACACGTTCTCTTCCCTACGTTCGGCAGGGCTACTACATACACAATACCGCTTCATTCCGTTACACTCCGCAAGCTGCGTTCCACTGCATTCCAGCCGTATCATGTCTGCCGCCCTTTATTTTTTCAGCGGTTGCTCCTTCGCCCAGCCATCGGGGTTGGCTCCGCTTCCTCACTAATTCTTTTTCAGGAATCTTGATACTTCTCACTTTTCACTTCTCACAATGCAATCTCTTCGGTCGCTTTGCCCTAAATCAAGGAACGCCAAAGGCTGACTGATATTTTTTCCCCGCCGTTTCACGCTCGCAGTACTACTCTACACTTCGCAAGGGCTACGTTGCGTTCCCATCCTGCGGTGGCTGTTCGATGCCGCAACACCGCCACGGCGCTCCTCACAAAAAATAAGCTCCGCTATCGCTCCACTTATTTTTTGCTCCGGTGCTTGGGGGTGTTTGATTGCCGATTATACGATGACCACCCAAAAAGAAGAAGTGCTGACCAGAACCACCCCGTTCACGACGAAAAAAAATAAATAAAAAGAAAGTAAAGGTAAGCTCCGGTTTCAAAAAGTAAAGTTCAAGCCCTCCGGGTTTTTGATAAAATCTCCACCCTCACATTTCCATTTGAACATTCGGTATAACGATGACGATTCCGTTACAATAGACCACTCGGGTAGTATTTTACCAAAAAAACTTGACTCCTTTTGAAACCTCCACTTCAACGACCACTTTCTTTTTTTTCTTTTTTTCTTTTAAAAAAATTAAGAAGCGAAGCGGAATTCACAAACACAATCTTAAATCCGAAGCCATGCCAAATTTCATTATCAGAACGCACCAAAAAAACACCATCTACAAAGGAATCAAAATCTTTATCCTCAACAAAGGGATGAATTCAGGAAAACCCCAAAAAGAACCGTTTAGCAATAGCTTGGTAATCCAGTTCTCGAATGAAGAGGACGCAGAAACCATTTACTGGTTGGCCTATAGCCTCTGGAAAGCCAAATTCTGGCATCCATCGCTCAAAGGTTCCGTAATTCCTTTTTTAACAATTCAGGATTTTAAAAAAGATTTTTCCCGTAAAGTCAATGAAATGCTGCAGGAACACGAGCTGCACCAAAAACAAGTCCAGGCGTTGAGGTTGTTGGAACAAAAAGAAGAGCATTTGCATCAAAACATCCTGCTTATTAATGAAATGAGAAGAGCCATTTTAAGATACTACCTCAAGTAATAAAAAGTATGGTCCAGATCCTTAAGTTTTTTTAAACCCTACCTGTTATGCAATGCCTAGCGTTTTAAAATCCATAGCAACCTTTATGGGTAAAAAATACAAATAGCTAAACCCAACGCTTTGTTCACCTCCTCAAAACTATCCATCGACAGCCAAAAAAAAAAAAAAACAGTAAAAAACTGTCCATTGTTTCACTACAGCTGTTA
The DNA here is from genome assembly GCF_035292545.1 of Flavobacterium sp. Taxonomy (GTDB): domain Bacteria; phylum Bacteroidota; class Bacteroidia; order Flavobacteriales; family Flavobacteriaceae; genus Flavobacterium. The sequence continues at coordinate 4,142 of NZ_DATDPV010000068.1, read as the reverse complement.
AATAAAATTACCACCCTCCAAATATAAAAACTAGGAAAACTTGTATATATTTGGCGATATATAAAAGTTAGTGGCTAGCTTCACGAAACGCAAAAAAATTACACTAAAAACAAAATCATCGAACATAAAGAAATATTATTCAGACATTTTGAAAAGTACATCAAACTAAATGATGAACTTAAAATCGCATTATTTGAGAAAGTGAGTTTTGTCTCTTTCAAGAAAGGCGACATAGTTCATAGTGCCGAGAAAATATGTACAAAATCCTATTTTATCCAAAAAGGGTTATTTCGGACTTATTTTATTAAAGACGGAAAAGAGATTAGTGAATATTTTCCAGCGGAAGGAGAATGGAGTAATTCGCCAAGAAGTTTTAGAACAAGAACATTAGATTTATACTGCATTGATGCAATAGAAGACACAGAAACATTATGTTTAGATGTAAATGGTTTAATGTATCTATTTGAAAATTTTCCGGAAATGGAACGTTATGCAAGATTATCTATGGGTACAGTTTTTGGTCACTTTATGGAAAGAATAACTTCAATGCGCTTTACAACTGCAAAAGAAAAATACAACCATTTTATTGAAACTTATCACGACATTCATCACAGAATTCCGCTAGGAATGGTTGCCTCGTATTTAGGCATTACTCAAGAAACTTTGAGCCGAATTAGAAACGAAAAATGATTTTTTGATATAGATCAAATATTGCCTAGTTTAAAAATTATAATTTTGTCAACTAATCAAAATTTATCACAACATGAAAGTAATTAAAATTTTTATAGCTGTCGTCATTATTGCTTTCTGTGGTTTTCTTTTCTTGGAAAATTATACTCCAACAATTGATGAAAATCACGGAAAAATTCAAACTAGACTTTATTTAGGAAATTCAGAAAACCAACCATTAATTGTTGGATTTGGCGGTTCGGAAGGAGGAAACGCTTGGGATAGCGATTATTGGAAACCAACAAGAGATAAATTTATTGAAAAAGGTTATGCTTTTTTAGCTATTGGGTATTTTGGCTCAGAAGATACAAGCAATAATCTAGATAGAATTTCATTAGATGCAATTCACGATTCAATTGTTAAAATTGCTAAAAATCCAAAAATAAACAGCAACAAAATAGCGATAATTGGTGGCTCAAAAGGTGGTGAATTAGTCCTAAATCTTGCTTCAAAATATAATAATATAAAATCAGTTATTGCAATTATTCCAAGTCACGTTAGTTTTCCTGCACTTACAGCTTTGGGACTAACATCGTCGTGGACATTTAAAGGCAAAGAAGTTCCATTTGTTCCAATTCCTTACAAAGCAGTTCCTTCACTTACATCAGGAGAACTATTAAAGTCATTTAATGTAATGTTAGAAGATAAAATAGCCGAAGAGAACTCAACAATACAAGTTGAAAAAATAAATGGTTCAATATTTTTACTTTCTGCAAATAATGATGAATATTGGCCTTCTACTAAAATGTCAAACAAAATAATGGAACGTTTAAAAAATAAAAAATTCAAAAATCATTATGAACATATTACCATTAAAGGTGGACATACTGAACCATTAAAACACTTTGATTTGATTTATGATTTCTTAGATAAGAATTTTCAAAAAAAGTAAATAAAAAAAGGAAAAATCCAGCGCACAACTGCGGCTTGCATCAATGGCTTTAGTTGTTTTTTCCTTCGGAAAAAACGCTGTTAAATCCGGTACGTTAAGTGAAATCTTAAAAAAAAGCTAACACAAAACCAAAACTATATATTTCTATTACATTTACATAATGTTTTTAACTCAATCGACATATAGGAAAATTTTGCTTATTGCACTCACAATGCTTTTGGCTGTTCCTTGTAATGTTAAGGGTGAGTTTATACAACGGTTGAATATTGAAACTAACCAACAAACTAAATCTGAAAATTCAAGAATAGCTTGTTCTTCTTTTGTTCAGCAGGAAAAACTAATCACAAAGCAAAAGGCAGAGAAAATTATTCTTCCTAATATTATTAGTGATTTTAAAAATAGGTGTGTTAGAATAGAAAATAAAATACAACTTCCTGACTTCTATAATATACAGAAAGAAGAAATCCCATCTTACATTCTCTTCGAGCGGTTTCTAATTTGATTTCTGAACTATTTAATTTTTAATAGACAGTTTTAATCAAATAAAGAAATCGTATTATGAATAAATCATTCGAAGTGAGCGGAATATCCGTTCTCATTTCTCGTGTGTGCTTGAGTGGTATTTTTATTACCGCTGGTATCTCACACCTAATCCAACCAGAAAAAGTAGCCGGTCGCATTCAATCTGCTGCATTTCATTCTTTCGCTTCATTTTTTGGCGACCCACATCTTTTGGGGATAGTATCGGGTTATGCATTACTTATTGGAGGTATGGCATTTTTACTCGGTATTTTCACCCGATGGTCTGCTTTGCTTCTTTTTCTGGTGCTTATTCCCATTACAATTACCATTCAGATAGGAAATGGTTTGTTTCACGGACCATTATGGAAAAACATAGCCCTATTTGGAGGCCTGCTTTTCTTCATCATCAATAATCCAAAAATTTACAGTATTTATAACAAATAAAATTTATAACTTATGAAATTATATATCATTTTAATGTTTGCTCTAATGACATTTGGAGCAGAAAATCTGAATGCACAAACGGCAGAAAACATTCAAAAAACAGAACAATCTATCCGTAAAAATGGCAAATACGCTTTGCTTGTAATGAAAGCACAGCATCTGAAAGCGGCTATTCAAAGTGGAATTGAACTAAAAGCAAAAAGCAAAAAAATAGACTTTCAAATACTTACTTGTGGTGAATTGGTAAAAGAAATATCCCTTGATGAAGAATTACAAAATCTCATAAAAAATGCCGTAAACCAACACGGATTGAAAATTTTAGTTTGTGGTCTTTCGATAAAGCAATTTAAGGTTGAAAAAACCTTGCTTCCCAAAGAAACTCCTACAACAGAAAATGGACTCCTTTATATGTTCGGCTTACAAGAACAAGGTTATAAAACAGTAATTCTTTAAAAATCATCATGAACAGTTACAAATTGCAATGGTCGTATTTACAATTATTGAAGCAATGGCTTTAGTCGTTTTTTCCTTCGGAAAAATCATTGTTAATTCTAATTTCCGTCAATATTTGTAATTGTCACCAATAGTTCACGCCAATTGATGCTAGCCACTTATGTTAAAACAAAAAAAGCCTGATCTCACGACCAGGCTTTCTTATTAATTCGGAAAAAGGTTACCAAGCCAAACCCGAACTATTTAATTTTAGATTTTGTCAGCCATTTTAAAAAGACCGACACCAAAAAACTGACAACAGCTCCCACTACTGCTAAGATAATCGTTTTTAAAATATCTTCATAAAAAATATTAACAAAAATACTCAGCAAAGTGCCACTTGCAGTGCCCGTTTTAAGGGAGATATTAGCCTCCATCTCGGGGTCTGTTTACTGGCTGCTCTTTAGCCATAACTGGTTGTTTCAGGGCTGTATCATCCACAGTCACCTGACTGATGGCCGACAAAACCCCACCGGCAACGGCAACATATCCGGCCACCGTAACAACTGCTGCAGGTAACACAACAGGAGCAGCAATCACGCTGCCACTGATGGCCAGCAAAGCCAAGCCAACGGCTCTCAAAATCTTAAAAAAACTTGGAGTGGGCGCTTTCGCGCGTTCAACTACATTCATAATGCTTCTTTTTTAGATTGGATACTTATTTTTACTTCTTCATTGCGCTCAAAAGCGGCATAAACCAAAGCTTTCAGCTTTTCCAACGCTTTTCGGGAAGAACTTCCCTTTCCGATTCCGGTGTGTTTTGTTACAGGAGCAATACAGCCTCTCAATTCCTTTTTAGCGTCATTAGCGGGATGGATTAAGATCAAATCTCTACCCGGAACATTTCTCAAATGCAAGTGCCATTGAAATTTTGGACTGAACCGCATTTGTAAAACATATTCCCCCTCAGGAACACAAGATATTTGTCGTTGGTTTTCCAACCAGGGCAACTCGATGGTATAACAAACTAATGTGCCGTTCCATTCTAAAATACCCTGAGTTCCTTCCGGAAAATACGTCCTTAGCAACACCAAAACCATCTTACAATCCGCTTACCTGAGCC
>NZ_DATDPV010000067.1:0-103706 GCF_035292545.1 Flavobacterium sp. | reverse complement strand
GCCAAAATTCACCTGATCTAAAACCCAACGCTGTCCGTCCGGCAAATAGGGTTTGCGGATAGGGAAGGCGAGGTCGGTTCGTAAAATCAAAAATGAAAAATCGAAACGCAATCCGGCACCGGTTCCCACAGCGAGTTCGTTCATGAATTTACCAGAGAATTGGGAACCCGCTTTGTCATCATTTTTGTTCATCAGCCAGATGTTTCCGGCATCAACAAACAAGGCGCCATGCACGATACTGAACAGTTTGGCTCTTAATTCGGTATTCATTTCGAGTTTCAAATCACCGGACTGATCGGGTAAAAAAGCAGTCGTTTCGGTGGTCGCATCATACGTTCCCGGACCTATAGATCGCGCCCGAAAAGCCCTGATGCTATTGGTTCCGCCAATAAAGAACTGTTTGATAAAAGGTAATTCGTAGGAGTTTCCATAAGGGTAACCCGCACCGGCAATAACACGGCTGGCGATTTGTACTTTTTCATTTATTTTAAAATAATGTCGGAACTCGGCTTCCACTTTCATAAATTGACTGAACGGCACTTTGAAAACCGTCACGGTATCGCCTTTTTTTACATTGGCACCGGTAAGCAATCCGGCAACATTTCCGGCCAGATCGAATCCGGTTTTGAAATAAATAGTATTCCTTTTTGCCGTTTCCATCGTATTGGTATAGGTGTAGGAGTAGGTCGAACCAAAAATAAGCTGCTTTTCGATCACTTTGTTTAAGGTAGAATTCTGTAGGCTTTGCTCTTTGTATAAATCGGTCACATTGGTCGGACTCACAAAAGTGATATCCACGATGTTGAGCTGATGTTCCTTGCGAATGTTTTCTTTCCATAAATAACCGAACGACCCTTTTACTGAATTCAGGGAATACAATTTGGCCCTGTTTTGATATTCATAACCCAAAGTAGCTTTGGTTCTCGGTACAAAACCGCTGGACGGATTTGTTTTTATCGGTGCAATAAATCGCGGCCAGATTAAGCTGGCTTCTGTTCCGACACGATAAACATCAAAGCCTTTATTAAGTCCTGACATTTGGACTTCTAATCCGCCAAAAGCACTAATGGTCAGTAATTCCGCTCCTTTGAAAGTGTTTCTGTTGCTCCAGTTTACATTTAATTCTGTTCCGGTATAATTCGCCGAATTGGTTTTGGCCAATACTTCCACACGAATCGATTTTTTGGTCAATGGCGTTAAATAATAATAGGCATCCAGATAGTTTCCTGTGGTATCCGCCACTTTGAACTGGTTTTTTACGAATTTAAAAACACCCAGATTTACCAATCTATTTAAGGACAAATTGTGATTGGTTCTGTTGTATAGATCATTCTTTTTGAAATACAGCGTTCGGTCAAAAATCCTCGGATTGAAAAGGTTTTCAGGATCTATAATCGTGAAATCTTTGTATTTTGTTATCGATTTGCTGGTTTTTAAGGAATCAGCTGTCAACAGCGAATAATTTGGATAAATGATAATATCATTGATTCGGAAAACTTTTTTTGCTATTGCCGGAGTCTCATCTTTTACTTTCACAATCAAATCTACCTGATGGTCGGCCACAGTGCTGTCGATCTGCACTTTTAAAAAATCGGGACTGAAATAAAAATAGCCCTGTTCTTTTAAATACAGGTCAATTCGCTCTCTGTCAGCTTTAATTTTATCCAAATCATAGCCTTCGCCCACTTTAAGGAAGCTTTTGTCTTTAGTCGCTGACACTGCTTTTTCTAATTCGGTAGAATCCGAAGGAAAAATGACTTGTTTGATTTTATATTGGCGGAATGGTTTTACGGTGAAATAAGCCGTTACTTTTCTCTTTTTTTCTTTCGATTCGGAAGTGGTTTGCGCATTGAAATACCCTTTGTTTTCCGCATGGTTCTGCAATACTTTGGTGTTGTAATCTAAAGCCATCGGACGATACAGAACGGGAGCTTCGCCGACTTTATTTCGAAGCCAGTGGCGGATTCCTTTTTCTTTTTTGGGTTCCCCCGCCAAATTATAGATGTATAATTTTGGTCGTAAGCCTAGGATTTTTTTGTTGGGTCTTGGCCGCAGTAAATCTTCAAATTCGTTCTTTAATTTTTTGCGTTCTTTTTTGGTGATTTCCTTTCCTTCGACTTTTACTTTTCCGCCTACATAGAGCGATTCGCCTTCCGGCAAATACTTGATGTTGCTACAGGAGGAAGCCAAAAAGAGTATGAAAACAGTATAATATAAAGATTTTATTTTCATGTTATTTCTTTTTTGGAGCGGGTACTTTCTTTTTCAATTGGGACTTTTCTGTTTTTGCTTTTTGAAACAATTCACGGAATTTATTGTAATTCATCGTGATGATAAAAGCGACACCGGTTTCGATAATTTGGCCTTGTAAAGCCACCTGATATTGGTTTTTGCGGTAGGCTCTCACACGGTATCTTCCGTCTTTGGAAAGTTGGTATTCCAGTGAAATATCATCAGCAATGGTATTGGCAGCCTGATTGGCTTGTTGTTGTCCTTCTAATCCGAAAGTACTTCCGACAGTGACTTTCAATCGGTCATTTAGCAATTGTTTTGTTACACCCACACTCAAATCGGTTTTACTTTGCTGTTGTCCCGAAGTATAATCATCTGAGGAATTTAAATCGAAATTAAGATCCACCCCTTTAATCAAATCGCCGGCTAAATTGTTTAATTGTTGCGACAGAATTTTACTGGCACTTTGTCTGGCTATAGATTCTGCCGTAATACCACCGGCTTCGCTGGCAAAAGGATTTTCTCCAATGAAACGGTTCAATAACAATAATGCAAAAACCTGTTTGTTCAACTCTGAGGGTTGTTGACGCAATTGGGCCAGTTTGGTTTGCGTACCGGTTATAATTTCTGCGGCAACGGTATTATTACCTTCCGGCAGAATAATATCAAAAGTAATCTCGGGTTTCATCAAATCACCTTTCATAACCAGATTGGTTTCAAAAGGGATTTTTTGTTTATATGTATTTCTTATTTCAGGTGTCATATCGCCCAATTGGTCGCCCAATAAATCGATGGGAGCGGCATCCGTTTTATAAACAGCCGTTATATTGATATCAGCAGTGGTAGGTTCGCCGGTCCATAAAATGTAACTGCCTTCTTTGATATCAAATTTTCTTTTGATCAGGTTAAAGGTCATTTCATAGCTACCTCCGGTAAATTCATATCTTCCTGTTAAGGTCGTTTTTCCTGATGGATCAATTCCGCCATTCAGTTGGCCTTCGCCTTTTAGTTTTAAATAATCTCCATTTCCTTTGTCAATAACCAGGCTTAATTCGGCTTCCTTGTCAATTTCAATATTTACGGAAGCTTCAATTCCTCTGAATCTCGTATTGCTTATCGAATCAAGTACAATGGTTTTATTCAGCTCGGGATGATCCTGATCGATAAATTCCACAATACCTTCACGATCGGCTACAGAAGGATCATCTTGTGGCAATATAACGGTCAGGTCGGTGCCTTTTTTAACTTTGATATTTCCTTCTACAATAGGTTTGCTTAAATCGCCCGTTACTTGCAGGCGGGTATCTAAATACAGTTTTCCATAATACAAATCATTGTCTTTGGCTTTTGAATCCATTGCTCTGAAATTATCTGCATTTATAGCTAAATTTAATCCGTAATCCATGAAATTATTCGTGGTCATTTTCCCGTCTACAATCAGGATATTATCCTCTTCGTCGCTTATGGTGAAGTTGTCAAAAAGAATTCCGCTGTCATTGATCACGACTTTGTCATTCATCGATTTGAAGTAGGAGTTGAGCTGTTTCACCCGAAAGGCAATATCATTGAATTGCAAATCGCCATTTACTTTAGGTTCTTTCGCCGTTCCTTTTATTTTGAATTGTCCTGATAAAAATCCGCTGCTTTCGGTTATATTGCCCATAGAAAATCCCTGGATGCTTTTCAGATTCAGCTTTTGCATATCCAGATCCATATCAAAATTACCGGTACCTGTTTTGTAAAAGCCGTCTAAATTTACCTGATTGCCCTGACCGGTCAGGATGACGTTTGCTTTATAGGTATTCGCAATTTCGTTATTGACTTTAATATTTAAGGATCCCACTGTATCGGTTTTGAAACTAAAATCGGCAATTTCTAAATCGGCGGTGAAAACCGGACTTTTAGTTAAATTTGTCAGTAAAGCATTTCCGTTAATTCTTCCGCCCATAACCAATGAATCTTTTTGAACGATACTGGTAATGGTTTCGATTTTGAAATCTTTAAAATCAACCGCTATTGGAGCATTTGGTTTTTCGGATTGCGATTGGATGTGTATGGCACTTCCGTCTTTGCTCAGGTCGACGGCATTAGCATAAATCCCGCTTTTCCCAAAACGCAACAGATTGTCGGCATCCATTTTCCAGGAATCATAGTTCAATACCAAATTGTCATTTAATTTAATTTCGGTATTATTACCAGACGCTTTCAAATTTCCGGCGATAAGATAACGCTCTTTGTCTTTAATGTCTTTTAATTGCAAAGTATAGTTGGCAATATTATCCTTAACAGTACCGGATAAATTAGTATACGGCAGGTTCATTTGAGGATTAACAATATTATCTACTTCAATGTTGTAAACTAAAGCCTCCTCTTTGGTATCAACTTTAATAATAGCATTGCTAATCGTAATGTCGTTATAAATCAGTTTAGGAATTTTGCCATCCAGAACAATAGAATCGTTAACGGAGTTGTATCGACCGGTTATCGAAAGTGGTTCCAATCCTTTCAATTCAGGAACTAATTGCATGACAACAGGCGTATTTTTTACTGTCAGGGTAAATACCAATTGTTGTGGTTCTGTTTTTATTTTTTTAGCAGAAGGATCGTAATCGTAATATTTAGCAATTGAATTGGATATTGCATCGGCTATTTGTGTCAGATTATATTTTCCGGTAACATTGGCATCCAAAAACTCTGATTTTACAGCAATTTCATTTTTTTCCGGTGTTGCCGTTGCTATGATATTAATGGTATCCAAAATGAATTCTCCTTTTACATTCGCAATTTTCATATGATGCAGATTGATGGTTCCATTAAGGTAATCCGGATCAGCAGTCGGAATATCAGCATCAATTTGTCCTTTTAATTTTAAAGGGCCGGCATGAAGATTCAGTTTTTCCAAATCGGCAATATCCACATTCATTTTTAATTTAACGGCCGGATATTTGTCTTTGAAACTTCCGTTGGTCACCAAATCAAATGCCAGATTGGGATCATTCATCACTATCGTGGCGTTGTAAGTTCCGCTTTTGATATTGCCTTTTAGATTGGCATTGCGATAGGTGTATTTATTGTACTGTGCGCTGGCTATTTTTCCGTCCACAGTAGCATTAGCGGTTTTTGGATTGAAACCCGTTCCGTTTACTTTGGCTTTTAAAGTTACTTTTCCAAGTTCTTTGTTTTTGATAAGTTTTCCAATATCAAAATTAGTCAGTTCGGCATCTGCCTGATATTTCTCGTAATTTTTTCTGGTTTGATCGAAATTTCCTTTAACGGTTGCCGCACCATAACTGCTGGTCAGGCTTAAATTGGTGAAAAAATCATTGATTGTCCCTTTAAAAGTACCTTTAGCAGCCAGTTGTGAAGGCAGCTGAATGGTATTTGGTATTGAACCTGACGGAACAAACTGATTGATGTCTTTTGCGGTAGAGACTAAATTTTTGATGTTCAAATCGAAATACGCTTTCTTCATATCGGGCAATCCGGTAATCTTTCCGCTGGCTGCAACTCTCGTATCACCGATACCGCTGACTTCAAGATTTGCAATTTTAATGTTATTTAATTTTCCAATGACCTTACCGTTAATGGTCATAATAGCATTCGGATTGCTTTTGAAAGGATTCGTATTGGCTAATTCCGGAGCAAAAATCAGTACGTCTTTAAACCCGACTTTGCTTCCTATTAATGAAGCATTAATATCCATGGCACCAATGTTTTTTGTTAATGAAGCAATTGATGGATACCCAATAATAATCTGATCTTTTAAAAGAGTTTGTGGCGTTTTTAAATATAATTTTTTAGCATAGGCTGATTTCGGACCATAATAAAATTCGGTTTTCAAAGATTGAATATTCAGACCGCTTTTATCCCGAGCCTTAAAGGCATATATTTTTCCTGAAATCACATCAGCAGTATAACTGAACTGTTCTCCATCTAAATTAAAGTCTTTTAAATCAAGATGTTTATAATCGATTCCTTTTTTTAAACGCGCCGCATTTTCATCGTCAAAACGGAAATCAATTAGTTTTAAATCGGCTTGGTTTACTTTAATTTTCCAATTGTTAGAAGTAGTGTTTGTTTCAGAATCAGCAACTGCCGTTTTCCTTACAGTCTTGAATTTTCCAATAGTCAAACCGCTTTTCATGTCGTCAATTTCCAGACTTTCGATATCAATAATTTGTTTTTGAAGATCAAAAACATTCATTCGGACTAACATTTTTTCTAATTTTAATCCTGTATTGAGTTGGGTTCCGGCATTGTCGTATCCAATATTGATTTTTGATAATGCAATTTCTCCAAATTTTAATTTTATATTGGAGTTTCTTGAAAGCGAATCCACCACTTCAGCTGTGTTTTCTGCAATTTCCTCAACGAGTTGCCCTTGTTTTAGTTTCAGGTTTAATCCGTCGAGTTTGATTTTTGGAATTTCAAAATCCAGGTTATCCACATCAAATTTTTCAATTTTGGTATTGAAATGATTGAAGTAAAAATTTAAATCATTTCGGGTAATGGCATCTTCAAATTTCACCTTGATTTTATCCAGACTGACTTCGTCAATCGAAATTGTCATTGGTTTAGAATCGGGTTTCGGTTTTTCTTTAGAGGCAAATGCTTTGATGATATAATCGAAATTGAAAACGGAGTCTTTATTTCTTTTGATATTTGCGGTAATCCCTTTTAAATCAATCGAATTTATATCGACCTGATTGTTTATTAATTGGAAAAGATTAATGTTGACCGCTAATTTATCGCCATACAAAAGCGTATCTTTTTCCTGGCTTTCAACATACACATTTTCCAGAATAATTTTCTTTGGAAGCCCGATTTCAATGCGTCCGATAGTCACTTTCGTATGAATTTTTCCTTCTAAATAGGTAACCGCTTTGTCTTTAATCTTATTTTGTACATACGGAATTTGAAAAAGAAGCACCAATAACAAAAACAACGCGATAACAGAAGCGATTGTCCAAAGTAAGATTTTTGCGCTTTTTCTAAAGTATTTTTTCAAATCCAAATTTTGTGGTTTACGGTATAAAAATAGCCAAATAAAACAGGATTTCCAATTTCTTCAATAAAATTAAGTTTCCTGTATTTGGCTGTAAAGATGGTGATTTAAGTCTTAATTTAATCATATAATTATGATTAAAAGTTATATAATTATCACTTAAAAGTATAAGATTTTAGCGTTGAAATTAGTTGAATGTTTATAAACCTATTATTTGCTATCTTTGTTTTCCAAAATTCTATCAAAAAAGTGACTCAAATCAATAAATTAAAAATCCTCAACGATCCGATTTACGGATTTATAATCATCCCCAATCCTTTTATTTACGATTTAGTTCAGCATCCGTATTTTCAACGATTGCGACGTATTTCTCAAATGGGATTGTCCTATTTAGTTTATCCAGGTGCGCATCATACTCGTTTTCATCATGCTTTGGGTTGTATGCACATCATGCAGAAAGCCATAGAAGTATTGCGGTTTAAAGGAATTTCAATCTCTGAAGAAGAAGAAAAAGCGTTATATATTGCCATTTTATTGCACGATATTGGACATGGACCATTTTCGCATGCCATGGAACACAGTATCGTAGAAGATGTCAATCATGAAGCCATTTCGTTGTTGTTTATGAATAAATTAAACGAAGATTTTAATGGACAATTGGATTTGGCAATTCAAATTTTTAAAGGTGAATACCATCGAAAATTTATGCTGCAACTCATTTCCAGTCAGTTGGATATGGACCGAATGGATTATCTGAAACGGGATAGTTTTTATTCTGGTGTCGCCGAAGGAAATATCAATTCCGATCGTTTGATTCAGATGATGACTGTTGTGGATGACACTTTGGTTATCGAAGAAAAAGGCATTTATTCGGTCGAAAAATTCCTAATGGCCCGACGGTTGATGTATTGGCAGGTCTATTTTCATAAAACCAGTTTAGTCGCCGAATTGATATTGACGAAAGCCTTAAAAAGGGCTAAAGAATTGACTCAGAAAGGCATTGTTTTGCCTTGTAGTGAACCATTACTTTTTTTTATGCAAAATAAAGTCGAGATGGACACTTTCGATAATGGAACGCTTGATAAATTTTCGCAATTAGATGATTACGATATTGTTAGTGCTTTAAAATCCTGGCAAACTCATGATGATTTTATTTTGAGTTCCTTAAGTAAAATGATTATCAACAGAGACTTATTAAAAATAAAACTAAACAGCGAAAAGTTTACCAAAGAAGAGGCTGATGGTTATATTGCTGCTTTTTCAAAATTAAATAACATTTCATTACAAGAAGCGAGTTATTTCGTTTTCAAAGGAAAAATAAAAAACCAAGCCTACAGTAAAGAGGCGGAACCCATACGAATTCTGAAAAAAGACAAAACTATTGAAGATGTAGTGGAAGCTTCCGATCAATTGAATTTGAAGGCGTTATCAAAACCGGTTACTAAGTACTACATTTGTTTTCCAAAACAACTGGTTGAAAATTAATAATTAAAATCTATTTTTTATATTTTTGTCAAGATGAAATTTACAGCAGAACAAATAGCGGAGATTTTAGGAGGTGAAGTTGTTGGAAATCCCAAGGCTGAAGTTCATACATTGTCTAAAATTGAAGAAGGAATAAACGGTTCTTTAACTTTTTTGGCAAATCCAAAATACAATAATTATATATATACTACTCAGGCAACAATAACCATTGTAAACCATACTTTTATTCCTGATGGAGATTTGACCACTACGCTTATAAAGGTAGACGATGCTTACTTGGCTTTTTCAAAATTACTGGAATTTTACGATCAGGCCAAAAGCAAAAAAAATGGTATAGAACAACCATCAGTTATTTCTGAAAATGTTAAATATGGCGAAAATCTTTATTTAGGAAGTTTTAGTTACATAGGTGCTAATGTTGTTTTAGGAAATAATGTCAAGATTTATCCCAATTGTTTTATTGGAGATAATGTTATCTTTGGAGATAATGTTACTATTTTTGCGGGTGCAAAAATACATTCGGAAACCAAAATTGGTCATCATTGTGTGATTCAATCCGGTGCTATCATTGGAGCAGATGGTTTTGGCTTTGCCCCAAATCAAGATGGGACTTTTAGTAAAATCCCACAAATTGGGAATGTAATTATAGAAGACAATGTAGATGTCGGCTCTTGCACAACAATTGACAGAGCTACAATGGGGTCTACAATTATCAGAAAAGGAGTGAAATTGGACAATCAGATTCAGATTGCCCATAATGTTGAAATTGGAGAAAATACCGTGATTGCGGCCCAAACTGGAATAGCAGGTTCTACCAAAATTGGTAAAAGCTGTATGATTGGCGGTCAGGTTGGAATAGCAGGACATTTAACCATTGGGAATAATGTTCGCATTCAGGCACAATCCGGAGTAGGAAAAAATGTAAAAGATGGTGAAATCTTGCAAGGAAGCCCCGCATTTAGCTATAGTGATTATAGTAAATCGTATGTACACTTCAAGAATTTGCCGAAAATAATGACTGAATTTGAAGAATTAAAAAAACTAATGATAAACAATAAAAGCGTAAACAATGGTTAAACAAACAACCATCAAATCCGAAATTTCTTTGACTGGAGTTGGACTGCATACTGGGAAGGAAGTAAAAATGACTTTCAAACCAGCACCAATTAATAATGGATATACCTTTGTTAGGGTAGATTTGGAAGGGCATCCTATTATTGAGGCCGATGCGAATTATGTGGTAAACACACAAAGAGGCACCAATTTAGAAAAATTAGGCGTTAAAATTCAAACTTCAGAACATGTTTTAGCAGCCTTTGTTGGTTGTGATGTAGATAATGTTATTATTGAACTGGATGCTTCAGAACCGCCAATTATGGACGGTTCTTCAAAATATTTTGTAGAAGCAATAGAGAAAGTAGGCGTTGAGGAACAAGAGGCCAAAAGAAACGTTTATGTTGTAAAAGAAATTATTTCTTTTACTGACGAAGCTACCGGAAGCGAAATCCTGGTTATGCCAAGCGATGATTATCAAGTTACCGCTATGGTCGATTTTGGGACTAAAGTTTTAGGGACCCAAAATGCCACCATGAAAAGCATTGCTGATTTTAAAACTGAAATTGCAGATGCAAGAACCTTTAGTTTTCTTCATGAGTTAGAATCACTTTTAGAAAACGGATTAATCAAAGGAGGCGATTTAAATAATGCTATTGTTTATGTAGATAAAGAAATTTCTGCAAGCACAATGGAAAATTTAAAAACAGCTTTTGGAAAAGAGGACATTTCAGTAAAGCCAAACGGTATTTTAGACAATCTTACTTTGCATTATCCAAATGAAGCCGCAAGACACAAACTGCTTGATATAGTTGGTGATTTAGCCTTGATTGGCACCCGAATAAAAGGGAAAGTTATTGCCAATAAACCAGGCCATTTCGTAAATACTCAATTTGCGAAAAAAATGGCCAAGATTATCAAAATAGAACAAAGAAACCATGTTCCTGTTTATGATTTGAATCAGGAACCTTTGATGGATATTCATAAGATTATGAGTATTTTGCCACACAGACCCCCATTTTTATTTATTGACAGAATTATTGAAATGTCAGACAGTCATGTTGTTGGTTTAAAGAATGTTACCATGAACGAAAGTTTCTTCGTAGGACATTTTCCAGGTGCACCGGTAATGCCTGGTGTCATCATTGTTGAAGCTATGGCACAAACCGGCGGAATCTTAATTTTAAGTTCTGTGCCGGATCCGGAAAACTACCTGACCTATTTTATGAAAATAGATAATGTAAAGTTCAAATACAAAGTTTTACCAGGTGATACTTTAATTTTCAAATGTGATTTGATTACGCCAATCAGAAGAGGGATTTGCCATATGCAAGCCCATGCTTATGCCAACGGAAAATTAGTGGCAGAAGCAGAATTGATGGCTCAAATTGCAAAAAAACAATAAAACTAAATTATGAATCAACCCTTAGCATACGTTCATCCCGGCGCAAAAATCGCCAAAAATGTAGTCATAGAGCCATTTACTACCATTCATAATAACGTTGTTATTGGAGACGGAACCTGGATAGGATCCAATGTAACCATCATGGAAGGCGCAAGAATAGGAAAAAATTGCAATATATTTCCAGGAGCTGTTATTTCGGCTGTACCCCAAGATTTAAAATTTGGAGGCGAAGACTCATTGGCTATTATTGGAGACAATACAACCATTAGAGAATGCGTTACCATTAACAGAGGAACTATTGCTTCCGGGCAAACTACCATTGGTAAGAATTGTTTAATCATGGCAACCGCGCATATTGCACACGATTGTCATATTGGCGACAATGCTATTATTGTTAATGGTGTTGCTCTTGCAGGACACGTTATCGTTGGGAAATATGCTATTATTGGAGGTTTGGCAGCTATTCATCAGTTTATTCACATTGGCGATCATGCTATGATTTCCGGGGGTTCATTGGTAAGAAAAGATGTTCCGCCATTTACAAAAGCAGCAAAAGAACCTTTATCATACGTAGGAATTAACTCCGTTGGATTAAGAAGAAGAGGTTTTTCGACTGAAAAAATCAGGGAAATACAAGAAATTTATAGAATTCTGTATCAAAAAAATTACAATACAACCCAAGCAATTGGCATCATTGAAGCAGAAATGGAAGCAACTCCTGAGCGTGATGAAATTTTGGATTTTATCAGAAATTCTTCAAGAGGAGTAATGAAAGGTTATACAGGAAATTATTAAAAAGTCAATAATTTTATTTTTGACAATTAACAAAACAACGAATTAAAAAAACATCAAAATGGCATCTACATCAGATATTAAAAACGGATTGTGTATTAAATACAATAATGACATATACAAAATCATTGAATTTCTTCATGTTAAACCGGGAAAAGGACCAGCATTTGTTAGAACAAAATTAAGAAGTCTTACTAACGGAAAAGTTTTGGACAATACTTTTTCTGCCGGACATAAAATTGAAGAAGTAAGAGTTGAAAACCATAAATTTCAATTTTTATATCCAGAAGGCGATTTATTTCATTTCATGAATACAGAAACTTTTGAACAAATCTCTTTGAATAAAAACATTCTGGATTCACCAGATTTATTAAAAGAAGGAGAAAACGTAATGGTAAGTATAAATACCGAAACTGATTTACCTCTTTCGGTAGATATGCCAGCATCTGTTATACTTCAGGTTACTTATGCAGAGCCAGGAATAAAAGGAAATACAGCTACGAATGCTACAAAATCGGCAACGGTTGAAACCGGAGCAACAGTAAACGTTCCATTGTTTATCAATGAAGGGGATAGAATTAAAATCGATACAACATCAGGTTCTTATATGGAGCGTGTGAAAGAATAGTTATTTATGAAATTTCCAAAAGTCTATTCTTTACAAGAAATTGCCAAAATGCTCAATTGTGAGTTTGTTGGCGACAAAAATTTTTCGATTCGCGGGATGAATGAAATTCATGTTGTCGAACACGGAGATATTGTTTTTGTTGATCATCCAAAATACTATGATAAGGCATTGCAATCGGCGGCGTCTATTGTTTTAATTAATAAAAATGTAGATTGTCCCGAAGGAAAAGGGCTTTTAATTTCTGATGATCCTTTTAGAGATTTCAATAAATTGACACAATATTTCAGGCCTTTTCAGTCTTCAAATACTTCAATTGCTGATTCAGCCAGGATAGGCGAAGGGACTGTAATTCAGCCAAATACTTTTGTTGGAAACAATGTGGTCATTGGGGTAAATTGTCGGATTCATTCCAATGTTTCAATTTATGACCATACCATAATTGGTGATAATGTGGTTATTCACGCAGGAACCGTTCTTGGTGCGGATGCTTTTTATTATAAGAAACGCCCCGATGGTTATGATCAATTGATTTCCGGAGGAAGAGTGGTTATCCAGAACAATGTTGGTATCGGCGCACTTTGTACAATTGACAAAGGTGTTACTGGCGATACCACTATTGGAGAAGGAACCAAAATCGATAATCAGGTTCATGTAGGCCACGATACCGTAATTGGGAAAAATTGCCTGATTGCTTCGCAAACCGGAATTGCAGGCTGTGTGATCATTGAAGATGATGTGACGCTTTGGGGTCAAGTCGGAACAACAAGTGGAATTACCATTGGTGAAAAAGCTGTAGTTTTAGGACAAACAGGAGTTACAAAATCTATTGCAGGCGGAAAAACCTATTTTGGAACACCGGTGCAAGAATCACGTGAGAAATTGAAACAGTTGGCCAATATTAAGAAAATCCCTGAAATTCTAAGTAAATTGAAATAAAATATGACTGCTAAAGAACTTGTTCAAAATTTTTACCAATCCGATGCGCTTGTTAATAGTGAATTGATGAAATCCTATTTGCATCCGGAAATTATTTTGGATTGGAATAGCAGTAAAGGATTTATTCAAATGAAATCTGATGATATTGTAGCATTATCGAATGAACTTAGTATTGCTTATTTAGATTCGAAAATTGAAATCAGTCATATTCTCGAAGAGGAAAATTTAGTTTCTGTGCGTTATTCTCATTTTGTAAAAACGATTGAAAATCCGAGAGAAGAAATGTTATTGGCTCATTTCATTGTAATATGGGAGGTCAAGGAAGGTAAATTATTCCGAGGGTACCAAATGAGTCAGTTGTCTTAAATTTATCAAATATAAAGTTTGAAAAAACTTTACAATTAGGTATCAAAACCTTACTTTTGCAGCACAATAATCAAAATATAATTTAATATATATATCATGAGTGTTTTAGTTAATAAAGATTCTAAAATAATTGTTCAAGGATTTACAGGAAGTGAAGGAACTTTTCACGCTTCTCAAATGATTGAATACGGAACGAATGTTGTTGGTGGTGTTACTCCGGGTAAAGGTGGAACAACTCATTTAGACCGTCCGGTTTTCAATACAGTAAAAGATGCTGTAGAACAAGCAGGGGCTGATACGACTATCATTTTTGTACCGCCGGCTTTTGCAGCTGATGCAATTATGGAAGCGGCTGACGCAGGTATCAAAGTAATCATCACGATTACAGAAGGTATTCCTGTTGCCGATATGATTAAAGCAAATGAATATATTAAAAGCAGAAATTGTACCTTAATCGGGCCAAACTGTCCAGGTGTAATTACACCGGGTGAAGCTAAAGTTGGTATCATGCCAGGTTTTGTTTTCAAAAAAGGAACGGTTGGAATTGTTTCTAAATCAGGAACATTAACTTACGAAGCTGCTGACCAAGTAGTAAAACAAGGATTAGGAATTACAACAGCTATCGGAATTGGTGGAGATCCTATCATTGGAACTACAACAAAACAAGCCGTTGAATTGTTGATGAATGACCCGGAAACCAAATGTATCGTTATGATTGGTGAAATCGGTGGTCAATTGGAAGCTGATGCTGCAAAATGGATTAAAGCAGACGGAAACCGTAAACCAGTTGTTGGTTTTATTGCTGGTGAAACTGCTCCAAAAGGAAGAACAATGGGTCACGCCGGTGCAATTGTTGGTGGTGATGATGATACGGCAGAAGCTAAAAAACGCATCATGAAAGAATGTGGAATTCACGTTGTGGATTCTCCAGCTGAAATTGGTAAAAAAGTAAAAGAAGTTTTAGGTTAATCTAAAACCTAAGATAAAATCTAATACCTCACGGTTTTCGTGGGGTATTTTTTTAAATTAAAAGAGATAAAATGTATAAAGAGTTAAAAAAATTCAAAGTCAACAATAGTTTTACTTTCACCACTGATGATAGTTTGGAAGAAGTATGTAACGCATCCGAAACCGGAAGTGGTATTTTCCTTGTTTATGCTGTTGATGGAGAAGAGAAAGAATTGATCATGGTAAGTTCTACCGGAACAGTTCAAAACGACGGAACCTTAAAAAGCAAAAATGGCGGATTGCACGACAAAATCGTAAACGGGCACCAGTTTGCAAAAACAGGAAGAAAATATTCTTGGCCGGCACAAATGAAATTAGAAAATATCGAAAGATTAGAAGTGCTTTGGTTTGAAACTTTCAATGATAAAGTAAAAGCAATCCCAACATTTGTAGAAGGACAAATTTTACAAAATTTCTTGGATGAAACTGGGAAATTACCAAGATGGAATGTGGCATTCTAGAGAAATCTAAAACTATATTTATTATATTAAAAAAGCTCCACAAATTGTGGAGCTTTTTTAGTTTCATTTAAAAAGGACTTGACCATTTTGCATCAACATAGACATTCGAGCCGGATAATGTTTTTATAAAAGCGATTAAAGCATTCACCTCCGTTGCATTTAAATTTAATTGCTGACCAATGCCATTAGGCCTCAGTCTTGGATCAAGATTTGTATTTCCAGGCGCTAAATTGATTGTTCCATAATGCCCGATTGTATTTTGTACTGTAGCAAGATTTCCAGTATGCATCATCGGACCATTTGTTGTTCCGTCTTGTTTGACCAGATCTCTCAATGATGGTGCGCGGGTATTGGTAATATCAATTCCTGTTCCATTCAAAGTACCAATTATTCCATTGTTACCTGTGTTTGGGTCAATATCAAATTCTGGTGCAGCATGACACCCTGCACAACCCACACCGCCACCAGTCCTGGAACTGGCTGCATTAAAAACCGGAGGTGCCAAAAATAAATTTTTACCTAGATTTTCTTGTGCTGTAAAATTAGAAAAGGGCTGATTATCATTTGCCGTCAAGGCTCTTCCCGCATCATATTTAGAATCAAAAGATTGAATACTTCTTACAAATTGAGCTAAAGCCGTTTGAATTTTAGATTCGGTAATTTCTTCGGAACCATAAACAAATTTGAATAGTTCTTTATAATAGCCAATGGTACTGAGTTTAGTTATTAAAATACCAAAAGCCGGATCACCATTAGCACCACTAAATCCCATTTCTCCATGATCTTTGATTGGCATCGTGGTTTGTAATTCTAAAGACAAAGCTCTTTCGTCCCAAAAGAATTTAGATTCATTAGCAAATCTGGTATTGATTAAACGCATGGAATGTCTTGTTGTAGTTCCGTTTACACCATCGCTGACAACAGCCAAATCACTAAAGGCATTTGCCTGAACATGGCAATTTGAACAAGAAATGGTATTGTCAGATGATAAATTTTTGTCATAAAAGAGAACTCTTCCTAATGTTGCCCCTTTATCGGTTACAGGATTTAAAATGGAATTGTCCTTAGTGATATAAGTCGGAATAAATTGTGTAGCATAATTATCCAGATTACCTAAATCTAAACTGCTTCCAAAAGTCGCTTCAACATTCGGATATAAATTGGTAGGTAAGTTTTCATAATTGTTATCATCTTTGTTACATGAGGTCAAAAAGAAATAAATTCCGCCTAATAACATAATTTTTTTTATCATAATTAGCTGGTTTTGGTTGGTTTTTTTAATGGTTTGATTGATATGACTTGAATTAATTTAAATGGTTTAATTGAAATAATTTAAATTTTCTATTTTTTGAAAAATCTTTAAAAAAAATGTATAAACTGTAAACTACAAACTACAAACAATTTCTATATTTGTTTCCAATTTCTAACGAATCAAACTTAAACAATAATATGAAATTACTAGAAGGGAAAGTAGCCATAATAACAGGCGCAAGCCGCGGAATTGGAAAAGGAATTGCCGAAACTTTTGCAAAACAAGGAGCAAACGTAGCCTTTACTTATAGTTCATCTGCCGAATCAGCAATGGTGCTTGAAACCGAATTAAACGCTTTAGGAATTAAAGCCAAAGGATATCAATCAAATGCAGCTGATTTTAATGAAGCACAAACTTTAGTAGATGCCGTAATCGCTGAATTTGGAACAGTGGATATTTTAATCAACAATGCTGGAATTACCAAAGACAATTTATTAATGAGAATGTGCGAAGAAGATTTCGATAAAGTAATCGAAGTTAACTTAAAGTCGGTTTTCAATATGACCAAAGCTATTCAAAAAACATTTTTGAAAAAACGCTCCGGTTCAATCATCAATATGAGTTCCGTAGTCGGAGTGAAGGGAAATGCGGGTCAGACCAATTATGCTGCTTCAAAAGCGGGTGTTATTGGATTCACAAAATCGGTAGCCCTTGAATTAGGTTCTCGTAATATCCGTTGTAATGCCATTGCGCCAGGATTTATCGAAACTGAGATGACAGCAAAACTAAACGAAGATGTTGTACAAGGCTGGAGAGAAAGTATCCCGTTGCGTCGTGGCGGAACTGCCGAAGATGTGGCTAATGCCTGTCTTTTCTTTGCTTCTGATATGAGTACTTACGTTACTGGTCAGGTTATGAATGTTGATGGAGGAATGTTGACATAAAACTAAAAAGGTAAATGACTACAGCTGCTATTTTATTGATTGTACTTTCTTTAGTTGCAGCATTTGCATTGTCATTTTATCAATATTTTTATAAAGCCAAAAACAAGTCAAAAGTGTACTTGTTTTTGGCTTCTTTGCGTTTTTTATCAGTTTTCGGAATTTTATTGTTATTAATTAATCCAATCATAACAAAGAAAACGTTTGAAATTGTGAAAACACCATTGCCGATTGTAGTAGACAATTCGAGCTCAATAGTGGACTTAAAAGCCAATCAAACGGCATTTGAAGTGTATGAAAAATTAGTGTCAAATAAGGCTTTGCAGGAAAAATTTGATATTGCTTCATTTCAATTTGACAATGACTTTGAGCTTTCTGAAAAATTTGATTTCAAAGGAAGTCAGTCCAATTTCGAAGAAGTTTCAAAAAATCTAAAAAGTATCTACAAAAACAAAACTTATCCAACGGTTTTGATTACCGACGGAAACCAGACTTCGGGAAATGATTATGTATATAGTTTTGACTCTAATAATAAAGTATATCCTTTGGTATTAGGAGATACTACCACATTTTTAGATTTAAAAATCAATCAGCTGAATGTCAATAAATACGCTTTTCACAAGAATAAATTTCCCGTAGAAGTGTTTTTAAATTATTCAGGAACCAAAAGCATTACCGCAAATTTCAGTATTTCACAAGGAAATTCAGTTTTGAACAAACAAAGTATTTCTTTTTCGCCATCAAAAAAATCGGCAATTATCAATGTTTTGCTTCCGGCAAATAATGTGGGTTTGCAAATTTTTAAAGCATCTGTCTCTTCCAAAGAACCAGAAAAAAACACCTATAATAATACCAAGAATTTCGCAGTAGAAGTGATCGATCAAAAGTCAGAAATTGCAATTGTATCTGCTATAAATCATCCTGACATTGGAGCTATTAAACGTGCGATTGAAACTAATGCGCAACGTAAAGTAACTATTGTTAAACCAAACCAAATCAAATCATTACAAGATTATAATGTTTTAATTTTATACCAGCCAACAAATGAATTCAAATCTGTTTTTGAAAATAACAAAACAGCCGGGATTAACGCTTTTATCATAACCGGAACCAACACAGATTTTGCTTTTTTGAACCAACAACAAAGCAATTTGGTTTTCAAAATGAGCAGTCAAAAAGAAGATTATTTGGCGGATTTCAGTTCTCAGTTCAATCTCTTTGCAACAGACAATATTGGTTTTGAAAATTTCCCGCCATTGCAAAATGCATTTGGAACGGTTACGACCAATGGCAATGTTGATGTTTTATTATCTTCCAGAATTCGAAATATTCCCACGAATGCTCCATTATTGGCTTATGCAGAGAATCAAGGCAAACGGACGGCTTTTCTTTTGGGAGAAAATATTTGGAAATGGCGTTTACAAAGTCATTTAGACCATCACTCGTTTGAAAAATTCGATGTTTTTTTGGATAAAACCATTCAGTTTTTGGCTTCCAGTAATTCCAGAAAAGCGCTGGTTGTTAATCATGAGAGTTTCTATAATTCTGGAGAAGCGATTGAAATCACGGCACAGTATTTCAACAAAAATTACGAATTTGATGAAAAAGCGCGTTTAACAATCTCGTTAACCAATAAAGATACCAAACAAACCAAAAACTACGATTTGTTGAAAGGGAATAACACTTTTAAAGTTAATCTTGATGGACTTACAGCCGGAAAATACAATTTTACCGTAAAAGAATTGACTTCCAAAACAACATATAACGGTTATTTTGAAGTGTTGGATTTTGATATTGAAAAGCAATTCGTAAATCCGGATTTGATTAAATTAAATCAATTAACTGCCCAAACACAAGGAAAAACATATCTTCCGAATCAAATAGAAGGTCTGATTAAGAGTTTATTGGAAAACAACAGTTATACTGCAACTCAAAAAGAAATAACCACAAAAACCCCACTGATAGATTGGACCTTATTGTTAGTTCTTTTGGCTGTTTTACTGGCATCGGAATGGTTCATTAGAAAATACAACGGCATGTTGTAATTAATGATGCGATTTTTTTCTTCGGGTAACCAAATATTTAAATCGGATAGTATCATAAAATAGTGCTATTATCAGAAAAAATGCCGCCACTAAAAGCGTTTTTATTTCTATTATCTGATAAATAAACCCTCCTGAAACACAACCAATAAAGAAAAAAGTAATTATAGAAAGACGTAAAAAAATACTGGTCTTCAATTTTTTTGTTTCCTCTTCTTTTTTATAAAAAAACAATTGAGACAATTCAATTCCCAAATCGGTAAAAAGCCCGGTTAAATGGGTAGTTCTTACAGTTGATTGCGATATTTTCGTCACTAAAGAATTTTGGATTCCCATAGCAAAAAGCATGGAAAATGCAATAAATTGTCCGCTAAAGTTAGTTAAATCGGCTTGTATTCCAAAAAAACCAATAACCAATAATACTATGATTTCTAAAGAAATAGGAGCAACATGAGAAAATTCAGGGGAAATTCTCAGCATATATTCGGATAGAAAACTGGATGTAAAGGATCCTATTAAAAAAAATACAGTAAAAACAAAAAAGGTTAATGCCGCTGAATAATTGTGAACCAATAACTCTTCTGCAAAAAAAGCGAAATGTCCGGTTACATTCGTGGTGAGTGTTTTTACGGCTAAAACACCTGTAACGTTTACAATTCCCGCAACAAAAGACAGTAATGTTGCCAGACGTAAATTATGACTAAAGGTTCTGTTTTTTCCTTTGTGGCGAAACATAGTATGATTTTTCTAAATATATTAAAAAGAACTCAAAATAAAAAAATGATACTGCAAAAATAGCCAAAAATGAACCATTACTTTAGATAAAGCTATTCCTAGATTTTTTTTAAATTTAACTAAAATTAATATTAGCTTAAATTCGTAGTAGCATAAATTCTTTTATCAATAAAACCAATAACTTTACTTCTTAAATAAAAAAACAGATTTTTATTTTTTTAAAATATTTATTGTAAAAGCATGAAAAAAATAATGGTATATGTGTTTCTTTTATTGGGAACACTTGGTTACTCTCAGGATTGGAAAACTAATTTTGATGAAGCAAAAAAAGAAGCAACTGAACAAAACAAAAAGATTCTTTTGGTCTTTTCTGGGTCTGATTGGTGTGCACCATGCATCAAACTAGATAAAAATGTTTGGCAATCTGAAGTTTTTAGAACTGAAAGCAAAAGTAAGCTAATTTTGTTAAAAGCAGATTTCCCTAAGAAAAAAGCCCACTTGCTTTCTGCCGAATTAACGGAAAGCAATAAAAAATTAGCAGAAAAATATAACAAAGAGGGAAATTTTCCATTGGTTGTCTTATTAGACAAAAACGGAAAAGTCATCAGTATGACTGGTTACAAGAATGTCTCTGCCGAAGAATACCTGAAATTATTAATGCTTTAGAAAATAAATGAAAAAAATCATCCTGTTTACAATATTGTTTCTTTCAATTTATGCTTCGGGACAAGTAGTTCACAAACGCAAACTGGCAATGCTTGGCAGCCCTTTCGAAATAACGGTAATTGCCAATGACACGATTCAGGGAAATCAATATGCTAATTTTGCTGTAGCCGAAGTAAAACGCATTGAAAACTTAATTTCCGATTGGATTCCTACCACACAAATTTCAGAAATAAATAAAAATGCCGGCATAAAACCCGTAAAAGTAGATACGGAAGTTTTTGAATTAATTCAAAGAGCCATAAAAATTTCAAAACTTACCAACGGAGCTTTTGATATTTCATATGCTTCAATGGATAAAATTTGGAAGTTTGACGGGAGCATGAAGGAAATGCCATCAGAAGAAGCGATAAAAAAATCAGTAGAGCGAATAGGATATCAAAATATTATTCTTGATGAAAAAGAAAAAACAGTTTTTCTAAAATTACAAGGAATGAAATTAGGTCTCGGTGGTATTGGTCAGGGTTATATTGCTGATAAAGTGAAATTTTTATTGCAAAGTAAAGGTTGCTTATCCGGAATTGTAAATGTTTCGGGAGATATAAATACCTGGGGAAAACAGTTCGATGGGAAGCCTTGGACAGTCGGAATTATAAATCCGATGAACAAAAATAAAGTTTTCGCTACTTTTTCGCTTGAAGACAGTGCGGTTGAAACTTCTGGAAGCTATGAGAAATTTGTTGTTTTCAACGGAAAACGATATTCGCACATCATCGACCCAAGAACGGGTTATCCGGCATCTGGGATTGTAAGTGTTTCTGTCTTTGCAAAGCAAACCGAAATTGCAGATGCGCTTGCTACAGGGATTTTTGTACTTGGCACAGAGGTAGGATTAGATCTAATCAATCAATTAAAAGGAATTGAATGCGTAATTGTTGATGATCAAGGAAAAATCCATTCATCTAAAGGAATTGATATTAAAAAATACGAATAAATTATGAAGAAGCTACTAATTGTCGCTGTGGTATTTTTTGTTTTGCAATCTTGTACTGCTGTCAAAGAATACGAAAAAGAGCGGATTAATGATCCCGAAATGAAATTGGCATCCAAATCTTCTGAACGCTTCGAAACTAATTTCCAAGTGTATCGCGAAGCTGCTGCTGGAGCTAATGGTGGTAAAACAGGTGGAGGCTGCGGCTGCAATTAATTATGAAAAAATTACTTTACCTATCAATTTTTATTTCATTTTCTGTTTTTGCACAGGAAAAAGATAGTACTGCCGTTACTTTTAAAAAACGTGTTTTAGAAAGTACCGAAGTGGACTTCTTGGTTAGTTACTACAAACAGGATGGCGAACATTCGGCAGTGGCAGGAGGAAGGGGAAAAGAAAATCTAACCGATATCACGCCAACTATTGTAGTTACAATGCCGTTAAGCGAAGATGATGTTTTAACCGTCGATGCAGGTATTTCAGCCTATACATCAGCTTCTTCAAGTAATATTAATCCCTTTGACACAGACAATCCAACCCCATGGCAAGCCAGCTCAGGGGCTTCTATGCAAGATGTTTTAACATCATTAAGTGTCAGTTACAGTCATCGTTCCGACGATAGAAATACCATATATACAGGGCATGGTTCCGGTTCTATTGAATATGATTATTCTTCCATAGGCTTTGGCGGCGGAATTGTGAAATTATTTAATGATAAAAACACAGAAGTCGGCATTTCTGCAAATGTGTATTTAGATACTTGGAAGCCAATTTATGCAAAAGAATTACATGATTTTTCGGATAACGGCAATAATTTAAACGGCGGCATTTTTGATGATTTTACAATTACGGGAAACACCGATTATAATCCTTCAAGATTTACTATGTTCGGTAAGAAAAACAGAAACTCTTATGCCTTGTCATTCTCTTTTTCGCAAGTGATTAATAAAAAATTGCAGGGATCTATTTTCTTTGATGTTTTACACCAGCAAGGTTTATTGTCAACACCTTACCAGCGTATTTATTTTGCCGATGTTGCTAATTCTTATATTCAGGACTTTCAGTTGGCTGATGACATTGAACGTTTGCCAGATACGCGTTTTAAATTGCCAATTGGCGCACGTTTGAATTATTATATCAATCAGCAATTTTTGTTACGAACGTATTACCGTTTTTATTCAGATAATTGGGGAATCCAATCGCATACCGGAAGTTTAGAATTACCAATTAAAGTTTCTGACCGTTTTACTGTTTTTCCAATGTATCGCTATTATACCCAAGTTGCTTCCAAATATTTTGCACCTTATGAAGCGCATCTATCAACAGAGCAATATTATACTTCCGATTATGATTTATCTAAATTTGACAGCCATCAATATGGTTTCGGTGTAACTTATACTGATATTTTTACAGGAAGTAAAATTTGGAGATTTGGTATAAAAAATATTGATTTCCGATTCAATCATTATCAAAGAAGTGATGGTTTAAAAGCTAATATTGTTTCTGCAGGAATCAAATTTGTTTTGCAATAAAGCGTTTTATATTTTTAAAATTCCAAAAGAATCATGCATATATTAATTGTAGAAGACGAAGCCGGTATTGTTCAATTCCTCCAACAAGGTTTGGAAGAAGAAGGCTATCAGATTACCAGCGCTTCTGATGGTTTAAAAGGATTTGAATTAACTCAAAAAGAAAGCTTTGATCTGATTTTATTAGATTGGATGCTGCCCAAAATGACGGGTTTAGAACTTTGTAAAGCCATCCGGTTAAAAAACACGACTACTCCGATTATTTTTCTGACCGCAAAAGATACCATACAGGAAACGATTGAAGGGTTAAAAGCCGGAGCCAACGATTATATCAAAAAACCATTCAGTTTTGACGAATTGGTGGAGCGCATTAAAATTCATTTTAGGGATCAGAAAGAAGACGAAATACTTACCCTTGGTACCATTGAAATTCATAATGCCCAGCATCAGGTATTTGTGAATGGAAGTGAAGTTTCATTAACCCAGCGTGAGTTTGAACTGTTAAGCTATCTGGTTAAAAATAAAGGAAAAGTATGCACCAGAACTCAAATTATCGAGGATGTCTGGCACATCCATTTTGAATATGATACCGGTGTCATTGATGTTTTTATGAATGCAATTCGTAAAAAATTAAATTTAAAAATTGAACAAGACTATATAAAAACAATTCGTGGTGTAGGCTATATTGCTAACGACTAAATAGAAAATGCAACAACTTTCCTTTAAAAATAGAATCGCGTCAAATTACATAATCACTACAGCTTTATTGATTTTTGTAGTTTTCTTTGTGATCTATTCCATTGTTAAATTTAGTGTTTACAGTCATGTTAATAATGACATTAATAGTGAAGTTGAAAAACATTTATCAGAAATAGAAATTGAAGGGAATCATTTCCATCTGACACATGAAGAGGAATGGAGAGAAAGGGAGCATAATACTATTGATGTAAACCCCGTTTTTATCCAATTTTTGGATGATAATAAAAAAATTGTTGAAAAATCTCCCAATCTAAAAAAGCTAAAATTAAAATTTCATCCGGAAATGGATGATAATATGCTGTTTGATACTGAATTTGTAAATAAAACCATCCGACAAATCCAAGTTCCAATTTATCATAAAACAAAAATTATTGGATATATCATTGTTGCTATGTCATTAGAAGATTCATCTATGGTTCTTCATAATTTATTCGAAGTACTAATCATTGCCTATCCTTTAATTCTTATTGTACTTTTCCTGATTGCCCGATTCATTGTTGGAAGAAGTATCAAACCCATTAGCTCCATCATTGAAACCTCAAATATCATTACGAAAGACAATCTGAAATCCAGAATTCCATTACCGCAAAATCGGGATGAACTTTATATTCTTTCTCAAACCATCAATAATTTATTAGATCGGGTGGAAACCGCCATTGAAAGAGAAAAACAATTCACTTCTGATGCCTCACATGAATTAAGAACTCCGCTGACCGTAATCAAAGGAACCCTCGAAGTGTTGATTAGAAAGCCTAGAAATCATGCTGAATATGAGGAAAAAATCAACTTTTGCATAACGGAAGTCAATCGGTTGAATCATCTGGTGGATCAATTGCTTTTATTGGCAAGATTTGAGAATCAAAAGCAAAGCCTTAAAATGGAAAAAGTCTATTTGAACGCTACCATTTTGGATACCATTTCTCGCTATTCAAATGTAATTCAATCTAAAAACATTCAGGTAGTCACAGAATTCGTAACAGATTATTATGCAGTCACCGATAGTTATTTATTTTCTATTATCATTAATAATTTGGTTTCAAACGCCTTAAAATACTCTAATGAAAATAGCACTTTAGCTATCAATATTACCAATGTTGACAACAAAATGGAATGCCGTATAACCGATACCGGAATTGGCATTTCCACGGAAGATTTAGAAAGGATATTCGACCAGTTTTATCGCTCTAATTCAACGGAACATCCTGAAATTAAAGGAACCGGGTTGGGTTTGTCTATTGTTAAAAGATTGTGTTCCTTATTAAATATAGACATTAAAATTTCCAGTCAGGAAAATATTGGAACCACCGTTATTTTAAGCTTACACTAACTAGTTGTTATTTAATTGTTCAATATTCATTTTTAGCTTTTAAAAATTATTGTCATGAAAAAAATATTTGATTAGATAAAACAAAGTAAATAATGACAAACAACCGGAAGTAATTCATCTTCAGTTTAAAAGATTAGCATATTTTTACAAAAAAATAATTTTCTCTTAATGAAAAAAATATCATTCCTAAAACCCGTATTTAGTTTTCTAATTATTGGATTACTTATAACCACTTTAAGTAGACTTTTTCTATTTATTTTATTTAAAGACAGGGTTTTAGAAACAGAAAATTTTTGGTATATCTTTCCCATTGGTTTAAGAATGGATTTAATTCTGTTCAGTTACCTGCTTTTACTTCCGACAATTTTGATTACGGTATTGTCCGATACTTTGTTAAAAAAAATGAGGTGTTTTTTTAACATCTATTTTATTTTTTTCCTGGTTGCGATATTCTTGTTTGAACTTGCCACGCCTAACTTTATCAGTCAATACGATACCAGACCAAACAAATTATTTATCGATTATCTGATTTATCCAAAAGAAGTAATAGGAATGCTTTACAAAAGTTTTCTGCCCTCGATAATAGCCACAATTGCATTACTTGTCGGATTGTCTTATGTTTTAATTAAATTCAGAAAAAGACATTTCGGTATGCAATTTACCGAGTATAAAACCAAAATGATGCTGTTTCCATTAATCGCATTTATGCTTTTTTTGGGTGCCCGTTCGAGTCTGACTTCAAAAAGACCAATTAATGCCAGTAATGCCGTTTTTTCAATGGATCAGCTGACAAACTGTTTAGGGTTGAACTCTTTTTATACCGTTGCATTTGCATTGTACTCTATAAAAAATGAAGGAGATTCTGAAAAAATGTACGGAAAAATGGATCATCAAGAAGCCATTTCGAGAGTAAAAAAATACATGAATGTTGATGAAAATGATTTTATCGATAAAGACATTCCATTGCTCCATACTCAAAAATCAGAAACGCAATTGGAGCAACCTTATAATATCGTAATTATCCTCGAAGAAAGTTTGGGTGCGGAATATGTGGGAAGTTTAGGAGGATTGCCGTTAACACCGGAGTTTGATAAACTTACAAAAGAAGGTTTGCTGTTTACCAATTTATATGCAACTGGAACACGCAGCGTTCGCGGAATTGAAGCTGTAGTCACCGGTTTTTTACCCTCACCATCGGAAAGTGTGGTGAAATTGAATAATTCCCAAACAGAATTTTATACGATTGCCAGTTTGTTAAAAGAGAAAGGTTATGACACCAGTTTTATTTACGGGGGAATGGTAAATTTTGATAATATGGGCGCTTTTTTTAACGGAAACGGATTTGATAATATTATTGATGAGGAAGATTTCGACCCAAAAGAAAGTGTCTTTCATGCAACTTGGGGTTGGTCCGACGAAGATTTAATGGTTAAGGCAAATAATTATTTCAAATCAAAAAAAGAAAAACCATTTGTATCATTAGTGTTTTCTTCCTCCAATCACGAACCATTTGAATATCCTGAAGGAAGAATTAAATTGCATGACAAACAAAAGAATACGGTTAATAATGCTATGAAATACGCCGATTTTTCAATTGGCAAATTTTTCGAGTTGGCTAAAAAAGAAGCTTATTACAAGAATACCATTTTTATAGTCATTGCCGACCACAATACCAGAACTTACGGAAAACATCTGGTGCCAATTCATAAGTTTCATATTCCGGCATTAATCATCGGACCCAATATTCCGAAAGGAGAAAAATATAATAAATTATGCAGCCAGATAGATATTCAACCAACGATTTTAAGTAAAATCGGAATGGCGGTCACAACTCCAATGCCAGGAAGAAATTTGTTTAAATTACCCGAACAGGTAAAAGGTCGCGCCATAATGCAATTTCACGACATCAATGCCTTCAGAGTCGGCGATGAAGTAATCATTATGCAGCCAAACAAAGCGCCATTGCAATTTCAGGTTTTCAATGATACCGTATTTACACCGGTAAAGCTTGATAATGAATTTGCAAAAGATGCTCTGGGACACGTTGTTTCCGCTTCCTATTTATATAAAGAAAGAAAATACAAATTGAATAAAAAAAAGGTTTACTTAAGTCAATTTTAAGGCTTCGCA
Organism: Flavobacterium sp.; assembly: GCF_035292545.1. Classification (GTDB taxonomy): domain Bacteria; phylum Bacteroidota; class Bacteroidia; order Flavobacteriales; family Flavobacteriaceae; genus Flavobacterium. The sequence goes on along the minus strand of NZ_DATDPV010000067.1, from coordinate 75,966 downwards.
TGTTTGTAATAGTATGATTTAGACTACCTTTATTTCAAATTAAATCAGATTATTTATTGATTTTAAATAAATGAATTATGGATTTGAATAAATTAAAGAATCAACTGCAAACCGAAGTTGACACTGCTTTTTTATATAATAGCATTGCGGCAATTCAATCGGATGATAACTTAAAGCGCGTTTTGCAAAGTTTAGCCGAAATAGAGAATGGCCATGCACAGCACATGCTTGAAAAAGTCATGGGTTTTGAACCCAATTATGTCATGCCTTTGCCTTCATTAAGAGCAAAGTTCCAATTGAAATTAGGTAAGATTTTCGGTTATACTTCCATTATCAGTAGTTTATCAAATATTGAAAAACAATTTGCGGTAAACGCGATAAAAAATAAAATTGAAAAGGGAGAAAAACTAACAGGTTTTGAGCACAACCACCTCAATATTATTGAAGCTGTAAATAGCAACGCAGCGTTGAATGTTTCCGGTGGATTTTTATCAAAATTTGAAAGCCGCCACAAATCTGTCGGCGGAAATGCACTGCGCGCAGCAGTTTTAGGGTCTAACGACGGTTTAGTTTCCAATATGAGTTTGGTCATGGGTGTTGCCGGAGCCGCAGTTTCTAATAATACCATTTTATTGACAGGAATTGCCGGCCTTATGGCGGGAGCAATTTCAATGGCATTAGGCGAATGGCTTTCGGTACAAAGTTCAAGAGAATTAAACCAGCGTCAAATTGAACTGGAGACAGAAGAATTAGAAGCCTCCCCAGAAGAAGAAAAAAAAGAGCTGGTATTGCTTTATCAGGCAAAAGGAATGACTATTACAGAAGCTCAAAAATTAGCGGATAAAGCATTCGAAAATCATCAGACTGCAATTGACGCGATTATTACCGAAGAATTGGGAATCGATAAAGAAGAATTAGGGGGTTCAGCATGGGAAGCCGCAATTGCCTCTTTTATTCTTTTCGCAATTGGAGCCATTATTCCACTGTATCCTTTCATTATTTTAGATGGAAATGATGCCATTTTATTGAGTCTTGCCAGTTGTATTGTCGGGCTTTTCGGAATTGGAGCAGCAATTACATTATTAACCGGTAAAAGCGTTTTGTTTTCCGGTTTTAGACAAGTCACTTTCGGATTGGCTGCCGCAGCAGTAACTTACGGAGTCGGCTCTTTAATAGGGGTTTCATTGGCTGGATAAAGCTCCTTTGATTCAAAAAGTAACATAAAAAATTAGTATTAAACTTTAAATGAAAAAATTATGAACGACGCACATTTACACATGGTGGTAAACCATTTTCCAATCATTGGAACTATTTTTGGACTGGGAATTTTAATTGCAGGATTAATTCTGAAAAACAATTCGATAAAAAATGTTGCCTATATACTATTTGTAGTTGCCGCCATTTTTGGATTTTTGTCAATGAATACAGGTGAAGGAGCTGAAGAAATGGTAGAAGATTTCCCAAATATTGGAAAAAAAATTATCCATGAACATGAAGAATTAGCAGAAAAACTGTCTATTGTATTATATCTTTTAGGAGGTATTTCATTATTAGGCTTATTTTTCAATCTGAAGAATCATGCAAAAGCAAAATTTGTTTCTTTTGCTGCTCTTATTATAGCTGTTGTAGCAGTAATTTTGGGAGCACAAGTTGGAACTACTGGAGGTGAAATTCGTCATACGGAAATAAGAGCAAATGCAGTTCAGAGTGCCGGCGGGGAACAAAATACAGGAGAACAAGCTCAAGGCAAACAAGAAGATGAAGATTAAACAAATCATAAATTTTTAAAAAGAGTTGTTTACTAAATTCTTTTAACGTTACATTTGCATTATTAAAATACGACAAAAAAATGTTTACAATTCAATTACATCACCATCATCATACCTCCGCTCAAGCGAAGTGTTAATGATATGTAAGTAATTCATCATATTTTAAAACCCGTTTGAGTACATCAAACGGGTTTTTTATTTCTCAAATCTTTTGGTGTACTCTTTTTCAAAATAACAAAAAGAAAAAATGAAAACACTCAAAATTGCCATTCAAAAATCAGGACGTCTTAATGAAGACAGTCTGAAAATCTTAAAAGATTGCGGAATTTCCATCAACAACGGAAACGACCAACTCAAAGCAGAAGCCACAAACTTTTCTCTTGAAGTCTTATTTCTAAGAAACTCCGATATTCCACAATATTTAATCGATGGTGTCGTAGATGCTGCCATTGTCGGTGATAATTTATTGGTAGAAAAAGGAAATACAATCCAAATCATTGAAAAATTAGGGTTTTCCAAATGCAAAGTTTCCGTTGCTGTCCCAAAAACATTCGAATACAATTCTATTCAGGATCTGAACGGATTGCGTATCGCCACTTCTTATCCGAATACCGTTCTAAATTATTTCAATGACCGAAATGTGACGGTGGATTTACACCAGATTTCAGGTTCGGTTGAAATTGCCCCCAGTATTGGTTTAGCCGACGCTATTGTGGACATTGTTTCCAGCGGAAGCACCTTATTCAAAAACAATCTGAAAGAAGTGGAAGTGATTCTAAAAAGTGAAGCCGTTCTGGCTGTTTCTCCAAAAATTTCATTTGAAGCAAAAGTAATTTTAGACAAACTGCAATTCCGAATTCAATCGGTTCTTAAAGCGAGAAAATCAAAATACGTTTTGATGAATGTCCCTAATGACAAAATTGAATTAATAAGCCAAATACTTCCGGTATTAAAAAGTCCAACCGTAATGCCATTAGCTGAAGAAGGATGGAGCAGTGTTCATTCTGTAATTAATGAGGACCAGTTTTGGGAAGTCATCGATCAACTAAAAGAAGCCGGTGCCGAAGGGATTTTAGTATGTCCAATTGAAAAAATGGTGCTCTAATAATAACATTTATAAAATGAAAAAAATATATAATCCATCCATAGAAAATTGGTCAGAAATTTTAAAAAGACCGACACCCACTTTTAACGATATTGAAGAAACCGTAAAAGGAATTTTTAAAGAAGTACAAACCAAAGGAGATTCAGCTGTTGCAAAATATACCTCTTTGTTTGACGGAACAACATTAGAGAATATGGAAGTTACGGAAGATGAAATCGAAAAAGCCGCAACATTGATTTCAGAAGAATTGAAGCAAGCCATTCAATTAGCGAAATCAAATATCGAAAAATTCCACGCAGCTCAAAAAACGTCCAAAATAGAAATTGAAACAACCGACGGTGTTTTATGTTGGCAGGAAAAACGTCCAATCCAAAAAATAGGATTGTATATTCCCGGTGGTTCAGCACCTTTATTTTCAACGGTTTTGATGTTAGCTATCCCTGCACAACTGGCCGGTTGTAACGAAATAGTATTGTGTTCGCCACCCGATAAAAACGGAAATATCAATCCAGCCATTTTATACACAGCTGATTTGTGTGGTGTGACAAAAATTATGAAAGTTGGCGGAATTCAGGCCATTGCAGGAATGACTTTTGGAACAGAAACCATTCCGAAAGTCTATAAGATTTTCGGTCCAGGAAACCAATTTGTGACCGTAGCAAAACAGTTTGCTACCCAATTTGGCGTAGCGATTGATATGCCGGCAGGACCAAGTGAATTATTAGTAGTTGCCGATGAAAGTGCCAATCCAAGTTTCGTAGCTTCTGATTTGTTGAGCCAAGCGGAACATGGATCTGATAGCCAGGTAATTTTGGTTTCGACTTCAAAAATATTTATTGACAAAGTGGAACAGGAGATTGAAAGCCAAATAAAACAACTTCCCAGAAAAGAAATTGCTCAAAAAGCAATAGATAACTCGAAGTTGATTTATGTTGAAAACGATGCAATTGCTCTGGATTTAATCAATGAATATGGTCCGGAACACTTCATAATTTGTGTAGAAAACGAAGATTTTTATAGCAATGGTATAGACAATGCAGGTTCAGTTTTCATTGGAAATTTCACTCCAGAAAGCGCAGGTGATTACGCATCCGGAACCAATCATACCTTGCCGACCAATGGTTATGCCAAAAATTACAGTGGGGTGAATCTAGATAGTTTCCTAAAATCAATGACTTTTCAAAAAATATCTAAAAAAGGAATTCAAAATATTGGCCGCACCATTGAAATAATGGCTGAAGCAGAAGGTTTATACGCACACAAAAATGCAGTTTCATTACGATTAAAATCAATAGAAAATGAGTAATTTCAATGTTCAAAATATAACAAGAGAAAATATAAAAATCATGAAATCATATTCATCAGCCAGGGATGAATATAAAGATTTCACTCACAATATGATTTATCTCGATGCCAACGAAAATCCATTTTCTAATGGTGTAAATCGGTATCCGGACCCGCAGCAAAAAAAATTAAAGGACATTTTGTCCAAACAAAAAAAGATAAATGAAAACCAAATTCTGATAGGAAACGGAAGTGACGAAGTTTTGGATTTATTGTTCAGGGCCTTTTGCGAACCCAATAAAGATAATGTAATTACGCTTCCGCCCACGTATGGAATGTATGGCGTTTTGGCAAATATCAATGCAATAGAAAATAAAGAAGTATTATTATCTATTGATTTTCAGCCTAATGTAGATGAAATTATTAAAAAAATAGATTTGTTTACTAAGATTATATTTCTTTGTTCACCCAATAATCCAACAGGAAATTCTTTTGATGATGAATCCGTTTTAAAATTATTAAAGAGTTTCAATGGATTAATTGTAATTGATGAAGCGTATATTGATTTTTCAAAAAATAAAAGTTGGATTGATGAAATGAATAATTATCCTAATCTTGTGATCACGCAAACACTTTCAAAAGCATATGCTATGGCAGGATTGCGAATTGGGATTTTATATGCTTCAGCAGAGATTATCTCAATTTTAAATAAAATTAAACCGCCATATAATATCAATAACTTATCCCAAGAAACCGCAGAAAAAAAATTAGAACAAAACACGTTGCAATTTCAAATAAATAAAATTGTAAATGAAAGACAACGATTGATTAAAAATTTATCCACAATTTCATTTGTAAAAAAGGTATATCCAACAGATGCTAACTTTATTTTGATTAAAGTAGATGATGCAGAGAAGCGATACAATCAACTATTAAACAAAGGAATAGTAATCAGAAACAGAAGCAATCAAGCTTTGTGTGAAAACTGTCTGCGAATCACCATTGGGACAAAAATCGAAAACGAACAACTTATCAATACTTTAAAATTATTGTAATGGCACAAAAAGTTTTATTTATAGACCGCGACGGAACTTTGGTTTTGGAACCCGAAAATTATCAATTGGATAGTTTGTCAAAATTGGAATTTTATCCAAAAGTATTTCAATATTTAGGCAAAATTGCGAAAGAATTGGATTATGAATTGGTAATCGTAACCAACCAGGACGGATTGGGAACGGAAAGTTTTCCAGAGGAAACTTTTTGGCCAACGCAAAACTTTGTATTGAAAGCATTTGAAAACGAAGGTGTCATTTTCAAAAGTATTTTAATAGATCGAAGTTTTCCGAAAGAAAATGCATCAACCAGAAAACCACGTATAGGATTGCTTACTGAATTCATCAATAATTCAAATTATGATTTGGAAAATTCTTTCGTTATCGGTGATCGTTTAACCGATGTGGAGTTGGCTAAAAACTTAGGCTCAAAAGCCATTTTCATCACAGGAAATGAAGCTTTGGGAAGCAGTGAAATCTCTTCAAAAAGAGAAGAATTAGACAAAATAATCGTCCTGGAAACGCTTTCATGGCAAAATATTTATGAGTTTTTGAAATTAGAGAACAGAAGCGCTTCAATAGTTCGTAAAACCAATGAAACCGATATAGCAATCACCGTGAATCTCGATGGAACCGGAAAAAGCAATATCAGCACAGGAATAGACTTTTTTGATCATATGTTAGACCAAATTGCTCGTCACGGTCAAATGGATTTGGATATTCAGGTAAAAGGTGATCTGGAAGTGGATGAACACCATACCATTGAGGATACTGCAATTGCTTTGGGCGAAGTTTTTGCTAAAGCATTAGGAAACAAGCTCGGTATGGAGCGTTACGGATTTTGTCTGCCGATGGACGATTGTTTGGCACAGGTAGCCATCGACTTTGGTGGAAGAAACTGGTTGGTTTGGGAAACGGAATTCAAACGGGAAATGATTGGAAAAATGCCTACGGAAATGTTTTTTCACTTTTTTAAATCCTTTACCGATGGCGCTAAAGCCAATTTAAACATCAAAGCAGAAGGAACCAACGAACATCACAAAATTGAAGCCATTTTTAAAGCTTTTGCAAAAGCTATAAAAATGGCCGTAAAACGGGATGCAGATAAAATGATTTTGCCATCAACAAAAGGAGTACTGTAATGAAAATTGTAATCATAAATTATGGTGCGGGAAATGTACAAAGTGTTCAGTTTGCCTTGCAGCGATTGGGATTTGAAGGAATCCTGAGCAGCGATTGGAAAACCATAAAATCGGCTGACAAAGTGATTTTTCCTGGAGTAGGTGAGGCAAGTACCGCTATGAAAAAATTAATAGAAACCGGATTGGATATCCTTATTCCGACTTTAAAGCAGCCTGTTTTAGGCATTTGTTTAGGGATGCAGTTGCTTTGTAACTCATCCGAAGAAGGAAATATCAGAGGGTTAGGCATTTTTGATGTGGATATTATTAAATTTTCAAAAAAAGTGAAAGTGCCTCAAATGGGTTGGAATACCATTAATACTTTAAAATCGGAACTATTTAAGGGTATAAATGAGAATGAATTCATGTATTTGGTTCATAGTTTTTATGCGCCAAAATGTGCTGAAAGTATCGCTTTTACGGATTATGAAAAAGAATATTCATCCGCTTTGAAGAAAGATAATTTTTATGGTGTACAATTTCACCCGGAAAAAAGCGGAAAAATAGGAGAGCAAATTTTGAGCAACTTTTTAAACATTAAACTTTAAACCAATTATGCGAATAATTCCAGCAATAGACATCATCGACGGAAAATGTGTGCGACTTTCGAAAGGAAATTATGACACCAAAAAAATATACAATGAAAACCCGTTGGAAGTAGCTAAAAATTTTGAAGCCCACGGTATTCAGTATTTACATCTGGTTGATTTGGATGGAGCGAAATCCAGTCAGATTGTAAACCATAAGATTTTGGAACAAATTGCTTCAAATACGACATTAAAAATTGATTTTGGTGGCGGCTTAAAATCGGATGACGACTTGAGAATCGCTTTTGAAAGCGGAGCCAATCAAATTACGGGGGGAAGTATAGCGGTAAAAAATCCAATCCTTTTTAAACAATGGATTGCAAAGTATGGCACAGAAAAAATCATTTTGGGAGCGGATGCTCATAATGAAAAAATTGCGGTTTCAGGTTGGCTGGAAGAAAGTGAAGAAGAGTTGCTTCCGTTTATTCAAAACTATCAAAAAGAAGGCATTCACTATGTAATTTGTACCGATATTGCAAAAGATGGCATGCTCGAAGGCCCTAGCTTTAATCTATATGATAAAATTTTAATGGAAGTTCAAGGAATAAAACTCATCGCTTCTGGAGGGATTTCAACCTTTGACGAATTACCCAGATTATCAGAATTGGGTTGTGAGGGGACCATTATCGGAAAAGCGATATACGAAAACAGAATTTCATTGAAACAACTCGAAAACTTTATAATTACAACGCCGCTCAGGTTTAATTAGATAAAAAATGCTTACAAAAAGAATTATTCCTTGTCTGGATATTAAAAACGGAAGAACGGTAAAAGGCGTTAATTTTGTGGATTTGATTGATGCCGGAGACCCAGTGGAATTAGCACGAAAATATGCAGAAACTGGTGCAGATGAACTCGTTTTTTTGGATATTTCGGCCACGGAAGAACGCCGAAAAACTTTAATTAATCTGGTTCGAAAAGTTGCGGAAACCATTAATATTCCATTTACGGTGGGTGGCGGGATTTCATCGGTCGAAGATGTTTCTATTTTATTGCAAAATGGTGCCGACAAAGTTTCCATTAATTCTGCGGCGATAAAAAATCCTGATTTGATTAATGAATTGGCCAAAGAATTTGGGAGCCAATGTATTGTTCTTGCCATTGATGCCAAACAAATCGAAGGGATTTGGAAAGTACATTTAATGGGCGGAAAAATAGCTACGGAACGCAATCTATTCGATTGGGCAATTGAAGTGGAACAGCGTGGCGCAGGCGAAATCCTGTTTACCTCAATGGATAACGACGGAACTAAAAATGGTTTTGCAAACGAAGCTTTAGCTAAATTATCGGCAATGGTAAATATTCCGATTATTGCTTCAGGCGGAGCAGGGAATATGCAACATTTTACAGATGCATTTCTTGTTGGTAAAGCTGATGCCGCTTTGGCTGCGAGTGTTTTTCATTTTCAGGAAATTGAGATTCCGGAATTAAAACAAGAATTGAGAAAAAACAATATAGCAGTACGATTTTAAATTATAATACTAAAAAAGATGAAAATAGATTTCAGTAAAAATAAAGATGGATTGGTTCCGGTGATTGTTCAGGATGCAACTACCAAAACGGTTTTGATGCTCGGTTATATGAATCAAGAGGCGTATCAAAAAACATTTGAAACAAAAAAAGTTACATTTTTTAGCCGTTCCAAAAACAGACTGTGGACAAAAGGCGAGGAGAGTGGTAACTTTTTGAATTTAGTGGATTTGAAAGTAGACTGTGATAACGATACGATTTTAGTAAAAGTAAATCCCCAAGGTCCGACTTGTCATACCGGTTCCGATACTTGCTGGCAAGAGCGTAACAATCAGGATTATGGTTTTATCTCCAAATTAGAGGAAACCATAAAAGACAGAAAAGAAAATGCCAATGCTGAGCAAAGTTATGTAGCCTCTTTATTTGAAAAAGGAATTAATAAAATCGCACAAAAAGTAGGCGAGGAAGCTATCGAAGTCGTAATCGAAGCCAAAGATAATGATGACCATTTATTTTTAAACGAAAGCGCTGATTTACTGTTTCACTATCTCATTTTATTGCAAGCCAAAGGCTTTCAATTACAAGATGTGGTTTCTATTTTAGAGTCAAGGGAGAAATAATTATTGCTCCAATAATTGTACCTGGCTTTTTAATCTTTCGATCAGCATATTCATCATTCTTTTATTTAAGTTTGATGAATTTTTTATGTATTCTCGATATTCTTCAATCGTAAAAAGCCCTATCACCATCCCTTTTAAGGCATTTCTGAATTTTATATCACGTTGGATGGCGTTCTCGATAAATTGCATTTTTTTATCGGGAGAAAACGTGTAAAATTCATTTTTATATTTACCAATAAAATTTTGGAAAGATTCGATAAACAAATCATTCTGCAATTTTAGTATCGGTCGCAAGGTCTGATTTTGAAACAATTCTTCGGAAGAAGATTCATTGGAAACAGTACCAATTGTTTCTCCTCGAAATTCGCTGATAAAAGTGTCTCTTGTTTCCATTTTTTATTTAAAGATAAAAAAAAACCGCTGTATTGCTACAGCGGTTAATTATAAGTTATGAATAACTAATTGTTAATTACTTTATTTTGAAAGTAACTCTTCTAACAATGCTACGGGCAACTTTTGAATCTTTGTCTACAGAAGCATCTTCTCCGTTACCAACAATATCCATTCTTGAAGCATCAATTCCTGCGCTTACAAGTATGTTTTTAACGCTAGTAGCTCTTCTTGAAGATAAATCGTTATTGTATTCAGCATTTCCAATCTCATCAGCATAACCAATTACGTCAGCTTTTGCAGATGGATTAGCTTTCAAATATTTAACTAAATAGTTAATACTTCCAACTGAATTTTCATTAGGTTGAGTTGAATTTGTATCAAAATAGATATTTACATATCCACCATTGATTAATTCTTCAATTGTACTTTGACTTGCAGTAGCACTTGATCCTTCACCGTAAGTTTTAGTTAAATAGCTTTCCAATTCGTCAGCAACACCATTATTGTTTCTATCGATTGTTCTTCCTTTAGAATCTACAGCAACACCAGTAATAGTATTTGGCTCAAGATCTAAATAATCAACTATACCATCTTTATCAGAATCATTATTCAATGTTTCTAAATCACCAACTCTGGTTTCTAACGCTGCAACTTTATCAGTTAAATTTTCTTCAAAATACCAATCTGCATGTTTTTCGTTTTTACCTAAGTAGATAGAAAGACCTATGGATGCATTGAATAGAGTTCCATTAAAACCTCTATTGTCAGGATTTTCTTGCGTACCGTCAAAAGTTCTGTTTTGTCTAATGTTATTCACCATTGTGAAATCACCATTTAAAGCAATTTTTTCAGTTAATTTTATTTGGCCCGTTAAACCCAATAAAAAGTTAGCCATGTTATCAGTACTACCTTCAAAAGCATCATTTTTCATAAATGAATATCCAGCTCCTGTGTGCGCCTGAAGATTTAATCTTTGTGTCCAGTCTTCAAAATTTAATAATCTTCCAACATTTAAAACACCTTGAAGGCTAGTTCTGTAATATTGTCCGTCAAATTCTAAGCTATTCTCATCATTTTTTAATTGGTCATAACCAAAATCAGCTTTAATACCAAATTTGTTATTAAACATATATCTAACTCCTAAATCTGCATGAAATAAACTTGGAGTATTTGTATAATAACCTTGTGCAAAAGGAGTTGTAGGTTTATTAACACCCGCATTGATATCTACGGACCATTGATTAAATTCCTTTCCTAAATTTTCCGTGTTTTCTTCTTTAACTTCTTGTGCGATAAGTGCAGATACAGAAAGTACCGTTACTATGGCTGATAATACAATTTTTTTCATAAATAATTTGTTTGTTAATTTTTAACCTTGTCTTAAAAATTTTAATTCGGGTACAAATCTAATATATTTTAACATAATTAAAGTTACATAATTATTATCCTTAAATTTACAAGGTCATAATTTGGCTTTTTTTGGGGTAATATGGCTTACATTTTAGTAATTATTGCTTCATTAGTTTATTATATAATCAATTTATAACTTTAAAAAATGAGAATATCAAAAATATTTGTCACTGTTGATGTGATTATCGCAAAAATAGAACAATCCGATTTTTTTTTACTTTTAATTAAAAGAAAAAATGACCCTTTTAAAGATTTTTGGGCATTACCCGGAGGTTTTGTTGATGAAAATGAAGATCTGGAGATTGCCGCAATACGTGAATTGGAAGAAGAGACACAAATTAAAGTAACACATTTAGAACAAGTCGGCGCTTTCGGAAAGCCGTTTCGTGATCCAAGGGGACATATGGTTTCTGTGGCTTATTTTGGAATGGTTCCTGAAAATACTATTGCCGTTGCCGCTGATGATGCCAAGGAAGCCCAATGGTTTTCTATTAAAAATTTACCGAAATTAGCATTCGATCATCTAGATATTATAAATACAACACTACAAAAACAAAACTTATGAGATTTCACACTAGGAAATGGGTAAAACCCGAAGATTTAAATCCAAATGGATCTTTATTTGGAGGAAAGTTATTAGCTTGGATTGATGAAGAACTGGCTCTGTATTCGATAATTCAATTGGAAAATTCACGAATTGTGACTAAACATATGTCAGAAATCAATTTTAGAAGTTCAGTCATACAAGGTGATATTGTAGAAATTGGAATCGATGTGGTAAAATTCGGTATGTCTTCCCTTACTTTAAAATGTGAAGCACGAAATATTATGACTCGAGAAACTATCATTACCATTGATACCATTACTATGGTAAGTTTAGGAATTGACGGAAAACCAAAAGCACATGGAAAAACAGAAATAGAATTTATTAGGGATCGATTAAAATAATCTATTCCTCTTCAATGACATTTTTACCTTCAGATGGCAACTCAAAAATTTCTAAATCAAAATAGACTATCGAAGCAAAAATATGATCGAAAATATCAGACATAATATATTCGTAATTTTCAAAACGCTTATCATTTGAAAAAGTATAAATCTCTAACGGGATTCCGTGCTGAGTTGGCTGCAATTGTCTACAAAGCAAAATCATGTCTTTATTCAACCCGGGATAATTCTCTAAATATTGTGTAATATATTTTCGAAACAACCCGAAATTGGTCAGATTCCTACCATTTATAGATAGCGTTTTGTCAATTTTATTATTGATATTAAATTTATCAATTTCAGCTTGCCTGGTGTCGATAAAGGAAGTGATAAGTTGGATTTTCTTTAAATCCTGCAATTCATCTTCATTCAAAAAACGAATACTTTTTGCTTTAATCAGAATATGGCGTTTTATTCTTCGTCCATCAGAATTCAACATACCGCGCCAGTTTCGGAATGAATCTGAAATCAAACTATAGGTAGGAACGGTGGTAGTGGTATTATCAAAATTTCGAACTTTTACTGTTGCCAGATTAATTTCGATTACATCTCCGTCGGCACCAAATTTATCCATAGTTATCCAGTCGCCAATGCGTATCATGTCATTTACAGAAACCTGAACGCTGGCAACAAAGCCAAGAATCGTATCTCTGAAGATTAAAATGATAACAGCTGAAATTGCCCCTAAAAGAGTCAAAAGATCTTTTTGATTGATTCCAAATATTTTGGAGATAATAACGGCAACTCCTATAACCCAGAGGATAATCATAACCACCTGAATGTAACTGTCTATAGGTTTGTCGCTGTATCTCGGTTTTTGTTTGAGATGGTCCCGTAATGCATTAAAAATGGTTCGGATAATCAGTAAAATCAATAAAACAATATAAATACCAACTAATTTTCCGAAAATAGTTTCCCAATAAACGAAATCATTCAGAATAACAAATACTGATTTGTAGATGAATAAGAGTGGAATTAAATGCGCAATATATTTTGCCGTTTTGTTTGTAACTAAAAAATCATCAAATTTGGTTTTAGTTTTTTTAGCAGTAGTTACCAACAAGCTTATTAAAACAAACTTGAATATAACGTAAATAGCATAAGCTAAAAAACAAAGAATTACAATGTTTATAAACAAACTTGCATAGGAAGCTATTGCGTCATCAATTTCCAGTTTTCTTAATAAAGGATAACACCAACCAAATATTTTTTCGATGATTTTATGCATTTTTCAAATATTTTCTTTCAATATAAAAAGTTGCAAATGGCAGGAGTGAGGCAACTAAAATTATTCCGAAGGTTTTATAATTCCACTTTTGAGCATTTTTTAATAAAAAAGCCAATAAAACATAAAGGATAAATAAAACACCATGACTCATTCCGATAGGATATAATAATGTTTTATAAAGTACTAAATTGTTTGGTTTTATAAAAAGCATATTAAAAAATAAGACCAAGTAAGATATTCCTTCCAGAATAGCGATAATTTTGAAAAATCTAAGCATTTTTTTAATTTATAAATTGTGAGGACAAAATTAAGTATTATCATTGATTATTAAAGTATCGAAACCAAAAGTAATTTATTTTTGCAGTAATAAAAGAGAGCAATGAGTAAACGTGATTTAAAAAAATACCTTAACGAACTCGATAAAAAACAGCTCGAAGAGCAAATTCTGGAATTATATGACAAATTCAGTACCGTAAAAACTTATTATGATTTTGTTTTCAATCCTAAAGAAGACAAACTCGTGCAAGAATGTAAACTCAAAATAGCAAACGAATATTTTCCTGTAAAAGGCAAAAAAGCCAAAGCCAGACGTTCTATTGCTCAAAAGTATATCAAGCATTTTATAATCCTTGGCGTCGACCCGTTTATTATTGCCGATGTTATGTTATATTCCATCGAAATTGCACAAACCTATGCTGCAGAAAAAGTTGTAAAACAGGAATTGTTTTACAAAAGTATGCTCAATTCATTTGAACAAGCAATTAGTTATATGATTGAAAACGGTATTTTATATGAATTTCAAAATAGGGTGATAGCCATTAAAAATGAAACTGTAGCCCAAGATTGGATCAATTTTTTTGAATTTAATGCCATTGTAGAACGTTTTGATTATTAAAAATAATTTGATGATTTTGATTTTAATTGATGGAAAAACTCTTTTTTAAGCGTATTTTTGCAAAAACCATTAAGAAATACAATGCCTCACAAAGATTTAGAACTTGAAATCGAAGATAAAAAGGAGCTTTACGGCTACCAACAAGGGGACATTGATGCCATTTTTGAGCGATTGGACAATGCACCTAAAAATCATCATTTGTTGTATCAACTGCCAACAGGTGGGGGGAAAACAGTAATTTTTTCAGAAATTGTCAGACAATATTTATCCAAACATAATAAAAAAGTTGTTGTTTTAACGCACCGAATTGAACTTTGTAAGCAAACCTCAAAAATGCTCAAAGGTTTTGATGTAAAAAACAAAATCATTAATAGTAAAGTCAAAGAATTACCGGATCAAAACGATTATTCGTGTTTTGTTGCGATGGTTGAAACTTTGAAAAACCGTATCAACGACGAAAAACTGCATTTAGACCATGTGGGTTTAGTAATTATTGATGAAGCCCATTATAATTCCTTCCGAAAATTATTGAGTTCATTCAAAAATGCCTTTATTCTTGGCGTTACTGCGACTCCATTGAGTTCGAACGTAAAATTGCCCATGAATGAAAATTATGATGAACTGATTGTTGGAGACACGATTGGTTCCTTAATAGAAAAAGGATTTTTGGCAAAAGCGATTACCTATAGTTATGATGTGGGTTTAACTTCTTTAAAAGTAGGGATAAACGGGGATTATACCGTAAAATCTTCGGATGATTTATATTCCAATATGGTCATGCAGGAAAAATTGCTGCATGCCTATACCGAAAAATCTTTGGGAAAGAAAACGTTAATTTTCAATAACGGGATCAACACCTCTTTATATGTTTATGAAACTTTTAGAGAAGCCGGTTATGCGATTCGCCATTTAGATAATACAAGTAGTCCTGAGGAGCGAAAAGACATTTTACATTGGTTTAAGAAAACACCGGATGCGATTTTGACTTCAGTTGGAATTCTTACCACTGGTTTTGATGAACCAACTGTAGAAACTATTATTCTAAATCGTGCTACAAAATCATTGACTTTATATTACCAAATGATTGGTCGTGGTTCTAGAAAATTACCAAATAAAAATACTTTTGCAGTAATTGATCTAGGAAACAATGCAGCGCGTTTCGGACTGTGGAGCGCCCCAATCGATTGGCAGCATATATTTAAATCACCAGAATTTTACTTAGAAAATTTGCGTGATGATGTTGAAATAGAATTGTATTTTAAATATCAAATGCCTCCGGAATTAAGAGCCAAATTCGCTAAAACTGCCGTTGTAACCTTTGATATTGACGAAGAACATAAAATAGCCATCGCTCAAAACCTGCGCTCGAAAATAGTGCTTGAGAAATCAATAGAGCAACATGCAACGATGTGTGTTGAAAATGCCGAAGAATTGCAAGAAGCCAAACTTCTGGCTCGTGAACTTCAGGATGATATTGAATGCCGCATGAAACGTTATGCGAGTTGTTTAAGTCATTGCAGTAAAAACTATCGTGAATGGCTTGTGGACGATTACAAAATTAAACTAACCTTATTAATCGGTAAGAAATACCGGGAAAAAATAATGAATGAAGAAGATTAACTTTTAGATAATTTTTTCCAGCCACACAAATACATAATTTAAATTTTTTTCAGGTAAATAAAATTGCCTGAAAAAGATTTTCTCTTTAAATACAATCACTCATTGCTTATTTAAATTTTTGATTTTAAGCAGTTTATCGATTTTCCATTACGTTAAACAGAACAATTTTTTCTTCCTTTTTTTTCAATATATATTTGTTGTAAGTCTTATTCTAAAGAAAAGGCTTTAAATGAAAATGATATATATTTTTAATTTTTTTATATTTTAAAAATATAAGCCAGCCCTAAATTTACATAGTTTTTTTATGTCTATATATCTTATTTCAGAGGTATAGATAATTGGATTTAATATTTATTATTATGAAAGATAAATATGATGTATTGTTGATTTTAGAAGGCACCTATCCTTATAATGGCGGCGGAGTTTCTACCTGGTCTCACATGTTATGTAATGAAGTTAAAAATGTTGATTATACACTTTATTCCATTAATGCTAATTATGAATTAAAATCTAAATACGAGCTCAGCAACAATGTGAAAAATGTTATTCAGGTGCCGTTATGGTCTCCTCTTGAACCGCAGGAAATAATTAATTATGGAAATAAATATTACAAATTTGTAGATCGGAAAGAGCATAATGACAATGCGCATGTTTATCAGGTTTTTTTGCCGATTTTTGAGCGACTAATTGCAAATATTTATTCAGAAACACGGAATTTGGAAGTATTAGACAAGACCTTTTTTGAAATGTGGCAATTTTTTCAAAAGCACGATTATAAAAAAACAATGAAGAGCATTCTCGTCTGGAAAACATTTTGCAGCATGGTTTCTGAGGTAATTGCCAAAGAAAAAGAGCAGGATGTAACTTTGTATGATTTGACAGTTGGTATGCGATGGTTGTATCGCTTTTTAATTCCTATATCTATTGATGTTCCGAAAGTGGATATTTCGCATTTAACGGTATCTGGTTTCCCGGTAATTCCGGCTTTAGTTCTAAAATATAAATACGGAACACCTATCATCGCAACAGAGCATGGTGTATTTATCAGAGAACGGCTTTTGGCTATCAATACTTCTGAATATTCGTTTTTTCTCAAAAAACTGCTTATAAAACTCTCTGAGTGCATTACCGAATTGGTTTATTACAAAGCAGATTTGATTTTATCCGTTAATAAATTCAATATTAACTGGGAAAAATTATACGGTGCAAATACAAATAAAATTGAAGTTATTTATAATGGAATTGACCATCAGCTTTTCGCTCCGGCTCCAAAACCAAAGCATTTGCAAGGAATTCCAACAGTGGTTGCCGCAGCGAGAATTTTTGAATTAAAAGATATTATTACCATGATTCGATCTTGCGATATAGTGAGAAAGGTAATTCCTAATGTAAAATATTTGGTTTATGGAGATAAAGATGCAGTTCCGGAATATACCAAAGAATGTGAAAACATGATCGAAGAACTCGGATTACAGGATAATTTTACGCTTGCGGGATTTCATGAAAAACCGCATTTACTTTTCTCTGAAGGAGATATTTCTATTCTGACTTCTATTTCAGAAGGTTTTCCATACACCGTTTTAGAATCCATGAGTTGCGGCACACCAGTTGTTGCTACTGATGTTGGTGGCGTAAATGAAGCTTTAGATGACAAATGTGGTTTCTTATGTAAACCAAAAGATTACGTTGAAATTGGAAATCGTGTTATCGAATTATTACAAAATGAGTCGTTAAGAACTCAAATGGGAATTTACGCCCGCAATAAGGTAATTGAAAATTTCACGATAGGGAAATTTATCCGAGAATACGAAATCGCTTATAATAAAGTAATTAGTGGCGAAATTACCGAAGTTCATACCCCAATTTTAATTCAATTGGAAAACCATCAGGCAGCTTCTTAAAAAATGCTAAAAATAACATTGAATTTGTTCCCAAATCAACATGGAAAATCATGATGAAAATATCAGGTCCTTAATACTGAAAATCAAAGATAAAATCGGTAAGCCAGTCAGTAACAGAGTGGTTATGGCTACTATTGAATCTATGGGAATTCGAGACAAGGATACTGAATTTGATTTTGGAGTTCCATCTATTAGCTATTTGGCAGATTTGATTTTTAATGAACTGACTTTTTCTGATGAGCATAAAGGAGCCAAAAATATAAAAGAAAGAGAATCCATATTAAAAAATACAAAATCAATTCAAATCTCAGATTATTTATGGATTAAGGCCAAGATTTTTGCACAATATTATCCGTTAGGAATATTTCATTTGTTGCCCGTTTTTTTACAAATTATAGCCATTATTGTATTTGGATATTCCTTGTGGACCTTTGTAGGTTTTAATCATGTTCAGTCTACAGCAGTCGTTTTGGGGGTCATTATCGGACTTGTTGCAACGGGCGGTTTTGTTCAGGTAATTGGAAGACAGGCTTCGTTTTATTGGAATCATGAGGATTTTGTAATGACAAAACAAACGGTTAATCACCTGCTGAAAATGGGAACCTTATCGCTGTGTTTTATTCTAATAAGCATTTTTTTAGTTAACTTTTTTTTTCACGTTTATCCTTTTAAGGTCTTATTTGTGGTTTTTACGTATGCTTTTCTAATAGGAATTCTTCTATTGTTTTTAGCGCCTTTACACACTATTAAACAGCGTTGGGTTATTTCGTTAGCCATTTTTGTGGGTACGACAATCGCTGTCCTTTTAAAAACACAGACTGATTTAATGATTTATTTTACGCATTGGATTGGAATTTTAATCGCAATTATAATTTCGAAGAGTTATCTCTCAATGTTTTTTAAAAAATTACTTCAAAAAGAAAAATCAAATTCTAATATTGAAGTTCGGTCAACGGTAGTTCTGTATCATAATTACAAATATTTTTTTTATGGACTTTTTCTTTATCTTTTTATTTTTACTGACCGGATTTTAGCCTGGTCATCCACCATAAATGGTTCATTGCCATTTATAGTTTATTTTGAAAAGGACTATGAACTTGGAATGGATTTGGGAATTTTGGTTTTTCTGTTGCTCTCGGGTGTTTTGGAATATGGAGTAGCTTCATTCAGCCAGTTTTTAGATATCGGACAAAAAAACACTTCCTATAAATCGCCGGAACTATTTAATAATCAGCTTTCCAAAATGTATTGGCAACATGTGAGTATATTATTATTGACAACTGTTGCCATATTTGTTTTGATTTATTTCCTGATTAATGCTTCATGGGGTTATAACGCCCAGTTTGATGAACCATTGGAAGATATTAGTATAAACGTAGGCATAATAGGAGGGATTGGGTATGCTTTTTTGGCTTGGGGAATGCTAAATACCCTTTATCTATTTACCCTCGGCCAGCCAACAAAACCATTACGGGCAATTATTCTGGCTTTCATTTTTAACTTAATTATCGGATTGATTTTCAGTCGTTTCATAGCTTACGAGTATAGTGTAATTGGAATGCTTTGTGGCTCAATGCTTTTTATGATTCTAACGCTTAAGGCAAATCTTTATTTTTTTAAAAAACTAGACTATTACTACTATGCAACTTATTAAAATTATATTATTTGTTTTGCCATCAATACTTTTTTCAAATGTATATGGAAATGGAATATCCAAAAATTCCATATTAGTTTGTTATGGAAGGTTGGAACCCGAAACAATAAAAGGATATAGCTATGTGATTCTTGAATCTCAATATTACAATATTTATGAAATTAAAAAAATAAAATCACAAAACGAAAAAGTAGTTGCTTATATCAGCTTAGGCGAAATAAATGCAAATTCTCAATATTACAGCCTGTTAAAGGAGAACTCATTCGGGAAAAATGAAATCTGGAATAGTCATTATTTGAATTTAAAATTAGAAAACACAATCGAAATACTAATGAAAATGGTAAAAAACACCTTAGCCTTTGGTTATGATGGATTGTTTTTTGACAATATTGATAATTTTGCATCATTTGGCCCACAATCACAACAAAAAGCAGAATTAATAAACTTATTGAAAGCTATTGACACGCAATATCCCAATCACATTTTTGTTCAAAATGCAGGAATCCAAATCATTAATGAAACAGCTCCTTTTGTAGATGCTATCATGATAGAATCAGTTGCAAGCAATTATACTTTTGATGATAAAAAGTATAAATTAAGAGAAGAAAAAGAGTTTGAAAATTATATAGAAGACCTAAAAATAGTCAACAAAAAGTACGAGCTTCCGATAATTCTAATCGAATATGCCGACAACTTAAAACTTCGCGATGCCATTCAAAAACGAATAAAGCCATCAAAATTCGACTATTTTATTGGAAATATAGATTTACAAACGATTCCGAAATTTTCAAATTAAATGAGATATGCTGTTCACAAGTTCTATACTATTAGGATTTATGAGGCTTTGTGCCATGCTACTTTTTTTATTCTACGTGAATAGAAAATGGGTAAGCAAATCAGCGTCCAATACTTTTTTAGAATTTTTGGTACATCAATGGTTCAGATATGGAAGTATCATTGGAATTGTAATTTTTGTGACCATTCAGTTAAGTATCTATGATTTACTAAATTGTGTTTTGATACTGCTTTTTATAATTGCTGTTGATATTATTGGTTTCCGAAATCTAAAAAATCCGGGAACCTATTTTGATAATAAAATAAAATCTATTGTCCATAAATTATTAAAAAAAATAGAACTCAACAAATCACTTTCTTCTTGGTTTGTTTTCAAAAAAAAAGATCCCGTTCAAATAAATGGCTATTTCATTCTTCTTCTGGTAATTGTTTTAACTGCAATTACATTTATAAGCCGCTTTTATTTCTTTAAATATGATTTGTATACCTTATCCGGCATTTGGGTTTCAGATTTAGAACAAGTGGTTAATTTTGATAATCAGAAATGGTTTTTTCACGGCATGACCGTTGCCGGTAATTTAGCATTTGTGAATTTCTATGCAAAAATCACTGATGTTAGCCCGGAAATTGCCTTACAATCAATTGGAATATTAGAATCTGTTTTGATTAGTGTTTTGTTATTTTGGACTATCAGAACAATCACATTTTCGAAATATATGGCACCAATAATTGCAACATTTTCATTTGCGATGCTTTATACAATAATACCTATAAATATTAATTTTTTATTACAAAGTAAATCTACCTTTTTAGCCCTTACATTTGCCTTTCCCTCCATGGTTTTCCTATTAAAACCGGGTTTATTGAAACTAAAAAAAATTAATTATTTTTTCAGTTTCTTTCTCGTTTTTATAGTAATTGGGCTCATAGATTTATTTACGCTTTGTATACTATTGCCTCCATTTTTGGTTATTTCGATATTTTTAACAAAGCATTTTGCCAGCAGACGTTTTTGGCTTGGTTTAGCAGCTTATTGTTTTTCTGTCGGAATAGTATTTGGAATTTATGCTTTGGCATGTTACCAATTAGAAACAGATTTTATGATGTTTTTGCATACCAATTTGCTGTCCGTAAATTCATATACTTATATTCCTCAATTGGTTATGCCATTAAACAGACTGATAAATTATTATGTCATTAGTGCTTTTATTGGAATTATTTTTTTGCTGAAATTCCTTTTTCATAATAAAGAAGATTGGAAAGCTTCGATTGCTTTTCTAATTTATTTTATCACTTTAATTCTATTGGGGAGTATAAAAAATCCATGGGTCGATTCGGATTTACTGATTCAATCTTTACCAGCATTTATTCCTATTGTTATCGGAATTAATTCGGCTATTATAATTCGGCTATTTAATCCATTATTTATAAAATTAGTGCAGTTCAATAAATATGCTATTGGAATTTTGGTTCTTGGAATTCAATTTTTTGCCATCTATTATCAAAAAAACACGATTAATAAATTTGTCGAATCTGACGAAACTCCTAAACAGATTCTAGATGTATATGACCAAATATCAAGTAATTATTTTCCATATACATATGCAGTCGTAAATGATGACAGAACGCAAGTGATAAGTGAAAACAAACATTTTTTTATGAATTATTCTATTTTTTTGAATGATTATTTGGAACAGGATTCTATCTATTTTAAGAATATCCGAAATCCGAAATTTTTTAAAAAAAATCCGCAAAATGTAATTCCTAAAAGCGTTTTACTTTTTGTTTTCATCAATAAAAAATCAGGCACCTATAATGACAATGATGCACTCTCGCAGCCATTAATGAACCAATTGTACTTACTGAAAAAAAGAAACAGAAAAGTTGAATTATTTTATATCAATGAAAATTTCAAAGTCTATGAAATAATTAACGAACCAAAATCAAGTAAAATTTCAGATTTAATATTCTAATTATCAAAAGAGTAATGACTCAGATGAAGATTTATACGAATTCCATATTCTTAAAAAAACAAATATTATCTATCTATGAAATTGTTTGTAAATAAAATAAAATCAAATTATAAATTGCTGCTTGCTCTGGCAATAACTTTAGTATTTATAAATTGCGGAACGATTGATAATCTTGATCCGGATAGTTTTAATTTTTTTGAAGGTGAAAATAAAAATGAACTCACAGAATTTCGAAGATATTCAGAAAACAAATTGAACCAACCCCCGTTAATTGAATTCTTAGTAGATTATCAAGATCCGGAAAGTATAAAATTCAATAATAATATTAAAAAAATATGTGATTATACCAAGTTACCGTATAAGACCACTGATATAAAAACATGGAATGCCTTGCCTGCATTTTCACCATCAACAAGGGTAATATGCATGGCAGGAACAATAAAATTCAGCAATGAATCAATTGATAAAATAACGGAATTTGTTATTAATGGAGGTACCTTTTTTTTACCAATTGCCAATGAGGACAAAAGGTTAGCATTTTTATTAGGATTTAAGCCTGAAGCGGAACATTTTACAGATATAACGTCTAGAGGTTTTAATTTTAAAGTCCCAATGTTGCCAAATTTAAATAATGCCAAAATTAACGAACAAGAACTTCATTACGGGTTTGCAAAACATAATTTTTCTGAAAAAATAAAAGTACTGGCAACTGCAATAGATGACCCTGGCTTTCCCGCCATAGTTGAAAACTCAGTTGGAAAAGGGCGTGTAATTCTTTATAACACACAAAAAGCCTTTAAAAAAAGAGATAGGGGATTGCTTTTTTCGGGAATTTTGATGGGATTAGAAGGTATTCCATATCCGATAGCAAATACAAGCACCATTTTTTTAGATGATTTTCCATGTCCTCTATATGAAATAAAAAGTGAGCCAATAGCTTCTGAAATGAATCTTACCTCAAAAGATTTTGTGAAAAATGTGTGGTGGCCTGATATGCTGAAACTGGCAAAAAAATATAATATTAGTTATTCTGTGATGTTAACTTTTGATTATAAAAATAAAGTTGATCCTCCTTTTATTTTTGACCAATGGGATAATCATAAAATTAGACATAATAAAAAAATAGAATCCCTGAGTGATTGGTTTGTTTATGATGCTGCAAAAAACGGACATGAATTGTCCTTTCATGGATATAATCATGTGGAATATATGAAAAAATTGTGGAAAAATAAGGCTTTTATTGAAACTTCGTTAAAAGCCGTGCAAAAAAAATGGGAGGTGAATAATTTTGGAAAATTGCCTGTAACCTATGTCCCGCCATCAAATTTAATTGATAATATGGGCATTGATGAACTAAAAAAAGGGATGCCTTCCTTAAAATATCTATGTAGTTCTTATGAAGGTGATTCCGCTGAAGGCGAAAACAGAGAATTTGATTTTGACCCATACAATAAAGATTTTTTTGATTATCCGAGGGTTACGGGCGGTTATTATTTAAATCCGGCACAAGAATATTCACAACAATCTGTTTATATATTTACGGGTATTTGGACACATTTTATCCATCCGGATGATGTATACCAAATCAGTAATCAAAAAAATAACAGCAAAGGAAATTATGATTACAGGAATTCTTTAAATCTTGGTTGGTATAAAACTAAAGGCAAAAACATTGGATTGTTTACTGAATTTGACAAATATATAAATGAAATGACAACTTTGTTCTCTCAAATTAGGTTTCTAAATGCTGGTGAAGCCGCAAATATTGTATTGGATTGGAGAGCATCAAACTTTAGCCATAAAAGTGAAAAAGGAATTTATACTGTTGAAGAATTGAATCCCGAAGAATCAATTTCAGGCAATCAATATTGGTTTTCATATGTACGTTCCGAAAATACTCAAAAAATGGAGACAGCCTTGCAGAATAAAGTAGTTCGATTTACTAAAACACCATATCTGGAGGGTTTTTTATATTGCATATATACCAATACGTCCAAATTAAGCCTGCCGGACTTTAATTATAGTACAGATATTCAAAAAACACATATCGCAGAGGTTTCTAAAAAAGTGAAAAATGATGAAAAAGTATATTTCGAAAAAGTAAAACAATTCATCAAAGGTGAAAAATACGGGATAGATGATTCCGAAATAAAACTAAAATCAGAAATAAAATCTTTAAAAGAAACAATGCTTGCCGAAGAAAAAATTGATTCTGTCACATGGAATAAATATACCAAATACATGACTTGGGAAGATCGGGGAATTGAGGTTTGGAAATTATTAGAAAGCCATTGTGTAAGATATCCGTTATCGCAAAATATTATGTACTCGGTCGAATTAAATAAAATTGTTGAATACCCAAATGATCTGATAAAAGAAAAATGGTTAAACGCGCAAATATTAGTAACACCTAATGATGCTGCGCTTTTGAATGATTATATTGCTTCATTTTATACAGCTGAAAATCAAGAAAAAATTAAAAATGCGTTAATAAATTTATTAAAAACAGACACCAGTTCAGTTGCTTATCTGCAATACATTCAACATCTTTTGACCTATGAACCGAAAACAGCTTTAATAGAATTAAACAAGGTTGAGCCTTCCGAAAAATTCAAAAACATAGCAGCAGATATTTCGTGGTTATATGCCGACGACAACCAATTTAAAAAGGCTTACGATTGGTCAGTTTATAGTGATGAAATTGATTTTGCAACAAAAATGTCCTGGCTAATCGAACTAAAATCATATCCGATTTTAGAAGAAGAATATAGAAAATATATTGCAAAAAACACTTCAGATTATAAAGCCAAATCAATATTTAGTAATGTAAATCATGACATTGGTAAGTTTAAGGAAGCATGGATTTTAGCCAATTCACTTCCTGAAAGTACCGAAAAAGAAAACCTAAGAGCCACACTTAATAAAGACGTAATGTATGTAGAACCAGAATTGCAACTAGATTTACTGGAAAACCATCCGGAACTTTTTTATCAGGATATAAAACAGAATTTGATAAAAACCAACCGAAAAGGAAATGGAGATTTCATAGCAATTACTACGTCTTTGGAAAGTAATAAAAAAGATCCTTCAGCCTTTAAAAATGTTATTTCCTATAATTATTTTGATAAAAAGAAAAACCTCCATGGCTTTGGCGCAACATTTAGTAAAATGCATAGACTGAATTACGAAATTCAGGATGATGACAATGTGACCCACACACTTTACGGACTTCAATATCAATATAATAATCCCAAATATTTTGAAAAATTGCAATATTGGTCAAGGATAAGAGGTGAATATAGTGATTTTGACAAATTCTATTTTCAATTTGGAATAGGCGCTAATTTTTCAAAAAATAAAAGATATTCGTCTGCTGAGTTCAAAATTTTTCCAGCAGAAACAGGAGCCGCTCATAGCAAAAATATTTATAGAATGCAGGGGAATTTTTATCATGATGCCTATCTTTTTGGAATACTGAACGCAAGTTTATCGCTTGAAGCTAATTATTATACCCAAAGTAAATCCGGAACTGTTGCAAAAACAAGCGACTCGTATGAAGCATCATCAACGGCTAAAATTACTTTGGATAATGGTGCGGAAAAAAAATCAAAATGGCTGCCATTTATTGAGACTTCCTATCTGGAATCATCCATTGGTGATGCCACAATAAATCCATCGTCCGGATATCCTTATTGGATGATTGACAGTCGATTTTATGTTGGTGGCGGTTTAGGCTGGAAATTTGGTAAAGAAGAAAGTGATTTCAGTTCCAGACTCGAAGCGGCTTGGTTTTATGATGATTACAGTGGTGACTTCAAAAGATTTACAGGAAATATGTCCTATCAGATTTTTGATTATACGGCCATTACAACAACCTTTGAAGTATATTCACAATCGAAGTTTTATTCGAATGTGATTCAGTTTGGATTAAAATACAATTTGAAGAAAAGACAAAAAAAATAGTGATAGATGAAATTTGAATTCCATCTATCACTATTAAATCAAAACACTATATATCTAATCTTGAAAATTAGTGACTCACTACAACTCTCCTGGTTTCTTTTTTGTTATTATTTTGAAACTGAACAAAATAAACACCACTACTTAAACCTTGTGTATTCAAAATCATTTTATTTGTAGTTAGCGTCGAACTTAAACTTACTCTTTGCCCAAGTGAATTATAGACAGTAACTTTGTAATTACTTATCCCATCAAATTCAATTATTAATTCATTATCTGCAGGAACCGGATAAATTTTCATTTCTAAAGTTGGAATAGGATCATTATTTCCAAGAGTAGCTCCTCCAATGGTTACAGTATGTTTCAAATCATTATAACCCGTAGTGCTTTCCCAAGTAGTTTCATTTGCCATACGAATTGAATATTCAGGACGCGTACTTAAAGCCGAATCTGTATCTGGTAATTTCAAGTACAATTTATAACTTCCGGCAATGATATTAGCTGGCAAAGTTACATTTTGAGTAATGGTTTGTTCGACACCACTTGACCATAATCTTGGATCTGTATTCAAAGTAATAGGATATTCCTGATTACTGGAGGTATTTCTTAAAACCAAATAAACCGTTCTTTGATTGTATGGAGATGCAAAACCATTATTTTTTACTTTAAAGGTGATAGGCATTGCAGTTCCAATACTTGCCGATTGTGGGAATGTTCCATTCACCAATTCAAAACGATATCCTAATTTATTTTGAATCTCAGTAAAACAACTACCACTTTGGAAACCGCTAATTACATTAGGATTATAATCCAAATTTAAATAGGACCAGTGAAATTTTTGCATTTCATAAAGTGCAGAAGTACATGCAGATCTAGGCTCATTAACAGCACAAGTTTCACCACCCATTGGCGTAAATTTTGTCTCTTGTTCCAAATATGGATATTCTGTAGAGGTGTTACTATAAGTTCCAAAATCACTTGAGCTTGCTAAAAAACAGTCATTATGATGTCCGATTCTTGAAATATTTGTACCATTAAATGCTTGGCTTTGTGTCAAAGCTGTTGTTGTAGTATAGGTTTTTTGTTTCAATGAAGGAGTTCTAATCTGAATCATTCTCGAAGTT
Source organism: Flavobacterium sp. (assembly GCF_035292545.1). Taxonomy (GTDB): domain Bacteria; phylum Bacteroidota; class Bacteroidia; order Flavobacteriales; family Flavobacteriaceae; genus Flavobacterium. The sequence goes on along the minus strand of NZ_DATDPV010000067.1, from coordinate 48,958 downwards.
GGCAATGCCGAAAGAATACCGTCTACCACTTCTTTTCGATTAGCATAATCTGTTGTGGTTGGAGCCATTCCAAAATGATCCGTATAATACCATTCTCCCCAAGAACCGATAAATCCGGCTTGCATCACACTAATAACATCCACATTGGCTATCAATATTGGTTTTACTTGTGTAATATGTGCTAAAATTTGTGCTTTTGAAGCATCTCTTTGTCCAGCTACATCATTATCAGAATAAGCAAAACGAACAATACATTTCAATCCTGCATTTCTGATTTTAATAAAATCATCTTGCATTGCGCTTAAATAGGCACTAGATATTGGAGTGCTTTTAAAACTTTCCAAATAGAATACTCTTAATATTAAGGTTGTATTATTTGTGCGATAATTGTTTAATGTTGTTTGATTTAAGCTAGAATAACTAGTTGAATGTGTTTCCGTATGTCTGTAAAAACCTCTTTCCGGATTATTAATTATGACAGAACTTGGAGTATAATTTACTGTTGTTGTTGTTTGAGCAATTCCATAGAACGATAGAAGTAATAGCATTGCGGATAAAAAATACTTCACTTTAAACGTGAATCTAGAAATTGGGGTTGTTGTAGTTGCTTGCATTTTCGAATTGTTTAATATATTTTATTGTATAACATATTGCAAATGTATACGTTAGGTTTATTTTAAAAATAAAAAAGAATGTTAAAACTGTACTTTTTATCGATGAAAGGAGCATTTTAACATAATAAACAGAAAAATACTTACAGAAACACATTAAAATCGTAATCTATTATAAATCAACTATATATAACAAATAAGTTAAATATTACAACTTGATTATTTTTAAGGCAAAAGACTGTTTATCTTTGTCAAAATTAATTTTATGTCAAAACAATTCTCCGCCTTAGGAATTTCAGAACCAATACTAAAAAGCTTAACCGATATGAAGATTTCTGTTCCAACAGAGATCCAAGAAAAATCAATTCCAATTTTATTGACAAAAACCGATGATTTTGTTGGTTTAGCTAAAACCGGAACTGGAAAAACAGCTGCCTTTGGATTGCCTTTATTACAATTAATTGATTTAGATAATAAAAATATCCAAGCAATAATATTAGTTCCGACTAGAGAATTAGGGCACCAAATTTTTAGTAATATGGAAACATATGCTAAATATTTACCTGAAATTTCCATAGCGGCAACTTGCGGAGGAATTCCTATCAAACCACAAATAGAGCGTTTATCAAACCCTACACATATTGTCATTGCAACACCTGGGCGTTTGATTGATTTAATCAAACGAAATACAATAAACGTTAAACAAGCCAAGTATTTGGTTCTTGATGAAGCTGACGAAATGGTCACTGCATTAAAAGAAGGTTTAGACGAAATCATAGCTGAATTACCTAAAAACAGAAGAACGTTGTTGTTTTCTGCAACCATGCCTGGCACTATAAAGCAATTAGTGCAAAAGTACATGTCTAAACATGTAACACAAGTTAGTGCCGATATGAAAACCGTAGGTAACCTGGGTATTGATCACCAATATATAGTGGTAGATCCGATAGAAAAACTGGATGTCCTGATGCATTTTCTAACATCAAAAGAAGGAGAACGTGGTATTATTTTTTGCAAAACTAAAGCTGCAGTCAATAAATTAGCAAAGAATTTGGCAATAAACCGGTTTTCTTCAGGTGCTTTACACGGCAGTTTGACACAACCCATTCGTGATAGAATAATGGAGCAATTTCGTGAAGGGCATATTAATATATTAGTAGCCACCGATTTAGCTGCAAGAGGAATTGATGTAAAAGAAATTTCTTATGTGGTCAATTACCATTTACCGGACGTTTATGAAGCCTATGTTCACAGAAGCGGTAGGACTGCCAGAGCAGGAGCAAAGGGACTTTCATTGACTGTTTTACAAAAAGAGGAAGCGGGAGAATTAGCTGATTTTGAAAAAGAATTGGGAATCAAATTCACAGAATTCAAAAAACCGGATGCCAACAGTATCGAAGAAAATAATACTTTTTTATGGGCAAAGCAAATTTTCAAAACGAAACCCAATCATGAAGTTTCGCCAATTTTGAAGGATAAAATTAAAACTGTTTTTCATCATCTGACCAAAGATGAATTGATAGAAAAAATGTTAGCCAGTTATTTATTGCAAAATAAAAATGAAGCGATTTCAAAAACGGAAACTACAGTTAAAAAGAAAAGATAGTCTGTTGATGATTAATCCTAAAAAATAATTGATTTATCCGTTTTTCAAACTAGAGATTATTTGAACTATAATTTATATTATGTAAAATAGAATATTTTAAATCCCACTATCCTTGTATTTTTTCATAATAAAGTATATTTTTACAATACATTACTATTTTCCTATAGCTTATGAATACTATCGCTGCTCGCATCGCCGATTTTCTTAAAGAATACCAGCCGTTTCTTAATTTATCCTATGAGGAATTGATGGAAATTGCCAAGAGCATCCGTGTAGTAAATTTGGAAAAAAATAAAACCTTATTTCAAATTGATGATCTGCTTCATGATTGTTTTTATGTTGTTGCTTCTGGTACAATAAATTTATCAGTTATTGCAGATGCTGAGGAAACTTTACTGAATAAATGCCAAGTTGGAGATATTTTTGGTTTACGACCATTTTTTGCAAAAAACAATTACATGATGACGGCAAAAGCTCGGGAAGAAAGTATTTTATATGCTATTCCTATAGTTGCTTTTAAACCTTTTGTAGCCCAAAATTCGGAAGTTTTGAACTTTCTATTGGAAAGTTTTGCAACCAATACAAGAAATCCTACGGATAAAGAAAATCGAGGAAAATTTATTTCCGATAATATTGTTTATGGCGATAAACAGTCAGAAATTCATTATTTTCAATCTTTATCATACAATAAAGCACCGTTAAAAACCATAGCATCAACAATTATAAAAGATGTTGCGCAACTCATGACCGACAATCTCATGAATAGTATTATTGTCACAGAACAAAATATCCCGATTGGAATCGTAACGGATACCGATTTGCGTACTAAAATTGCTACCGGACGTTTCCCTATAACGGATACAATTGATAAAGTGATGTCTTCACCGGTTATTACTGTAGAACAGAACACATCGTTGCCAGAGGCGCAATTATTAATGCTAAAATATAATATTACTCATTTGTGCGTTACAGAAGATGGTTCTGATAAATCTGAAATTAAAGGAGTTATTTCTGAACATGATTTAATTGTCGCTCAATCCAACAATCCGGGTGTTTTGATAAAAGAAATCAAACGCTCACTGAATGCAAAAGATTTAAAATCAGTTAGAGAAAAATTATCGGAACTTATTCAAAATTCAATTTCAAAGAATATTCCACTTCCTCACATTTTTAACATTTCAGGAGAAATCACTTCAGCAATTGTAAAGCGTGCTGTTGAATTAGCCATTTTAGAAATGGGCTCACCTCCTGCTCGATTTGCTTGGTTGTGTATTGGAAGCCAAGGTAGAAAAGAACAATTATTGCTCGCCGATCAAGACAGTTTCTTAGTTTTTGAAGATGTTGCTGCTGATAAATACCGTGATGTAAAAGATTATTTTTTGAAATTAGCCAAAAAAGTAACTGCTACTTTAGAAAAAGTCGGTTATGAATTGTGCCCTTTTGGAAATATGGCAAGCAATATGTCTTGGTGTAAATCACTGACAGACTGGACAAAACAATACAATACCTGGATGAACACTCCAGGTGAAAATACAGATGAAATCGCTGGTATTTTCTTTGATTATGAAATTGCTTTTGGAGAAATTCAATTGGAAGAAGCACTGACAGATGCAATTTTTAAAAACGTCAAAAACAATCAATTATTTTTTGACTATTTAGGAAATGATGCCCTTAAGAAACCACCTCCATTAAGCTTTTTTAAGAAATTTAATGTAGAAGAAGAAGGTCGCAACAAAGATAAATTCGATATTAAAACCCGAGCTTTATTGCCGTTGATTGATGGTGCACGTTTATTTACGCTCAGTCATAATATAAAAGGAATCAATAATACGTATTTAAGATTTAAGCAATTAGCTATGGTAGAGCCTAAATTTTCTGAAATTTATCTCAGTTGTGCAGAATCATTTCTGACTTTATCAAAATTCAGGACTTTAGAAGGATTAAAAAATGATAATTCCGGGCAATTTATCAATTTAGAAGAATTATCAAAACCTGATAAAGAGAAACTTAAAAGCTGTTTTGCTCCAATAAAAGAGCTTGAAGAATTAATAAAAGACACGTTTCAACTTACACATTTTTCTTAGTTATGCTAGACTGGCTAAAAAATATTAACAAAGAATACCCGGAATTTTGGAAAGAATATCTTGCAAAATTTGAATCCAAATCCAAATTAAAACGATTTGTGATTTTGAGTATAGAAACCTCTGGTTTAAATCCGGTGAAAGATGTAATTTTATCTTTTGGATTAGTTGCTGTTGTCAATGATAACGTTATTATTAATGACAGTTTCGATATCGCTTTACTACAATATAAATACCTTCATGATAACGGACTTTCTAATGAGTTTTTAATAGAAAGTAAACAAGAAAAATTAGCTGAACCTCAAGCTATACAAGCATTAATAGAGTATATTGGAAATGCGGTTTTAGTGGGACATCGTATTGATTTTGATGTCGATATGATTAATGAAGCATTAGAAAAAATGCATTGTGGAAGATTAAAAAACGAAGCTTTGGACATTGAAATCATGTATAAAAAATGGAAAGACAGCAATGACAAAGCATTTTCATTAGATGAATTGTGTTCTGAGTTTAAAATTGCAAAAAGCGACAGACACACTTCCTCTGAAGATGCATACAATATCGCCCTACTTTTTTTGAAATTAAAATCGAGATTGGGAATACATTAGTTAAATCATAACCTTCATTTCAAATCTTCCGTGATGACTTATTGAAATAGGTTTTAAATTCTGACTTTTTTCATCGTAAACACTTGGAATTCCATTGTGTTTTTCAACTTTAATTCCATTATCAATCACAATTATTTTATTAAAGTCTTCTGATTTTGTAACTGCAATGGTGTGAATATAATCATCTGATATTTCCGTTTTTACAAAATAAGTGTGCTTGTTGTAAATGACTTTTCCAATTGATAAATGCGTATTAGAACAAACCAATTGTATAGGATTATAAACCCGAATTTGAGTTTGACGATTGTAGATTTTATAAGCTGCTTCTTTTCTGCTCCACAAATTCCAAACCATATCTTCTGAATTCGAAGATTTAAAAATCAACAATTGTTCTTCTTTAGTAAAGATTTTATCTAAAAAACCTTTACGTTGCCAATTGCTTTCTTTTCGGGCTAAAGCCAAATCTACAATGTCATTGCCTATCACTTTTGGGATAATTTGGTTTCGATAATTTCCATTGCGGACTTTACATCAAGCATGCGTTCCATCGATTGGTTATCGATTTCGATATCAAAAACTTCCTCTACATCTAAAATCACATCGACTAAATTGGCTGAGTTTATCTTTAAATCATTAATAAAATCAGTGTTTTCCGTAAGATTATCAAATGCTTCCTGATTCTTAATATACGGTTTGACAATAGCTTTCAATTTCTCGATTGTTTCTTCTTTGTTCATAGTTTATTTATATTTTTTTAAAATTACGCATCCATTTACATCACCAAAACCAAAACTGGCTTTCGCAACAATATTCAATTCTTTTTCAATCAATTGCTGTGGAATTCGTGAAGCATCGATTATAGCGGTAATTTCAGGATGCAAATCTTCGCAATTGATATTCGGAAAAATAAATCCGTGATGCAACTGCAATACTGAAGCTACGCTTTCGATGCTTCCGGCTGCCGACAAACAATGTCCAACCATTGATTTTGCCCCATTTATATAAGGAAAGTCAATTCCTTTTCTGCCCAAAGCTTCACTCCAATTTTTAATTTCGAGACTGTCTTTCGAAGTGGCTGTCAAATGTCCATTAACGGTATCGATGTCATTTGGATGAATTCCCGCATTTTCTATAGCATTTTTGATACAATTCTGCACCGCAACAGGATTTGGAGCTGTCATACTTCCCTGTCCGCGTTGTCCTCCGGAATTTATGTTTCCGCCAAGAACTTCCGCGTAAATTCTGGCTCCTCGGGCCAAAGCAGTTTCTAAATCCTCTATTATTAAAGCTCCTGCTCCGGCTCCAGGCACAAATCCTGATGCAGTTGCACTCATTGGCCTTGAACCTTGTTGAGGACTTTCATTGTGTCTGAATGTACATACTTTCATTGCATCAAACCCACCCCAGATATAAGGCCCGGAATCGGTTGTGCTACCGACTAACATGCGTTTGGCGTGACCTAATTTTATTCTTTCGTAAGCCATCAGAATACTTTCTGTTCCTGTTGTGCAGGCAGAAGAATTGGTTGTAACCTGATTCCCTAATCCTAATTTTCCTCCTAAATAGGCACTCACGCCGCTGCTCATCGTTTGTGCGACAGCAGTGCTTCCTAATCTACGGGTTTGAAAATCGTCAATTTTATAAATGCTCTCTCGAAATTTTTCAATTCCTGATGTTCCGGTTCCAAAAATAGTTCCACTGTCCCAATCCGGCTCATCGTTGATTTCCATTGATAATCCGGCATCTTTCCAGGCATCTATCCCTGCAATTACACCGTATAAAATCCCTGAAGAATTAAAATTTCGAAGTTCTAATTCTGAAAAATATTGCAATGATAATTCTGTCGAAATTTCAGGTTTCCCAGCAATTTGACAGGAAAATTGTAACCTTTCTAATTCAGGATCATGCTTTATTCCGGAAATTCCGTTTTTGATGGCATTAGTAAACGCATCAAGCCCTACTCCATTAGAAGCAACAACACCAAGACCTGTTATGACTACTCTTTTTTCCATTTATTTTGAAGTTATCATTCCTGCAATTGTTCCTGAGCAAACTTCCTCGCCCATTTCATTTTTCATGCTCACTTTACATTTTAATTTGCCAAATCTAAAGTAAATTTTTTCTGAAATCACCGTTACTTTTTCATTTGGAAAAACAGGTCTTAAAAATTCAATTTCATTTGATGTTAATGCAATTGTACTATTTTTATTAAAGGAATCATTTAGCAAATAAATCCCCAAACAAACCAATCCTATTTGTGCCATAACTTCGGTTAAAATTACGCCGGGAGTAACTGGCATTTCCTTAAAATGACCTTTATAAAAATCCAGATTTTCATCAAAAGTATAAATTCCTTCTACTCCATTTTCATCTATTTGCAGTAATTCATCCACAAACAAAAATGGTTTGGAATACGGTAATTTTGATATGATTTGTTCCTTATCCATTTTATAAATTAACTAATACGTTCGCCGCCATCAACTGGAATTATTGCACCATTAATCCATGAAGCCTCGTCTTTACATAATAAATAAACCACATTGGCAACATCTTCAGGCGTTGTTAATCGTTTGAACGGGTTTCTTTTTTCTGAATAGTTAATGATTTTATCACTATTGGGTATCATTTGCAACGATTGTGTATTGGTAACCCCAGCCTGAATACAATTGGAACGAATTCCGAATGGTGCAAATTCTAAAGCGATATTTCTGGAAATAGCTTCCAAAGCTGCTTTTGCAGCCGAAACTGCCCCGTAATAAGGCATTGCTTTGGTATTTCCTTCACTTGTAAATGAAATAATCCGGGCATCTTTTGCAAATAAATTGTCTTTAAAAATTGATTTTGTCCAATCGTATAAACTAATTGCCATGGCTTGCAATGTAATTTGGAAATCGTCGGTAGACAATGGAGTTTCGGTTTTGCTTGCCATTGGTTTTAAATTTCCTTTGGCAATACTATGAACTAAACAACGAATACTTCCTTTTTCTCCTATTTTATTTTTGATTTCTGAAATAACTTCAGCAATTTTATCTTTGTTAATGGCATCTGTATTAAAACTCAAAAATTCAATTCCGTTGGATCTTATTACATCAAAATCTGATTGAATAGCTTCCATTTCGGAACGCGGATTCCTGTGGATAATGCAGATGTTCATTCCGTGTTGTGCTAATTTTTTGGCAGAAGCCAACCCTAACCCACTGCTTCCGCCGAGAATAATTGCCCAATAATCAGTATTTTGAAATTCTTTCATTGTCTATTTTAAAATTGCAATAAAACTCTTTGTGCCGAAAATCCTGGTCCAAAACTCAACATTAAACCTTTCTCTCCTTTTTCGGGCCTATTGTTCATGAACCGCTCGAGAACATACAAAACAGTAGCGCTCGACATGTTTCCGTACAATTTTAAAACTTCTTTGGTATCGTCTATGTTTTTTCCTAAATCAGAAAATAAATCTTCAACGGTTTGAACAATTTTTTTACCACCAGGATGAAAAATCAAATGGTCTATATCCTCAATTTTCAAATTATTTTTTTCTAAAAATGGATGAATAATATCGGGGAAATGTGATGCAATAGTTTCCGGAACTTCAATATCCAAAATCATTTGCAACCCGGAATTCGTAAGTTTGAAACCCATCATGTGGATGTTATCATAAAAATGATACATTTCCTCTGCTATAATTTCAGGACCTTCATCATTTTCGTGAGAAGAAAGCAATACACATGCGGCTCCATCGCCAAAAATTGCGGCACTAACTATGTTTGCCATCGAAAAATCATCCAATTGAAACGTTGCCGTCGGGCTTTCAACTGCGATTACAGCGGCTCTTTTTCCGGGATTGGCCTGTAAGAAATTTTTAGCGTAAATAATTCCTGAAATTCCTGCGGCACAGCCCATTTCGGTTACCGGAAGCCTTATAATATCCTGACGCAATTTGAGTTTATTGATCAAATAAGCATCCAGGGACGGAATCATAATTCCAGTGCAGCTTACTGTAATGATATAATCTAAATCTTCGGGATTCCATTGTGCTTTTTGCAAGGCGCTTCCAAGTACTTTTTCACCCAAATCAATTACTTCTCGGATGTAAATATCGTTTCTTTCTTCAAAAGAAGTATTGGTGAACACTTCGATTGGATCCATGATCGAATATCTTTTGTCTACTGCTGCGCCTTCGAAAATCTTCTTCACTTTTCGGATAAAACGTTCGTCTTGCCCGATGAGCCAGGCATCTAGAAATGGAATAATTTCTTCGGTTGATCTGGAATATTTTGGTAACTGTTTTGTAACGGCTTTTATTTTTACACTCATATTTTTGAAATTATCCATTGGTAACGGAATGCCCATTTCCATTGGACTGTATAATTTTTAATATTTAATTTTTCTGAAAAATGAATCAGTTCTTCTTTTTTAAAACCTCTTAAAATCGAAGTTAATCCATCTTCTCTTGGCATTTCACTCAATTGAAACACAAAACATAATGCCTGAAATAATCGATAGGCTATTCTATTTCTATGTAAATCATTAATTACAATACCAATACTGGCCTGAGTATTAAAAATAGACATTAATTTAATAATTTCATCGTTTTTAAAATGATGCAATGTTAATGTACATAGTACAATATCATACTTTAAATCTTCAAAAGGTTTATCAAAAATATCTTCACATCGATAGCTTATATTTGAGTATTTTGTTGATAATTCCTGCGCATGGTTAATGGTGAAATTATTGGCATCAATTCCTATTAATTGAAGTTTTAAATTGTTCTTCAATCCATATTCTGCAATCGTTCGCAACATATCACCATTACCGCAACCTACATCAAAAATCGTGATTTCTGTTGACTTTGGAACAGTTGCAATCAAATCCTGAACGCCTTGTAAAGTTAATTGGTTTCCGCCTAAAAGGCGATTTATTTTGGCAATTTTATCCAAAGCATCAAGCAAGATTTCGCCTTTCATGGAAAAATCATCCATGATTTCTGGCTTATTGGTTCTGTATCTGGTATTTAGAAACATTAATGATTTTAGATTATAGGTTTTCCGTGGGTTTTCTTTATGATTTTGGGTAATAAAAACGGGAATTTACTCAATATATTTAACAGTTGTTCAGAAAGATTTTGTTTTTGTAAAAGTGAACTTAAAATTCGGCCCGTTTTTACCCGATTTTTGAAGTTTTTATTCCACTCCAAGATATATTTTTCTTCCAATGCTTTCCTTGAACTGATTTCTTTATTAAAGTATTTCTCTATTAATTCGGAAGCAATTTTTGCGCTGTGAATAGCCATTGCCATTCCGTTGCCGCATAAAGGATGGATTAAACCGGCAGTATCGCCGATCATCAGTATGTGGTTTTCGACAGCTTCTTTATTCTCGAAACAAATTTGGCTTATCGTTAAAGGTTTATCGAAAAGCAAAGTGCTATTTTTGAATATTTCTTTCAGATGTGGATTTTTGAAAACTACATTTTCCTGATAATTTTCAATGTTTTTATATTTCTGAAAAGTTTTGTAATCGGCTAAATAGCAAATATTAATAGCATCGTTTTCTACTTTTGAAACTCCGCAATAGCCGCCTTTAAAATTATGCAACCCAACGACATCATCTGGAAAATCTCCTGAATAATGAGCTTTTACAGCCAGCCAAGGCGATTTTTTCTGTATAAAATTGCGATATAATTTTTGGTCAATATTAGACCGTTTTCCAAAAGCGCCAATTACAATTTCTGATTTTAAAACGTTATTATTAGAAGTAGTTACTGTAAACTGATTGTCTTCAAAAACAACAGTTTCAACCGTTTCCTGGATGATTTTACAACCATTGGCAATTGCTTTTTTATATAAAAATTCATCCAACGTATATCGGCTGATTCCAAATCCGCCAAGAGGTAAATTACCGTTAATTACCTTTCCGTTGACGGTTGAAAATACAATTTTGGTTATGTTTTTTGGGTGCAATTCTGCCAGATTTATATCTAATTGTTTTAGATAAGGCAAAACTTCATTGGAAATATATTCGCCGCAAACTTTGTGTTTTGGAAACTCATTTTTTTCTAACAACGTAACATCACGCCCGATTTTGGACAAATGAATAGCAGCGGTTAATCCCGCTAAACCACCACCGATAATAAGTACTTCGTCAATTTTATTCATAGGGAAGTAAATTTATGAAATTGGCTTGAGAATAGTGCAGTTTTTTTTCGTTAAAAACTTACATAATTATATGCTTATTTATAGATAAAAAAGAGGCTATGTGATTTATTATTTGGTTTATACTTTAAATCAAATGATAAGTTACTTAGCCCCGATTATAGTGGAAATCTTTTTTGTTCGCCTTTTGGCGGACAAAAAAATTGAAGCGGAAAGCGGGAACATGATTTCTAAATGTGCCCAAACTTTTCGCTCCAAATAATTATAATTTTCCGTCTTTTATTTCCTCGACAATTTCAGGATTTAATAGTGTTGATGTGTCTCCAAAATTAGAAAAATCACCTTCTGCTATTTTTCTTAAGATTCTGCGCATGATTTTTCCGGAACGCGTTTTAGGTAATCCAGATACAAACTGAATTTTATCCAACTTGGCAATAGGACCAATATGATCAGCAACATGTTGGTTGATTTCTTTACTTAGATTTTCACGATCACGATATTCGCCGGTTTCTTTTAGAATCACGAAACCATACAAAGCATTTCCTTTAATATCATGCGGAAACCCAACAATGGCGCTTTCGGCCACTGCGGGATGCTCGTTTATGGCATCTTCAATTGGCGCCGTTCCAAGATTATGCCCGGAAACAATTACGACATCATCAACACGACCTGTAATTCTGTAATAGCCTACTTCATCACGTAAAGCACCGTCGCCAGTGAAATATTTTCCTGGAAAAGCTGAAAAATAAGTGTCTTTATAACGTTGATGGTCGCCCCAAATGGTTCTGGCAATTCCAGGCCAAGGGAACTTGATGCATAAACTCCCCGTAACCTGATTTCCTTCAATTTCATTTCGTTTTTCATCCATCAAGACGGGTTGAATTCCGGGTAATGGTAATGAGGCATAGGTTGGTTTTGTTGGTGTTACGAATGGAATTGGCGAAATCATGATACCGCCGGTTTCGGTTTGCCACCAAGTATCAACTACTGGGCAACGCTTCCCTCCTACGTGGTCGTTATACCAGTGCCATGCTTCTTCATTGATTGGCTCACCTACGGATCCGATTACTTTTAAGGTTTCTAATTGAAATTTTCGCACATATTCTAAACTTTCTTTTGCCAAAGCGCGGATGGCTGTTGGGGCCGTATAAAATTGGGTTACTTTGTGTTTTTCGATGGTTTCCCAAAAACGGCTGAAATCCGGATACGATGGAACGCCTTCGAAAATTACGGTCGTTGCGCCATTCAATAATGGGCCATAAAGAATATAGGAATGTCCGGTAATCCAACCAATATCGGCAGTACACCAAAAAATATCATTCTCTTCATAATTGAATACATTCTTGAAAGTATAAGCGGAATAAACCATATAACCTGCTGTTGTATGTACCATTCCTTTTGGTTTTCCGGTTGAACCGGAAGTGTATAAAATGAACAAAGGATCTTCGGCATCCATGATTTCTGCAACACAATTGTCTGAAGCCGAATCCAAAAGCGGTTGTAACCATTGGTCACGTCCAGTTTTCATATTTACCGAAGTATTGGTTCTTTTGGCCACTAAAACTTTTTCGACACAAGGACATTTTTCTAAGGCTTCGTCAATAATTCCTTTTAAATCAATAGATTTATTTCCACGATAACCACCATCGGAAGTGATGACCATTTTGCAATCGCTGTCATTTATTCTAGTTGCCACGGCTGATGATGAAAAACCGGCAAAAACTACCGAATGGATTGCTCCGATTCTGGCGCAAGCCAAAACCGCAACCGCTAATTCCGGAATCATCGGCAAATAGATACAAACCCGATCTCCTTTTTTGATCCCTTGTTCCCGAAGTACATTGGCCATTTTTGAAACGCGGACATATAATTCGTTATATGAAATGTGTTGTGCCTCTTCATTCGGATCATTGGGTTCAAAAATGATGGCCGTTTTATTCCCTCGTCTTGCTAAATGCCTGTCAATACAGTTTTTAACGATATTTACTTTTGCATCGGTAAACCATTTTATTTTGGCTTCAGCCATATCAAACTCCATTACTTTGTCCCATTGTTGGTACCAGGTAAAGTTTTCTTCTGCAATTTTGCCCCAAAACTTCCTTGGTTCGCGAACTGATTTGTTGTAATGTTTGAAGTATTGTTCTAAACTGTCAATTTTATAGTAACTCATAATTATTTATAAATTTATATATTCTTATTTTAGGTTATAAACCCCTATTTCATATTTCGTTAAAACTTCTCTGATTTCCTCTATAATGCTTTCGTCATCTATAGTTGAAGGGATTTGAAAGTTATCACCATCTGCAATACTACGCATTAGTTTTCGGAGAATTTTTCCGGAGCGCGTTTTTGGTAATCGTTGCACGATGACTACATTTCGTAAGGAAGCAACAGCTCCAATCTGTTGGCGTACCAATTGAACAATTTCCTGTTCCAATTGGAAATGTTCCATCGTTTCTCCTAATTTTATTACTACCAAAGCTAAAGGAATTTGCCCTTTTAATGCATCATTGATTCCTATTACAGCACATTCGGCAACCGAATTATGTGAAGCTACAATTTCTTCCATTTCGGCGGTGGAAAGGCGATGTCCGGCAACATTAATGACATCGTCTACTCTACCGGTTATAAAAATATAATCATCTTCATCTTTGAAACCTCCGTCACCGGAGAAATAATATCCGGGATATTTTTGCAAATAACCCGCTTTAAATCGTGGAGTATCATTCCATATATCAAGCATAGTTCCCGGAGGCAATGGCAATTTGATGACCACATACCCTTCTTCTTTTGGTCCTAATTCGGTTCCATTTTCTCCAAAAATTTTAATATCGTATCCACATACCGCTTTGCCTACTGAACCTGGTTTTATCGGCGCATATTCAATTCCCATCATATTGGCAATCATAGGCCAGCCTGATTCGGTTTGCCACCAATGATCGATTGTCGGAATGGGAATATGTTGTTGGTACCATTCTAAGGTAGCTACATCACAGCGTTCTCCTGCTAAAAACTGAATTTTAAGCGAACTTAAATCGTATTTTTTTATGAAATCTCCATTTGGATCTTCTTTTTTAATGGCACGAATGGCAGTTGGCGCCGTGAACATCACATTAACTTTGTGTTCTTCAATAATCCTCCAAAACGTACTGGCATCAGGTGTTCTGACAGGTTTTCCTTCAAAAATTATCGTTGTGTTTCTATTTAATAGCGGACCATACAAAATATAACTGTGCCCCACTGCCCAACCCATATCGGAAGCAGCCCAAAAAGTTTCGCCTTCTTTTACATCATAAATATATTTCATCGAGAATTTTAAAGCAACAGCATGACCGCCCGTATCTCTGACAATTCCTTTAGGTTTTCCGGTAGTTCCCGACGTATATAAAATGTATAATGGATGAGTTGAATTTAAAGGAACGCAGGGAGTTTCTTCTGAACCATAAACTAAAGCATCGTAATCGACATCATACTTTTTGAAAGGAATTCTTGCTCCCAGTTTTCTGTTGAAAACAACTACTTTTTTAGGTTTATGAGAAGCCAATTCAATTGCTTCATCCACTAAAGGTTTGTAGGCAATTAAACGGTCTATTTCAATTCCTGATGAAGCTGTTAATATAGCTCTGGGTTTACAATCGTCAATCCTAATCGCCAATTCATGTGGCGCAAATCCGCCAAAAACAACGGAATGGGTTACTCCTATTCTCGCGCAAGCCAACATGGCAAAAGCAGTTTGCGGAATCATTGGCATATAAATTATTGCCGTGTCGCCTTTTTTTAAACCTAAGGATAGTAATCCGCCAGCAAGTTTAGCTACTTCGGTTTTGGCTTCATTGAAAGTGTAATTTTTTATGGTCTGGGTAACTGGAGAATCATAAATAAAAGCGATTTGATCTCCATAACCGTCTTGAATATGCTTGTCTAAAGTCAGATAACAGATATTCAGTTCACCATCTTTGAACCAATTTGGATAACCGTTTTCATCTTTGGACAAGATAACTCCAGGTTTATTATACCATTCGATGGCATTGGCTTGTTCTTTCCAAAACTCTTCGGGCTGGTTGATGCTTTTTTCGTAGAAATCTTTATAATTCATGATATTGTAGGTCTAAATTATTGAATTAATTCATTTACTTGTTCCACTAATTTTTTGATGGAAAAAGGCTTGATTACATACAAATCAGCCCCTAATGAAAGTCCTTTTTCGATATCTTTTTCTTTGTTTTTTGCCGAAAGGAATAAGACTTTGCAATGTTGCAATCGTTCGTCTTCTTTTATTTGTTCCAAGGTGGCAAAACCATCCACCATAGGCATCATGACATCCAGAATGATAATATCCGGAAGTTGATTTTTTAAAATATCCAGCGCTTCTTGTCCGTCACGAGCAATAAAAACTTCAAAATTGTTCTTTTTGAAAGTATATTCCAATGCCATTACAATGTTTGGCTCATCGTCTACGATTAAAATTTTCTTCATTTTTAAAGGTTTTCAGTTGTATTATAATTGGGCAAGGTAAAGGTAAAAGTCGCTCCGTTTCCTTCCGTACTTTCCACCCATATTTTTCCTTTGTGATGTTCAATAATTTGTTTGCAAATCGCTAAACCCAAACCGCTTCCAATTGGTTTTTTTACGTTTTGATTTCGGGATTGATAGAATTTATCAAAAATAGCTTCAAAATCTTCTTCTTTAATTCCTTGGCCGTTGTTGTGAATTTTTACTTTCACTGCATTATTTTTTTCTATGATTGCAATAGAAATTTTTCCATTTGTTTGAGGACAGAATTTAATAGCATTCGACAATAAATTATGAATCACCTGAATAATTCGTTCTTCATCATAAAAGGCTTTTATTTCTTTGGAAGCATCCGAAAATTCTACAGTAATCCCTTTGTTTTTAATGAGTTGTTTTACTGAATCTAAAGTGTTTTCTATCGTCTTTGAAATGTTGTTTTTAGAAAGATAAATCTTTTGTTTACCGGTTTCGAATTTTTCTAAATCTAGAATTTTATCTATCAGACGGTTTAATCTATCGGATTCTGAAATGATATTTTGCAAAAACTGTTTTCTTAAATCTGCAGGAATGTCTTCGTCATCATGAAGAATTTCGCTGGCTGCCCGAATGGCGGTAATGGGTGTTCGTAATTCATGTGTAACGGTATCGAGAAACTCATCTTTTTGAATGTCTTTATTCACTAATTCCTGATTGGCATTTTTTAGCTGTTCGGATATTTTCTTTAATTCGTTCGAGGTTTCAGTTAATTTCTTGTTTACGATGATATTTTCTTTTGATTCTTCGAGGATTCGCAATACTTCCGTTAAGGTAATTTTGTCTTCTTTGACTACGCTGGATATCAAAATTTTGGCGGAAGCCGTACCAATATGTCCCGTCAATAAATTCTCTGCAAACTTGATAAATCGGGCATCAGCTGTTGTTATATCTTTATCGATATTGTATTTTAAATTAAAAATGTTCAAAGCGCGTTTTGTTCTTTCTTCTCCTAAAAAACGCTGTAAAACCCTTTGAATGTCTGATATATAAGCAGTTCCTTTCCATACAAAGGCATTTTCGTGATTGGTGATGTATTTATCGATATCAACAAACATTTCGGCATAATTGCGTTCTCTGTAATTCCCTTTGAAACTCACAGAAACGGCAAAATAACTCATAATATTAAAGAACAAACTCCAAAACACGGCATGCGGAATAGGGTCCAAATAATCCAGTCCAAAAAGCTGAAGGGGCTTCAGTAATTCAATTCCCCATGGACCTTCCTGAATAAAAAGACTGGTTGATTCAGAAATCCCAATAGCATACGGAACCAAAAGCGTATAAAAACAAATTAAAAAGCCAAGAATAATCCCAGTGACAGCGCCTTTTTTAGAACCTCTTCTCCAGAATAAGGCACCAAAAAAGGAAGGGGCTAATTGGGCAATAACTACAAAAGAAACCAATCCGATGGAAACCAAAGAATAATCTAATATAAAAATTCGGTATATGGCATAAGCCAGTATAATAAGTGAAAAAATCCCTATTTTCCGGCTATTTACAATCCTTTTACTATTTTTTTTCTGTGAAGAATTTTGAAGCGAACCAATAAAACCATACGGAATCAGTAAATTGTTGCTCAACATGGTTGACAAGGCAATAGATGATACGATGATCATGGATATTGCAGCCGAAAATCCACCCAGAAAGACCAAAACAGTCAGGAAATTATTGTCAAAGAACTGTGGAATCAGTAATGAATAAGTATCCGAGTTTAATCCTTTGCCTTCGAAAAGAATATTTCCACCCCAGGCAATTGGGAAAACAAAAACATTAAAAAGCAACAAATACAACGGAAACAACCACATGGCGGTTCGAATATGCGTTTCTTTATTGTTCTCTACAATAGCCGTATGAAATTGTCTCGGCAAAAGAAAAATAGCAAACATGGACAAGACGCAAAGAAAAAACCAGTTGATTCCGCTTGTGATATCGCCAATGGTATTCTTCTTGTCAAAATTTTCAAGAACCGAAGCTTTGGTATAAATATCTCCAAAACCATCATAAACAAAATAGGTTACATAAACTCCAATGATTATAAAGAAAACGAGCTTCAATATTGATTCAATAGCAACAGCGGTTACAATTCCGCGCCTTTTTTCAGAAGCATCTACATATTTTGTTCCATAATAAGAGGCAAATAAGGCCAATGCAATACAAACATAAGTTGTGGTATCTGTAAAAACATTAGAACTCGATTGCGTTTTGGTAACAATATGAAACGTGTCTGAAATGGATTTTAATTGTAATGCTATATAAGGTAAAATTCCAAAAACACAAACTAATGTAACTAATGCACCCAGGAATCGGCTGTTTCCATATCGTAAAGAAATAAAATCGGCAATGCTGGAAATTTTATTGACTCTCGAAATTCTGATAATTCTCTTCAGGATCACCATCCAGGTTGGAATGATTATAATGGGTCCCAAATAAATCGGGAAATAACTTAAACCCGAATCCGCTGCAACTCCAATACTACCGTAATAGGTCCAGGCGGTACAATATACTGCTAATGAAAAAGAATAAATATATGGATTGTTCGTCCATTTTGAATGGCTTCTTTTTTCGGACCAATGCGCGATGTAAAAAAGAATAGATACATATACAACCAAAATCAATAAAAGACCAATGCTACTCATAGTATCTTTTTATGATTAGGTAGGTCATGGCTATAGAAAATAACCATGCCGAAAATATATATATATATATTATTGGCAATCCAAAAAGGGGTTTCGAACTATCAAATAATAGCAAAAGCGGAATATTCAACGCTAATAATATTAGCATTGAAAGGATAACCAACTTTTGTTCGTGTCTTTTTTTCATATCGAAATAAAAATACACAATCCCTCCTATATAAAGGCAGAGATTGTATATTTTTTAATTGGGGTTACTATTTTTTTGAATGATCGTATTCGCCCATTAAGGAATAATAACCAAAGGTTCCTAGTCCTAAAACAATCAATGGAGTAAGCACAAAAAGTATGATTATTCCAAATACTAAATCCTCTTGTTTGCCAGATACAAATTTTGGCAATCCAAATTCGAAGATGCAAAAATAGGCTGCAGCGATTGCTAACGCTATCCAAACCATTCCTAAAGCTCTTTTTAACTGATCCATAATTATATATTTTTAGATGTGTTTATTATTCTTTGTATTATCAATATAAATCATTCCAATCACAAAACATATTGAAGTAATAACTATTGGATACCAAAGTCCCTCAAGATAGAATTCGTTTTGTCCTGCATCTTTCGCATGGGTTACAAAATAGGTGGAAATCGCCGGAAGTAATCCCCCAAAAATTCCGTTTCCTACGTGATAAGGCAATGACATCGATGTATATCTGATTTTTACAGGGAACATTTCTACAAGGAATGCAGCAATTGGTCCATAAACCATGGTTACAAACAAGACCTGAACAAATATTAAAAATATCAATGACCATTGATCACTCGTGTTGATATTGATGGTTGTTTTGGTTTCTGCTTTCGCTTTTCCATCAACAATTATCGCTTTTCCGTTTACTAAAGATACCGTTTTTACTTGTAATGAAGTGGTTCCATCAGTATATTCTTTGGTGGTTGTGTAAATGGAATCCTGGGTTTGTTTTTTATTTTCTTTTAATACGGCTACCAGTTTTGTTTTTTCAACAATTTCTGATTTATTTGCCACATTAGTAGTTTCGTACATGCTTTTGTAAATAGGTCTGTAAAGTAAAATGGCCAACAACATTCCGCCCATCATGATGTATTTCCTTCCTACTTTATCACTTAACCATCCAAAAAGAATGAAAAAAGGAGTTCCGAGTATTAATGCGATTCCTAATAAAGTATCCACTTGAGATGACTCGATTGACATTACTGTTTTCATAAAACTCATCGCGTAAAATTGCCCGGTATACCAAACGACCCCTTGTCCCATGGTAGCTCCAAATAAAGCCAATAAGACAAATTTTAAATTGTAACGATTTCCGAAACTTTCTTTTAATGGATTGGTACTTGTTTTTCCTTCCGCTTTAGCTTTTGCAAAAACAGGTGATTCATCCATATTTTTTCTAATCAAATAAGAAACTCCTACCATGATGATTGAAACCCAAAATGGCACTCTCCATCCCCACTCATCAAATTGTTCAGGAGTAAGAACATTTCTTGTGGCCAAAATAACCATTAATGAAATAAACAAACCTACTGTTGCCGTGGTTTGAATCCATGAAGTCCAATAACCTCTTTGACCAACCGGAGCATGTTCCGCTACATAAGTTGCAGCTCCTCCGTATTCTCCACCCAGCGCAAGACCTTGAAGTAATCGAAGTACCAATACTAATAATGGTGCCATAAAACCAATGGTTTCGTAACTTGGAATACAACCAATCAAAAAAGTGGCCCCACCCATTAATAATAAAGTAACCATGAAGGTGTACTTTCTTCCAATTAAATCACCTAATCTTCCAAAGAAAAGGGCTCCAAATGGGCGAACCACAAAACCGGCAGCAAAGGTTGCCAGTGTGGATAAAAACGCTGCTGTTGGATTTTCTGATGGAAAGAATTTAGTAGATATTACAACGGCTAAACTTCCGAAAATATAGAAATCATACCATTCAATCATTGTTCCCATGGAGGATGCGGAAATAACTTTCCAAATTCCTTTTGTAGATTTATTACTCATATTTCTTAAATTTTAAATTATTAAAGATAAATCATTGCTTGTAACGTAACAGTATTTACAGCTTTATTTGTTGCATATTTTAAGGTTTGATATTCTAAAGTTAATTTAGAATGATGTCCGTTAAAAAAAGCATTTGCTCCTATCCCAAATTGCGTAGCTTTGTCATTTAAAGCATCAATCTTTCTATCATCGAAAGATAAATAAGGTTGAAAACGGGTTTTTGATTTCCCCGGAAGCATATAACCCAAATGCGCATGAAGCATTGAACCGGTTTCATACGTAGTCCCAAGTCTAAAATCTTTTCCGTAATCCGCACTTTGAAACAAAGCATAAGCGGTAAGTGCAGAACCTTTAGTACCCACCGGCACATCATAAAAGGCATCAACTCCAAAAATCGACACGCTTTCTCCACTTAAATCACCCACATTATCAGCAATTACAGCTCCATTTGGATGCATGAAAAAACCAGCACCAACATTGAAAACTTTTTTAGTTCCTAAATAACTGCCCACTTTGTAAGGCAAAAAATTACTTTCCGCATCTAAAAAGCCGTATTCAAAGTAACCTGCAAATGTTTTACCGGCCTCTTTAGAACCCAATAATCTTCTGCCGGTATAAGTTGCTGCACCGTTATTTACTGGAACAACAGTTGCCTGCAAATTATTGGTTGATGCCTCATTAATAGCCACGCGATATTGGAATTTTCCTAAAGAACCTTTGGCATAAACACCAATATGTCTGGCAAATTGGTCTGACAAACCTAAAGTAGCCCAAGATTGTCTTTGATTATCCAAAGTCATGATGTTTAAGGTGCTTGAATTATTCATACGGGAAATCCCATTCCAATAATGCAATCCACCTCCAATAGCATTGTTTTTACCTAAACTGTATTGTGCCCAGACATCATGCAAAAATAATTGGGAACCTTCTCCGGTTCCGGTTGGACTTAAAGAATTCGCATTCAGACTATTTAATCCAAAATGAGTTAGGATTAAAAAGTCTTTGTTGATTTGTGCATACATCAAAATACGGGCTCTCCTTACACTAAAATCTAAATCAGCCTGTTCTTTACCACTCGCATCCAAAGGGCGATCGGAATTATATTGGGTCCAAAACTGCGCCCAGGAAATTATTCTAAGATATTTTGAACCATCATCGTTCAAATTGAATTTCATTCCGGCGCCATAATCCGGCGAGCCCTGTGAAAATCCTTTTAGAGATAAAAGCAGAAGTCCTGCCATTAAATAAATTTTCTTCATAAATAAATCAAAATTGTAGGTTAGTAAAATGGTTGGTTTTAACGGAGCCAAATTCTAATTTTTTATTTAAGAAAAAAATAATGATATATATATATGTAAACTACTATAGTTAATCTTTAAATCGCTCCCATTTTATGAGCATAAACTTATCACCAAGCTCGGTGATAATCATGCCTGCACCAGAAAGTGATTCTTTATTTTTTAAGTATTCAACCAACTCTAAATGATTAAAAATCTTGTAAGTAGGATGATAATTGGCATGGGATGGTTTTTTAATCTTAAAGGCCTTCACCCAATTGCTTACGGTAACATGCGAAACCCCGAGGATACGCTCAATTTCTCGATAGCTCAATCCTTCTAAATACAACTGCAAAGCCTTGGTGACATAATAATCGTCTATCTTTTTCCCTATTTTATTAACAGTGAAAAAATAATTGCATTTTTTACATAAATACCTTTGTTTATTATTAATCACACCACTTTTTATGATGTGAGTGTCTTGGCATTTTGGACAGGATAAAATCTCCATATATATAAATTTTGCATAAATATAGTAAATTAGCATTTATATAAAAATGAATTCAATAAAAAAATTGGTTGAAATTTATGGAGTGCTCAATTTTATTGGATAAATATTATATTCTAATTAAAAGAAATGATTTAATCACAAATTGGTTTTCTAAAATAAATAAAGATTATTAAAGCGTTTTTAATACTTTTCATACTAGATATTGATAATTTTTTTATTTTATTTGTAATAAACAATTACAATGCAATTCGATCCTCAGGAAATTGATCAAAAATCCATCTATAAATTGCTGACTGGCGCCGTAATTCCAAGACCTATTGGCTGGATTTCAAGTATTAGCGAGGAAGGTATTCTTAATTTAGCCCCTTTTTCATTTTTCAATGCAGTTGGTGACGATCCGCCGCATGTCATGTTTTCAACTGTTCGTACGAATGACTCCAATAAAGACACACTAAACAATGTTTTGGCAACCAAGCAATTTGTGGTCAATATGGTGACCGAAGAATTAGTCGAAAAAATGAATATCACCTCGCAGCCCATTCCTTCGGATGAAAGCGAATTTGATTTGGCCGGTTTAACGCCTAGCGCTTCTATAAAAGTAAAACCTCCAAGAGTAAAAGAAAGTCCAATTACAATGGAATGTGAATTGGTGCATCATTATACTTTGGAAAATCACAAATTTGGCGGTGCTACAATTATTATTGGTAAAGTTGTCATGTTTCATGTGGATGAAAGCGTATTGTTAGACGATTTTAAAATCAATCTCGAAACCTACAAACCAGTAGCACGTTTAGCGGGTTCCAATTATTCAAAATTAGGAGAGATTTTCTCGATTAAAAGAAATTAATATTTATGCACTTTTTCAGGGTTTGAAATACTGAAAGGGTTATTACTACAAATATGAAAATAGCAGTTATAGGTGGTGGACCAGGAGGTTTGTACTTTTCGATATTAACAAAAAAGGCAATGCCAGATTGCCAAATCGATGTTTACGAACGCAATAAAGCCGATGATAGTTTTGGTTTTGGAGTTGTGTTTTCAGATGAAACTTTAGGCGAATTCTTAACACGAGATACCGAATCTTACGACTTAATTCGTAGCAAATTTGCGTATTGGGATGATATTGCCGTGGCTCGTGATGGGGATATTGTAAGCATTTCCGGAAATGGATTTTGCGGGTGTTCCCGAAAAACATTGCTGCAATTATTGCAACAACGTTGCAAAGAAGTTGGCGTAAATCTCCATTTCGAGACTACTATTGAGGACGTTTCAAAATTAGAAGTAGATGTAATTGTGGCTTGTGATGGAATCGGAAGCCAAATCAGAACCCAATTTGCATCTGATTTTGGAACTAAAATTGAACTAAAGAAAAACCGCTTTGTTTGGCTAGGCTCGACAAAACCGTTAGATGCCTTTACCTATTTCTTCAGATCAACGCCTTACGGTATGATTGTCGCCCATTCCTATCAATACGAAAAAGGAATGAGTACCTGGATTTTTGAATGTTCGGATGAGACCTGGCAAAAAGTTGGTTTTGAAGTGGAGAACGAAGAAAGTACCATTAAAAAAATAAGTGAATTTTTTAAAGAAGAACTCGACGGACATTCGTTGATTTCTAACCGATCACACTGGCGTCAATTCCCTGCAATTACCAATGAAAAATGGCATAAAGACAATATTGTTTTATTGGGTGATGCAAAAGCGACTGCCCACTACTCTATTGGATCCGGAACTAAATTAGCGATGGAATGTGCCATTGCGCTTTCGGATGCCATAGTAGAAAATAGAACCGACGTCCAAGCCGCTTTTGAGCAATATGAAAAGTTGAGAAGAAATCGTGTCGAAATGATTCAGCACGCTGCCAACGTCTCTTTAGATTGGTTCGAAAACATGGACCGTAACAATCAGCATGATTTTATGCAGTTTGCTTTCGGCGTAATGACCCGTTCTAAAAAAGTTACTTTCGAGAATCTAGCGATACGGGATGCTTTATTTCCTAAAAAAGTCTTAGCTGATTTCAATAAGAAATTAGGAACTGATAAAAATACACCAGCCGCATTTACGCCGTTTCATTTGCGGAAAATGCAGTTGAACAATAGAATTGCAATGTCATCCATGGGACAATATTCCGCTGAAAACGGACTGGTTTCCAATTGGCATTTAATCCACTACGGAGCAAGAGCCACCGGAGGCGTTGGATTGATTATAACCGAAATGACAGCAGTTTCCGATACCGGACGTATCACTTTAGGTTGTGCCGGTATTTACTCTAAAGAACAGGTAGTTAAATGGAAAAATATAACTGATTTTCTCCATCAAAATAGTCAGGCTAAAATCGGAATTCAACTAGGACATTCTGGTCGTAAAGGGGCAACCACAAAACCTTGGGAAGGAGCCAGCAAACCTATTGAAGAACCTTGGGAATTAATGTCAGCCTCAGCAATAGCGTTCAATGAAAAAATGGCCGTTCCAAAAGAAATGTCTTTAGCAGATATGGATACAATTGTTTCCGAATTTGTTCAAGCTACAAAAAATGCTGAGGAAGCGGGATTTGATATGATTGAATTGCAGGCACATCACGGATTTTTATTAGCCTCTTTCCTATCCCCTTTAACCAATATTCGTAAAGATGAATTTGGCGGAAGCATTGAAAACAGATTAAAATTTCCGTTAAGGGTTTTCACCGAAATGCGAAAAGTATTTCCTGAACACAAACCAATGTCAGTTCGAATTTCGGCTACAGACTGGGCAGAAAATGGAATTTCAGAATCAGATGTATTTCTAATTTGTGAAGCATTTAAAAAAGCAGGTGCCGACATTATCAATGTTTCTACAGGAAATACGGTGTCCAATCAAAAACCACAAACAGGAAGAATGTGGCAGACTCCTTTTTCGGATGCAGTAAGGAATACCGTCCATATTTCAACAATTACTACTGGATATATTCAGGATATAGACCAGATTAATACCATTTTATTAAACGGAAAAGCTGATTTGGTGGCTTTAGGCAGACCATTGTTATTGGACGCCAGTTTTGTCAGAAATGCCCAGGCTTATGAACAATACCAAACGAATGACATCCCAAATCAATATCAGGCAGGCATTTCACATTTGTATCCATACAAAGGAGCTGAACGAAAAATGATGGAAGGAATGAAAAGAGCATTGAAACCGGAAAGCCATAAGAAATCATAATTAAGGATGAAACATTACGAAGATAATTTCGCTCACGATAGTTTACCAAATGTAACGTTACAGCCGGATTACATATATCCTGGACCTGAATTTCAACAACCGGAAATGCTCAATTGTGTCGAGCGTTTATTGGATTATCATATCGATAAAGGTGATGGAAATTCAGTTTGTTTACGGACTTTTGAAACTACCTGGACCTATCAGGATTTATATGACAAAGCCAATCAGATCGCACATGTTTTAGTGGAAGATTTGGGTTTGAAATCCGGAAATCGGGTATTAATTCGTTCTGCAAATAACCCAATGATGGTCGCTTGTTGGTTTGCCATTTTAAAAGCGGGCGGAATTGTAGTAGCAACAATGCCCTTATTACGTTCCAAAGAATTAACCACCATAATCGATTGTGCCGAAATATCACATGTATTTTGCGATGCGTCATTAGAGGAAGAAATGAAAGGTGTTGCATCTTCATTTCTTAAAAAAATCAGCTTTTTTGACGGTTCTGAAAAAAATCCTTCTGAATTAGAAAATTTAATGAAGGATAAGCCTAAAACTTTTTCCAATTATCATTCCAAATCAGAAAGTGTTGCTTTAATTGGATTTACATCGGGAACCACTGGTTTACCCAAAATGACGGCACATTTCCACAAGGATATTTTAAATATTTGTGAAGCATTTCCCAATTACTCACTTCAACCGACTAATAAAGATGTTTTCACCGGAAGTCCGCCATTAGGATTTACATTTGGTTTAGGAGGATTGGTTTTGTTTCCGATGTATTTCGGTGCTTCTACTTTTTTAATAGATAAACCGACTCCAGATTTACTGTTACAGGCTATTCAGGATTACAAAGTCAGCATTTGTTTTACCGCGCCAACTGCTTGGCGAATCATTACAACTAAAGTAAAAGAATACGATATTTCCAGCTTGCGCAAATGTATCTCAGCCGGAGAAACCTTACCTTTAAAAGTATGGGAAGACTGGTATAATGCCACAGGTTTAAAAATAATTGATGGTATTGGTGCCACCGAAATGTTGCATATTTTTATTTCTTCCAATGAAGAGCATATGAAACCTGGTTCAACCGGATTACCAGTCTTTGGTTATGAAGCTAAAATTATCGATAAAAAAGGAAACGAACTTCCTGCAAATGAACCCGGAAGATTAGCCGTAAGAGGAATTACCGGCTGCAAATATTTAAACCGCGAAGACAAACAAAGAGAATATGTAGAAAACGGCTGGAATATCACCGGAGATATTTTCCGTAAAGATGAAGATGGCTATTATTGGTTTGTTGCCCGTGGCGATGACATGATTATTTCTTCGGGATATAATATTGCCGCCATCGAAGTGGAAAGCGTATTGCTGACTCACGAAGAAATTTTAGAATGTGCCGTTATCGGTTTGCCCGATGAAGAACGAGGTATGTTGGTTTGCGCCTATATCGTTTTAAAAGATCATTCTAACGCAAAAGAAGAAACAGCAAAAATAATTAAAGACTGGTTCAAAGAAGTGGCCGCACCCTATAAATATCCAAGAGAAATCCGTTTTTTAGAAGCTTTACCAAAAACAGAAACCGGAAAAATCCAACGCTTTAAATTGAAATAAAAATGAATAAACCCTTTATAAAAAAAGAAAAAATACGTTTCAAACATGTCGATTATGCCGGTATCGTTTTTTACCCGCGATTTCTTGAAATGCTTAATGATTTGGTGGAAGATTGGTTTGAAGAAGCTTTAGAGAGACCGTTTTCTAAAATCCATGAAACTAATGGTATTCCGACAGTAGATTTGAAAGTACAGTTTAAAAAAGCCGCCAGAATAGGCGAAATACTGACCAAGTCCCTTTGGGTAAAAAATCTGGGAGGTGCTTCAGTTGCCTGTGGTTTTAAATTTGAGGATGAGGCGGGAAAAACCTGTTTAGAAGGCGAAGTTACTTTAGTGAACGTTGCTTTTCAAGAAAATAAAGAAACCATTAAAGCGGAGCCATTTTCAGAAGAAATGAAAGCTAAAATTTCCAACTACATAATTGAGTAAGAATTGCGTAATTTCGTAATTCCAAATTCGTAATTCATAACTATCATGGATTTTCCAAAATTCAAAGCCGCAACCGTTCAAACATCGCCCGTTTTCTTAAACGTTGAAAAAACGATTGACAAGGCAATAACATTTATAAAAGAAGCATCATCAAATGGTGCGCAATTAATAGCTTTTCCGGAAGTTTTTGTTGCGGGTTATCCTTATTGGAACTGGATAATGACGCCAGTTCAGGGAAGCAAATGGTATGAGGAATTATATAGAAATTCTGTGGCTGTTTCTGATCCCGAGATGGAGCGTTTGTATCAGGCTGCCAAAGAAAATAACATCCATATTGTTATCGGAATCAACGAAAGAGGACAGAGTTATGGCGAAATCTATAACACCAATTTGATTATTGATAATCATGGAACCATCATTGGAAAACACCGAAAATTAGTACCGACTTGGGCGGAAAAACTAACCTGGACTTCAGGGGATGGTTCTTCGTTAAAAGTATATGATACTGAAATCGGTCCAATCGGAACATTAGCCTGTGGCGAAAACACCAATACTTTAGCACGATTTACACTATTAGCGCAAGGCGAATTAATTCATATTGCCAATTACATTTCGTTACCTGTTGCGCCACCGGATTATGATATGGCTGAAGCGATAAAAATAAGAGCCTGCGCCCATTCATTCGAGGGAAAATTATTCACCATCGTATCTTGTTCTACTATTTCGCAGGAAATCAAAGACGCACTACGTGATGATGTTCCGAATGTAGATGAATTGTTGACCAGAAAAAATTCTGCTTTTTCCGGATTTATTGGGCCAAACGGATCGGTAATCGGTGAGCCATTAATCGATAAAGAAGGAATTGTATATGCTGAAATTGATTTAGCAAAATGCATCCAACCGAAACAAATGCATGATATTCTTGGGCATTATAACCGTTTTGATATTTTTGATTTGAGAGTAAATATTGCTCCTACAAGAAAGATTACGTTTATTGATAATCACGAAGAGTTTAATAAAAAATAATATGGAAGGAAAATATTCAGATGACCAAATTGGTCGCGCAAGAGTAAAAGATACTCCCGAACTCGAAGCCTATTACAAAGAACTCGAAACTCTTGGTGCCGGTGCTTTATGGACTGTTGCTAATGATATTGAGCCTTGGGAACCGAGAACTTCTTCCGTTCCTATGTTATGGAAATATGATGATTTACGCGAATTAGTTCTAAAATCATCCGAATTGGTAACACCGGAACAAGCGGGTCGCCGTGTAGTATATTTGGTAAATGACAAACGTAAAGATGTAAGTGCCGCTGTAGGTTGGTTATATACCGGAATTCAGGTTACGCGTCCGGGCGAAAGCACTTCGGCACACCGCCATAAAGCATCAGCTCTACGGTTTATCATGGAGGGCTCAGGTGGTTATACCGTGGTAAATGGCAACAAAATCACCTTTGAAGTCAACGATTTTGTGATTACCCCAAATGGAACTTGGCACGAACATGGCGTGGCACCCGACGGAAAAACCTGCATCTGGCAGGACGGTTTGGACATTCCGTTAGTGAATGCTTTAGAAGCCAATGATTATGCTGTTTATGAGGGTAAACAAGACTTAAAGTGTCCTGTTAATTATTCTCCTCTAACTTATGGAGGAACAGGATTATTGCCAGCAGATGTAGTTTGGGACAAACCTTATTCTCCACTTTTTAAATATTCCTGGAAAACAGTTTATCCGGCCCTTTTAGAAACGGCCAAAGTCAACGAAGGCTCTCCTTTTGATGGCATTTTAATGAATTATTCCAATCCGCTTACTGGCGGTCCGGTAATGCAAACTATGGGCGCTTCGATGCAGTTATTGCGTCCGAGCGAACATACCAAAGCACACAAACATACTGGTTCATTTGTCTATCAATGCGCCAAAGGGAAAGGATATTCCGTTATAGATGGAAAACGCTTCGACTGGAAAGAACGAGATATATTTTGTATTCCGTCATGGGCGAATCATGAACATGTAAACCTTTCGGATACTGAAGACGCTTGCTTGTTTTCATTTAACGATTTACCGGTAATAAATGCTTTGGGATTGTACCAGGAAAAAGAATATACCGAAAACAATGGTTATCAAACAATTGAAAAATAAAGATCTATGAAACTAACTACATACAGAATCAATCACACAACACCGAGATTAGGAGTTGTAGAAGGCAATCACATCATTGACTTAGAAGATGTTGCCAAAATAAAAAAGGAAGTTTTACCAAAAACAATGCTGGATCTAATAGATTTAGGATTACCGGAAGTGGCGAGGATTCAGATTTTAATTGATAGTTTAACCGCCGAAGAACGCAGTAATTGCGTCTATCCTTTATCGAATGCAATTTTACTCGCTCCTATTCCAAAACCAAGAAAGAACATTATAGGAATTGGGTTGAATTATACAGAACATGTAGCTGAAAGCGCGAGAACATTGGATACCTCAAACGATTTGCCGCAACAACCGGTGATTTTCTCTAAACCACCAACAACCGTTACTGGAACAAACACAGAGATTCTTCTAAATACAAAACTGACCCAACAATTAGACTGGGAAGTCGAATTGGCCGTAATTATTGGCAAAAAAGGAAAATATGTTCCGGCAGCAAAAGCGATGGATTATGTATTCGGTTATACCGTAATCAATGATATTTCTGCCAGAGATTGCCGTCGTTCCGGACAATGGATTGTTTCCAAAGGACAAGATACTTTTGCTCCTATGGGACCTTTTTTAGTGACCAAAGACGAAATTTCAAACCCGCACAATTTAAATTTATCTTTAAAAGTAAACGGTGTCGAAAAACAAAACTCGAATACCCAATTCATGTTATTCAATATCAATGATTTAATTGAGGATTTAAGTACAGTTTTCACACTGGAACCAGGTGATATCATTGCTACAGGAACTCCTGCAGGGGTTGGTGCCGGTAGAAATCCACAAGAATGGATGTGGGACGGTGATGTTGTTGAAGCAACCGTAGAAGGTATTGGAACAATTGTCAATACAATTAAAGAAATATAAATAAGTAACAGTTTTCAGTTGCAGAACGCACCTTCAAACTTTAAACTTCAAACAATAATGAATAAAAAATACCGCATAGGCCAAATAGTTCCATCTTCAAATGTGACGATGGAAACTGAAATTCCAGCTATTTTCCGTTCCCGTGAAACCATTTTACCCGAACGATTTACCTTTCATTCCAGTCGCATGCGAATGAAAAAAGTAACCAAAGAAGAACTCGAAGCCATGGATGCCATGAGTTTGAAATGTGCACAAGAATTGTCTGATGCGCATGTTGATGTGATGGGTTACGCCTGTTTAGTTGCTATTATGAGCATGGGACGTGGCTATCACTGCGTTTCTGAAGTAAACTTGCACCAGGAAACCATCGCCAACGACTTCCCTACTCCTATTGTTACCAGTGCGGGAGCTTTGATAAACGGACTAAGAGTTTTAGGAGCCAAAAAAGTAGCGATAATTACGCCTTATATGCGTCCGTTAACGGATATGGTAGTAGATTATATTGAGCATCAGGGTTTTGAAGTAGTAGATTCTATCGCTTTGGAAATTCCGGATAATTTAGAAGTAGCCGCTCAAGATCCAATGAATTTACTGGAAATCTATAAACGATTAAATTTAGAAGGCGTTGATGTTTTGGTAGCTTCGGCCTGCGTGCAAATGCCCTCTTTAGAAGCGATTGATTTAATCCAGAAAGAAATCGGGATTCCGGTTACCTCTGCTGCGGTTTGTACGACTTATGAAATGATGAAAAAGTTAGGCATTGAAGCGAAATCAAATATTGGTGGGGAATTGTTGAACGGAAAATATTAAGTGATAATTGTGTAAGTTTTTCTCAAAATTATATAAGTCATATTGCTGTCAGTTATTTGAAATTTGCATTACAATAACTATCAAAAATATTTAACCTTGGAAAAGCTTAACACTTCAATTATAGATCACGATTTCAGTACTGATTTAAACAACATCATGAGCATTAATAATTCTATTGATGAGGAAGTTGAAGGTTTCGAGGATTTTGACATTGATTTTGACTTAAATTTTTGTAGCAATTTCTAAAGGAATCAGTTAAGAGACAAACTTTGGTAGTTGATAAATTGTAATTTACTATCTCAAAAAAAATTATTATATTTAACTAAATTAAAACTAAAAAATATGAACGGTTTCTTCAAAACAATCTTAGCAGGTTACGGAGCAAAAAAAATGGGTTTTGGTTGCTTTGGAACCATTATCGTATTTGTAATCATTTATTACATATTGGGTTATCTTTAGAATTAATAAATAACCGAAAATAAAAAAGCGCTCAAAATATTTTTTTGAGCGCTTTTTTATTTTGCATACATGATTAATTTAAAAACAACTTCTTTAAATGTTCCTTGTATAATTTAAGGTCATTTACTACATCCGCATTTTTTTCAATATCATGAAAATGCATACTTTCCAATGAAGTCATTCCTGTAAAAGCATTCATAGAATGAAAACCAAATAATGCACCTTCATCAACGCTATGCTGATTAAAAAATTCCCCCGGCATTGTGCTTGTAGGAGGAAGTGAAATTGATGATACCGCTTTTACTATTGTCCCTTATTTTTTATGCCAACAGGAAATTGATAATGGACTGATTAAACTGCTTTGGAAAGGAAACAAGCCATTAGAAATTACGCTCTACTTCGCTGCACGAAAGAAAACAATATATCAGGAGGAAATAACTTTGATTAAGAAAATATTTATTGAAGTCATGTAATTTTACTATATAGCCAAAAAAAATCCCACCGAAAAAACGATGGGAATATAATTTATGGATTGGTCGACCAAATAGAAGCTGATTTTAGTAAAACCCTTCTGTTGAATTTCAACTGAGCCACTACCAATTCGGCAAAATCTTCGGGTTGCAGCACGGTATCCGGATTACCATCTGTTATTTTTAAAGCCAATGACATATCTGAAGCAATAGTGCTTGGCATCAAAGTAGACACGCGAATATTGTGTTTTCTTACCTCCATCATCAAAGCTTCTGAAAGACCGATAACGGCAAATTTTGAAGCACTATAAGCACTCGTTCCGGCATTACCGCGAATTCCTGCAGTCGAAGAAACATTGATAATATCTCCGGTATTTTTAGCAATCATTCCCGGAAGAATTTCATGGGTTACATAATACATGCCAAATACATTGGTTTTCATGATGTCTTCCCATTGTTGCGGATCCATCTCAAGAAAACTGCCAAAGGCGGCTACTCCGGCATTATTAATTAAAATATCAACATCGCCAAAAGCTTCTTTTATCTTCGAAATTCCCTTTTTTACTGCTTCAAAATCAGAGATATCAAATACCGAATAAATGGCTTTTACTCCCAAAGCCTCAATTTCGCTTACTGTTTTTTGCAATGCAGTTTCATCTCTTCCGGTGATGGCTATGGAAACCCCTTCGGCAGCTAAGGCCAGCGCCGTTGCTTTTCCAAGACCTCGGCTTCCGCCGGTTATTAATGCTTTTTTACCTTGTAATTGTTCCATTTTTAGAAGTTTAATTGGAGTCAAAGTTAAGCATTTGGGGGTTTTTATTTTAGTTTTTAACGTCTTGTTAGGTCTAAAAGGCTTCGGATTAAATTGGAGTTTCAACCTCAGATTATTGATATTAAAATCTTAATAAATAAAAAAAGCATCTCATCTAAATAATTAATAGCGTATTCCGAATAATCTGCAATATGTAATAAAACGCCAAATTTGGGGTTATAGACGTCAAAGTTGTGGTTATCATACGTCAAATTTGGCGTTCTGAGCGTCAAATCTGGGGTTATAGACGTCAAATTTGGGGTTATCATACATCAAATTTGGGATTCTGAGCGTCAAATTTGGGGTAAGGGACGTCAAATTTGAGGTTTCCAAAAAAATACCCTTTCAAAATTAGTGTTCTGAAAGGGTTTTAGGAATCGATAATTTAATATTATGGATTTGAATTCGTATCTGCAGATTTGTTAATAGTTCCGGTTCTGTTAAAGAATTGCGCCATTTCGTTGACTTTGGTTTCAAAACCTGCCGTTTTAGTATTCATTTTATATTTACTAAAATCGTAATCCGTTAACGCTGCTTGATAATTATCATAATCATGCAGGATTTTGTTATTTACAAGTCCGTCAATCAGATTTTGCAATCGGGCAATAGCAGCCTGAATAAAATCTCTGGATTCAAAATCATTTTGAAACTCTGCCCAGTCTATATCCGGACTACTCATTCCCGGCTGACTGGTTCTATAATCCCGGACTTTATTTACTATAAGCTTATTCTGCTCGTTGATGCTTCCGAACTTTTGGCGCTCCTCTGGCGAAAGGTTTCTGAATTTAGCAATTAATGAACCTTCTAATGCCGTAAGGCTTGTTACTACCGCAGTTTTTTCGGCAGGAGTGTAATGGTTGCCGTTTAAATTATCGAATGGCATAATAAATTGATTTTAAAATTAATAGAATGATTTTTATAAATGTATTGTAACAAATGAGATTCGTTACTTTTCCTTTTTAGCTGTTTGCTTTTTGATAACGATAGGAATTTCATCTTGATTTTATTGCCTTATTTATGCATAACTATCCGTTTTATTCTTGTATTGTGCTTCTTTTTTAATTGAATTCGTAAATCATAATACTACCCTCCTCGTCTATTCACTTACTGTCGAAGTTTGGTTGTTAAATGTTTACAATATCCAAAATGAAATTTTATTTTTATCAGCTAAGGATTTAAGTTGATCGTTAATTTCCATGGTTTAGTGGGGTTTTATTAGATTTCAAACATAACACCAATGGAAATAATATCCTAACAGGAAACCGTAAAAAGAGCATTTTATTTTTTTGTTTTTTGGACGCAGTCTAAAATCGGAGTTTTTATTTTATCTTTTTAACGAAAAGTGTGCTTTAAACTTTTTAGAAATACTTTGCTCCGTGTATTCAACATAAAACCAATAATCTGTGCTAGGCATTGGGTGTCCTATATAAGTTCCGTCCCATCCCAAACCTCTTGGGCTTATTTCTTTCAAAAGTTTGCCATAACGATCAAATATGAAAATTTTAGAATTTGATTGATCACTTAATTCAAAAATGTTCCAAGTTTCATTGTAACCATCTCCATTTGGGGTAAAAAATGTGGGGTAATTAATAACTAATATATTATCTCTGGTTATTGGCGGCGCACATCCATTGGCATCATAAACGGTTAAAGTATGTGTTCCTAAAGCAACATTTTCAAAAACAGGATTAGTTTGCAAGGGCCCAAAGTCTAATTGATACAAATAATTCCCTGGAGGCGAAGCAGCTACGGTTATAATTTGATTTTCAGCAAAAGCTTCACTAACGCTCCATTCAAAACTCAAAAGAGTAGCTTGGTTAACTGTTACATCAATGGTTTGCGATGATGCACATTCATTTATATTGGGAGTAAAAACATAACTGCCATTTGTCGTACCGTCAATAATTGGTGGCGACCAAGTTCCGGTAATTCCATTTGGAGAAGTGTTATTCAAACTAGGTATCGGACCGCCTAAACAGATTGATATATTATCAAAATCAGGGAGAGTAAGAGGATTCACAGTTACATTTAAAATCTGTGTAGTGGCACATTGACTTGCATCTGGTGTGAATATATAAGTTCCGCTTGCCGTGTTATTAATTATAGGTGGCGACCAATTCCCACTGATTCCATTTGGAGATGTGGCTCCTAATAATGGTGGGGTAGTTCCGGTACAAAAGGAAGGAATCGCCTGGAAATCAGGAACTATTCTTGGTATTATCGTTACATTCAATGTTTGCGTTGTGGCACATTGATTTGGATTTGGCGTAAAAACATAACTTCTACTTGTGGTATTACTGATTGTTGCTGGCGACCAGGTACCTGTAATTCCATTTGGAGATGTATTTAATAAAAGCGGTGCTGTTGTTCCAGAACATAAAGCAGGAATATTTGCAAAATTTGGAGTAACAACCGACACTATTGTTATTGATACTGTTGTTGGAGTTGCTGTTACGCACTGACCTGGGTTTGGTATAAAAGTATACACTGTTGTCCCTAATGTTGCAGTATTTATTACTGCAGGATTCCAAGTTCCTGTAATTGATGGAGAATTTGTAGAACTTGTGGGTAAACTTGGCGCTGTTGCATTCTGACAAATAGAACCTGGAATAGCTGTAAATGTTGGCGAAACCCTTGGTGACACTGTTACGCTCAATGTTTGATTGGTGGCGCAAGGTTTTAGAGTTAAATTTGGCGTAAAAACATAACTTCCACTTACTGTATTGCTGACAACTGCGGGTGACCAAGTGCCTACAATTCCATTTGGTGATGTTGTGGCTAATATTGGCGCCACTGTTCCTGAACAAAAAGCGGGAATAGCCGGGAAGTTTGGAGTTATAGTTGAAGTACCACAAGGAACAGTACAAGTAATAGTTTGCGGAGGCACGCAGGGTGATGTTGCAGATGTTAATGTTAATGTTACAGATTGCCCAGGCAGCAAACCAAATACTTGAAGATGAGAAACACCTACACTTCCGGTAACCGCAGCGCCACCCTGAACTGTGTATGAATAATTATAGGTGTTAGAAATCAGCGGGTTATTTGACCAATCAAAAAATACTGAAGTACCCACATCCGGTGGTAGTATTTGTGAAGGATCACATCTTAAATTAAGTATAACTGCTCCATTATCAGCGACCACATTAACGACAATTGGTACACGAGAACTTTCGCAGCCACCAATTGTTTGGCTAACATAATAAGTTGTAGAACCAACTGTTGTTGTAGAAGGAGTTGGCGGAATAGCAGAAGCCGTTCCTCCTGTTGCATTTGTTCCATACCAAGTCAAAATTCCTCCGGTCGATGGTGTTACAATTATGGGAGTCGCGGTGCTATTTTGACATAAATATAATGGTGAAGTTACCACTGGCGGATCACAAGGTGCTAATAATGTTGCATTTGGTGCGTTTCCATTCTCAAAATCATCATTATTGATGAAATTTTGAGAGTAGCTTCTTAGAGTTGAAAAAATAGTAATTAAAAATACAAAGACAAACAGTTTAGTAAATTTTCCCATACTTATAGTTTTTTATGTGCTTTAAAAAATCAAGGGGGCTAATTGTAGTAAATGTATGAAAATTAACACTTTAAAAAAAATATTTATTTAATTTCAAAAAAAAAAAATTATAACCCATAATGAAATCGTACTCTAAGAAGTAATCGCACGATCCTTTTACTTCGTCACTGTCGTTTTTTAAATTTATGGAATGGCGAAAATAGCAGCAATGGAGCTGAAATGGTAATTTAAAGTAATTTTCGAATGGTAAGTATTAATAACAAAACAGCCTCTCGAAATCGAGAGGCTGTTTTCTATATATCTACAAAAAGACTAATATTCCAATAATTCTTTTAAAGCATTTTCAAATCTACCTTTCGGTAAAAATTGATCTTCCAAAGCTTTTGTAAACGGAATCGGGCTGTCTAAACTCGCCACACGTTTTACGGGAGCGTCTAAATATTCGAAACAATTTTCCATTATCATTGCAGAAATATCACTGGCTACACCGCCAAACAGGGTATCTTCCTGATAAATAATAACTTTACCGGTTTTCTTAACAGAAGCATAAATAGCTTCGGTATCCATAGGCTGCAACGTTCTTAAATCCAATAAATCGGCTGAAATTTCAGGATTTTTAGATAAAGTGTCTAAAGCCCAATGCACTGCTGCTCCAAAAGAAATAATCGTGACATCGTTTCCTTCTTTCAACAAAGCGGCTTTTCCTAAAGGAATGGTATAATAATCTTTTGGCACATCTTGTGACATACTTCTGTATAATTGTTTGTGTTCAAAGAACATCACAGGATTTGGATCGTTGATAGAAGCGTTTAACAAACCTTTTACATCATATGGAAAGGCAGGATAGACGACTTTCAAACCTGGCGTTTTAGTAAACCACGCTTCATTGGTTTGTGAGTGAAAAGGACCTGCTTGAGTTCCTCCACCGCAAGGCATACGCACCACAACATCGGCTTTTTCTAACCAACGATAATGTGATTTGGCCAACAAATTTACAACTGGATTAAATCCTGTAGAAACGAAATCGGCAAACTGCATCTCTACAATTGCTTTGTGTCCGTTTATAGATAATCCCATTGCCGCAGAAACTACTGCACTTTCACAAATTGGAGTATTACGAACACGCTCTTTACCAAATTGAGCCACAAAACCATCGGTGATTTTGAAAGCACCGCCATATTCGGCGATGTCTTGTCCCATGATTACCAAGTTATCATGGCGCTCCATTGATTGTCTAAGACCTTGTGAAATACCATCAATATAACGAACATTTTCTACTTCATCTGAATGATTAAACTCTTCAAAATCATAAGGTTTATAAACGTCATTTAATTCTCCTCTATAAGTAGCTTCTATTTCTGCCTCGTTGTTGGCGATTAACAAATTATCGTCAATTTCTTTTTTTATTTCGGCACGCAAGGCTTCATCGAAATCAGCTTTAAGAATATTATTTTCTGACAGGTATTTTCTGAAATTATCCACAGGATCTTTAATGGCCCACATATCCATCAGTTCCTGAGGAACATATTTGGTACCACTCGCCTCTTCATGTCCACGCATACGGAACGTTTTGAATTCCAATAAAACCGGACGTGGTCTTTCTATCATCGAAGCCTTTAATTCTGATAATAAATTATAAACTTCCAGAATATTATTTCCATCCACAATGTGGCTTTCCATTCCGTAACCAATTCCTTTATCAGCAAGGTTTTTGCAACGGTATTGTTCATCCGTTGGTGTCGAAAGTCCGTAACCATTATTCTCTATAACAAACATCACAGGTAATTCCCAAACAGCTGCAATATTCAATGCTTCGTGAAAATCTCCTTCGGATGTTGCTCCTTCACCAGTAAAAACAGCGGTAACTTTTCCGTTTTTTTTCAATTTATTGGCCAATGCTACTCCGTCAGCCACACCTAATTGTGGCCCTAAATGCGAAATCATTCCAATAATTTTATATTCTTGTGTTCCAAAATGAAACGAACGGTCACGACCTTTGGTAAAACCACTAGCTTTTCCCTGCCATTGTGAAAATAATCGGTACAAAGGAATGTCTCTTCCTGTAAATACACCTAAATTTCGATGCATCGGCAAGATGTATTCATCTTTGTCTAAAACAGCGGTAACTCCAACAGAAATCGCTTCCTGACCAATTCCGGAAAACCATTTGGATACTTTTCCCTGACGGATAAGAATCAACATTTTTTCTTCAATTAATCGTGGTTTGAGTATTCTTTTATATAAATCTAATAAGGTTTCGTCGGTCAGATTTTTTCTATCGAAATTCATAGCTTTTTTTGATAAATGAGTGTTTTTTTACGCCCTCAAAAGTATAAAAAAATAACTGTTTGGCCTTAAATTGTTATATTTTTTTACGTTGTTAATAACTTTTGAAATTTACATTAAAAATTATTCTATATATTTGTCTTTATAAGGCTTTTGGCCTTAAAAGTTATTAACAATTATTGATTATATGCAAAACATTCCTAGTGTTGACTTGCGTGATTTCCTTTCGGGCGAACCGGAACGTAAACAAAAATTTGTAAATGAAATCGGAAAAGCATTTGAAGACATTGGCTTCGTAGCTTTAAAAGGGCATTTTTTAGATGACCAATTGGTTGGTGAATTGTATGGTGAGATCAGAAATTTCTTTTCTTTGCCACTTGAAACCAAAGACAGTTATGAAATTCCCGGAATTGGTGGCCAGCGTGGTTATGTTTCCTTTGGAAAAGAGCATGCTAAAGGCAGAAAAGAAGGCGATTTGAAAGAGTTTTGGCACTTTGGACAATATGTGGACAAAGATTCAAAATATGCTGCTGAATATCCTGACAACGTTGAGGTTAAAGAATTACCTCTTTTTAATGCTGCAGGAAAAGAAGCTTATCAAATGCTGGAGAAAACCGGTGTTTATGTATTGAGAGCACTGGCCTTGCATTTAGGTTTGGACGAATTTTATTTTGATCAATATGCCTATGAAGGAAACAGTATTTTGAGACCAATTCATTATCCGCCCATTACAAAAGAACCGGAAAATGCTATTCGTGCTGCTGCTCACGGCGATATCAATTTGATTACTCTTTTAATGGGTGCGCAAGGAAGAGGATTACAGGTTCAAAATCACAATGGCGACTGGATTGATGCTATTGCTGAGCCAGACGAATTGGTGATTAATGTAGGTGATATGTTATCGCGTCACACAAATAATAAATTGAAATCTACGATTCATCAAGTGGTTAATCCGCCAAGAGAATTATGGGGAACTTCACGTTATTCGGTTCCGTTTTTTATGCATCCGGTTAGCGATATGCGTTTGGATTGTCTGGAAAGCTGTATTGATGCCGAAAATCCTAAAAAATACGAGGATATTTCTGCAGGAGAATTCTTGTATGAAAGATTAGTTGATTTAGGGTTAATCAAAAAATAATACCTAATTTTATACTTTTAAAAAAAGACATTGAGTTTTATGCTCGATGTCTTTTTCAATTTTATAGCTATAAAGAATGGCAAAGAAAATAAGCAACTTAGAAGATTTAGGAGGATTTGTATTCTCCACTAATGAAAATTTCGAATTTGATTCTAATCAGGAAAACGAAGAAACTTTAGCCCCAAAGCATCAACGGCTTGAAGCGCATTTGGACAAGAAAAATCGTGGCGGAAAAGTAGCCACTATTATCAGAGGCTTTCAAGGTAACGAAGAAGATTTGAAAACGCTGGGTAAAATTCTAAAAACAAAATGCGGTGTTGGCGGCGCCGTAAAAGACAATGAAATCATCATTCAGGGTAATTTTCGCGATAAAGTCATTCAGATTTTGCAAAGCGAAGGGTATAATGTAAAACGTGTTGGAGGGTAATTACAAATTTTCCAAATTATTAAATTTTTCAATCAAAAATATAAACCAAAAATGAAAATAAAATCATCCGAATTAATACTTAATCCTGACGGAAGTGTATATCATTTGAATTTAAAACCAGAACATATTGCACACGATATCATCTTTGTTGGAGATCAGAATCGTGTCGAAAAAATAACCCAGTTCTTTGACAGTATCGAATTTTCTACTCAAAAAAGAGAATTCAAAACCCAAACCGGAACTTTAAAAGGGAAACGAATTACCGTGATGTCAACCGGAATCGGGCCTGACAATATCGATATTGTAATGAACGAACTGGATGCTTTGGTCAATATTGATTTAGAAACCAGACAACCAAAAGAAAAATTGACTTCACTAAATATCATCCGAATCGGAACTTCCGGTTCACTTCAGGCAGATATTCCTGTAGATAGTTTTGTGATGGCTAAATTCGGATTGGGTTTAGACAACATGCTTCGCTCCTATTTAATTGATGAAGTTTCCAATCCGGCTATGGAAGATGCTTTCATTGCGCATACCAATTGGGATTTACGAAAAGGAAAACCGTATGTAATTTCCTGTTCTGAAAAGTTGGAAAAAATTATTGAAAGTGACAATATCCACAAAGGAATTACTGCAACTGCCGGAGGATTTTATGGCCCACAAGGACGCGTTTTACGTTTGAATATTCAAGATGAAAATTTGAATTCAAAAATGGATAATTTCAAATTTGAAGACAACAGAATTACCAATCTGGAAATGGAAACTGGGGCTATTTATGGACTTTCTAAACTTTTGGGTCACAATGCTTTGTCATTAAATGCAATTATAGCTAACCGTGCATCAGGAACTTTTAGCGACGATCCGTATAAAGCCGTGGATGAATTGATTGCCTATACTTTGAAGAAATTAACCAATTAATTTGTGGAATTTTTTATAGAAACAGAAAGACTATTACTTCGAGAATTACAATTGTCAGACTCTGAAGCGATGTTTGAAATGGACAAAAATCCGAATGTTCACAAATACTTATGGAATAAACCTAATCAATCTATCTTAGAATCTCAAAAAGTAATTGAATTTGTCAGAAATCAATACATTAAAAATAATATCGGGAGATTTGCAGTAATTTTAAAAGAAACCAACGAGTTTATCGGTTGGGCCGGATTAAAATTTAATACTGAAGAGGTAAACGGCAAAATTAACTTCTTTGACATTGGATATCGTCTAGATGAAAAATTTTGGGGCAAAGGGTATGCTTCCGAAGCAACTTATGCCTGGTTAGATTATGGATTCAATAGCATGAAAATAAAAACGATGACTGCGGCTGCTCAAACAGAAAACGGTGCATCAAATAGAATACTTCAAAAAATAGGAATGCTTTTAACAGAACAATATTTAGAAGATAATGTTTCTTGGAATTGGTATGAATTAGAAAACCCTAATATATCATGAAAACTATAAAAATCGCCGGCGTTCCGGAACATTTCAATCTTCCTTGGCATCTATGCATCGAAAATGGCGAGTTTCAAGACGCTGGTATCGATTTACAATGGACAGACGTTCCGGAAGGAACAGGAAAAATGTGTAAAATGCTTCGTGATGGAGAAACTGATATCGCGGTAATCTTAACTGAAGGAATTGTAAAAGATATTGTTGCAGGAAATCCGAGTAAAATTGTTCAAATTTATGTGCAATCGCCTTTAATCTGGGGGATTCATGTCGCAGCTAAATCAAAATATAAAACCCTTTCGGATTTAGAAAACACAAAAGTGGCTATTTCCCGTTTGGGTTCCGGTTCGCAATTAATGGCATACGTGAATGCCGATAATCAAGGCTGGAAGACCGGTAATTTGCAATTCGAAATTGTAAATACGATTGATGGCGCGGTTGAAGCTTTAACGAACGGAACAGCCGATTATTTTATGTGGGAACGTTTTATGACCAAACCCTTGGTCGATAAAGGTATTTTTAGAAGAATTGCCGATTGTCCAACGCCCTGGCCTTGTTTTGTTATTGCAGTTCGCAATGAAATATTAGAAAAAGAGCCACAAATCATTGCGAAAATTCTTGAAATTATTAATCAAACCACGGAAGATTTCAAAGAAATTCCAAGTATTGACA
Source organism: Flavobacterium sp. (assembly GCF_035292545.1). Taxonomy (GTDB): domain Bacteria; phylum Bacteroidota; class Bacteroidia; order Flavobacteriales; family Flavobacteriaceae; genus Flavobacterium. The sequence goes on along the minus strand of NZ_DATDPV010000067.1, from coordinate 6,571 downwards.
GAACGCTATCTGAAAAATACCATCAAAAAACAGAAGATATTCAAGAATGGTTATCTTTGACAGAATGGTCTCAGAAGCCATTAGATGAAAAAATGTTAAACAAAATTCAAAATCAGTTGCTTGAACTATCTATTATTGATAAAAAAGGTACATTTACTGAAATAGTAAAAAGCTAAATCGCTCCTGACTTTTTTAGTTCTTATGATAAAATTTCAAGATATTTCTTTTCAAAAAATAAAAGCCATGCTTGAGGTTAAAAAACCTTGGGATAATGTCATTATTTTCGCATTGAATATTCTAATTGCCATTCCTGTTTTTATCATAATTCATCAAAATTTTATAGAATACAGTTTCTATTTTAATATAGATAGAATTGTACTTTTTGTCCTGATATTAATTATTATACAATTGATATTAAGATTGTTAAAGACAGTAATTATAGTTTTTCTTGGCTTATATTTAATTGCACTGCTCTTAGGGTCATTATTAGGGAGATACGGTTTTAATGCTGTTTTTGAAGACTATCGGTCTATGATTTATTCCATGTCGGACAATCCGAATCCGCAGGACCTGATTATTTCCAAGTTGCTTCCGTTTCCCAATAAATCAAAAGTTTTGAATGCGATTGAATATCAAAATCCCAAAGTGAGAAATTTTGCGATAATGGCCACCACGAAGCATCTCAAAAATATGAAAGGATACGGTGACTATCGAACCGTGATTCAGTGTTTTGCGGTATTCAAAGAAATAAATAGCCGCTGGAACTACGTTAGCGACCCTAAAGGAACAGATTATATTGCTCGTGCCACTGAATCCATGTTATATTTTTCTGGCGATTGTGATGATCATTCCATCTTAATGGCAGCTTGTGTAAAATCCATTGGGGGAACACCGAGATTGATTCATACCGGCGGACATATTTATCCAGAAATATTAATTGGGGATAAAAGTGATTTAGAAGCAATCAATTATTTAATCAAAAAAATACTTTTTGTAGAAGAAAGTAAAGGAATGCAACTTCATTATCATATTGATGAACGTGGACAGATATGGCTTAACTTAGATTATACGGCAAAATATCCTGGCGGACCATTTATGCGAGAAGAAATTCTTGGTGCTTTAACCTTGGATTGATTTTATTTTAATAGAATAAATATTTAATACTTCCTTTTTTATATATTAGCTATTCCAAATTAATAATTCATTCTTATGAAGAAATTCTTTTTTATAGCATTGCTTTCATTTCAGTTTATGAATGCTCAAGATTCAACTTCAATCAGAAAAAATGAAGTTCGGTTTGATGTATTATCATTGATTGCTTCATCAAAATTTAATATCAGTTACGAACGATTTCTGAATGATCGTTTTTCAGCTGGTTTAAGCACCAGTTATGCTAACAGTAAAAAGATAAATGATGATTTTGATGAAGGCTACAGAAATACAATGCCAAAATATGAAATCACGCCTTTCGTTAGATATAATTTATCAAAAGGAATATCCAGTTTTTATTTTGCCGAAGTCTTTATGTCAGCAAATGGAGGTGATTTCAAAGAATCTGTTCGGTTAGTTGATGAAAATAATAATGGTTATTATGTGAACCAAAAAAGTGATTATTTCGATTTGGCTTTAGGTGGCGGATTAGGGTACAAAATGTATTTTAAACAAAAATTTGCAGTCGAGGTTTTAGTCGGATTTGGAAGAAATCTAATAAATACTGACAAAAGTCCTGATGTACTCTCCCGTGTAGGTTTAAATTTTGGTTACAGATTTTAAAAAATAAAAAAATGAAAACTATAAAATATTTCTTATTGTTTACTTTAGGTTTATTTATCACCACAAGCTGTGATACCAACGATGATGGTTTCTATAATACCATATACCTTCATAGTTCAAATCTAATTGCAACTGAAACCCAACCCTCCTATTTGGTTGGAGATAATCTGTATATCAATGCGGATTTTTCTCGTTATCAGGAAGAAGCTGGTCAAACTGAACCATTGGATATTTATAAAACTACAGGCAATGCTAATGAATTTAATTTCTCTTATGTCTTAGAAATAAAAAATGGCGCCGATTGGGAATTAGTTGAATTTTCGAACAATCAATTAGATATAGTTAAAGGAAATGCAGTTTCTGGTGCCTATGTTTATGGAAGTGCTATTTATAATCCCAATAATGAATTTTACGAATATAGAGTTGGAATGCCTTTAACTCAAGCCGGAGAATATCGATTGAGTTTTGGGTATAACAGCGGTTCGAATGAGGTAGAAATTATCTCAAAAAGTATCGGCTTAAACTTATCCATGACTATTTTTTCAAGTACAAACAATATAAATTCCGAAGGATATTACCTATTTACGGTAAACTAATTAATTACCAGTCTATTTCTGAAATTCCTTTTGATTTAAGGTATTTATTGGTTTTACTAAAATGTTTGTTACCAAACCATTTTCCCTGATTGGCGCTCATTGGCGAAGGATGACCTGCTTCTAAAACCAAATGTTTGGTCCGATCAATTTTCAAACCTTTTTTATGTGCGAAATTTCCCCAAAGTAAGAAAACCACATTTTCTTTTTCATCGGATATTTTCTGGATTACGGCATCGGTAAAGAGATTCCATTTCAAATGTTTATGGCTGTTAGGATTGTCTTTTCTAACAGTTAAAGAGGCATTCAATAGTAAAACACCTTGTTTTGCCCATCGTTCTAAATTTCCGGAAGTGGGGAAAAATACTTTTCCTAAATCATCATTTACTTCCCTAAATATGTTGCGTAAAGAAGGTGGAATTCTGACACCGTTATTGACTGAAAAACACAATCCATTGGCTTCTCCATCGCCGTGATAAGGATCCTGACCAATAATAACGACTTTCAAATCTTTGAAAGAGCAATATTCAAATGCAGCAAAAATCAATTCTTTTGGAGGAAAACAAGTATGTTCCGCATATTCTTTATCCATAAAATTCATCAAATCATGAAAATAAGGTTTCTGAATTTCGTCCGATAAAATAGTTTGCCAGGAATTATTAAGATTAATTTTCATCCATAAAAGTTATTTCGCAAAGATACACAGATAAGTTTCTCTATGAGCAACCGTGAAAACTTTGTGAAACTCCATACAATAGTTTCAACTATTCCTTATTTTTGCAGTGTTAAAAGCGCTAAAAAGAAAAATGATTAACATCACAGAAAAAACACTTCAAGACTTACAATTCACAACCATTCTCGAAACCATTTCGGGAATTTGCAATACGGATATTGGAAAGCAAAAAGCTCTCGAAATTATTCCTTTCAAAGACAAGGAAACCTTGATGAATGCACTGATGCAAACCTCAGAATATGTTTCTTCTTTCCAAAATAACAATGCCATTCCCAATCACGGATTTGATGCCATTACGCATGAAATTAAATTTCTGGCTATCGAAGACAGTTTTTTGGAAGTGGGAAGTTTTAGAAAAATTGCAACAATTTCGGAAACGACGAATATTTTATTGCAATACTTTAAAAAATTTGATGACTATTATCCTTATCTGAATACCAAAGCTTCTCAGGTTGAATTCACTAGAGAAATCATCCAAAAAGTTGATGAAATAGTTGATAAATACGGAGAAATAAAAGACAATGCTTCGCCTGAATTACAACATATTCGTAGAGAAATGAATTCGGTTCGTGGTAAAGTCAATCAAAGTTTCGGCATAGCGCTTACACAATACAATGCGTTGAATTATTTGGATGACATTAAAGAAAGTTTTGTCCAAAATCGTAGAGTTTTGGCAGTTTTGTCGATGTATCGTCGTAAAGTGAAAGGTTCAATTCTGGGAAGTTCAAAAACCGGAAGCATTGCATACATTGAACCCGAAACTACTTTGAAATATTCCCGTGAACTGAGTAATCTGGAGTATGAAGAAAAAGAAGAAATCACCCGGATCTTAAAACAATTATCCAATCAAATCAGGCCGTTTTTGCCATTGATTATTCAGTATCAGGATTTTTTGAGCGATATTGATGTCATTGCTTCCAAAGCAAAATATGCCAGAAAAATTAATGGTATTTTGCCTACTATTACTGAAGAACGAAGACTATTTTTTCGGGAAGCCTTCCACCCTATTTTGTTTTTAAATAACAAAGAAAAAAACGCAATTACGCATCCCCAAACCATCGAGTTGAATCAGGAAAACAGAATTATTGTTATTTCTGGTCCGAATGCAGGAGGAAAAACAATTTCATTAAAAACGGTTGGTTTATTGCAATTGATGTTGCAAAGCGGTATGCTTATTCCGGTACACGAACGAAGTGAAACTTTTTTATTCGATAGAATTTTAACGGATATCGGGGATAATCAATCGATTGAAAATCATCTGAGCACTTATAGTTACCGATTAAAAAACATGAATTATTTTCTAAAAAAATGCAATAGTAAAACCATGTTCCTGATTGATGAATTCGGAACGGGTTCTGATCCGGAATTGGGTGGCGCTTTGGCAGAAATTTTCTTAGAAGAATTTTATCATAGAGAAGCTTTCGGGATTATAACGACGCATTATTCGAATTTAAAGATTTTGGCTAATGAATTGCCGTTTGCCATGAATGCCAATATGCTTTTTGATGAAAAGACTTTGGAACCGATGTATCAATTGGTATTAGGACAAGCCGGAAGTTCTTTTACATTTGAAGTCGCGCAAAAAAATGGCATCCCGTTTGGTTTAATCAATCGTGCAAAAAAGAAGATTGAAGTCGGAAAAGTACGTTTTGATAAAACCATTGCAACGCTTCAAAAAGAACGCTCTAAAATGGAAAAAACTTCCCAAACACTGAAGGAAGAAGAAATCAAAGCACGTGAAGAAAGCAAAAAGATGGAAAACATAAATGTGAAAATCAAGCATAAATTAGAAAGCTATCAGGAATTGTATGACAGCAATCAAAAAACAATATACATTGGCCAGAAAGTTGAAGATCTTGCGGAAAAATATTTCAATAATAAAAGTAAAAAAGACCTTATTGGTGAATTTTTGAAAATTGTTGAAATCGAAAATTCAAAAAGAACAAAAGCTACTGCCAAAGAAATCAAAGTCAAAGAAGAAAAGAAAAAGGAGATAATCCAGGAAGTTACCATTCAGGTGGAGGAAATCCGTCAGGAGAAAAAAGAGAAAAAATTAAAAGCCAATTTGGTTCCAGAAAAGCCAAAACCTATCCTGAAAGTCGGAGACCGAGTAAGAATGTTCGACGGAAAAGCAGTGGGAAGTATTGATGTTATCGAAAAAAATAAAGCAACCGTAAACTACGGCATGTTTACTTCAAAAGTAAGTTTAGATGTTTTAGAATTAGTTGAAGCCAAAAAATAATATGGAAAGTTTACCGAAAAATAAAAAAATAATTCTGTTTGATGGTGTTTGCAATTTATGTAATGCATCGGTTCAATTTGTAATAAAACACGACAAAAAAGACATTTTCCGATTCGTTGCTTTACAATCCGATTTAGGAAAAGAAATCATCAAACATATTGGAATAGATCAAAAAAATATTGACAGCGTTATTTTATATGAACCTGGAGTCGCATACTATTATAAGTCAAGCGCAGCTTTAGAAATCGCGAAGCATTTGGGTGGTTTTTTTAATTTTGCTACATTATTTAGAATAATCCCTGCTTTTTTAAGAAATCAGATTTATGTTTATATTGCCAAAAACCGTTACGAATGGTATGGAAAAAATGAAAGTTGCATGATTCCGACTGCTGAATTAAAATCAAAATTTTTATAAATAAAAAACTCCTTAATTTCTTAAGGAGTTTTTTTAAATCAAAAATTAATAATTAGTTTTTGATTATTTTTTTAGTAGCTGAACCTTGATCAGAATTGATATTCATCATATAAATTCCTGAAGCTAAATCTGAAATATTTACTTGGATATCCGAAACTTGATTAAATGTTTTTTGTTTAACAACTCTTCCATTTAAATCAGTAAGTTGAATCTCATTAATAGTAATATTTTCTGAGTTCGTAATTGAAATTACATCTTTTACCGGATTTGGATATACTGAAAATTTAGAGGATAAAAATTCGTCTGTTTTTAATGTTTGCGTAACTGTAAAGTTATCAATTATTAAAGCATGAGTTCCAGTGGCATTCATAGGAGTATAATTTCTAAAACCAAAATAATAAACTCCTGTAGAAGGAGGCGTAAAAGTATACGTTTTCAATACAAATGGAGCGCCTGTAACTCCCGTTTCATTTGCTAAGACAGTTGTTTGTGATGCGATAGACTGACTATTACCAACAGTTAACTGATAACTTCCCGTTGCAGTTGTTGTATTTTGAAAATTACTTAAATAATAAGTAATAGTTACAGAACTTCCAGCAGTTAAATTTATTCCTCTTGAAAACAACCAGTTATTTGCAGCAGCTGCAGCGGGTGTAATAGAAACAACAGATGAAACACCATCTTGAACCAATGCTCCAGCACCAAAGTTACCAATCTCCCAATCTCCAGCAACTGGAATAGTGTTTGGAGTAGCCCATCCAATAAAAGAGATGCCTTCTTGTTCAAAACCAGTATTATAGGTTGGAGATGTAGCT
>NZ_DATDPV010000066.1:0-2333 GCF_035292545.1 Flavobacterium sp. | reverse complement strand
AGAAATGTGAACAGCTTTCTCATGTGATTCTCCTTTTTATTTGTGATTGAAGATTACGACTAGATGCCAAAAAAGTTACGGGCAAACTAAAAAACCCTCACCCTAAAACTAACTTTGTAAAACAAAACAATCAAGAAATTTCTTCAAATATTTTGAATATGTGTTTTAGGTCTTATGCATGGATGAACGATCCCGCCATTTAACTGAAAATATTTATGAATTTGTGATTTTTGGTGTCGAGAATGAGAATAGATTTTTTTCCCAACCGTCACTCAAAAGATGTAAGGTCGCGGAGAAATATAAATCTCATTTGAATTATGCAAACAATAGACTTAATTTTTGATAGTAATTTTTCAATTAAACAATTAGGAGAAACAAATGAAAAAACAAATTTTAATAATTATTTATGCTTTGTTGTTTTCAGCTTTGTTTGGCGTTAATACCAATGCTCAGTATGAAGTTGGTAAACATTATGCGGGACCATCTATTGGATTGTCATTCCTTGGATCTACAGCACAGTTTGGGTTGAATTATGAATATGCTTTTACGATACAAAATTTTGGAACTGTCGGTGCCGGTGGAATTTTCCGATATTGGAGCTACAAGGAAAGCTTTTTTGGCGGAAGCTGGAGCTATACAAACATTTTAATTGGTGGACAGTTTAATTATCACTTTAAATTTGATAACAAAAAATTCGATCCCTGGGTCGGAGCAGTTTTAGCGTATGACGCAGGCTCCGTTGATTTAAAATCTTCTAACAGTATCTTTTATGCCGAACCATCTCATGGAGGATTATGGCTGGGATTTCATGGCGGAACAAGATATTGGATTACCCCGACAATTGCACTTATGGGAAGAGTCGGTTTTGGGACATTAAGCTACGGCGCACTTGAGGTTGGAGTGGATTTTAAGTTTTGATATCTCGCAGTTCCGAAATTTATATGATAGCAGAGCGGACTGAAAATTAGTTCAAACTTCATTATTCGATATTCGTTTTTCATTGTTAATTTGAATATCGAATATTGAATAAAGAATTATGAATGAGGAAGGTTTATAGGGTTAACTACTTTCAGATTTTGCAATCACTCTCCCTCATCATAATTTAGAATAGGACGCAGCCACCTCTCAGTTTCTTCGATGCTCATCCCTTTGCGTTTGTGGTAATCGAGGACCTGATCTTTCCCGATTTTACCAACGTTAAAATATTTTGCGTTTGGATGTGCAAAGTACAATCCACAGACCGATGCGGCGGGATGCATAGCAAGACTTTCGGTTAAGGTAATTCCAGTATTTTTTTCAACATCAAGCAAATCAAAAATTGTGCGCTTCTCAGTATGATCGGGTTGTGCCGGATACCCGGGCGCAGGACGAATTCCCCGGTAAGATTCCTTTATGAGGTCTTCGCTGGAAAGACTTTCTTCGGAAGAATAGCCCCATTGTTTTTTTCTAACAAGCTCATGAAGATGCTCTGCGAAGGCTTCGGCGAGACGATCTGCCAGCGCTTTCATCATGATGCTGTTGTAATCATCATGTTCCTTTTCAAATTGTTCGACAATTTTTTCTATTCCGATTCCTGCTGTAACTGCAAAAGCTCCTATGTAATCTTTCAAACCGCTTTCCTTCGAAGCGATGTAATCCGCAAGAGCAAGGTTGTTTGATTCTTGAACTTTTTGACCCTGGGATCTTAAGGTATGAAAAACTGTTTTTATACCTTTACGATTATCATCCGAATAGATTTCAATATCATCAATCGCAACCGCGCTTGCCGGAAACAATCCAAACACGCCTGATGCCATAATTAAATTTTCATCAATTATTTTATCTAGTAACTTATTGGCGTCTTCGAATAAACGTTTTGCTTCTCTTCCATATTTATCGCTGTCGAAAATAGCGGGATACTTTCCTTTTAATTCCCATGTCATAAAGAATGGTGTCCAATCAATATACTTGCGAAGAGCAGATAAAGAATAATTTTTTAATACCGAAACACCGAGCATCTCAGGCTTTTTAATTTGAATTTTATTCCAATCTGATATAAATCTATTTTGTCTTGCCTGAGATAAGGAAACGAAATTTTTTGCAGCTCTTTTTTTGGAATGATCAATGCGAACTTTTTCATACTCGGCTTTAATGCTTTGTATGAAATCGGATTGAATTTTATTATCGGGATTTATGAGATTGCTGACAACCGGAACGCTTCGAGATGCATCCAAAACATGAACTACGGGAGAGCTATAATTTGGGGCAATCTTTACGGCAGTGTGAACCCGCGATGTTGTAGCGCCGCCAATAAGCAGAGGAATTTTAAAACCGCGTCTTTCCATTTCCATTGC
>NZ_DATDPV010000065.1:0-16617 GCF_035292545.1 Flavobacterium sp. | reverse complement strand
ATGGATGGATTATCCCCTTTACGGGCAATTTTATCAATCTCATCAATAAAAACGATTCCTCTTTCGGCTTTAGCTACATCATAATCGGCAGCCTGTAGCAAACGCGTCAAAATACTTTCGACATCTTCACCAACATAACCTGCTTCTGTCAAAACGGTAGCATCCACAATGGCCAAAGGAACATCTAACATTTTCGCGATGGTTTTGGCCACCAATGTTTTTCCGGTTCCGGTTTGACCCACCATAATGATGTTACTTTTTTCAATTTCTACATCATCATCTAATTCCTGTTGCATCAATCGTTTGTAATGATTGTAAACGGCAACCGACATTACTTTTTTGGTTTGGTCCTGACCAATAACATATTTATCCAGGAAGGCTCTGATTTCCTTTGGTTTTTTCAGCACCAAATCCGTCACTAAACCGCCATGTTTTTTGTTCTGTTTTAATTCTTCAATTACAATTCCGTGTGCCTGCTCAATACATTTGTCGCAAATGTGTGCATTAATTCCAGCAATCAATAAATTGGTTTCTGGTTTTTTCCTACCACAAAATGAACATTCTAATACTTCTTTCGCCATCTTTTCTTTCTTTAAAGCTTAAAATTTAAAGTTACCTGAACTTCAAAACTTAAACCTTGTACTATTTTAATTTAACTTCTTCTCAACACTTCATCAATCATTCCATATGTTTTTGCTTCATCGGCAATCATCCAATAATCGCGCTCACTATCCAAATGTACTTTTTCATAAGTCTGACCTGAATGTTGTGAAATAATTTTATACAATTCTTCTTTCAGTTTCAACATTTCACGCAAGTTGATTTCCATATCTGTCGCAACCCCTTGTGCTCCACCAGATGGCTGGTGGATCATCACTCTTGAATGTGGCAAAGCAGAACGTTTTCCGACAGCTCCTGCACATAACAAAACTGCTCCCATTGATGCCGCCATTCCTGTGCAAATTGTTGCCACATCAGGTTTGATGTATTGCATAGTGTCGTAAATCCCCAATCCTGCATAAACACTTCCGCCTGGAGAATTGATGTAGATTTGAATATCTTTTGACGCATCGGCACTTTCTAAAAACAATAATTGCGCCTGAACAATGTTCGCAATCTGATCGTCAATTCCGGTTCCAAGGAAAATAATCCGGTCCATCATCAATCTTGAAAAAACGTCTAATTGAGAGATATTTAATTGGCGTTCTTCTATAATATATGGAGTCATCCCCTGTGGCGTCATTGTATTTACGATTTTATCATAATACATACTGTTAACACCGTGGTGTTTTGTAGCAAATTTTTTGAATTCTTTACCGTAGTTCATAGTATTTTATCTTTTTTTATTAAACAGAAAAAAGCGCCAAACTATTCCGTTTGACGCTCAAAGATACTGATTTTTTCTAAAATTTATTCTCCGTATGATTCTTTAATAAACTCTTGGTAAGAAACTTCTTTAGTTTTTGCGTTTGCTTTTTCTTTGAATAAGTTTAGCATTTTTTCTCCTACTACCTGATCTGAAAGTTTTTTTACTTCTTCCTGGTTTGATAATACTTTCGCCACAATCCCCTGCACTTCTGCATCTGTAGGATTTGTTTGTCCGAATTGTGCCATTTGCTGACGAATTGCATTTGTAGTAAACGTTTTCAAATCTTCAAAAGTGATTTGAATGTTGCTTTGTGCCAATGCTTTTCCTTCGATTAATTGAAAACGCAATCCTTTTTCTGATCTTGCGTACTCTACTTCAGCTTCCGCTGGAGTAAGTTGTTTTTCGCCAACGGTTTGCAACCATTTTTTTAAGAATTCAGATGGCAAATCAAATTTGGTGTTTTCGATTAAGAAATCGGTTACATCACTCATTAATTTTTGGTCTGCTTGTTGTGCGAATTGACTTTCAGCATCTTCCTTGATTTTTGCTTTCAATTCTTCAAGAGTAGCTACATTTCCTGCTCCGAATAATCTGTCAAACAATTCTTGGTTCAATTCTGCTAATTCAGCAGCATTGATTGCTTCGATAGTAAAATCTACATCCACTTCAAGAGTATGCACTTCATCGTGGCTTACTTTTAAGAAATCCATTAATTGGTGAACATCTTCAAATAAACCTTTTGTATTGATTGTTACCACATCACCTACTTTTTTACCAATGAATTTTTCGGCTGTTTTTTTATCTTTAAAAATATCTAAAGAAAAAGTGGTTGTATTATTGATTCCTTTTTCTTCGTTTGTGAATGTTCCGGTTACATCAGAGTTGGCATCAACCACATCCTGAGGAATTGCTTTTCCGAATTGTTTTTGGATACGGGTTACTTGCTCGTTAATCATTTCATCATCAGCAGAAATCACATATTTTACAATATCATTTTTTGCTTCTAAATCAATTTCAAATTCCGGAACTAAACCAATTTCATATTCAAAAACCAACTCATCTTCATCCCAAGAAAAGTTTTCATTGATTTTAGGAAGTGGTGTGCCAAGAAGATTTAATCTCTCTGACTGAACAAAACGGCTAAGTGCCAAATCTATTACTTTTTCAACTTCTTCTATTTTGATGGCTTTACCATATTGTTTTTCAACAAGATCTTTTGGCACGGCCCCTTTTCTAAATCCTTTAACGGTGGCTAAAGGCATTTTTTCATTTATTCTTTTTTGCACCTGACCTTTGTAATCCATTGGAACAACTGTCATTACAATCACTTCATTTACAGCGTTTATTGCTACTCTTTTGATATCCATTTTCTTTCTTAATTTACATAATAAAATTGGGTTGCAAAATTATAACATTTTTGCAACCCAACCAAGTTTTTAGGATATTGAATTTTAACGTTGAATATATCTTACTTACAAAATATTTTTAATTATCCCCATTAGTTAACCGATACATGATCGATTGTAAAACGGAAAGGATGATACTAAAAAGTAAAGCTGTCCAAAATGAGTTAACATTAAAACCTCCTACAATTTCTGAACATAATAATATCATCGCTGCATTAATAACTAAAAGAAACAAACCTAAAGTTATGATGGTAACCGGAAGTGTAAACAACACTATTAGCGGTTTTACAAAAATATTAAGTAATCCTAAAACCACAGCAACAATGACCGATGTTGTGAAATTAGCCACCGTAATCCCTGGCATAAAATAGTCAATTAGCATTACTAAAACTGCCGTTAATAAAATTCTGATTATTAAATTCATAGTGTTTTGTTTTTTAAATCTAAATATAAAAATAAATTTTAAATATTAAACACCAAAATTATAAAATCATCCTATTTAATGAGAAAATACATATTATTCATGCTTATGAACATGTAAATCAAGATATTATACATATATTTGAGAAAACAATAACAATTAATTCAATAAATTATGAAAAAATTATTACTTTCTTTATTGTTCCTATTCGCAAGCGGATCTATTTATTCTCAGTCATGGGTAACCCAAAACACCGGTTTTACTACACCTAGCCGGGGAATAAGTGAAATCAAAATAGTTGATGTCAACAACGTTTGGGCTCTGGCCTATGACGGCGTTGCAGGAGCTAATATTCAAGAGTTTACAAGAACCGCGAATGGCGGTACCACATGGACTCCCGGCATTGTAAATGTTGGCAATACTACTCTTAGTCTTACGAATATTTCGCCTGTTAGCAGTACAACTGCTTGGGTTGGTGCTTTTGATAATAACATTGGACTTGGAGGCGTATGGAAAACTATTAACAGTGGTCTTACTTGGACACAACAAAATCCCACTGCATACGTGACTACCAACCAATCCTGGTTTAATGGCGTCCATTTCTTTGATGCAAATAATGGCATAACTGTAGGAGATCCAGTCGGCATCGATTTTGAAGTTTATAAAACTATTGACGGCGGCACAACTTGGACAGCTGTTCCTGGAGCTTCCATAGAAAACCCTGGAATTGGAGAATATGGTTATAATGGCGGAGTAATAGCTGCCGGAAATTCTATGTGGTTTACAACTAACAAAGGTAAACTATATCGTACTACTGATATGGGCGTTACTTGGACAAAACTTTCAACCCCTATTTCTGATTTTGGTAGTCTTGCAGTGAATGGCAAAGTTTATTTTAGCGACAATAATAATGGTGTTATTTTAGGAACATTAGATACAGGTGCCACATATAAGTTATATACTACAGCAAACGGAGGCACTACTTGGAGTCCTGCTGCAAATTACACCGGAGGTTACAACAGAGCCCTATCTTATATCCCTAACACAACAACAATTGTAGCCACAGGAATTAACGCAACACCTCCTTCGGTTGCGGGTTCTGCCTATAGTTCTAATAACGGCTTAACTTGGACTACTATTGATACCGGAACACAAAGAGGTTATGTTTCGTTTATTAACGGAAGTACCGGATGGTGTGGTGGCTTTAACACAAATTCAACAACAGGCGGAATTTTTAAATTTAGCGGAACCCTTGGCGTAAATGATTTCGATACCATAAAACAAATCATGGCTACTCCAAACCCAACCAATGGCACCATTCAATTGACGGGAGCTACAATTAATGAAGTAACTGTTTTTGACATTTTAGGAAAACAAGTCTATCACTCTAAATTCAGTGCTTTAAATGATGTGACTCTAGATTTGTCTTCTCTTCAAACGGGGGCTTACGTTCTAAAAGCAACTAATGATTTAGGCGCTACTCAAACTTTAAAAATTATGAAAAACTAAACTTTAGTTTTTCATAACAATAAAAAAAAACCTTTTCGAGAAATTGAAAAGGTTTTTTTATTGTTTTTATTTTAAAAAAGAAATTGTCGCCTGATAGAAATCTTCTGGATTTTCAGCATGCAGCCAATGTCCTGCATTTTTAATGGTAATGATTTCAGCCGTTGGGAAATGATGTTTGATTGTTGAAAAATCTTCTTCTAAAATGTAATTTGAATTTGCTCCGCGAAGAAATAAGGTTGATTTTTCGAAAATGGCATTTTCGGGAAGTGCCGTTCCAATTTGTTCCATGCTTTTATTGAAAACATCCAGATTAAATCGAAACGCTAATTGACCAGGTTCTTTCCAATACAGGCTTTTCATTAAGAACTGACGGGTTCCGAAATCCGTGATATATTTAGCCAGCGTTTCCTCTACTTCGGTTCGTGTTGGTTTTTGAGAAAAATCTACGGCATTCAGTCCTTCTAAAATGGCTTGATGGTGTTGTGGATAAAATTTAGGCCCGATATCAGCCACAATTAATTTCTCAACTTTTTCCGGATAAGTTGTCGCATAAAGCATCGCGATTTTTCCACCCATAGAATGTCCGAGAATATTGATGGATATCAGATTGTTTGCTTCGCAATAAGCCAAAACATCCTGAACCATGACTTCATAATCAAACTGTTCCGAATGGAAACTTCGTCCGTGGTTGCGTAAATCAAGCATGTGAACCTGGAAACCTTCCTGAGCATATTGTGTGCCAAGGGTTTTCCAATTATCGGACATGCCGAGGAATCCGTGAAGAATTACTAACGGTTTTCCTTCGCCTTCTATTTTTGAATATAACATCATTTTTAGCTTTAGTTTTTTTGCGTGAGGGATGGTAGTGGAAAGCCCGCAGCAAAACGGAATGAAATGGAGTTTTGCGAGGACTTGCAGCATACAGCCCGACCCTTGTGGTCACGCCCAAATTATTTTATTTTAATTTTTGTAAATACATGTTTACCACATTTTCCAATCCGAGATAAATGGCTTCAGAAATTAGCGCATGACCGATGGAAACCTCCAATAAATTTGGAATATTTTGTTTGAAAAACTGAATATTATCCAAACTCAAATCATGTCCGGCATTAATTCCCAATCCCAATTCGTTGGCCAGATTTGCCGAAGCAATATAAGGCTGGATTCCGTTTTTGTTTCCCAAACCGTACTCGTGAGCAAAAGCTTCGGTGTATAATTCTATTCTTTCGGTTCCAATGGCTGCGGCGCCCTGAATCATTTCAAGAACCGGATCGACAAATATCGAAGTTCGGATGTTGTTTCTTTGAAATTCCTGTACGATTTCTTTTAAAAAATCTTTGTGTTTGATGGTATTCCAACCTGCGTTTGAGGTAATGGCATCGATGGCATCGGGAACCAAAGTCACTTGTGTCGGTTTCACTTCCAACACTAAATCGATGAATTTTTTATCGGGATTCCCTTCTATATTGTATTCGGTGTACACAATCGATTTCAAATCGCGGGCATCCTGATAGCGAATATGACGTTCGTCAGGTCGCGGATGAATGGTAATTCCTTGTGCGCCAAATTTCTGAATGTCTTTTGCAACCTGCAATAAATCAGGTACATTACCACCACGCGCGTTTCTTAAAGTGGCTATTTTATTGATATTTACGCTTAATTTTGTCATGAGAATACTTTTACAAATGGGTTTTAGCCTAATTTACCACAAAAATACAAAGTTAAACACGGTGTTTTGTGCTAAATTTTGATTATTTTGCAGTCGATTAGGGACAAATTTTTTATGCTAGAAATTACAGAATATATCGACAATGATTACAAGGCGATAGACAGTTTAGAATCTATCGAATCTGTTCAGGATTTTTTTGCGAAAGCACCTTTTTCGCATTTTCCTGTATTGGAAGACGGCATCTATATTGGAAGCCTCGCAGCAGATGATGCTGAAACTTTTGAATCTGACAAAAAAATAAAACACTATCGTTATGCTTTAGAAGGTTTTTATGCCCGAACCAATATGATTTGGCTTGATGTTTTAGAAATTTTTGCCCGCAACCATACCAATATCATTCCAGTTCTTGATGATGCCAATAAATATGTAGGCTACTATGAGATAACAAATATTATTAAGTTTTTCTATGAAACTCCCTTTTTAAAAGAACAAGGCGGCATTATTATAGTCAAAAAAAACATCATTGATTTTTCCATGAGTCAGGTTATTCAAATTGTGGAAAGCAATAATGGAAAAGTTTTAGGCTTGTTTATATCGGAAGCCACGTCCGAAATGGTTCAAGTTACCATAAAAATGGCATTGGGCGGGATGAATGAGATTATCCAGACTTTCAGACGATTTAGTTATGAAATCGTTTCGGAACATCAGGAAGATAATTATTTGAATAGTTTGAAAGAACGATCGGATTATTTGGATAAATATTTAAATATGTAATTTATGAAAGTAGCCATCTACGGACAGTATTATCAGAACGGAACAGAACCTATTATTAATGACATATTTGTTTTTTTAAACAAAAATAATATCGAATTGGTTATCGAAGCAGCTTTTTTAAAGATGCTTTATGAAAAAGGACTCCTGAAAAACGGCTACAAAACCTTTACATCACATGAAGAATTGAATTCGAGTTTTGACATGCTGATTAGTATTGGCGGCGACGGAACTATTCTTCGAGCAGCTACATTGGTTAGAAATTCCGGGATTCCAATTCTGGGAATAAACGCAGGAAGGCTGGGTTTTTTAGCAACAGTTCAAAAAGAGAATATCGAGCGATTTTTACAAATTGTAATCGACAAAAAATACACTATTTCCCCAAGAACATTATTGAGTTTAAGCTGTTCTCCAAAAAATCCTGAAATTCAGGAAATTAATTTTGCGATGAACGAGATTACCGTGAGTCGGAAAGATACCGCTTCGATGATTACTATAGAAACTTCCTTGAACGGCGAATATCTGAATTCCTATTGGGCTGATGGCTTAATAATCTCTACCCCAACAGGTTCCACCGGCTATTCTATGAGTTGTGGCGGACCGGTTTTGACTCCCGATGTAAAAAGTCTGGTCATCACTCCCATTGCCCCGCATAATTTAAATGCAAGACCATTGGTTATTCCTGACAAAACCGAAATCCGATTGAAAGTTTCCGGACGGGAAGACCATTATTTAGTTTCTTTGGATTCCAGAATTGCTTCCATAAAAAACGAATCGATTTTGACTATTAAGAAAACCCCTTTCAAAATAAACATGGTCGAAATTCCCGAAGAAACTTTCCTGAAAACCCTTAGAAACAAATTACTTTGGGGTGAAGACAAAAGAAATTAACCTTATTTTGATGCTCTTTTATACTACAATAGCTATAATTTTCGTTTCTTATTTTATTCAATTAGGGATAAAATCAATTTTTTAAAAACCAGAATAAATATAATTTAACAGAAATACTAATTTGATGTCTGATTAGTAGTCATAATTATTATATTTGCACGCTATTTTCAAATCATGAATAGAATTTTCGTTTTGCTTTTTTGCTTTTTTGGCCTAACTTCAATAAATGCACAAATTCACGAAGTTGGCGTATTTCTTGGGGGCAGCAATTATATTGGAGATATTGGTCCGACAAGTTATATTGCGCCAAATGAACCGGCTTTAGGTGTTTTATACAAATGGAATAAAAGCCCCAGACATTCCTGGAGATTTTCCTATACACAGTCAAAGATCACTTCGGATGACCGTGATGCAAAAACTCCCGGGAGAAACGAAAGAGGCTATAGTTTTGAAAATACCATAAAAGAAGTATCTTTAGGCTTTGAATTTAACTTTTTTGATTTCAATTTACATGATATCGAAAAGAAAATCACACCTTATGTATATTCAGGCGTAAGTTATTTTGGCTATGACCAGCTGTTTATTGTTGGCGGCGAAACAAAAGTGGATTATGCTGACGGAGGTTTTGCCATTCCGATGACAGTAGGATTGAAATCGAATATCATGCCGCATTTTATCTTAGGATTTGAGGTTGGGGCAAGATATACTTTTACAGATAATATAGATGGAAGTAATCCGAAGAACAAGAATTTGGAAACTTTAAAATTTGGGAATATTAATAGTAACGATTGGTATGTTTTTACAGGATTAACACTTACGTACACCTTTGGGAACAAACCATGTTATTGTGCAGAATAAAAAATGAGTTTAATAGACAGTATAGATAAAAATAATTTACCCAAACACCTTGCTATCATTATGGATGGTAATGGTCGTTGGGCTAAACAAAAAGGTTTGCTAAGGGCTTTTGGTCATGAAAGCGGAACAAAATCCGTGAGAACCGTTGTAGAAACTTGCGCCAAACTCGGTGTGGAGAACTTAACCCTATATGCTTTTTCTACAGAAAACTGGAATAGACCAAAATTAGAGGTCGATATTTTAATGAAATTATTAATAAAATCATTAAAAAACGAACTTAAAACACTTCAAGACAACAACATCCGATTGAACTCAATTGGCAATCTTGATCTGTTACCAAAATCAGCACAAAAAGAACTTCACGAAGTAATCAGCAAGACCAAAGACAATTCCAGAATGGTATTGACACTGGCTTTAAGCTATGGCTCACGGGAAGAACTCATAAATGCGGTGAAGAACATTAGTAATAAAGTTAAAAATAATATAATTTCAATAGACAGTATTGACGAATCAATTATTAATCAGCATCTTTACACGCAAAATTTACCAGACGTAGATTTATTAATCAGAACCAGCGGAGAGCACCGAATCAGCAACTTTTTGTTATGGCAAATCGCCTATGCAGAGTTGTATTTTACGGATGTTTTATGGCCAGACTTTAAAGATGAAGATTTGTATGAGGCAATCATTAGCTATCAAAAAAGAGAACGTAGATTTGGAAAAACAAGTGAACAAATTAAATAATTTTTTAGTGTTAAATAAAAGCGTAAAAATCTTCATTACCCTATTACTTTTTGGAAGTATTTCTCAGATAAAAGCCCAAGAAAGGGTTCCTTTTGATCAAGGAACAAAATACATTTTAGCCGATGTAGACGTTACGGGCAAAATAAGTTTCAATGAACAAACTGTTGTCACTTTTGCCGGACTTGAAAAAGGGCAAAAAATCACCGTGCCAGGAGAAGAAATCAGCAATGCCATCAAGAAATTGGGCAAGTTGGGTCTTTTTAGCGAAATTGATTTTTATGTCAATAAAATTCAAGGCGACAGCATCTTCCTTGAACTAAAAATCGTAGAATTACCAAAGCTGAGCGAGGTAAAATTCACAGGAATTAAGAAAAATAAAACAGAGGTTTTAATCAAAGATAACGGATTGACCAAAGGCAAAGTGGTGAATGAAAACTTAATCACTACCACTAAAAACTATATTGAAAATAAATATAGAAAAGATGGCTATTACAATGCTAAAGTAAACATCAATACGGTTCCGGATACAACCAATCAGGTAAAAATGCTTATCGCTATCGATAAAGGCAGCAAGATTAAAATAAAAGAAATCGCATTTAACGGCAATGAAAAATTTACCGATGCGAAACTTCGCAAAACGATGTCAAACACCAAACAAAAAAATGTTTTACGCGTTTGGAAAGGTTCAAAATTCATCAAAGACAAATACAAGGAAGATTTAGTAAAAATCATTGATAAGTATAAAGAAAAAGGATATCGGGATGCCAGAATTGTTTCTGACAGCGTCATTTTTAACAAAGACAAAAATGATTTATCGATTAATATAAACATTGAAGAAGGAAATAAATATTACTTTGGAGACATCAAGTTTTTAGGAAACACGGTTTACTCCGATCAAGGTTTAAGCAGAGTACTTGGAGTTAAAAAAGGAGATGTATATAATGGAGTTCTACTTGAAAAAAGAATTGCCGATAAAACAAAACCTGACGGTGAAGATATTACCAATCTATACCAAAACAACGGATACTTGTATTCTAACATTAATGCTGTTGAAGTAAAAACAGCGAATGACACTATTGATTTTGAAATCAGGGTAACTGAAGGTCCTATGACTTATTTCAATAAAATTACCGTTATTGGAAATGACAAAACAAACGACAAAGTAATTTACCGTGAATTAAGAACAAAACCAGGCCAAAAATATAGCAAAGACGAACTGGTTAGAACCATTCGTGAAATTGGACAATTAGGATTTTTTGATCCGGAAGCGATTAAACCAAATTTCAAAAATATGGATGCGGCAGCAGGTACTGTTGATATCGAATATGAACTTGTAGAAAAAGGATCAAGTCAAATTGAACTTCAGGGAGGTTATGGCGGAGGCGGTTTCATCGGTACGTTGGGATTATCCTTTAACAACTTTTCGATGAGCAATCTTTTCAATAAAGAGGCATACAAACCACTTCCAATGGGTGATGGACAAAAAGTATCTTTACGTTTACAAGGAAGTTCTTATTTTCAGACGTACAGTATGTCGTTTTCTGAACCATGGTTTGGAGGAAAAAAACCAATACAATTCAGCACCTCTTTGTCTTACAGCAAACAATTCCTGAATAACTATCAAACCAGACGCGTAGATAAAGACAAAAGTTTTAACATCCTGTCAGTTTCTGTAGGACTTGCGAAAAGATTATCCGTTCCAGATGATTCATTTGTTTTGTCAAATTCAATAAGTTTTCAATATTATGATTTAAATAATTATAACACTGGATTATTTACTTTCGGAAATGGAGCTTCCAGAAACTTTGCATACACCGTTGGATTAAGCAGAAACAACAAAGGGTTGAATCCTATATTTCCAACATATGGATCTGAATTTAGCGTTTCGGCAAAATTCACGCCTCCTTATTCATTGTTTAATGGTATAGATTATGGTAATTTAAAGAATCAGGATGCTTATAAATTAAGAAATGCAGGAGTAGGTTATTTCGATGCAAATGAAAATTGGGTTGCACCGGGAGAATATGTTATGACCGAAACTGTTAATGGATTAGATGTTTTGGTTAGAGCTACCAGCCCTGCAGACGCTGATGTTGACCAAGCAAAAGTGGATCAAAAGAAATTTAATTGGTTGGAATATTACAAAATTAAGTTCAAAGCGGACTGGTATACAAAAATTTATGGTAAATTAGTGCTTCGTTCTTTAGGTGAATTTGGATTCCTTGGTGCTTATAATCAGGATAGAGGTTTAGTTCCATTTGAAAGATTCTTTCTTGGTGGCGACGGATTGGCTAACTTTGCATTAGATGGACGTGAGGTAATTGGTTTAAGAGGATACCCAAATCAATCCTTGACGCCAACTGTTGAACAAGGAAAACCTCAAGCTGGAGCCCAAAATGGCGCTACAGTATATAATAAATTTTCACTAGAATTGCGATATCCAATAACATTGAAATCGGCGGCTTCTATATATGCGCTTACCTTTATTGAAGGCGGTGCAGCTTATGAGACCTTTAAAGAATACAACCCATTTGTCTTGCAACGTTCTGCGGGGCTTGGTTTAAGAGTTTATATGCCTGCCTTTGGATTACTAGGTATCGATTTTGGTTACGGATTTGATGCACTTCCAATTCAGGGTATGACAAAACCAAATGGATGGGAAACTCATTTTATCATTGGGCAACAATTCTAAAATAAAGCTTGGCATAATATTTTCTAATACAATTTTTAAGTTATGAGAAAACATTTTTTATTATTGTTTTTAACAATAGCAGCTTCGTCGACAACTCAAGCGCAGACCAGAGGTGTTAAAATTGGCTATATAGACATGGAATATATTTTACAAAATGTTCCGGACTATACAGAAGCAAAAAACCAATTAGAACAAAAAGCGCAACAATGGAAACAAGAGGTTGAGGTAAAGAAAAACGAAATCGTTAAACTTAAAGACGCCTTAAAAACAGAACAAGTTTTACTAACAAAAGAACTTATCGATGAAAGACAAGAAGAGATTAAGTTCCTTGAAACCGAATTATTAGATTATCAGCAAAAAAGATTTGGTTCGAATGGAGATTTAATCATTCAGAAAGCAGTATTGATAAAACCTATCCAAGATCAGGTTTTTACAGCAGTTCAGGATATTTCAGAGGCACAAAAATATGATTTCATATTCGACAAATCCTCCGATTTAACAATGCTGTTTGCTGCCAAAAGATTTGATATCAGCGACCGGGTAATTCGAGCAATAACCAGAGCAGAAAAAAGAGAGCAATTGACCAAAAAGCAGCTCAAAGCAGAAGAAGCTAAAGAATATAAAGAAAATCTGGAAGATGCCAATCCAGCTTTGGCCGAAAGACAAAAGATACTGGACGATAAAAAAGCCGCAAGAGAAAAATTGATGGCTGACCGAAAAGCTGCAGCTGAAGAAAAGAAAAAAGCAGCCGAAGACAGACGAAAAAAATTGATAGCTGAAAAAGAAGCAAAAAAAAATGGCACGGTTCCTGCTAATGACAATAAAGAAGTCGACAAAGCAAATGATAATAAAGCAACTGATGATGCAAAACAGAAAACTGCTGACGCTAAAGCAAAGACTTTAGAGGATAGAAAAAAAGCGATTGAAGACAGAAAGAAAAAGATCTTAGAAGATAGAGAAGCAGCAAAAAAAGCAAAAGAAGACAAATTAAAAGAGAATAAAACCGAATAGAAACCAATAAATTAATTAATACTTTAAAATGATGAAACAATTGAAATCTTTACTAATAGCAGCCGTTTTATTTTTGGGAACAAGCCAAGTTGCAAATGCGCAAAAAACAGCTCACGTAAATGTTAGTGAAATTATGGCAAAAATGCCAGCCATGCTTGAAGCTCAAAAACAATTAGAAAAATTGAGTACCACTTATGATGCTCAGTATAAAACAATGGTTGATGAGTACCAAACTAAACTTAAAAAATACGAATCTGAAGCAGCAACGGTTGGTGACAAAATAAACGAAGATCGTTCTAAAGAAGTTCAAGAAATGCAAAAAAGAATTGTTGATTACAGAGACAATGCTCAAAAAGAATTGCAACAAAAAGAACAAGATATTACTAAACCTATTTATGAAAAAATAAAAACTTCTATTCAAAAAGTAGGTAAAGCAAAAGGGTACCAATATATATTAAATTCAGAAGGCCTTTTACTTGCTGACGGACCAGAAATTACAGCTGACGTTAAAAAAGATTTAGGTTTCTAATCTAGAATTTTTATAAATATTTAAAAACTGCTCAAACAATTTGAGCAGTTTTTTTTTATATTTGTTTTTATGAATAACAACCAACCTATAGGCCTGTTTGATTCCGGCATTGGCGGAACTTCTATTTGGAAAGCCATCCATGAATTATTACCAGAGGAAAACACCATTTATCTTGCAGACAGTAAGAATGCTCCCTATGGTCGAAAATCTAAAGAAGAGATTATTGCCCTTAGCATGAAGAATACGGAACTGCTTCTGGAAATGAACTGTAAAATCATAGTAGTCGCATGCAATACCGCAACCACCAATGCCATAAAAGAATTACGGGCTAAATACGATGTTCCTTTCATTGGTATCGAACCAGCGATAAAACCCGCTGCTCACAATTCAAAAACACAAACCATTGGAGTTCTCGCAACAAAAGGCACGCTTAGCAGCGAACTTTTCAACAGAACAGTTGAAGTATATCAAGATACAAAAATCATCGAGCAAATAGGCTACGGGCTAGTAGAGTTGATTGAAAACGGAGACATTGATTCCCCGGAAATGGACAAATTACTTTCCACCTACCTTACTCCTATGATTGAAGCCAATATTGATTATTTGGTTTTAGGATGCAGTCATTTTCCATACTTGATTCCGAAAATCAAAAAAATATTACCCAATAATATACAAATTATCGATTCGGGTGAAGCTGTCGCAAGACAGACACAACATATTTTAAAGGAAAAAATAGGATTTAATACTTCTGGTAACAGTAGCCAGATCTTCTATACTAATGCAGATCCTAAAGTCCTCTCAGATATATTAAATAATAAATACCCCGTAATTGAAAAGGATTTTTAAAGCGCGATTTTCGACATTCCCGCTTATATCCCCTCCTGATTTTCGTCGTAATTTTTATTTTCAATCTTAAACCAACTCGAATACATTACATAATTATTCGAGATGCGTTCGATTTCTCCGGCAAAATCAGACTTATTTAAATCTTTGACTTTCTTTGCAGGAACTCCTGCCCAAATGGTACCGGATTCAACTACCGTATTTTGTGTAATCACTGCGCCCGCCGCAACAATCGAATTGCTTTCTATAACGCAATTATCCATCACGATAGCTCCCATTCCAATCAAAACATTATCTTGTATCGTACAGCCATGAACAATGGCATTATGGCCTATAGAAACGTTATTTCCAATAATCGTCGGATGCTTTTGATAAGTACAGTGAATAATGGCGCCGTCTTGAATATTGACTTTATTTCCAATTTTAATATAATGTACATCGCCACGAATGACGGCATTAAACCAAACACTGCAAGAAGCACCAAAAGTTACATCGCCTACTATTGTTGCATTTTCTGCAACATAACAATCTTCAGGGATAGAAGGACTTTTTCCATTTACAGATTTTATCAGCATAGTCTAAAAAAAATAGTCCCGATTAAAATCGGGACTGAATTAATATTAATATCACAATTAATTAATTGCCGGACACTTACATTCGTATTTCTCTCTTTTACAGAAAAGATTCATCCCTAATGTAATTTGGTGAAAACCACCATTATCAAATTTCACAGCTCCCGTTACACTTGAATAAGTATAAGCAAACATAAAATTTTTATAATTTACGCCAACAATTGGAGTGATGTATTGCAATTTTTGTGTTGAAATACCGTTCCCATCTTGAAATTCAGCACCATCAAAACTTCTTCTATAGGACAATCCTCCCCAAAGTCTACCAAAATCTAAACTTTTATAAACTTTTAAATTTACATCAATTGATTTTTCCGTAGTCTGACTAACAGATTGAAACATTACAGAAGGCTCCCATAATAAACGGTCTTCATCTCCAAAAACATAACCGGCACTAACGATAATTTTTCTTAGATTATCACTTTCATATTCAGTATATATATCTCTCCTAGTTTCTACGGCATTCTTAACCGTCAAATGCGCATAAAAATCTAAATAATTATAGGACGCTCCAATATCAAAATTGAAATAAGAATCTTTTTGAACATATCCGGCTACAACAGGATCATATTGTGGTGAATTGAAAAATTCTGTTTCATCAAGCTGACTTTGAATTAGTGCTCCGCTTATACCAAATGACAATTGATTTAAATCGATTTCATCTCTGGAAAACATAATATGATGCGCATAAGTAAGCTTAACTCCTTTTTGAGAATGATATCCATTTTTATCATTAAAAATGATTATTCCCGCACCAGACTTTTCTCCTACCCTGCCATTAAAACTGGCGGTCTGCATTTGAGGCGCATCTTCTTGTCCAAACCATTGTTTACGTGCGGTAAGCCTAAGTTTAGCACAATTAGCCGCTCCAGCCATTGAAGGGTGAATTAAATAATAATTGTCAGATAGATAATCTGAATATACCGCAATCCCTTCTTGCGAAAAAGACATTTGTGATATAAACAATAATAATACTATATACCTCTTTTTAAAATTCATTGGGTTTTATCTTTTTAATGAGAAATGCGCTTTAAATACTTTATTGATTCCTGTTTCTAAATAGTCCACTGTAAACCAGTAATCTGACGACGGCATTAGTTGGCCGTTATACGTACCATCCCAGCCTCCTGTGCCTGTCGGACTGATTTGTTTGATCAGTTTTCCATAACGGTCAAATATATAAATTTTTGCGTTAGGTTGCGAACTTAATCCAATAATATTCCATGTGTCATGGATTCCATCTCCATTTGGCGTGAAATAATTTGGATAATTGAT
>NZ_DATDPV010000064.1:0-9912 GCF_035292545.1 Flavobacterium sp. | reverse complement strand
TAATGTTTCAAATAACTCAAATGAATCCTGTTCTGTAAATGAGTTCCCGTAATTATTTACTGTGTTTAAATAAGGAGGATCGCAATAAACAAAACACCGTTCAATGTTGGTTTTATAATCAATCTTTTTAAATATTTCCCGGAAATCACAATTAAAAAAATAAGCATATTTTATGTGCCTAAAAGTATAATTAATATTTTCAAGAATTATTCGTTTTGGATTTACAAGACCAATCCGTAACGTCGATCCCCTTCCGTATAATGCGAAATTTGAAAGGAATAAAAATCTTATTGCATTATGAACATTTGTTTTTTCGCGTTTGCCGGAATACCATTCTTTAAATAGTTTTTCGTCAATTGGAGTATTCTCAATCCACCAGACTAATTCATCCTTACTGTCTAATAGCGTCCTGAATAGATTGTAAACATCCCCATTAACATCATTTAAAAAATTATGACTGACTTTAGGCTTATTAAAAAACATACCCCCCGCGCCAAAAAAAGGCTCAAAATATGCATCATGTACAGGGAAATGTTTTTGTATTTCCTGTGCAATTTTGGTTTTATTTCCGAGCCTATTCAGAATCATTATTTAAATTTTTCATTGTACTCAATTCTCATGTTTTCATTCTCTTTTATCAGGTCGCTCTTTGCCCTATTGTGTTGTTTGTGGTGGTTTTCCGGTGTCATAAGAACAATATTCCTGTCGTATAGTTTGTAGTTTCCTTTTGGCAAAATATGAGCGAATGAATTGATTGTAAATAGTTTCAGGCGAACGTCCGAAATAACACACACGCGGGGGCGCGTATTCCATATTGTTTGAAATAATAAAAGTTCTCCAGTTGGCATTATCAACTTCGGTAGTGACACCTTTATTTTCTTTGTTTTCTTCCATCGCTTTTTACATTCGTAACTCTGGCAAATAGTTGAGTACTTTCTCTTTCCGCATCGTTTGCAATATACGATTTTTTTCTCAGTCATATATCAAGTTTGTGCTGATCTCTTTTCCAATTTCTCCCGTATTTTCTGTTCGTCTTGTGTTGGTTAATGTCTAAAGTTAAATGACACTTCTGACACAAAGCCGCCAAATTCTCATAACAATTATTTGTTTTGTCATGGTCGAGATGCGCTATTGTCAAAACTATTTTCGTGCATTTTTTACCGTCAATGTCCCATGCTTCACTTAACATTCCTTCAGGCCACATTTGAAAATCATATTTTCCTTTACCAAATCTATGAATGAGTGAGCCGTTTTCGATCCCACAGAATTTACAACAGTTTTCATCCCTCTTTAAAATTGCAGGACGGATTTCTGTTTTCCAGTTTTTCGGATATGTGGAATAATCAATAGACATAATTAATATATCAATTTCCGAAATATTTTTTAGCCTCCATAAAAGCTGACTGTAATTCCTGAAAGGCAACGGTGAACCGTCTATCATTGTTGTTATTTTTAAAATAAAACCCGGCGCGGGTAACACGATTAATTTGTGCGCCGGGTCTTTCCTGTTTAATCCTGTTCAACAGGCTCTTTTTCTTCGACGGTTTGATTCGCTTTATCGAATAATCCTGTGTTCGGTTCCATTTCAACAGCTTCAGCGTGTTTATTTTCAAATTGATATTTCCAGGTCTCATCAAAAATATCCTGATACATCGCGTAAACTTCATTTTCACAACCGAATGATTCACCTGTTGAGGAAATCTGAGGACTGTTCAAAGAAATAATTGCGCCGCTATCGGTTTTATATTTTCCCTGAATGTTGAAAATAGTTGATTCGTCCTTAGCCGAAATAGTCAAACTTGTTATTGTTGTACGCATTAATTTGTCTGCGTGAATAATATCAAGTCTTTTTTCAAGCGTCTCCCATGCTTTGATTTCGACGGGTTCATATTCAAATTTTGCCTGATTGAACTTCATCTTTCTTTCCCGGTCAATGTCCATGTGTCCCGTAGAACGTAATAAGGCGTATTTCAGCTTACCCATTGCAACAATAAAATCCGGATGAGGGATTGCCGCATACGTCTTGCTAATATGATCCTGTGAATTAGAATTAGCGTTTGGAGGCAATTCAGTCCAGTTGACAGTTACACCAAGATTATCACTTTCCAGAATTACCTTTTTCAAATCGTAATGTGCCTGAACAGGTATTTTGGTTTCTGGTGGTTTGCCGTTCAGCTTTGGTTTTTTCACTGTCTCTTTTGATTCGGGCTTCTTTTTTTCAGGAGCCTTTGCGCTTTTCTTTTCAGCCTTCACCGGCTTCTTAGCAGGTGTCGCTTTCTTTTTTGTTGTTTTTTTCGACATTGGTATTTGTTTTTGTTACGTGAATTTAATTGCCTGTGTTTCGCCGGGATTTGGAAGTTCGTACCTATAAAATTCTGCGGCGAATCTCTGCATCCAATCAAGAAATTTTTTATTTTCCTCTACGCTCAAACTTGCCGTACTCCTTAATTCTTTCCAACATTCGCCGGTTTCTTCATTAACATGATCCTCCCATAACATACCGGATTTTACTTTTAAATCCCTTTTCATTTTATCAAAATCCTCGCCTATGTGGTCGGCAAGTAATCCGATCCATTTGTGCATGAACCTGTTTTGCTGTGAACTTCTCTTTGTCGTTGCCGTGTAATAAAATCTTTTTCCCGGATTGCTTTTGAACAGATACATAAGTTCATTCTTTCCGTACATGAAAGCCTCTCCTTTTTCATTTACGTCAATCACGCCTTTGAATGTATCGGTTTTCATACATTAAAATTCTCTCATTATACCCATAAGTATCGTTTTCATGTCTTCTTTACCAAGCATAAAAGCCATACACGCTAATTCATTTGGTGAAACACATTCTATTGAAATTAATCTGAGCATCTCGGCTGTGCTGTTTTTTTCGTTATGAAATTCATCCATTTTTTTTGCTAAAAATTCAGCGCGTCCATGCGCCATTCCAAAAGCATCGCCTAAAGTTTTCGCTGATTTATTTACGATTGTCAATTCAAGTGATTCCATGTTTATGATATTAAGGTTGTTTCTCCGCTATCTTCAAAATCTTCTCTCATTTAAAAAGTGCTTGACTCTCAAACATTGATCGTATTCGCCCATATTCCAGAATACAAAAAGCGTCGGCATTATTAAGATTCATTTTAATTGACGGGAATTTTTCCTGTGCAAATGTCTTATATAAATTTTTTCTGTCTGTTTTTGATTTCAGTTTTTTAAATCTCAGTTGACTTTGCCACGTCCCCGGAAACACTTCAATACAATTCATCTGACGTATTTTCATTGCACCGATTAACTGTGAAACATGATTATGTAGTTTCTGCATCTGAAATGCTTTGCCCGGCGAATCATTATCCGAATGAAACATTTGTATTTTCTCAATAAAAATAACGTGTCCGCTATGGGTTGTATCATGTACAAGATAATTCAAATGATCGTGAATTTCTTTAATGCCGACAGCAACGTTTTTATATTTTCCTTTTTCGGTTTTGATTTTATTTCCAAGTGCGAAATTTCTCAATGACGCAGACTGATTTGTTTTTGGATCATATAGCACACTTGCCACTGCACCACTTGCGCCCGGATCAATTGCGATTATCATTTTAAAATCTTTCACGTCGTAATATTTAATAAAATATCAATATTCTCTTGTTGGGATAAAACTTCTTTCATGGTTTTTCCGGACTGTTTTAAATCCATGATTGCCT
Source organism: Flavobacterium sp. (assembly GCF_035292545.1). Classification (GTDB taxonomy): domain Bacteria; phylum Bacteroidota; class Bacteroidia; order Flavobacteriales; family Flavobacteriaceae; genus Flavobacterium. Next base: position 6,214 of record NZ_DATDPV010000064.1, on the reverse strand, counting down.
GTTTTATTCGTTTCTCGTAGAGTTCGCTGAATGATGATCCTAACCCCGCATAAAATCCACGTTTCTTTTCCTGTGTTGTTTTAATCGTTCCCCTTTCGCTTTCGGGTATCAATCCCCAACGCATGAACAGATCGTAATTAAAATGTGATCCAATCAAATACTTTTTTTCAGGATTAAAATTTTCATCGAGTTTAATCCAAAAAGGAATGTATGATAACATAATTTTTTTTCTTTCATCTTCTTCGATTATTGGTCTTGTATCAGGTGTGTTCAGATTTAGTGCTTTTCGTTTTGCGTCGTTGTAAGTGTTTATAACCTTAATGAAGACATCAGTAGTAAGTGAATAAATCTTTTTGTATTTCTTGTCTAATATTTCATCGAATGTTCCTAACGTGAATAAATCAAAGGCATTTATTATTTCTAAGAAAGTATTCCGGCTATAAAATTTATGGCACAGTTCAAGTATTTTTCTATTCGCATATTCGTTTTCTTTCCAATCATTCTGTAAACAAACATTCTTCAAAAATTCTTCCAGTTGCGTTTTAAAATCCAAGGGATTCATTTCTGAAACCCTCATAAAATTTGCGGCATTTAAAAATAGTTCCCTGCTCATTGTTGTGGATTTGGATATTTAGCACGTAATTCTTGTTCCCATTCTGCTGTGGTCTTTCCGGCTTTGATTTCTTTTTTTACCGGCAGAAGATTTTTTTCGTCGCGGGAAAGCCAATTATTTGCGGTGAGATAAACATCAACATTATTTTTCAATAGGGGTTTATAGTTTTCCATTGATGATAAAATTCCGTAAACGGCATCTTTTTTGTATTTAGATTCCAGTGTCTCACTATTTTCAAAAGTCATTTGTACCTCCATTTTATAAATTCGTGGACATTTTTCAAGGATATACTTTTGAAATTCGTGTTCGCGCACGTTTGTTTGTTTGTTTGTTTGTTTGTTTAAAATATCATCCTTAAACAAACTATTATCATTTTCATTTTCCATATGTGATGACATATGTCCTTTACCATTCCTATTCTTTTTTCTTGAATTAGAATAGTTTTTTCTCTTATTCAATTCAAAATCAAGGCGTTTATTGAAATATAAGCCTTCATCATCCTGGACAAACTTTTTTTGGAGGGCAGGCCATGAAGAGCCAAAATCCGATCCAAGAACAGTTTTTATGTCATCTATCGACAAATGTCCAGTATTAAATTGAGCGTGTAATAAATCAGCATAACATCCTTTGTGAAAACGCGACAGAGTAATTGTTCCCCCTGCCCAATCATTAAAATACCAAAGAACTGCCGGATCAGTTGACATGATTTTTATTTTTTATCGTCGTTAATATTTTCATAATAGCATCATGTTCATAATTAATGTAGTTTTTTACTATATCCGCAAATCCATTCTTGGTAGTATTTAGAAATATTCCAAATAAATCATTAACATCATATTCAGCGAGCGCCATTTGTAATTCTAATAATTGTTCATGATAATAAGAATGGCAATCCACACAAAGTGTTTTCAAATGTTCAGCAGGATATTCCCAAGGATTTTTACCCCTTATATAATAAAAATGATGGACGTGCAATGTTGTCTTTTTATTATCACAAACAACACATTTCCAATCATCTCTGTAAAGAATTTCAAGTCGTTTCTTTTGCCAACGCGGGTCTTTAAGTTTTTCCCAATATGTACTCATTTCTTTATAAATATTACGACCCCTGCCTCATTTGAGAATACCTTGCGAGTAAAACTCTCAGAAACAGGGGTCGGTAAATTCAATGTCTTCATGGCAAGGTATTTTTTCCAAACGTAATTCATTTTTTTAACTCCAAAGATTTTTGAGCCTGTAATTTTATTAACAATTCACGGTTGAACATCCTGTCAGAATCACTAAAATACCACGTTTTAAATCGTCCATTTGACTCAAAGCTAATTCTTATACCATTCTCCTTTAAATCACAACAGCGGCGACGGAAATCACCCACGGGGCTGTTAAATGTGCTGATCCTGTCCCCACGCATGAAAGCCTCAAAGAGCGCCTGACAATTTTTTGATAGCCTCTTTTTATTGGCTTTCAAATATTCTTCACACTCCGATTTTGTTTCCCGGCGATGAACTTGGAATATGTCAAGTTGCTGATTAAACATAAGAAAGTAAGTTTTGCCCCTGTGCCGATTGTATTATCTGTTCCAATGGGGACTCAATCCCCTGAATTACTTTATTGTTTTTACGAGCATAAATCTGTGTCGTCTTTCGGGAATTATGACCTAATGTTTCGCCGATAGTGTCCAGACCATAACCGTGTTCATATAACGCCATACTATAACCGTGGCGCAACGCATGAAATTTATAATGTTTTATTCCTGCCTTCTTACAATAATTTCTCAAAAGCTGTTGACAGGAACGAGTGGAATATTGCGGTTCATTATTCTGTCCATTAAAAACATATTCCTGTGGGTTGTGCTGTGAAAAATAAACTTCTAAAAATCCCCGTAGTGTTGAGGTGAATTTGATAATCCTGTCTTTTCTACCTTTTGATTGACGAATATGAATATTCATTTTCTCAAAATGAAGATCAGTAATTTTAAGATTTATAACTTCAGAAACTCTTAGCCCTGCATCAAAACCAAACATCAAAATACAACGGTGTTTGCTGTTTTTACAAACTTGCATGAGTTTAATAAACTCCTCTTTGGTTATATGATCGGGAATTGTGTCAGGCTTTTCAGGATAAGGAATGAATCTGAATTTATTAGAAAAGCCGTTTTTACTTTTGAATTTATAAAATAGTTTGATCGCAGAATGTGCATTGCGACGGGTTGATAGGTTTTCAAAACGCAATAAATATTGAATAATCTGATCTGCCGTAATATCAGTATGACGAGTTACATTTTCAAAGTATTTCAAAAAAGTGAAAACAGCATTACCATAATGCTTTGCAGTATTTTCTGATCCACTTCTAAAGCGGATAAAATCCCGGAACTGATCTACGGCGTTCCATCTATCGTCTTGTTTCATGTTGATATTTAATTAATTAAGTCTATTGCGTATAAGAAAATGTTATAAAACATTGTTTTTCTTCTTTTGGCGAACAGCCCCAACAGCCGTGCGTTCCAATATACCCTCCACATAATTTTTAAAGTTCGTTCCGTTTTTTATTGCCTGAATTGAAAGTAGTTCAATCGCCTTTTCAGTTAGATGTATATTCTTTGGTTTCTTTTTCATTCTTGTAGTTTTTTAATAATTGTAATCCTTGTTTCTTCCAAACTGTTTTCGCTTTGCTCTTCAAACCAAATTCCGTCTACATATTGAGCAATAGCGTGTCCGCTTGGTGAATATTCATTTTCATGTTCATTGGTTCTTATCTTTAAAAGATACCAACTGTAATTTCGTGGTCGTATTTTTTTCTTTTTCATCTGTTATATTTTTTACTTCCAAATTTTCTTTCCCCTTCTTCTCTCGCTCTGCCAAGTATTTTATTGGTTTCTTCGTTTTTTTCTTGAAATATTTTCGCTTGTCTTAACGCTTCTTCAAAGCCCCAGTGATTTGCCGATGAACGGCAATCATGCTTTTGGCTTTCTGTGAGGTTGAACTTATCAAGTCCAATCATCTCGTCTAAAGTTGGTAGTTTCATATTAATTGTGCTTTCTTTTTTGCCAACATCGCCATTCTTTCCTCATGTGAATAAAGCAATGTGATTAATGCTTGTTTTACTATCCAGTCCTTTGCTTCGCTTTCGTTTTTGAATGATTGGTAAATTGAATTTACTTTTTCATCTTTCAACATTACTTGCGCTCTGTTGATTACTGTTTGGTTCATTTGTTCGTTTGTCATTTTGTTTAGTTTAGTTGTTTGATATATCAAATATACTTCTTATACTTGATATACACGCAATATGTTTCAACTATTTTTCACTATTTTATCAATAATCGTGTAACTTACTGATACTCAAAACGATTAAATTCAATCCAACAGCCCGCCAAAAGAAGAAAAACAACGATTTTATAACATGGCATAAAACGAACAATTTTGCCCTTATTCCTGTTATTTTTAGGGGTATAAGGTCAAAACTGCGTTTATGCCTCACCGTTATGCAAAAGGCAAAAAAATTACCCACCTCCGTATTTGACAAATCCCTCCTTTGCATTTACTTCTCTTGGCTCTCCACACAAATCTTCGTGATTATAACCAAGCTTTTCAAGCATAAGTTTTCTTGCCTCTATTGAATTTTCTGCATAAGCAAACGCTATCCCTGTTGAATAATCACGAAGAACATCCTCCCACACGAATAATTTTAATTTTTTTGCCCTTCGCATAACACGAGGGTTTGATGAAATTTTATTTTGCTTTTCCATTTTCAATTTATGTTTAGTTGTTAATAATAAAGTTCAGTTTTTCAATCAGGCATTTGTGAGAGCAAAATAAAACTATCACAAACCCAAATACCGTTATTGGCAAATGCAAATGGGCAGCAGCCAATACAAACACCATCAATATTTTATGCTTTCGTTCCAGCATATTATTTGTCCTTCCATCGGCTTGTTAAACCAATGATGTAATTGTATCGTTGTCAATCCGTCATTCTTTGCCAACTTCTGTAATTTACCATTACCGATAATTTGCTCTCCGATTATTGCAAATGTTTTTCCACTTACACAAATAGTTTTTATTCCGTAATCGTTAATACTAACCTCAATGTCCCAAATCTTTTTTATCTCAATGTCTGGAGCAATAATTATCTGTTTGCTTTTATATGGCGTATCACTCCAAACTCTCGGAGAAAATTTATCCCCAACTTCCCAACGCCTTCCTTCTCTTATTGTATGGTGCTTCTTATCGGCAATAGAATGATTCAATGGTATTACATAAGAAGTATTTTTCCCATCGGGGTCTATTGCATCAGACCAATCTCCACTTTTTTCATAAAGTGAATTATATAATTGCTCTACAAAATATGTTTCATTTCCTTTTTCGGGATGATACGAAGGAAATTTTCTGCTAAATGTTATTACTCTTGACATTATATTTCAATTTAAAAGTTTCTATTCAAAAAAACAGCCGCCCATTTGCATCAGCCAATAACAAGCGGGTTTAATTCCATTGGTTTGCCTTTTTATTTTTGCGGGAAGCAAACCAACAAAATAAACCCGCAGAACGTTATAAGCAAGTGCTACATTCCTGCTTCGTAACGTGAATTACGCTACCTTGACCATCCATTCTATTAAAGTAATATCCGTTACAAAAAAATAAAGCAGATGAAAACATATTACCGTATTGCTTCCACTCTTCTTCATTACATTCTCTACCATACTTTTCGGCATAATGAAATAAAAACCAAAATAAATCTTCGGGTGGTTCAATACCTCTACCATACCAACTATCTCTGTATTTATCACTATTGTATTTAGCAATCACTTTTTCAGTAAATTGTTCAAACTTTCCTAACCTATTAAACCTTTCAAGTTGTTTGGTTTTTATTTCTTCTTCTCTATTAATTTTATCGGAAAAGTCAGCAATACTCTTTTTACCTTCTTCGGAATCAAACCAATCTCTAATTTTTTGTAAGTCCATATCTGCTTTATTTTTTTAAACCGCACCAGCTTATAACAGCGTGTATAAGCAATGGCACAGAAAGTTTTGTGGTCAAATTGAACGTTGTATAAGTGCCACTGCTCATACACGCAAAACGTTACCTGCTATTGCTTGCACACGCACGGAGAAAGCACAATTCAGCAAGTAATTTCGCCTCCATTTCCGTTTTTGCTCTTGGCTCGTCAAATCCTGCATATTCCTTTCCATTATACACACACCACCACCAATACTTTTTATCCATCCGCTCAACTCGTAAGCAGTATTTTCCATTTCTAAAAACGAAATCATCGTCAGCGATTGCCACCCACGCAACAGCAGGTAACAAACGCTTTGAAGAAATAATTTTTTTGTCTTTTATTTTTTTCATTTGGTAAAAAATTACATTCTCAAAGCTATCCCGTTGACCCGCAATACCTCAACACAAATGCAAATAACTCCGCAAGATAATTGCTCTCATTATTTGCGCCACCCCTATTGCGGGTCAACGTCCTCGTTGCTTCGAGCCACCAATCTGGCTGTGCATATTTATCTGAATCTTCATCATCTTCAAATATTTTTCCATTAAAATAATTTGAACCTAATATGATTGTTCTTCCTTCATTATCCCATCCAGTGAAAT
>NZ_DATDPV010000063.1:0-60470 GCF_035292545.1 Flavobacterium sp. | reverse complement strand
GGTTTCATTATGATTGAAGTTTGTGGTAGAATAGCTCTTAAAGCTGGACAAAGATTAGGTGGTCAATTAGGTGGTGGTTATAGTAATAGTGTTTATCAAACACCTGCTCAATACGCTGCTAGTAGTGTTAATCCGGTTACCGGAGTAATTACTGTTGAATACAGTATTTTCTTTGCTTCTGGAGATAGACAATACAGAGGGGTATATACACCACAGTAATCGTTTAATTAATTTTTAATTTAAATAAAATGAATATAAAAAATATTTCAAAATTTTTAGGCATACTTGCTTTCTCATTGATGGTTTCATCATGTGATGATGGTGATGATGTGACCCCGATTGTTGACCTTAATAAGCCAACAATGACTATAGATCTTGCATCTGCAATTACTGTTGCCGAAGGAACTGAAATTCCGGTGACATTCAATTTAAGTGCACCTGTAGGTCAGGATTTCAGCGTATTCGTGGTTTTACTACCAGGAAGCACTGCCGATAACCTTGATAGTGATATAGAGAATCCATATCCAAACACTGCTTTTCAAAAAGCAATAACTATTCCTGCTTTCACGACTTCTTTCACGACTACAATTGTGATCAATGAGGACGATGCTATTGAAGGTGTTGAACATTTATTATTAAGTGTTGGAGATACTAGAACTACTGCGGTTCTTTTCGAACCAACTATTTTAGATGTTACTATTACTAATGTTGTTAGTGATGTTTTGAATTTAGTTTTGAATTTTGATAAGTCTTTTACAAGTTCAGGGACTACTTATACACTATGTGATATAGGTTATGATATGGATTTTTATGTACTTGATTCAACTTTTACTGATATGGGTATTTATGGTGCTGCTACTGGAAATTGTCCAGAAGAGTTAGACCTTGATATCACTACTTTAGCAGATGGTACATATTATATCTTTTACGACATATATGATGATGCTGGACTTGCTGGAGCTCCTCACACGCCATTTGCAGTGCCTATAACTGTAGATTACGTGAGATCTGGAGGTATTGCACCTGGAACTTTTGCTCAAGAAGCCGCTTTTGCACCTATGTCTACTGACGGGTCAGGTTCGGATTATGTAATTACTATTGAGATTGCTAATGGAGTTGTTACTTTAAAAAATAGCGTTCCTGAAGTTATTGCTTCTGGAAGAACTGCTAATAAAGTAAAAGCAGCTATTGAAAAAGCAAAATTAAACTTAAAAAAATAATTAGTTTTTATTTTTTATTTAAGAGGCTGCATTTGCAGCCTCTTTTTTTTGTTCTCTTTTAAGAAAACTATATATCTTTACGTTTTTAATTTCAGTGTATGAGAATTTTTTTTTTAGTACTTATTTTTTTCTTTTGTTCTGTAGCTAATGCTCAAGTTGATAAGCCCGAAGCCGATAAATTAGAGACTAAAGCGATAGTGGCTCCAAAAGCTACAATCGATCAATACAGAATTATTACGCTAGAACGCGACACTACTTTTGTAGATACTTCGCTGACCATTCAAAAGGAATATGATTATAATTATTTAAGAAAAGATAATTTTGGACTTTTACCTTTTGCGAACGAAGGGCAAACCTATAATACCTTACAGTTTAGTTTAAACCAATTTTCTCCCTACCCGGAATTTGGTTATAAAGCAAAACATTTCAATTATCTTGAAGCCAATCAGATTAAGTATTATTCAGTAGCAACCCCATCGTCTGAACTGTATTTTAAAACGGTTATGGAACAAGGGCAAAACCTCGATGCTTTTATAACGCTGAATACCTCGAAACGTTTTAATTTCTCTATCGCTTACAAAGGTTTGCGTTCAATCGGGAAATACATCAACCAATTGTCCAGTACGGGGAATTTTAGGTTTACGTCGAGTTACAATACTTTAAATAAAAGATATTACGCCAATTTTCATTTTACCGCACAAGACATTCTAAATGGTGAAAATGGTGGAATTACCACCATCGAAGAGTTCGAAGGTGATGATGCCGATTTTAAAAACAGGGCAAGATTAAATGTCTATTTCAAAGATGCCAAATCTTTTCTCAAAGGGAAAAGAGTATTTTTAGACCATAGTTTCATGATTAATTCAGTGAAAGGAAACAACAATCTTTACCTGACGCATCAATTCAATTACGAAAATAAATTTTTCGAATTCAATCAGAAAACAATCCCTACCACTATAGTAGCGCCAACCGGCAACACATCATTCAATAGATTAGGGGATGCTTACGTTACCGGCGACATCAACAATCAAACGCGTTACAACAAAATGTATAATAAAGTAGGTGCTGTTTATGAAAACGCCACCTTAGGGAAGTTTCAGTTTTTTATAGATGATTTCAGATACAATTATTATTACAACTCAGTGCTTTTTCTGTCAGGCCAAACCATTCCAAATTCATTAAATGACCGAGTTAACAGTATTGGCGGACAATACGAATACCGAAAAGATAGATGGAACGGTAAATTCCTGTACTCCAATTCTATTTCTGACCAATCCCTTTTTAATCTTGATGGTAATCTGACCTATAAATTAAACGAGAAAAACAGTCTGTCTTTTCAATACCAAAACATTAATAAGCTGCCCAACTATATTTATAATTTGCATCAAAGCAGCTACATCAGCTACAATTGGTACAATAATTTCAAAAACGAAAAAATCAATAACATCAAAGTGGATGCAATTACACAATGGGCCAATGCTTCGTTGCAAATCACGACTTTAAACGATCACTTGTATTTTAGTAATGACGACGATGCAAATCTGCAGTTGGTATCGCCAAAACAATATAATAAATCCATCAACTATTTGTCATTAAAAGTGAGCAAAGAATTCAAATTCCGAAAATTTGCACTCGACAATACAGTTTTATACCAAAAAACAGATCAAACGGAGGCAATCTTAAATGTGCCGCAAATCGTAACCAGAAATACGCTGTATTATTCTACTAATCTTTTCAAAAAAGCCATGTATTTGCAAACCGGAGTGATATTCAACTATTTTACTAAATATAATGCCAATGATTATAATCCTGTAATTGGAGAGTTTTTTGTTCAAAACCAAAAAGAAATTGGGAACTTCCCAACCTTCGATTTCTTTATCAATGCAAGAGTGCGCCAAACTAGGATTTTTCTTAAAGCCGAACATTTCAATTCTTCAATGACCGGAAATGATTTCTATTCCGCACCCAATTATCCTTACCGCGACTTTATAGTGCGTTTCGGGTTGGTATGGAATTTCTTCCAATAATTTTTTGGACGTTTTATCGCGCTATCCGCTGTATCTTTGCTTGCTTAAAGAAAGCAAGCAAAGGATGCCGCTCCTATCACGAACGCAACTTCGGGAATAAACACTATTTAGAACAAAATGCTATCTTTGCATTTTAAAACTGTCAATATAAAATTAAAATGAAATACGCAGAAAATATATTAGGAACTATCGGTAACACACCTTTAGTAAAACTAAATAAAGTTACCGCAGAAATTGACGCCTTAGTTTTGGCCAAAGTAGAAACCTTCAATCCCGGCAATTCCGTAAAAGACAGAATGGCCGTAAAGATGATCGAAGATGCCGAAGCCGACGGACGTTTAAAACCAGGAGGAACCATCATCGAAGGAACTTCAGGAAACACCGGAATGGGATTAGCCTTGGTGGCTATCGTAAAAGGATACAAATTGATTTGTGTAATCTCCGACAAGCAATCGAAAGAAAAGTCTGATATACTTCGTGCCGTTGGAGCCAAAGTAATTGTTTGTCCAACAGACGTAGAACCTACAGATCCGCGTTCATATTATTCGGTATCTAAAAAATTGGGAGAAGAAACGCCAAATTCCTGGTACGTAAATCAATATGATAATCCATCAAATGCTATTGCGCATTACGAACAAACGGGTCCTGAAATTTGGGAACAAACCGATGGAAAAATTACGCATTTTGTTTCCGGAGTAGGAACAGGCGGAACGATTTCCGGAGTTGGGAAATATTTAAAAGAGAAAAATCCAAACATCAAAATTTGGGGAATCGATACGTATGGTTCGGTATTCAAAAAATACCATGAAACCGGAATTTTCGACGAAAACGAAATCTATTCCTATATCACTGAAGGAATTGGGGAAGACATTCTTCCTGAAAACGTTGATTTTTCTATAATCGATGGTTTTACAAAAGTAACCGACAAAGATGCCGCAGTTTACACCCGTAAAATAGCCTTAGAAGAAGGGATTTTTGTTGGAAACTCTGCCGGTTCTGCAATCAAAGGATTGTTGCAGCTTAAAGAGCATTTCAAACCCGAAGATGTTGTGGTTGTTTTATTCCATGATTCAGGAAGCCGCTATGTAGGTAAGATGTTCAATGACGATTGGATGCGCGAAAGAGGTTTCTTAGACGAAGAAATCACCAAAGCCGAAGATGTCATCAAAGATCATATCGACAAGCCATTGGTTATCGTTCGTACGGAAGAATTGGTTTCGCATGCCATTGAGCGTATGCGTAAATATAAAATTTCACAAATTCCGGTAATTGATATTACAGGATTTGTAGGTTCAGTAGATGAATCTGATTTGTTTCAAAGTTATGTTTCAGATAAAGATGTTGCCGACAAACCAATCAGAGAAGTGATGGGCAAACCCTATCCAATTGTAAAAGTAGGAACGCCAATTGAAGAGGTTTCGAAATTATTTACAAAAGAAAACCAAGCAGTTTTGGTTGATCTAGGAAACGGGAAACACCATATTATCACGAAATATGATATTATTGGTTCTATAAAATAGTTTTTTTCAATTATAGATAATAAAGTTTTTATAGCCCCGAATTTCACGAATCATCACCAATTTAATTAGTGCTAATTCATGAAATTTGGGGCTTATTTTTACAAATCAAATATTCAATCAAATGACGTTTACCGCCATAGATTTTGAAACTGCAACTGGATATCATCCCTGTTCTGTAGGCATCGTTACTGTAGAAAACGGAGTGATAACTGATGAGTTTGTAACCTTAATCAAACCACCGGACAATCTGTATTCTCCTTTCACTATTCGGGTGCATGGGATCTATCCAAAAGATACAATACATGCGAAGTCATTTTCTCAGGTTTATCCTGAAATACGAAAGAGACTCGAAAACAGAGTAATAGTGGCGCATAATGAGAGCTTTGACCGGAATGTTCTTGCCAAATCAATGGCGCTTTACGGTTTGGATTACGCTGAATTGAATATTGCTTCCCGTTGGGAATGTACGGTAAAAATATACAAAGCCAAAGGATTGAAGCCTGCGAAATTAAGCGATTGCTGCAGAGAAATGAAGATCGCCTTAAACCATCACGAAGCCTTGTCGGATGCAAGAGCCTGCGCCAAATTGTATTTGCTGAAATAGATTTTTAGAATTTGACAGATTGGTTTCGCAATATGTTAATTTTTTTAGTACTTTAGTGATAGCATTCGTTGCTATTATCTATAAGCCTATAAAATGAAAGAAGATTTTCTCCATTATCTCTGGAAATTCAAAAAGTTCGATATTACAAATTTGCAAACTTCAAATGGAGAAGAAATTACGATTGTCAATTCAGGACAATATCTGCAATTGGCTGGCCCGGATTTCTTCAATGCACAAATTAGTATTGGAAATCAAAAATGGGCAGGGAATGTAGAAATACATATCAAATCTTCTGACTGGTATGTGCACCATCACGAAAGGGATGAAGCCTATGAAAGTGTAATTCTGCATGTAGTTTGGGAACATGACACCGAAATTTTTAGAAAAAACAACACCGAAATTCCGGTTTTGGAACTTAAAAAGCATGTTGCTAAGGAAACCTTAGAGAACTACCAATCCTTAATCACTCCGAAATCCTGGATTTTCTGTGAAAAGCAACTGGCAAGCATTGATAATTTTGCGCTTAAAAATTGGCAGGAACGGTTGTTTTTCGAGCGACTGGAACGAAAATCAAAACCCATTCAGGAATTACTAGAAAACACGAATCATGATTGGGAAGCCGTTTTGTTTTGCCTTTTGGCAAAGAACTTCGGATTGAATACAAACGGCGAATCTTTTTTGAAAATCGCACAGTCCATTCCGTTTTCTGTTATCAGAAAAGAAAGTTTCGAAGTCGAGAATCTGGAAAGTTTCTTTTTTGGAATTGCCGGATTATTGGACATAGAAAAGGAAGATAATTATTTCGAAGATTTGCACTTTAGATTTTACTATTTGCTGCATAAATATCAAATAGAGAAAAAAGTCATAGAACCCGTTCAGTTTTTTAAACACCGTCCTGATAATTTTCCAACCATCAGATTGTCTCAATTGGCGAATTTGTATCACAGTCAGCAGCATTTGTTTTCAAGAATAATCGAGGCGACTTCTGTAAAAAGCATCTATGAGATTTTTGCTGTTTCAGTTTCATCTTATTGGGAAACGCATTATCAATTTGATAGAGAAAGCCCGAAAAAAAAGAAAGCGCTTTCGAAATCCTTTATCGATTTGCTTATCATTAACACGATCATACCCTTGCAATTTGCTTATGCTAAAAGTCAGGGCAAAGAAATTTCAGAGAATTTGATTGATTTGTTAAATCAGGTATCACCCGAAAATAACGCTATAATTGATAAGTTTGATTCTTTTGGTGTTGCTTCTAAAAATGCTTTTGAGACGCAATCTCTATTACAGCTCAAGAATGAATATTGTAATAAAAGCAGGTGTCTGGAATGTGCCATCGGAATGGAGCTATTAAAATCAATTTGAATCAGATAATATAGTAATTTTGTATTGTTTAATGAAATAACAAATAATAAATTAACCAAAATGTCCTTCGTAATCCAACTTAAATATTTCTTCGAAAAACACGGTTTTAATGCGTCTTCCCGTTTGGCGGATAAATTGGGAATGCGTGCCAGCAGCGTGCGGTTGTTTTTTATTTACATCTCGTTTGTGACGGCAGGTTTGTGGTTTGGGGTTTATTTGACTTTGGCTTTTTGGATTAAATTGAAAGATTTAATTAGGGCAAAACGCACTTCAGTTTTCGATTTATAATATTTTTTTATGACATTAAAATCCTACTTTCAATTTTCTAAAGCGCAACGGAGCGGAATTTTTATTTTACTTGCGATTAGTGTCCTTTTACAGTTGAGTTATTTTTTTATTGATTTCAAAATTGAGGAAAAGAAAAGCAAAGAACAGCAACAATGGCTCGCTGTTCAAATAGAGATTGATTCGCTGAAACAAGTTCGGTATGATTATGTGCCCAAAATATATCCTTTCAATCCTAACTTCATCACAGATTTTAAAGGTTATAAACTCGGCATGTCAGTTGCGGAAATAGACCGACTCTTGGCTTATAGAAAATTAAACAAATACGTCAATTCGGCTTCAGAATTTCAAAAAGTCACTAAAGTCTCCGATTCGTTGTTACATGCTATTGCTCCGTATTTTAAATTTCCGGACTGGGTAACCAATAAAAAAGAATTCAAGGCTTATGTTAAACAGTCATTCGATAAGAAAGAGAAAATAGTGGTTTTAGATATCAATCAGGCCACTTCGGAGGATTTGATCAAAGTGTATGGAATCGGGGCAACTTTGTCAGAAAGAATTCTCAAAGAGAAAGAAAAGTTTGGCGGTTTTGTCAGTATGGAACAAATGAGCGATGTCTGGGGATTATCGCCCGAAGTAATCGAAAATCTGAATAAACATTTTAAAGTTTCCACTCTGCCAAAAGTAAAGAAGTTTGATATTAATAATGCCTCAGTAAAAGAATTATCTCAATTTCCTTATTTTCGTTATGCTCTGGCGAAAGCGATTGTCACTTACAGAAGTATGAACGGAGAAATAAAAATAAAGGAAGATTTACTGAAAATTAAGAATTTTCCAGTTGACAAAGTTGATATAATTGCCTTATATTTGGACTTTAATTAAATACCAACTATTTCAATCCTATGAATTCAATATATTTTACTGAAGAGCACCAATTATTTAGAAAGAGTTTGCAAGATTTTTTGCAGAAAGAAGTCGTTCCACATATTGAAAAGTGGGAGAAAACAGGTGCTATAGAACGATTTATTTGGAAAAAATTCGGTGAAATGGGTTTCTTTGGTTTGCGATACCCTGAAGCTTATGGTGGATTGAATTTGGATTTATTTTATACAGTTATTTTTTTAGAAGAACTTCAAAAAATAAGATCCTCCGGTTTTGCAGCAGCGATGTGGGCACATGCCTATTTAGCAATGACGCATTTAAATGCTGAAGGAAGTGAACGAATTAAACAAGATTATTTAGTGCCGAGTATAACTGGTGATAAAATAGGTGCTTTGTGCGTAACAGAGCCTTTTGGTGGTAGTGATGTTGCAGCTATGCGCACGACAGCTGTAAAAAAGGGGGACAGATATATCATTAATGGTTCTAAAACATTCATAACAAATGGTGTTTATGGTGATTATTATGTTGTTGCGGCTAAAACAAGCCCGGACCTTGGAAATAAGGGAATAAGTATGTTTTTGGTTGACAGTAATCTTAAAGGTATCTCGGCTACAAAACTGGATAAATTAGGGTGGAGAGCCTCGGATACGGCAGAAATTGCATTTGATAATGTAGAGATTCCTGTGGAGAATTTAATGGGAGAAGAAGGAAAAGGATTTCCGTATATCATGCAGCATTTTGCATTTGAGCGTTTAATAATGGCTATCAATGGTCACGCAAGAGCAGAATATGCTATTGATTATACTATAGGATATATGTCAGAACGTGAGGCATTTGGCAAAACAATAGATAAGTTTCAAGCATTAAGACATACAATTGTTGAGCACGCAACGGATGTTGAGCATTGTAAGGTATTTAATTATGCAGCTACAGCGCGATTGGATAAAGGAGAATATGTGGTAAAAGAAGCTACTATGGCTAAACTGAAATCAACAAAAGTAGCCGATGATACAATTTATAGTTGTTTGCAGATGTTAGGAGGTTACGGTTATATGGAAGAATATCCTTTAGCGCGCTTGTTTAGGGACAGCCGTTTAGGGCCAATTGGAGGAGGAACGTCGGAAATATTGAAAGAGATTTTAGCGAAAATGATTATCGATAAACAAAATTACCAACCGGCTGTAAAACACCAATAGAAAGAAAAACAGATTATAGGAAAAAGCCAGAATGCAAGAAATTGCAGCTTGGATTTTTTTGTTTTTATAGTTTCTATTATTCTTTTTCTCATTGGGATGATAAAATAATTCAAAATTCATCATTCAAAATCCAAAATAAAAATATACTTTTGCAGCCTAACGAAAGGGGGTGTCAATATTATGTTAATTATACCAATTAAAGACGGAGAAAATATCGATAGAGCATTAAAGCGCTATAAAAGAAAATTTGATAAAACAGGAACTGTTCGTCAGTTAAGAGCACGTACTGCTTTTATTAAGCCTTCTGTTTCAAACAGAATGAAAATTCAAAAAGCGGCTTACATTCAAAACATGAAAGATGGTTTAGAAAGTTAGTAAATAACTTTTCGAAATATAACCGTTAGTGATTAAAGTTTTATAACTTTGATGCTAACGGTTTTTTTTATGGAAAATAGCAAAGCGGCATTTCGGGATTATTTACAGTTGGAGAAAAACTATTCTCCGCTAACAGTGAATGCTTATTTGAATGATGTTGGTTTTTTTGAGACTTTTCTTATTGTGAATTTTGAACAGGAAAATCTTCAGGAAGTTAATTACAGTCAAATTCGGAGCTGGATTGTTTCATTAGTGGATGGAGGTATTTCCAATGTTTCCGTGAATAGGAAAATTTCGTCCTTGAAATCCTACTATAAGTTTCTATTAAAAACCAAGCAAATAGAAGTTAGTCCTTTGTTAAAACACAAATCATTAAAAGTTCCAAAAACACTACAAATTCCATTTTCTGAAAAAGAATTGAATGAGGTGCTTACTCAAATAAAATATCCGGAGGGATTTGAGGGCATCCGTGACAAATTAATTATCGATTTATTCTATACTACCGGAATACGGAGAACGGAGTTGATTCATCTTAAAATGGCCAATATCGACCAGTCAAATTCTACTTTAAAAGTATTGGGAAAAAGGAATAAGGAGCGGATTCTTCCATTGCTGCCAATCATAATAAATCAATTTAACAGCTATTTGTCGGAAAGGTCTTGTTTAGAGCAAATTAAAGATGAGGCGTTTTTTTTTCTAACGTTAAAAGGCGTAAAATTAAATGATTCTCTTGTGTATCGTTTAATAAATGACTACTTTAGTAATGTCTCAGAGAAGGTAAAAAAGAGTCCGCATATATTAAGACATACGTTTGCGACACATTTGCTTAACAACGGGGCAGATTTGAATTCAGTTAAAGAATTATTAGGACATTCCAGTTTGGCATCGACTCAAATTTATACACACAACAGTTTGTCTGAATTGAAAAAAGTGTATGGGGCCGCCCACCCTAGGAGTCAAAAATAATTTAATATTGTTTAACCTATAAAAATTTTGATTATGAAGGTAAATGTTCATGCAGTTAATTTTACTGTTGATGGGAAACTGTTAGATTTCGTTCAAGAAAGAATGGATAAGTTAGAAAAGTATTACGATAAAGTAGTTTCGGCAGATGTTTTTTTAAAAGTTGAAAAGACTAGTGAAAAAGAGAACAAAATTGCGGAGGTGAAGATTAACGTGCCAGGAGATGATTTTATGGTCAAGAAACAATGTAAAACATTCGAAGAAGCTGTAGAGCAATCGTCAGAATCGTTAGAACGATTATTGCAGAAACGAAAAGAAAAAATAAGTCCTTACATATAATTGAAAGTTTTTTATAAAAAAGTTTTGATTAAAAAACAAAAAGATATACATTTGCAGTCCGTTAGAAATAGCGGACTTTTTTTATTGATTTGCCAGCGTAGCTCAGTTGGCTAGAGCAGCTGATTTGTAATCAGCAGGTCGTGGGTTCGAGTCCCTCCGCCGGCTCAAGACTGTAAGGGTTTGATAATAAGAGAAGTGAGGGGAGATACTCAAGCGGCCAACGAGGGCAGACTGTAAATCTGCTGTGTGAACTTCGCAGGTTCGAATCCTGCTCTCCCCACTAGAATTGATATAAGATTTCAGAGTTAAGATTTTAAATCTAAATTCTAATATTTTAAATCTAAAGTCAAGGATTCTGCCGACTTAGCTCAGAGGTAGAGTGCTTCCTTGGTAAGGAAGAGGTCACGGGTTCAATTCCCGTAGTTGGCTCAAATAAGTATAATATTGAACACTAATAGATTATATAACTAAGATTAAAAATTAAGTAAAATGGCAAAAGAAACTTTTAATCGTTCCAAACCGCATTTAAATATCGGTACTATTGGACACGTAGATCACGGAAAAACTACATTAACTGCAGCGATTACTAAAGTACTATCTGATGCGGGTTACTGTCAAGCTAAATCGTTCGATCAAATTGATAACGCTCCTGAGGAGAAAGAAAGAGGTATTACAATTAATACATCTCACGTAGAGTACGAAACAGCTAACCGTCACTACGCTCACGTTGACTGTCCAGGTCACGCGGATTACGTAAAAAACATGGTTACTGGTGCTGCTCAAATGGATGGTGCTATCTTGGTAGTTGCTGCTACAGATGGTCCAATGCCACAAACTCGTGAGCACATCCTTTTAGGTCGCCAGGTAGGTATTCCTAGAATGGTTGTATTCATGAATAAAGTGGATATGGTTGATGATGAGGAATTGTTAGAACTTGTTGAAATGGAAATTAGAGACTTATTGTCTTTCTATGAATATGACGGAGACAATTGTCCAGTTATCCAAGGTTCAGCTTTAGGTGGATTGAATAGCGATCCAGCTTGGGTTCCTAAAATTATTGAATTAATGGCAGCTGTTGATGCTTGGATCGAAGAGCCAGTGCGTGACATTGCTAAACCATTCTTGATGCCAGTTGAGGATTCATTTACAATTACTGGTCGTGGAACTGTTGCTACAGGTCGTATCGAAACAGGTATTGCTAATACAGGAGATCCTGTTGAAATCATTGGTATGGGAGCTGAAAAATTAACTTCTACTATTACAGGAGTTGAGATGTTCCGTAAAATCCTTGATAGAGGTGAAGCTGGAGACAACGTAGGTTTGTTGTTGAGAGGTATTGATAAAGCTGATATCAAAAGAGGTATGGTTATTATTAAGCCAGGTTCAGTAAAACCACACGCTGTATTCAAAGCAGAGGTTTATATCTTGAAAAAAGAAGAAGGTGGACGTCATACTCCATTCCACAATAATTACCGTCCACAGTTTTACGTACGTACAACAGACGTTACAGGTGTTATCACTTTACCAGAAGGTGTAGAGATGGTTATGCCTGGAGATAACTTAACTATCAATGTTGCCTTGTTAAGCCCAATCGCTTTAAGCGTAGGTTTGCGTTTCGCTATCCGTGAAGGTGGTAGAACTGTAGGTGCAGGTCAGGTTACTGAGATAGTACAATAATTATCTAAACAAATTTTAAAAGCCAGTTGGTTTTCTTAAATGATATCACTGGCTTTTTTATACGGGCGTAGTTCAAGGGTAGAATAGCGGTCTCCAAAACCGTTGATGGGGGTTCGAATCCCTCCGCCCGTGCAAAAAACAAATTATAATGACAAAAGTTGTTAATTACATTAGTGAAGCGTTTGAAGAATTAAAATCAAACGTAACTTGGCCGGAATGGGCTGAAGTGCAACGTCTAACGATTATAGTTGCTGTTTTCTCAGTACTATTCGCCTTGGCAACTTGGGGAGTAGATGAAATTTTCGCAAAAGCATTAGCTGGATTTTTTAATTGGATAAAAGCCTAATTTTTTTGTGATGACGGATAATAATGTGAAAAAGTGGTATGTTGTTAGAGCGGTAAGCGGGCAAGAAAATAAAGTGAAAGCTTATATCGAAACCGAAATCAACAGATTGGGAATGGGAGATTATATTTCGCAAGTATTAGTGCCTACTGAAAAAGTAGTGACTGTGAAAGACGGAAAAAAAATCACCAAAGACAAAGTCTATTTTCCTGGATATGTAATGATCGAGGCAAATCTTGCTGGTGAAATACCTCATATTATTAAGTCTATAACAAGTGTTATTGGTTTTTTAGGTGAAGTAAAAGGAGGAGATCCTGTGCCGTTAAGACTTTCTGAAGTAAACAGAATGTTAGGTAAAGTAGATGAATTGGCTGTAAATACAGACACTCGTTCGGTACCTTTCAATATTGGAGAAACAGTTAAGGTGGTTGATGGTCCTTTCAATGGTTTCAATGGAACGGTTGAGAAAATCAATGATGAAAAGCGTAAACTTGAAGTAATGGTGAAAATTTTCGGAAGAAAAACACCTTTAGAATTGAGTTTTATGCAAGTTGAAAAAGTATAATATTTTCGTTACATATAATAAACCACATACATCGCTTCCAATGATGATGTGTTAAATTTTTTAAAAATGGCTAAAGAGATTAGTAAAGTAGTTAAACTACAAGTTAAGGGAGGTGCTGCGAATCCATCGCCACCGGTTGGACCTGCTTTAGGTGCTGCTGGTGTTAATATCATGGAGTTCTGTAAGCAGTTTAATGCAAGAACGCAAGATAAAGCCGGCAAAGTTTGCCCAGTGCAAATTACAGTGTATAAAGACAAATCTTTCGAGTTTGTTGTAAAAACACCACCTGCTGCTATTCAGTTAATGGATGCTGCAAAGCTAAAGTCTGGTTCTGGAGAACCTAATCGTAAAAAAGTAGCTAACGTTACTTGGGATGTGATTAGAACTATCGCAGAAGACAAAATGGTTGATTTAAATGCATTCACTATCGAGTCTGCTATGAGCATGATCGCTGGAACAGCTAGATCTATGGGTATAACTGTAACGGGAGACGCTCCTTTTTAATTAAGAAAGACATGGCAAAATTGACAAAAAAGCAAAAAGAGGCTGCTTCAAAAATTGAAAAGAACAAACTATATTCTTTAAAAGATGCTGCGGTATTGGTTAAAGCTATAGCTTCTGCAAAATTTGATGAGTCTGTTGATATCGCAGTACGTTTGGGTGTAGATCCAAGAAAAGCGAATCAAATGGTTAGAGGTGTGGTAACATTACCTCATGGAACTGGTAAAGATGTGAAAGTATTAGCATTGGTTACTCCGGACAAAGAAGCGGAAGCTTTAGCAGCTGGTGCAGACTATGTAGGTCTTGACGATTATTTACAAAAAATTAAAGACGGTTGGACAGATGTTGATGTAATCATCACTATGCCAAGTGTTATGGGTAAATTAGGTCCATTAGGTCGTATTTTAGGACCACGTGGTTTAATGCCAAACCCTAAGACTGGTACAGTAACAATGGATGTTGCAAAAGCAGTTCAAGAAGTTAAAGCTGGTAAAATTGACTTTAAAGTTGATAAAACTGGTATTGTGCATGCGGGAATTGGTAAAGTATCTTTCGGATCTGAGCAAATTGTTGACAACGCACACGAAATTATTCAAACATTAATCAAACTTAAACCAACTGCGGCGAAAGGAACTTACATCAAAAGTATTTACCTTACAACCACTATGAGTCCTGCAATTGCATTGGATCCTAAAGCAGTATAATTGGTAGTTAAAAATTTTTAGTATGACTAGAGAAGAAAAATCAATCGCGATTGAAGATTTAACTGCACAGTTAGCCGGTTCAAATATTGTTTATCTAGCAGATATTTCTGGGCTAAATGCAGAAACGACTTCAAACTTAAGAAGAGCTTGTTACAAAGCAGGAATTAAATTAGAGGTAGTAAAGAATACATTACTTGCAAAAGCAATGGAAGCTTCTGAAAATAATTATGGTGAATTACCTGAAACTTTAACTGGAAATACTTGTATTTTTCTTGCAGATATAGCAAACGCTCCTGCAAAAATCATGAAAGACTTCCGTAAAAAATCAGATAAACCAGTATTGAAAGGTGCTTTTATCAATTCTGAAATTTACATCGGAGACAACCTATTAGATTCATTAGCATCGCTAAAATCGAAAGAGGAAGTTATTGGAGAAATCATCGGATTACTTCAATCTCCGGCACAAAGAGTTATTTCAGCTCTTTTGAACCAATTCAAAGAAGAAGAGGTTGCTTAATTAAAACTAGTAATAGTTTGAATTAGGTGCATTAAACACGCGCACATTAATAAATTATATTTTACAAATCATTTTAAAACGATAGAAAAAATGGCAGATTTGAAACAATTCGCAGAACAATTGGTTAACTTAACTGTAAAAGAAGTTAACGATTTAGCAACAATATTAAAAGATGAGTATGGTATCGAACCAGCTGCTGCTGCTGTAGTAGTTTCAGGTGGTGGAGACGCTGCTGTTGAAGAAGCTCAAACTGAATTTACAGTTATCCTTAAAGAAGCTGGTGCTTCTAAATTAGCTGTAGTTAAATTAGTAAAAGAACTTACTGGGTTAGGTCTTAAAGAAGCTAAAGACGTAGTTGATAGCGCACCAAGCCCTGTTAAAGAAGGAGTTTCTAAAGAAGAAGCTGAAGGTCTTAAGAAAGCTTTAGAAGAAGCTGGAGCTGTTGTTGAGTTAAAATAACAACACACGGTTTTAGAACTAGGTTTAGGCCTTGGACAAGCGTCCAAGGGCCTAAACCATTTTTCGTATAATAAAATTACAACAAGTTTTATTATAATAATAGTTTAAAATACGAAAAAATTTTTAATCAATACGAGGAAAGAAAATTATCAAAGATTACTGTTGAATAATTTTTAAAGATGTATCGGTTATAAAAAGAAAGTATAAATTAAACAGTGTTTTTACACAAAAAAACTACTTTTTTTTAATCAAAATTTTGTCCATTGATGATAACAAATCAGACTGAAAGATTGAATTTTGCCTCAACAAAAAATATTCCTGACTATCCGGATTTTCTAGATGTTCAGGTTAAGTCGTTTAAAGATTTCTTTCAATTAGAAACGAAATCTGACGAGAGAGGCGACGAAGGGTTATACAACACCTTCATGGAAAATTTTCCAATTACAGATACAAGAAATAACTTTGTATTGGAGTTCCTCGATTACTTTGTAGATCCACCACGTTATACAATTCAAGAATGTATTGAAAGAGGTCTTACCTATAGTGTGCCGTTAAAAGCAAGATTAAAACTATATTGTACAGATCCAGAGCACGAAGATTTTGAAACTATTGTGCAAGACGTATATCTTGGAACAATTCCTTACATGACGCCAAGTGGTACTTTTGTTATCAACGGTGCTGAACGTGTGGTTGTTTCGCAATTACACAGATCACCAGGTGTTTTCTTTGGACAATCATTCCATGCAAATGGAACGAAATTATATTCTGCCAGAGTAATTCCTTTTAAAGGATCCTGGATAGAATTTGCTACCGATATCAACAGCGTAATGTACGCCTATATCGATAGAAAGAAAAAATTACCTGTAACAACTTTATTCCGTGCAATAGGTTTCGAAAGAGACAAGGATATCCTAGAGATTTTCGACCTAGCTGAAGAAATTAAAGTTTCCAAAACAGGACTTAAAAAATATATCGGTAGAAAATTAGCTGCTCGTGTATTGAATACATGGCATGAAGATTTCGTAGATGAAGATACTGGTGAAGTAGTTTCTATCGAACGTAACGAAATTATCCTTGACAGAGATACCATTCTTGACAAAGATAATGTGGAAGAAGTTGTAGAGTCTAACGTTAAATCAATCTTGTTACACAAGGAAGATAACAACCAAGTAGATTATTCAATCATCCACAACACATTACAAAAAGATCCAACCAATTCTGAAAAAGAAGCCGTTGAGCATATCTACAGACAATTGCGTAACGCAGAACCGCCTGATGAAGAAACTGCTCGTGGTATTATAGATAAATTGTTCTTCTCTGACCAACGTTACAACTTAGGTGAAGTAGGTCGTTACAGAATGAACAAAAAACTTGGTTTGGATATCCCAATGGAAAAGCAAGTCTTGACCAAAGAAGATATCATTACCATTGTAAAATATTTGATCGAATTGATCAACTCTAAAGCAGAGATTGATGATATTGATCACTTATCAAACCGTCGTGTTAGAACAGTTGGAGAACAATTGTCTCAACAATTCGGTGTTGGTTTAGCCCGTATGGCCAGAACTATTCGTGAGAGAATGAACGTTAGAGATAACGAGGTGTTTACACCTATTGATTTGATTAATGCGAAAACATTATCATCGGTAATCAACTCTTTCTTTGGTACCAACCAGTTGTCTCAGTTTATGGATCAAACGAATCCACTAGCCGAGATTACGCACAAAAGAAGATTATCTGCACTAGGACCAGGTGGACTTTCTAGAGAAAGAGCCGGTTTCGAAGTACGTGACGTTCACTATACGCATTACGGACGTTTATGTCCAATTGAAACTCCTGAGGGACCAAACATTGGTTTGATTTCATCTCTTGGTGTTTATGCGAAAGTAAACGGAATGGGTTTCATCGAAACACCTTACCGTAAAGTAACTAATGGTAAAGTTGATTTAGTATCGACTCCAGTATATTTAAGCGCTGAAGAAGAAGAGGGAATGTTGATTGCTCAGGCAAACATTCAAATGGATGCTACAGGACATATCACTGCCGACAACGTAATTGCGCGTCAAGAAGGTGATTTTCCGGTAATTGACCCATCAAAAGTGGATTATACCGATGTAGCTCCTAACCAAATTGCTTCAATTTCTGCTTCATTAATTCCTTTCTTGGAACATGATGATGCGAATAGAGCCTTGATGGGATCTAACATGATGCGTCAGGCAGTTCCTTTATTACGTCCGGAAGCACCAATTGTAGGTACAGGTTTAGAGCGTCAAGTGGCGTCCGATTCCAGAGTATTGATCAATGCTGAAGGAGATGGTACTGTAGAATACGTTGATGCAAATATCATCACTATCAAATACGATCGTTCTGATGCAGAAAGAATGGTAAGTTTTGATGAAGATGAGAAAACATACAACTTAATTAAATTCAGAAAAACCAACCAAAGTTCAAGTATCAACCTGAAACCTATCGTAAGAAAAGGTGACAGAGTAGTTCTTGGTCAAGTACTTTCGGAAGGGTATGCAACGCAAAACGGAGAGCTGGCTTTAGGTAGAAACCTAAAAGTGGCGTTTATGCCTTGGAAAGGGTATAACTTTGAGGATGCAATTGTAATTTCTGAAAAAGTAGTACGTGATGACATTTTTACTTCTATCCACATTGATGATTATTCATTAGAGGTTAGAGATACTAAATTAGGTAACGAAGAATTAACGAATGATATTCCAAACGTTAGTGAGGAAGCGACCAAAGATTTAGATGAAAATGGTATGATTAGAATTGGAGCAGAGGTTAAACCTGGCGACATCCTAATCGGAAAAATTACACCAAAAGGAGAATCAGATCCTACTCCGGAAGAGAAATTGCTTCGTGCAATCTTCGGGGATAAAGCAGGAGATGTAAAAGATGCTTCGTTAAAAGCGTCTCCATCTTTACACGGTGTGGTTTTAGATAAAAAACTATTCGCAAGAGCAGTAAAAGATAAACGTAAACGTACCCAGGACAAAGATGCTTTAGGAGCACTTGAATTGGAATTTGAAGTAAAATTTGTTGAATTAAAAGACAAATTGGTTGAAAAACTTTTCAATATCGTAAACGGAAAAACATCTCAAGGTGTAATGAATGATTTGGGTGAAGAAGTATTGCCAAAAGGTAAAAAATACACTCAAAAAATGTTGAATGCAGTTGAAGATTTCGCTCACTTAAGCAAAGGACAATGGGTTGCTGATGATGAAACCAATAAAATGGTGAATGATCTTATCCATAACTACAAAATTAAGCTGAACGATTTACAAGGTGCGTTGAGAAGAGAGAAATTCACGATTACTGTTGGAGATGAATTGCCAGCAGGAATCTTGAAATTAGCAAAAGTATATATTGCTAAAAAACGTAAACTGAAAGTTGGGGATAAAATGGCGGGTCGTCACGGTAACAAAGGTATTGTTGCTCGTATCGTTCGTCACGAAGATATGCCTTTCCTTGAAGACGGAACACCAGTTGATATTGTGTTGAATCCACTAGGGGTACCTTCACGTATGAACATCGGTCAGATTTATGAAACGGTTTTAGGTTGGGCTGGACAAAAATTAGGTAGAAAATATGCTACTCCAATTTTCGATGGTGCTACTTTAGACCAAATCAATGAATTGACTGACGAAGCTGGAATTCCAAGATTCGGTCATACCTATCTTTATGATGGTGGGACTGGAGAACGTTTCCATCAACCGGCAACCGTAGGTGTGATCTATATGTTAAAATTAGGACACATGGTTGACGACAAGATGCACGCACGTTCTATCGGACCATACTCGTTGATTACACAACAACCACTTGGAGGTAAAGCTCAATTTGGAGGTCAGCGTTTTGGAGAGATGGAGGTTTGGGCACTTGAAGCGTATGGAGCATCAAGCACACTGAGAGAAATCTTGACTGTGAAATCGGATGACGTTATCGGTAGAGCCAAAACTTACGAAGCAATCGTAAAAGGTGAAGCTATGCCAGAACCAGGATTACCTGAATCGTTCAATGTATTGATGCATGAACTAAAAGGTCTTGGATTAGACATTCGTTTAGAAGAATAAATAAGTTTTTTAGTATTCAGTTTTCAGGTAGCAATATCTGAAAACTGATTACTCATTTATACAAGTTTTTAGGATTTATACCCGTAATCCGTTCCGATTTTTTATTTAACCAATAGGTTTTATAAATAGCACTTCAAAATTTTTATTTGAAGTTTAGAGAAGTAATCCGAGGTAGTAGCTTAATGATTTAATTTTTTTTTTGAGATAACTCAATATTTGAATAGGTCATAAATCTAAAATCAATTTTTTAATTGCAATTAAATCAATAGTAAAAACTATGATGAATAATAGAAATAACAATAATAAAGACAAAAACCCGATCAAAAGGTTTAACAAAATTTCGATAGGATTAGCTTCTCCAGAATCTATCTTGGCAGAGTCAAGAGGTGAGGTATTAAAGCCGGAAACTATCAACTACAGAACACACAAACCAGAGCGTGACGGACTTTTCTGCGAAAGAATTTTCGGACCAGTAAAAGATTTCGAATGTGCTTGTGGTAAATATAAAAGAATCCGTTACAAAGGTATCGTTTGCGACCGTTGTGGTGTGGAAGTTACAGAAAAGAAAGTACGTAGAGACAGAGTAGGTCACATCAATTTGGTGGTGCCAATTGCTCATATCTGGTATTTCCGTTCTCTTCCAAACAAAATTGGTTACATCCTTGGGCTTCCTTCTAAGAAATTAGATATGATCATTTACTACGAAAGATACGTAGTAATCCAAGCAGGTAATGCAAAAAATGCTGAAGGTGAATCTGTAAAAAGACTGGACTTTTTGACTGAAGAAGAATATTTGAATATTTTAGATACCCTTCCTCAAGACAATCAATATCTTGACGATTTTGATCCTAATAAATTCGTTGCCAAAATGGGAGCTGAATGTATTATGGATTTATTGGCGCGTATTGATTTAGACCAATTGTCATACGATTTACGTCACAGTGCTAACAATGAAACGTCTAAACAACGTAAAACAGAAGCATTAAAAAGATTACAAGTAGTAGAGTCATTCCGTGAATCTAACCTGAACCGTGAAAACCGTCCTGAATGGATGATTATGAAAGTGGTTCCTGTTATCCCACCAGAATTACGTCCTCTTGTGCCTCTTGATGGTGGTCGTTTTGCAACCTCAGATTTAAATGATTTATACCGTCGTGTAATCATCCGTAACAACCGTTTGAAAAGATTAATGGAGATTAAAGCTCCAGAAGTAATCCTTCGTAACGAAAAACGTATGTTGCAGGAATCGGTAGATTCATTATTTGACAACACGCGTAAAGCTTCTGCTGTTAAAACAGAATCTAACAGACCATTGAAATCTCTTTCTGATTCATTGAAAGGTAAACAAGGTCGTTTCCGTCAAAACTTACTTGGAAAACGTGTGGATTATTCTGCTCGTTCGGTAATTGTTGTTGGACCTGAATTGAAATTGTTCGAATGTGGTATCCCAAAAGATATGGCAGCCGAACTTTACAAGCCTTTCGTTATCCGTAAATTGATAGAAAGAGGAATTGTAAAAACTGTAAAATCAGCTAAGAAAATAATAGACAAAAAAGAGCCTGTAGTTTGGGACATCCTTGAAAATGTAATTAAAGGACACCCAATCTTACTGAATCGTGCTCCTACTTTGCACAGATTAGGTATCCAGGCATTCCAACCAAAATTAATTGAAGGAAAAGCAATCCAATTGCACCCTTTAGTTTGTACTGCATTTAATGCGGATTTTGATGGGGATCAAATGGCAGTTCACTTGCCGTTAGGACCAGAAGCTATTTTGGAAGCACAATTGTTAATGTTGGCTTCTCACAATATCCTGAATCCTGCAAATGGTGCGCCAATCACGGTACCTTCTCAAGACATGGTACTTGGTCTTTACTATATGACTAAGGAACGTTTGTCTACTCCAGAGCACAAAATTTTAGGTGAAGGCCTGACTTTTTACTCTGCGGAAGAGGTTAATATTGCATTGAACGAAGGAAGATTGGAATTAAATGCCAGAGTAAGAATCAGAGCAAGAGATTTCAATGAAGCTGGAGAATTGGTTTTCCAAATTATTCAAACTACTGCCGGTCGTGTATTATTTAATGAAGTAGTACCGGAAGCAGCTGGATATATCAATGATGTATTGACTAAGAAAAACCTTAGAGACATTATCGGTCATATTTTGAGCGCAACCAATGTACCAACAACGGCTGCCTTCTTGGATAACATGAAAGATATGGGGTACAAATTTGCCTTCAAAGGTGGATTGTCATTCTCATTAGGTGATATTAGAATTCCAGAACAAAAACCAAAATTAATCGCAGATGCCAGAGAACAAGTTGAAGGTATTTCGGTAAATTATAACATGGGTCTTATTACCAATAACGAACGTTACAACCAAGTTATTGATGTATGGACTTCTGCCAATGCACAGCTTACGGAATTAGCAATGAAAAACATTAGAGAAGACCAACAAGGTTTCAACTCAGTGTATATGATGCTTGATTCTGGAGCAAGGGGTTCCAAAGAGCAAATTCGTCAGTTAACCGGTATGCGTGGTTTGATGGCTAAGCCTAAAAAATCGACTGCTGGTGGTGGTGAAATTATTGAAAACCCGATTCTTTCTAACTTTAAAGAAGGTCTTTCGATTCTTGAGTATTTTATCTCTACTCACGGTGCGCGTAAAGGTCTTGCGGATACCGCTTTGAAAACGGCCGATGCAGGATATTTAACAAGAAGATTGCACGACGTTTCTCAAGATGTTATTGTTAATATCGAAGATTGTGGTACTTTAAGAGGTGTAGAAGTTTCTGCATTGAAAAAGAATGAGGAAATAGTAGAAACATTAGGAGAAAGAATTTTAGGGCGTGTTGCTTTGCAAGATGTAATTAATCCTTTAACTAATGAAGTGTTGGTTCTTTCAGGACAACAAATCACGGAGGCGATAATGAAAGTAATCGAAGCTTCTCCAATCGAGGGAGTAGAGGTTCGTTCACCATTGACTTGTGAAGCTACTAAAGGAATCTGTGCTAAATGTTACGGAAGAAACTTAGCGACCGGAAAAATGACTCAAAGAGGTGAAGCTGTTGGTGTAATTGCCGCACAATCTATTGGAGAGCCAGGAACTCAGTTAACATTACGTACCTTCCACGTTGGAGGGGTTGCGGGAGGTATTTCTGAAGAATCCAGTATCGTTGCTAAATTTGCAGGTCGTTTAGAAATAGAAGATTTAAAAACAGTTAAAGGTGAAGATGGCGAAGGAAATGCTGTTGATATTGTGATTTCTCGTTCTACGGAATTGAAATTAATCGATGTTAAAACAGGTATTCTTTTAGCAACAAATAACATTCCTTACGGTTCTAGTATTTTTGTAAAAGATGGTTTATCCGTAGCAAAAGGAGATGTTATCTGTAAATGGGATCCATATAATGGAGTTATTATTTCTGAGTTTACCGGTAAAATCGCATACGAAGATTTAGAACAAGGACAATCGTTCCAAGTTGAAATCGATGAGCAAACTGGTTTCCAGGAAAAAGTAATTTCTGAAGGAAGAAACAAAAAATTAATCCCGACTTTATTGGTTTACGGTAAAGATGGCGAATTGATTCGTTCTTATAACTTACCAGTTGGAGCCCACTTAATGGTTGACAATGGTGAGAAAATTAAAGCAGGTAAGATTTTAGTAAAAATCCCGCGTCGTTCTTCAAAATCTGGGGATATTACAGGAGGTTTGCCAAGAATTACAGAGTTGTTAGAAGCTCGTAATCCTTCGAACCCGGCAGTAGTTTCAGAAATTGATGGTGTTGTTTCTTTTGGAAAAATCAAAAGAGGTAACCGTGAGGTGGTTATTGAATCTAAATTTGGTGAGGTTAAGAAATACTTGGTTAAATTATCAAGTCAAATCTTAGTTCAGGAAAATGACTTCGTAAGAGCTGGTGTGCCATTGTCTGACGGAGCAATTACTCCGGACGATATCTTGAGAATTAAAGGACCAGCAGCTGTTCAACAGTATTTGGTTAATGAAATTCAAGAAGTATACCGTTTGCAAGGAGTGAAAATCAACGACAAACACTTTGAAGTTGTTATTCGTCAAATGATGCGTAAAGTAAGAGTTCAGGATCCAGGTGATACTTTATTCTTAGAGGATCAATTAATTCATACCAAAGACTTTATCGTTGAAAATGATAAATTATACGGAATGAAAGTAGTTGAAGATGCTGGTGATTCAGTAAACTTGAAAGCGGGACAAATTGTTTCTCCTAGAGAATTGCGTGATGAAAACTCATTATTAAAACGTAATGATAAAAACTTAGTTGTAGCTCGTGATGTTATCACAGCAACTGCAACTCCGGTTTTACAAGGTATCACAAGAGCTTCGCTTCAAACGAAATCATTTATCTCTGCAGCCTCTTTCCAGGAAACTACCAAAGTTTTGAACGAAGCAGCTGTAGCAGGAAAAGTAGATTACTTAGAAGGATTGAAAGAAAATGTAATTGTAGGTCATAGAATCCCTGCCGGTACCGGTATGAGAGAATACGATAATACGATTGTAGGTTCTAAAGAAGACTTTCATGAAATGATGGCTAACAAAGAAGAGTATAATTACTAAGATATGAACGATCCAAAACCACAACAGGGACAAATAAATATTGAATTAGATGAGGCTATTGCTGAAGGAATTTATTCCAACTTGGCAATTATCAATCATTCCGCTTCAGAATTTGTTTTAGATTTTGTATGTATCATGCCTGGAACTCCAAAAGCAAAGGTAAAATCGAGAATTGTATTGACACCGCAGCATGCCAAAAGATTGATCAAGGCATTGGCAGAGAATGTCCACCGTTTTGAAACCACCCATGGTGAGATTAAAGACACGGAACAACCTCCAATTCCACTTAATTTTGGTCCCGCAGGACAAGCTTAAAATAGAAAACCTCTTCAGAAATGAAGGGGTTTTTTTATGTCCTCTTGAAAAAGCGATAAAGGCTTAAGTAATAAAAATAATTGAGAGAGGATTTTTCTGTAATAGTTTAATTTTAAAAGAATGAGTTTGAGATGTGATATATATAACAAAAATTAGGATTTCGCGATTTTTATTTTATTTTATTTTATAAATATTTACTTAATAAAAGATTAGTTTTGGAAGTTAATAAGTGGAGAGCTATTATTAATCTAATAATTTAATAGTTTTATTGCTTATTTTCTAAAACAGTTTATTTTTTAAAACCAAACTAAATTTTTATCTATGAGGAACAATTACCCTGTATTGCTTGGGTTTTTTACATCCGGCAAAAAAATTAAAAATGAAAATCCACCCACGCATTCGCGGACGTCATCTTCATTTAAAACGTTATTAGTACTCGCTTTTTTATTTCTTTTAATACCAAAAGAGATATATGGGCAGAGTATGGCTAATTATGCATTTTCTTCAAACAACACGGGTTCTTTAGATTCAATGATAGGTTCTACTTCATTGGTCGGCTCCGGTGCTATAACTGCAGGATATAATGATGATAATGCTTCTGCAATAACTAACTTAGGTTTCACTTTTTATTTTATGGGTTTACCCTATACTCAGTTTTCTGTTAACACTAATGGACAAATGAGATTAGGGGCAACGGTAGTGAGTGGGACTAATATTACATCAACAACTGCTTCTGTTCCTTTGTTAGTGCCTATGGCTGGCGATAATTCCAGTGGTTTTGCAGGAGATTTAGATCCAGTTAGTTACGTTGTTACAGGAACTGCTCCAAACAGAGTATTAATAGTTCAATGGAAAAATTTCCAAATACCTTTTAATGCTTTAGGTACTGTAGGAGGTAATATGCAATTATGGCTTTCTGAGTCTACCGGTAAAATTGATTTTGTATATGGTAGTATGTATAATAATAATGCAGCAGCTGTTTCGCGTTCAATATTTATTGCTTCAAGTAATACTGCTACAACAGCCGGATATATAACTGTTGGAGCCGTTCCTACATTTACCTTAGCGGCAAGTCCAACTACAAATTCTTTTGCTTCATCGTCAAATATTGCTAATTTGTATTCTGCGGCTGATGGTTCAAGAACGGTTTATAGTTTTTCACCGGCAAATACAACTGTAAGCGACCCAATATCCCTGACATTTACTGGGATTAATACTATTGCAACTACAGTTAACTGGGTTGATAATTCAACAAACGAGTTTGGTTTTTTGATAACAAGAGCCACCGATGCAGCTTTCACACTTAACGTTGTAACAACTAACGTTGCTTCTTTAACTTCTGGAGCAACAGGTGGGCCTTATGTTTCATCACAAACCGGTTTATTGCCAAGTACTTTGTATTATTATAAAATTCAAGCACTTACAGAAGCAGCGAATTCAAATGGGTTAACGGGGTCACAATCTACTTTGGCACCAGGAACTTTTACTTCCATAGCTTCGGGTAACTGGAATACTGCTGGAACTTGGGATGCTGGTTCAGTTCCGACACTATATGATTCAGCAGTCATTGCAACAGGACATACCGTTACAATTGATGTTTCGAGTTTAGTGATAAATGATTTAAATGTTACAGGGACTTTAGCGTACGGAACAACCCCTACATCTTTTGCCGTAAATGGTAATCTAACTGTAAATTCAGGGGGTGTTTTTAATGTTTTTAATGCAACAACTGGTAAAACTTTAAATGTTAAAGGAGACATTGTAAATAACGGAACAATTGACATTTCAGTTGGGGCAACAACGGCTGGAAATCTTACTCTAAGTGGAGCGACAGTACAAACCATATCTGGTTCAGGTGTTTTTAATACATCAGTTATTCGAAATTTAACTTTCTCAAATACAAGTGCTTCTATTCCAAATATTAATTGGAATATGAACAATATTAAAATAGCAAATAATTTAAACTTAACTGGTGCTAAAGTTAATCTTAATGGGAATAAATTAATTTTCGGGAATTCAGCGGCAGGGGGTACTCTTACTGCTCCAACAGGAACAGGATTTTTAGGAGGCACATTTTCCAGATGGTGGACTACTACTGTTACAGGTTCAGCAATTACAGCTGGTTCAGATCCAACTAATGCTACAAGCAGATATCCTTTTTTATCTGCTAGTGGACAAACAAGAGCAATGTATATAACCAGATCTTCATCTTCAGCGACTGGAAATACAGCGGGGCAATTATCTGTTGCATATGTTGATGATTCAACAATTACATCAGGACTTTCTATTGCCGATGGTGCTTATACCATAACAGATAGATACAATGGAAATTGGTCTGTAACATCGGAATCAGGATATGTTTATGCTTCCGGAACTCATACGGCAACAATTTTAGCGAATAATATTTATTATGCTATAAATGGGAATTCAAGAATAATGTTATTGAATGCAGCAGCGGGTGGTACTCACCAAAATGGTACTGCTACTCCGGGAGCTCAGCGTATAGGATTGACTACGGCTCAATTAACAGCCGAAGCATTGTATCTAGGTATAGCTTCTTCTGACATTTCTTTTGTTTCTGTGACTACAGGAGATTGGAATACAGCTTCAACCTGGAATAAGAATACTGTGCCAACAGCAACAGATGTAGTTACAATTGATGCTACACATACTGTATCTTTAACCAGTGCTGCTTCAGCGTCTGCTGTTACGGTTGTTTCTGGAGGAACTTTAGCATTAACGAATGATTTAACATTGGGAGCTGGTTTTGTAAATAACGGAACGGTTTCAGTTAGTTCGGGAACATTGACAGTACCAACAACAATTGCAAATAGCGGAACTGTAGCTGTATCTGGAGGAACAATTACTGTAACTGGAGGTAGTGCAACAGGATATTCAAATGCTTCCGGAGCAACAACTACTATTTCTGGAGGGACAGTTAATTTGGGCCCAGTAGGAGGAGGAAACAGATTGTTTTCAAACAGTGGAATTTTAACCGTTTCTAGTGGAACTCTAAATGTAAATGGGAATTTGGTACACAATACAGCTTCTACTTTTAATCAAAGCGGAGGAGATATTAATATTGATGGTAATGCAGCAGGTGTTATTGCTAATAGTGTATTAACTGGTACAAATCTATTAAGAATAAATACCAATTTATTAAACTTAACAGGAGGTAAAATAACTATTGTGGATCCTCATGCAGGTACTTCCACATCAGATTATGCTTTAGGTTATTCAACTTCTACATTACATTATGCTTGTGGTACAGGCCATACTATCCAGTTTGGTGATGGCGTTTCTACTGATGCAGGAGGACATACTAATGGGTTTTATAATTATTTATTTGTATCGACAGGTTATTTGTCATTAGGAAATGTAATTGTAAACTCTGCATCTGGCACAAACCGTTTTGTAAAAACTACTTCTACTGTTGGGATTATGGGTAATCTTACCATAACAATGGGAGAGTATCAATTAGCATCTACGACATATGTTGCGGGTAATATTATAAATAATGACCGTTTGTTATCAACAAGTACGTTAATTTTAGGGACTTGGTCAAATGGAACCGGAAGCATTACTTCAAACGCACAAACTATTTCAGGATCTGGAATGTTTTCAAATTTAGCAACTACTCCAACAGCTAATTTAACAAGTTTAACGATTAATAATAATAATCCTGCTGGTGTTACAATGGATGTTCCCTTATCATTAAGTGGTACGCTAACTTTAACAACAGGGAAATTAAATACAAATAGTACTAATTTATTAACTTTAGGAACTGCTTTATTAGCGGGTACTTTGTCTGGAGGTAGTGCAACAGCCTACATAAATGGTCCATTTGCAAGAACGATAGCTACTGCAAATGCTAATACCAACTATATTTTATTTCCAGTCGGTAAGACTATTTATGCCCCGATTTGGTTAGCGCCTGCTACAACAGCAGTTTCTAATATGAAAGCGGAAACTTTTGACACAAATACAGGAACTAATGATGCATCATTGGTTAACTTATCTGCTACTAGAAGATGGGAAGCACCATTAGTGTCAGGTACTTTTACGGATATCAATGTTAGAGTTGGTGATGCTGGAGTTGTTACCACAAGTATTCCAGTACAAGGATCTGCTGCTGCTGGTGTCTATACTAATGCTTTTGGAAGCGTTGCAACTTATGCTGCTGGAACTCCTCCTACTACTAGATCCAATACAGTCGTGACAAGTGCTAATTATACTGGTTTTCTTTCTTATGCAGATTCTAACTCATGTAGTGGAACACCTGCGCCAGGAAATACTATAGCTTCAGTTAACAATATTTGTTTAGGAACTTCGGTTACATTGTCATTACAAAATACAACTTCTGGGTCAGGAGTGACCTATGTTTGGGAAAGTTCTACTGATGGAATTTTATTTACTCCAATATCCGGAGCAATAAATCCAACATTTGTTATAGTTCCTACTGCTGTTACTTATTACAGAGCTCAGGTTACTTGTAGCGGAAATACAGGAATTTCTACTCCTGTTCAAATTATATTTACTAATAGTATTTTAACAACAACTCCTGCTTCGCGTTGTGGAACTGGAACGGTTACTTTAAATGCCACTAGTAATTTAGGAAGTACAATTAATTGGTATGCTGCTCAAACGGGCGGTACATCTTTAGCTACAGGAACTTCTTTTACTACACCGTCTATCAGTAGTTCAACAAATTATTATGCGGCTGCAAGTACAGGGGGGGCACCTCAATTTACAGGTAGATTAACTCCAGTAGGAGTGTCAGGTACGAATTTAATTACTTATGGTCAAGATTTCACAGTAACACAAAATGTGAAGCTATATAGTGTTGATGTTGTTTCAACGACAGGTACCTCAATTACAATTAGTTTGTATAATAGTACAGGTACCACCCAATTAATGACAACCGGAGCTGTTGCGGTTACTGCAGGATCTACCCAAGCCATTGCTTTAGGATGGGACCTGGCTCCTGGAACTTACAGGCTAGTTGCTAACGGTATGACGGGTAATTTTATTAGAGAAAACTCTGGTGTTACCTACCCAATTGCATTATCTGGTTTTGGACAAATTAACGGATTTGTATCTTCTATAACAGGAACAGTTACAACATCAGCTAGTTATTATTTTATGTACAATTGGTCTATGGCAGTGTTTTGTGAGTCACCAAGAGCTTTGGTTACTGCAACTGTAACGCCACCGCCTACATTTACTTTAAGCGGTAATCCGGCTGCAATATGTGCAGGACAATCCTCATCGGCTGTAACTGTAACTGCAGGGGCTTCTGATTACGACACCTATGTTTGGTCTCCAGCAACAGGCGTATCAGGAAATGAAATTACTGGTTGGGTATTTAATCCAACATCGACAACTACGTATACTTTAACAGCTTCCCAGTCTGGTGGGGCATTGTGCGCAACAACAGCAACTGTTGTTGTTACAGTTAATGCACTTCCAAATGTTATAACAATAACACCATCACCTGCGATTGTTTGTGTTGATAATATTCAACCATTAACAGCTTCAGTAGCTTCAAATGTTGTAAATTTAGGATTAGGTTCTACAACTAATGGTACTACTGCTTACCCAGCTCCATACTCTAATTACTATGGAGGAACTAAACATCAAATGTTAATCAGAGCATCTGAACTTACTGGCTTAGGTATAGTACCTGGAGCTGCAATAAGTAAAATTGCATTTAATGTTACGGCTGTAGGTACAACTTTTACCGGTACTTTAAATAATTTTCAAATTGATATGAAGAACACTGCTTCTAATGTGCTTACTTCAACATCTTTTGAATCTGGTTTAACAAATGTTTTAACGGCTACTAGTGTGGTTATACCAACTACGGGATTGCCTGCAAGCGTTACCCATACCCTAACAACTCCTTTTGTATGGAATGGAACGGATAATCTTGTTATTCAAACATCTTACAGTAATGCAAACGCAGGAACAAGTACAGATTATGTTCAAATGACTAATTCTGACCCTGGTTTTGTTAGTACAAACTGGTATAGAGCTGATAGTGTAACTTCTGCAGCAATTTTAGCAGCAGCAACACCAACAAGTTCAGGAAATTCTAGGCCTAACATGATAATTACCGCTTCTGTGCCGGGAACTAGTCTGGTTTGGTCTCCAATAACTAATTTGTATACTGATGCCACGGCTTTAACACCTTATTTAGGAACAAGTGCTACAACTGTTTACTTTAAATCAAGCACAGCTGGAGGCCCAACAACCTATACAGTTACAGGTACAGGTGTTAACTC
Source organism: Flavobacterium sp. (assembly GCF_035292545.1). Taxonomy (GTDB): domain Bacteria; phylum Bacteroidota; class Bacteroidia; order Flavobacteriales; family Flavobacteriaceae; genus Flavobacterium. The sequence continues at coordinate 29,659 of NZ_DATDPV010000063.1, read as the reverse complement.
TTGTTCAAGAACGGCCACGGTAGATGTAACGGTAAACGCTACAGCAGTACCGACAGGTTCAGCATCTCAAACATTCTGTAATGCAGCTACTGTAGCTAATCTAACAGCGACAGGAACTGCAATTCAATGGTATGCGGCAGCGACTGGAGGATCAGCTTTAGTTTCTACAACAGTATTAGTTGATGGAGTACATTACTATGCTTCTCAAACCGTTTCAGGTTGCGAATCAGCAACAAGATTAGATGTTACTGTTACTGTAAACGTAACTGCAGCACCAACAGGTTCTGCAACGCAAACATTCTGTAATGCAGCAACTGTAGCTAATCTAACAGCGACAGGAACAGCAATTCAATGGTATGCAAATGCAATTGGCGGAACAGCATTAGCTTCTACAGATGCATTGGTTGATGGAGCGCATTATTATGCTTCTCAAACCCTTACTGGTTGCGAATCAGCAACAAGATTAGATGTTACGGTTACTGTAAATGTAACTGCGGCACCAACAGGTTCTGCAACGCAAACATTCTGTAATGCAGCAACTGTAGCTAACTTATCAGCAACAGGAACAGCAATTCAATGGTATGGAAATGCAATTGGAGGAACAGCATTAGCTTCTACAGATGCATTGGTTGATGGAGCGCATTATTATGCTTCTCAAACCCTTACTGGTTGCGAATCAGCAGCAAGATTAGATGTTACGGTTACTGTAAATGTAACAGCGGCACCAACAGGTTCTGCAACGCAAACATTCTGTAATGCAGCAACTGTAGCTAATTTATCAGTGACAGGAACAGCAATTCAATGGTATACAAATGCAATTGGCGGAACAGCATTAGCTTCTACAGATGCGTTGGTTGATGGAGCGCATTATTATGCTTCTCAAACTGTTTCTGGTTGTGAATCAGCGACAAGATTAGATGTTACTGTTACTATAAATGTAACTGCAGCACCAACAGGTTCTGCAACGCAAACATTCTGTAATGCAGCAACTGTAGCTAATCTAACAGCGACAGGAACAGCAATTCAATGGTATGGAAATGCAATTGGAGGAACAGCATTAGCTTCTACAGATGCGTTGGTTGATGGAGCGCATTATTATGCCTCTCAAACCGTTTCTGGTTGCGAATCAGCAACAAGATTAGATGTAACCGTTACTGTTACTGTAACTGCAGCACCAACAGGATCTGCAACGCAAACATTCTGTAATGCAGCAACTGTAGCTAATCTAACAGCGACAGGAACAGCAATTCAATGGTATGCGGATGCAATTGGAGGAACAGCATTAGTTTCTACAACACCATTAGTTGATGGAGCGCATTATTATGCTTCTCAAACTGTTTCTGGTTGTGAATCAGCGACAAGATTAGATGTAACCGTTACTGTAAATAATACACCTGCACCTACAGGAGCAGCAACACAAACATTTGTAACAGGTCAAATGGTTTCAGATATTGTGGTAAGTGGAAGTAACATTATCTGGTATGCTTCATCAGGTGATGCATCCACTGCGACAAATCCAATTTCACCTTCAACTGTATTAGTAAATAATACTACTTATTATGCTACTCAAACGGTTTCTGGTTGTGTTAGTACAACTAGTTTAGCTGTTACAGTTACCGTTACCTTAAAAGTTGATAGTTTTGATTCAAATTCATTCTCGTTTTATCCGAATCCGGTTAACGATATCTTGAATTTATCTTATTCTCAAGAAATGACGGATGTAAGAGTGTTTAATTTAATTGGTCAACAAGTGTTTGCCAAAAACATAAATGCAACTACAACTCAGATTGATATGTCAGGCTTTGCAAATGGTGCTTATTTCATTAAAGTATCATCAGATAAAGCAACAAAAACAGTCAAAGTAATCAAAAAATAACATTAACATTTTGTTTTTCAAAAGCCACCCGAAACGGTGGCTTTTGTTTTTTATAGAATCTAATATTTGCTAGAATATTCAGTCAAAAAGTGACTTTGAGATTTTAACGAGTATAATTGTAATTCATCGAAAAAATTTCATGTTAGGGATTTTATGTTTTAACTTTAATACAGATTTACAGACATAAATTATAGTTTTAGAATTAAAAGCAGAAAATAAAAAGATAAAACCACTGTAAAATATTTTTTAAAAGTAAATCCAAATGATGAGGAATTATCCGAATAAGAGTTAAAGAAGATTGGTTGTTTTTGTTGTATTGCTATTCTCAAAGAAGTTTGTTTTTACTTAATTTTCAGTTCATTCGACAGTGTAAAAACGTTATAGAAAATTTAGAAATTATTAGTACAACAAAGTCAAAAATGGGTTTGGATTTTTAGTTAATAAGGTCGTAACAATCTCAAATGGAGAAAAATTATTTCAACCAATAATTTCCAAAAAAAAGAAAAGCAAGGCATAAATATCAGCAAAATAGTTTTTGCATAGTACTTTCATTAAAAAAATACTTTCATACAGATTGTACGATAACATAGATTTCTTAAATTAATTGGTTACTGAGTTAGTTCAAAAAAAACCTTCCATATTGATCTCTGGAAGGTTTTTTTATTTTAAAAACCGAGTGATTCCATAAACTAAATTAGAAATTTGATTTAACTTATTAATCAAATTCTGAAGTAAGGAACAACTTCACGTGTGGAAATTTATTCTGGGTCATTTGAATCTTAAAATCGAGGTCAGCTAAAAACAAAGTTGCAAACTGTAATATATATATTATTCGTTATAGATTTAATAAAAAAATAGTTTACAGGAGCGTCTTTTTTACTATCTGATTGGAAATCTTTACGAATGAAAAATAACTGCAGTTGTAGCTAAATTTTTTATACAATCAGATTATTTAGAAGCACTTTTTTAGTCGGCCCTTTTTTTGTTAAATACCATAATTTATAAAAAATTATTATTAGAGAAAAGTATTATAAATATCGATTAACAGGATGAAAAATCCGATTAAACTCCATTTTTTAAAAAAAATAAAACTTTATTTGGTGAAATTGTTATAATATTGGAGACTTGTTGATTATACATTACCAAATACGCATTAATTTATGAAAAAAATATTACTTTTTATTGCTTTTATAGCGATTACAAATTGTTTTGCCCAGACCGACAAGTTATGGAAATCACATAAAGGAACAATTGAGACTACCTCAAAAAATGTAAAGAGACCTTCGTTTCCAAAAGACTTTCAATTATATCAGCTGAATATTGCTTCCATGAAGCAAATTTTATCTCATGCTCAAGATCGTTTTGTGTCCAAAAAAGGAGTTGTTATTTCTTTACCTAACACGCAAGGAAAGTTAGAGCAATTTGAAGTTTTTGAAGCTTCAAACTTTACCCCAGAATTACAGGCACAATTTCCAGATATTCGCGCTTATGCTGGAAGAAGCTTAGAAGACAAGTATGCACAATTGCGCATGAGTATTTCTTCACAGGGTATCCAAACCATGATTTTCAGAACAGAATCAGGAAATGAATTTATGGAACCTTATTCTGCTGATGGAAGCGTTTATGCGGTTTATAATTCTAGTAGAAATAAAGGGGATAACTCTTTTACCTGTTCTACTGTAGACGAAAAATTAGTGAATGATTTATCTGGAAAGACTTCTGATTTGGCTAGATCTGGCGCTGGAAAATTATTAACGTTCAGATTGGCCATGTCATGTACGGGCGAATATGCAACTTATCATGGAGGAACACAAGCTTTGGTGCTGGCTGCTTTTAATAATACTATAACGAGAGTTAATGGTGTGTATGAAAAAGATTTAGGAATCCATATGAATTTGATCGCCAGTACTACGAATGTAATTTACTTAAATTCAGGGACTGATCCTTATGGTGCTACTGATGCTAATTATAATGCGGAATTACAAGCTGCCTTAACGGCTCAAATTGGAGAAGGAAATTATGATATTGGTCATCTTGTGTCTGCCACTGGAGGGATAACGGGTAATGGAAATGCAGGCTGTATTGGTTGTGTGTGTGTTAATGGTCAAAAAGGGAGTGGATTTACTACTAGATCAATACCTGTTGGTGATGATTTTGATATTGATTTTGTTGCTCACGAAATGGGGCATCAATTTGGAGGAAATCATACTTTTTCTAATAATAATGAGGGTTACGGTGTAAATGTTGAAGTAGGTTCAGGCGTAACGATTATGGGATATGCAGGAATTACCCCTTACGATACCCACTTGCACTCCATTGATTTATTTCATGCTGGAAATATTGCACAGATACAAGCAAACATGTTAACTAAGACATGTCAAACGGAAACAATCCTAACTCATGGTGCGCCAGTTGTTAATGCAGGCACAGATTACACAATTCCTAAAAGCACTCCTTTTATGCTTACAGGCTCTGCAACCGATTCAAATAATGATGCATTAAATTACGCATGGGAACAGAATGATGATGGTGTTGGTCAGACAGCTGCCAATAGTGGTGCACGTGCAAACAAACCAACTGGACCAAACTGGGTAAATTATGTTCCAAGTACAATTCCATCAAGATATTTTCCTAGATTGAGTTCTGTTATAGCAAATCAAAGTACCACTGCAGGGTTAGATGTTGTAGCCGAAGCATTAAGTTCTGTAGTAAGAACTTTAACCTTTAGATTAACTGCCAGGGATAATAATATATTAGGGGGACAAACCGGATTCGATAATGCTGTAATAACAGTGAATGCTACGGCTGGACCTTTTTTAGTAAGTATTCCAAATACAAATGTTTCTTGGGCTCCTGGTTCCAATCAAACGGTTACTTGGACTGTTGCGGGGACTACTGCAAATGGTGTCAACGCGGCATATGTGGATATTTACCTTTCTACAGATGGAGGAAATACTTATCCTGTATTATTAGCTGGAAAAGTACCTAACGATGGCTCCGAAACAGTTACCATTCCAAATTCAGCAGGAACTACAAATCGAATAATGATAAAAGGGAACAATCATATTTTTTTCGATATCTCGGATATTAATTTTACAATTGCTGCTCCTGCTTCCACTTTTGCACTCGCATTTTCAGGTGTTGCAGATGGGCAATTCAAAGCGACATGCCAGGGTACCGATAGTGTTTATGATTTGAATTATTCAACAATAGCAGGATTTTCAGGGAATACAACTTTCGGTGTGACAGGTAATCCTGCGGGATCAATAGTTACTTTTTCTCCAACATCAATAAATACAACTGGGACTGTTAATGCAACTATCAGTAATACCATATCCTGCGCTCCCGGGCTTTATACAATGACTGTTACAGGAACGTCGGGAGCTACCACTAAGACTGTAAAATTGTATTTAGAGGTTTTGAATGCAGGTTTTGCTGTAATGTCTTTGACCTCACCCGCAAATCTAGCTGTTGCACAACCTACAAATCCTAACTTGAGCTGGGTTGCTGATGCTACTGCTACATCCTATGATGTTCAGGTTGCTACAGATGATGCCTTTTCTAATATTATAGTTAACGGAAATGTTGCGACTAACAGTTATTTGTTATCTGGCTTAACACCAGCTACAAACTATTTTTGGAAGGTTTTACCAAAAAATGCTGGATGTTCAGGAGTTTATAGTTCGTCATATCGCTTCACCACAGGTACTTTAGGAGCGCCAGTATGTAATAATTTTGCATCTACAAATATCCCACTAACAATTTCTGCTTCAGGAACACCAACAGTAGATTCAACAATAACAATTCCAGGCGGAAGTAATGTTACCATTTCAGATTTAAATATCACGGCTCAAATTACACATTCCTATACGTCTGATTTAACCATTACATTAATAAGTCCAACTGGTATCCAAGTACAATTGGTAACAGGGATGTGTACCAGTAATAACAATATAAACGCAACTTTCGACGATGCAGGAGCTACATTAGTATGTGGTACAAACCCTGCCATATCAGGGACTATTATTCCTGCTCAAGCCTTGTCCGCTTTTAACGGAGAATTTTCACAAGGGGTTTGGACATTGAGAGTTTATGATGGGTTTAATACTGATGGTGGATCTATTACCAATTGGAGTTTAAATATTTGTAACAATACTTTTTTACCTACAACCTGTGGGCAAATTGCAACCACATGGAATGGAAGTGCCTGGAGTAATGGTAAGCCATTAGACAATGTGGCAACAACTATCAATGGCAATTATACTTCTACAGGTGATTTAGAAGCCTGTTCCCTGAATGTTGCCGGAACGGCACAAATGACAGTTTTGTCAGGACATAACTTAACGGTAGCGGGAGTAGTGAATGTAGCTGGTACAGCCAATTTAACGATTGAAAACAATGCTAATTTAATTCAGACTCAAAATGTTTCTAATATTGGGAACATTATTGTAAAAAGAACTACAGCTTCGTTAATGCGCCAAGATTATGTTTTATGGTCTTCGCCTGTAGTCGGGCAACAATTACAATCTTTCTCGCCATTCACTTTGGCAACAAGGTTCTATACCTATAACCCTTCAACCAATTTATATGTTACGGTAGGTACTCCGGCTGCAACTAATTTTGCTGCAGGAACAGGTTATTTAATTCGTATGCCAAATGATCACCCTGCAACACCAACAATTTGGAACGGAACTTTTACCGGAATTCCAAACAACGGAACTGTGAATCTTGTAGTTACAAACGGTTCTTATAATGCTATAGGAAACCCTTATCCGTCCACCATCGATGCAGATTTATTTATATCCGCCAATGGTATTGCTGAAGCACTTTATTTTTGGAGAAAAACCAATAATGCAGCTACAACATCATATGCTACTTATACTTTAGCTGGTGGAGCGGGAACAGGTTCTAATTCTGGGGATCCTTTAGGATTAGTTCCAAATGGGATTATTCAGGTTGGGCAAGGATTTATTGCTAAATCAACTGCTACAACGCTTTCGTTCACCAATCCGATGCGATTAGCTGATAATGGAAACCAATTCTTGAGAACTACGGCAAATAAAAGCAGAGTTTGGTTGAATCTAACCAACACAAACGGATTGTTCAGTCAGACAATGGTGGCTTATATGCCCAATGCTACGCAAGGAGTTGATGCTGCAATTGATGGTCGTTTCTTTAATGACAGTCAAACGGCCTTGACATCTATCATCAATAACGAAGAGTTTGCTGTACAGGGCAGGGCTTTGCCATTCGATGCAAGCGATGTGGTTCCATTAGGATTCAAAACGGAGTTAGCAGGGAATTATACTATTGCTCTAGATCATTTTGATGGATTGTTTACTTTAAATCAAGATGTTTTCTTGAGAGACAATATGAACAATACTATTCAAGATTTGAAAGCAGGTAGCTATACTTTTGCAACAGCGGCAGGAGTTTTCAATTCAAGATTTGAAATTATATACCAAAATCTATTAGATGTAAATCTTCCTGTATTCGATGAAAATAGTGTAGTAGTATACAAAAATAACGGTTCAGTCTATATCAGCTCTGGGGCTGTAATTATCGATAATGTAAAAATATTTGATATTAGTGGCAGATTATTAACTGAAAAACAAGAAGTTAATTCAACCGCAACTACTATCAATACCTCAAAATTTGCAACTCAGGTTTTAATAGTCCAAATTACATCAAACACACAGATTAAAATAAGTAAAAAAGTAGTTAACTAATTCATCATATAATTTGTGACCACAATTAGTTATTAAGCTATTTGGTTAATTAAAAAAAAAATGAAATGAAAAAGATTTTATTAAAAACATATCTCCTTGCCTTCTTCTTATTGAATGGATTTGTCATGTTTGCCCAGCCTGGGGACGATAATGGAAGCGGAGACTTAGAAGGGGATGATGCACCAATGGCTCCTATAAGCAGTAAATTAATTGTTTTGGCTTTAGCCGGAATTGTTTTAGCGGTATATACTTTTAGAAATAATAGAAAAAGAGCATAGCTTCTTACTAAATAAGCATTTTAAAAGACCTCGTTTGCGAGGTCTTTTTTGTATAAAAATACTGTAAATAAAAAACCTTCCGAAAAAATATTTGGAAGGTTTTTTTGTTTTAAAACGTATTGAGATTCTCTTTTCAGCAGTTTAGATCATTAATCAAACTCCGAAGTAAAGAACAACTTCACGTGTGGAAATTTATTCTGGGTCATTTGAACCGTAAAATCCGAGTCAGCTAAAAAGACCAATTGATTGTATTTGTCTTTTGCCAAAAACTTCTGTTTGATACGTTTAAATTCTTTAAATTCTTCACTTTTGGCATCGTCAGGTTTTACCCAGCATGCCTTATGTACAGGGAAGTTTTCGTAAGTACATTTAGCGCCATATTCATGCTCTAATCGGTATTGAATTACTTCATATTGTAAGGCGCCAACGGTTCCTATTATTTTTCTGTTGTTTAATTCTAGCGTAAATAACTGGGCAACACCTTCGTCCATCAACTGGTCAATTCCTTTGTCCAATTGTTTGGCTTTCATCGGATCGGCATTGTTGATATATCTGAAATGTTCCGGAGAGAAACTTGGAATTCCTTTGAAACTCATGATTTCACCTTCGGTCAAAGTATCGCCAATCTTGAAATTCCCGGTATCATGCAAACCAACAATATCACCTGGATACGAAATGTCAACGATTTCTTTTTTCTCTGCAAAAAAGGCATTAGGACTGGAAAATTTTAAATTTTTATTTAAACGAACATGCAAATAAGGCTTGTTACGCTCGAAAGTTCCGGATACAATTTTGATAAATGCCAAACGGTCACGGTGTTTAGGATCCATATTAGCATGGATTTTAAACACAAAACCAGTCATTTTTTCTTCTTTCGGATCCACTAATCGCGTTTCAGATTCTTTTGGTCTTGGCGATGGCGCAATTTCCACAAAGCAATCCAAAAGTTCACGTACTCCAAAATTATTCAAAGCCGAACCAAAAAATACGGGTTGTAATTTTCCGTCTAAATATTGTTGTCTGTCGAATTTTGGATATACTTCGTCAATCAATTCTAATTCTTCTCGTAATCTGTCGGCAGGTTTCTGACCTATTATTTTTTCTAATTCCGGATTTTGTACATCCGAAAAAGCGATGGTTTCTTCAATATTTTTACGATTGTCTCCACTAAACAGATTGATATTTTGCTCCCAAAGATTATAAATCCCCTGAAAATCATAACCCATTCCGATAGGAAAACTCAAAGGCGTAACGGTCAGCCCTAATTTTTGTTCGACTTCGTCCATCAAATCGAAGGCATCTTTTCCCTCACGGTCTAATTTATTGATGAAAACAATAATTGGAATATTACGCATTCTACAAACGGAAACCAATTTTTCTGTCTGTTCTTCGACTCCCTTTGCAACGTCAATTACCACAATAACACTATCTACGGCAGTTAAAGTCCTGAAAGTATCTTCGGCAAAATCCTTGTGTCCCGGTGTATCGAGAATATTTATTTTTTTGTCCTTATAATTGAATGCTAAAACCGAAGTAGAAACCGAAATCCCTCTCTGACGCTCAATTTCCATGAAATCGGAAGTGGCCCCTTTCTTGATTTTATTGTTTTTTACGGCTCCGGCTTCCTGAATGGCACCACCAAATAATAGTAATTTCTCTGTCAATGTCGTTTTTCCGGCATCTGGATGCGAGATAATTCCGAAAGTTCTTCTACGTTCTATTTCTTTTAAAAAGCTCATATTTTGTGTAAATGGATTGCAAAAATACTATTTATTCAACAAATAATTCGCAAACCTTTAAAAGAGAATAAAACAGGCAATATATATTCGATTTTTATGTTAATAAATTTTTGTTAATAGTAAGGGCTATACTTGTTTAATGTAATTGAATTGTTATTTTTGTTGGTTGCAAATCATGCCCTATTTATTTTTAACCTAATTTACTTAACTAAAAATTATAAAATGAAAATGAAACAATTGTTTTTTGGATTGTTACTTTCCTTGAATTTAATCGGTTATGCTCAAACTGGCAAAGAAGTTTTATTTACAATTGATAATAAACCTTATTATACAGATGAGTTTTCAAGGGTTTACAATAAAAACCTTGATTTGGTAAAAGACGAATCTCAAAAGGATTTAAATCAATATTTAGAATTATTTATTGGTTATAAGCTTAAAATAAACAAAGCATATAGATTAGGTTTGCAAAATGGAACTCAATACCAAAATGAGTTAAAATCATACAGAACACAACTTTCCAAAAATTATACTTCGGATTCTAAAGTTACCAAAGAGTTAATTGAAGAAGGATATAACCGTTCTTTAAAAGAAATCAAAGCATCACATATTTTAATTATGGTGGATGAAAATGCTTCCCCGGAAGATACTTTGAAAGCTTACAAACAAGTTTTGGATATTCGCCAAAGAGCGTTGAAAGGAGAAGATTTCGGTGCATTAGCTGCTGAGTATTCTCAAGATCCTTCGGCAAAAGAGAACAAAGGCGATTTGGGTTATTTCTCGGCTTTTCGAATGGTTTATGCTTTCGAATCTGCAGCCTATAAAACGCAAAAAGGAAATATATCAAACCCGGTCAGAACTCGTTTTGGGTATCACTTGATTAAAGTGGATGACGTAAGGGACAATAGAGGCGAAGTTACTGTGGCGCACATTATGATTTTAAATCCAGCCACAACTTCAGACAACAAAGCCGATATCGATAAACCAAAAAATACTATTCAGGATATTTATAAAAAAATTCAGCAAGGAGAGAGTTTTGAGGATTTGGCAAAACAGTTTTCAGAGGACAAATCTTCATCTTCAAAAGGAGGATTGCTAAACCGTTTTGCTTCAGGGCAATTGAGTTCAGAAGAATTTGAAGCGGTAGCCTTTTCTTTAACCAAAGAAAAACCGATTTCCGAACCTTTTCAAAGTCAATTTGGATGGCATATTGTCAAACTGGTAGAGAAATTTCCAGTAAAAACATTGGATGAAATGCAGCCTGAATTGGAAAATAAAGTCAGTAAAGACGAACGTTCCCGATTGATAATGGCTTCCATGACGGAGAAATTGAGAAAAAAATACACTGTAAAAAGAGATAATAAATTATATGCTGCAATTTCTAAGTTGGTGACGAATGATTTCTATCAAGGAAAATGGGATGTTCCCTCAAACATGAAAGATTATGACAAGAAATTGTTTGCTATTAATGATAAGGTGATTAATGGTACAGCATTTTTATCTTTTGTAAAAGAGCAACAAAAAACAACAAATACTTTAAAGCCAATCACTAAATTGACAGATAATTTATATCAGAAATTTGTTGATGAGCAATTGAATATTTATTACAATGATAATTTAGAAAACGAATTTCCTGAGTTTTCGGCTGTGATGGATGAATATCGCGATGGATTGTTACTTTTTGATTTAATGGAAAAAGAAATTTGGGAGAAATCTAAAACGGATACGCTGGGATTGAAAAAATTCTATGAGTTAAACCTTAAAAACTACAATTGGAAAAATAGAGTGGATGTAATCATTCTGTCGTCAACAAAGATGGATGTGATTAAAAAGGCTCAAAAATTATTAAACCAAGGTAAAACACCGGAATTTATCAAAGAGAAATTAAATGAAAAAGGCGGCGCAGTTAATATAATGACTAATGTTGGCGTTTTTGAAGAAGGAAATGATGTGTTGCCAAAGAATTTAAAATTGCAAACGGGTGTTTCCGATATTATAAAAGAAGGCGAATATTATTTTGTGACTAAAGTAAATAAAGTACTGCCGGCCGGCCCAAAAACGCTGGAAGAGTGTAAAGGAAAAGTAATCAATGATTATCAGCAATATTTAGAAGAAAACTGGGTTAAGGATTTGAAGAAAGAATTTAAAGTCGAGGTAAACCAGACAACTTTTGAGAAAGTTAAAAAACAGTTGAAATCATAAGTTCAGACAGATAAAATTTACTTCAAGAGAAGTATGATTAAATAAAATAAAGTTATAATTAATTTAAAAAAGTTGAATAAGAAAATACAGATGATGCCAATAAAAACAATAAACATGAGATTTTTAAATAATAAAATTGCACTGACAATTTGCCTTTTTGTATTTTCAGGTGTGATGAATGCACAAGAAATTATTCCGGAGAAAACAGTGGCTGTAAGTACGACAAATGTACAAGGTCAAAAACAAAAAATTGATGGAGTAATTGCTACTGTTGGTGATTTTATCATTTTAGATTCTGATATTGACAAAGGCTATTTAGAAATATCAAGCCAGGGAAATTCCATAAAAGATATCACAAGATGTCAAATGTTAGGAAAACTGCTTGAAGATAAATTATATGCGCATCATGCCATTCAGGATAGTATTGTAGTTACCGATGATGAAGTCAAAAAAATGATGGATGACAGAATTAATTATATGATAGAGCAAATTGGCTCTATGGAAAAAGTGGTTCAGTACTATAAAAAAGATTCGGAAGAGGAATTCAGAACTTATTTCTTTGATATTCTAAAAGAAAATAAGTTGACAGAAGAAATGCAAAGAAAAATTGTTGATGCAGTTGAAGTTACTCCTGAAGAAGTGCGAACTTTTTTCAAAAAAATACCAACGACTGAATTGCCTCTTTTTGGTTCAGAAATGGAAGTAGCACAAATTGTGATCACGCCAAAAGTATCTCAGGAAGAAAAGCAAGCAGTTATTGACAAACTCAAAGAATTCAAAAAAGAAATTCAGGAAGGTGCCAGTTTTTTTAGTAAAGCGGTTTTATATACAGATGACAAAGGTTCTGCTTCTAATGGAGGTTTTTACAAAATGACCAGAAAAACACCTTTTGTAAAAGAATTTAAAGATGTGGCTTTTTCACTTGCTGAAGGAGAAATTTCTGAACCATTCGAAACCGAGTTCGGATATCACATTATCATGGTTGAAAAAATCAGAGGACAAGAAATCGATTTGAGACACATCCTTTTGATTCCTAAAGTGAATGAACAAGCACTTAAAGACGCCAAAGAAAAGGCAGCACTTATCAAAAAGCGTATCGAAGAGAAAGAAATTACTTTTGCTGAGGCTGCAAGAACATTCTCTGATGAAAAAGAAACCAAAGCTAATGGTGGAGCTTTAATTAATCCAAAAACGCAGGATACCCGTTTTGAATTAACAAAAATGGACCCGAGTTTATATGGTCAGGTTTCTGGTTTGAAAGAAGGAGAAGTTTCTAATCCTTTGATGGAAGAAGATCAGAAAGGAGCCAGAAAATACAAATTAATTACGGTGACCAATCGTATTAATGAGCACACGGCTAATTATGCGCAAGATTATATCAAAATCAAGAATATTGCTTTGAAGGAAAAACAAATCAAGGAAATTGGTAGATGGTCTGAAGAAAAAATCAAAGAAACCTATATCAAAATCAACGGAGAATACAGAGATTGTATTTTTACAAACAATTGGTTAAAAAAATAATTTTTATTAAATAAATAAAAAGAGTTAGTTTTATGAATTCATAGAGCTAACTCTTTTTTAATTTAAAATATATCAGAAAATGTCAGATGTAGCTGCAATTCAGAATCTAGTTCAGAAACGACACGAACTCAAACGTGAAATCGCTAAAATCATTGTAGGTCAGGATGAAGTCGTGGACCAAATTCTGCTAAGCATCTTTTCAGGCGGACATGCCCTTCTTGTTGGTGTTCCCGGCTTGGCCAAAACCTTAATGGTGAATACTATCGCGCAAGCGTTGGGATTGGATTTCAAACGTATTCAGTTTACACCGGATTTAATGCCTTCTGATATTTTAGGAAGTGAAATTCTTGATGAAAACCGCCAGTTCAAATTTATAAAAGGACCCATATTTTCAAATATTATTTTGGCCGATGAGATTAATAGAACGCCACCTAAAACACAAGCGGCTTTATTAGAAGCCATGCAGGAACGAGCAGTGACTATTGCAGGACATAATTATAAATTGTCGTTGCCTTATTTTGTTTTGGCAACCCAAAATCCAATTGAGCAGGAAGGGACATATCCTTTGCCGGAAGCACAATTAGATCGTTTTATGTTTTCTATAAAACTGGATTATCCCTCTTTCGCGGAAGAAGTTCAGGTCGTGAAAAGCACCACTTCTGATGCCAGTCAAACTATTAATCCATTGTTTTCTGCGCAAGATATTATCGATTTTCAACATTTGATAAGGAGAGTGCCTGTTGCCGATAATGTGATTGAATACGCGGTGACATTAGTCAGTAAAACCCGTCCCGAAAATGAATTATCGAATGATTTTATCAAAAATTATATCGACTGGGGTGCAGGACCAAGAGCGTCTCAAAACCTAATTTTGGCTGCTAAAGCCAATGCGGCTTTCAACGGAAAATTCTCTCCGGATATTGAAGATGTAAAAGCCGTGGCTATAGGGATTCTTAGACATCGGGTTGTGAAAAATTATAAAGCTGATGCAGAAGGAATTTCCATTGAAAAGATTATTACATCCTTATTTTAGTTTATCGATTAAAATATTTTTATTTTCTCTTTGTAAAAACAGAAATAAATTATCAGATGAATAATTAAAGAAAATGAAAGATATCCAAAGGATTTTTGGGTTAGATGTCATGCGTGCAACTGCGATTCTTATGGTTTTGTGTTCGCATTTTCTTTGAATTTATTTGCTTTTAGTTATTTAACAATAACTTTTTTTCTGAGTTTTTTGCTTTATAAATTCTTTGAAAAGCCAATTATGGACTACCGCGACAGACAAAAAAACTATTGAATCAGCAATTTACCACCCTCTTTTTTCAGAAATTAGTAATATAACTTTTTATAATTCCGAATTCTTAAATAATACCTAGGAAAATGATGTTTCTTTGAAGTATATTCATTAAAATAGAATGTTTATAAATATTAATTCTTTGAAAATACCCAAACACTAAAAATTTTTAAATCTCATTAAGATTGTTTAAATTTGTGCCACTTAACAAAACAAACCAGTAATAATATAATTCATTCACAATATGGCTTTTGATATAGAAATGATTAAAAAAGTGTACGATAACATGCCCGCCCGTGTAGATAAAGCGCGTGAATTGGTTGGTCGTCCATTGACATTAACAGAGAAAATTTTATATACGCATCTTTGGGAAGGGACTCCTTCTCAATCTTTTCAAAAAGGTATTGATTATGTTGACTTCGCCCCAGATAGAGTGGCCTGTCAGGATGCAACTGCACAAATGGCATTATTGCAATTTATGCACGCTGGGAAAAGCAAAGTTGCGGTTCCGACAACTGTACACTGTGATCACTTAATCCAAGCGAAAGTTGATGCGAAAACCGATTTGGCTCGTGCAAAATCTCAAAGCAGTGAAGTTTTTGATTTCCTATCCTCAGTTTCTAATAAATATGGAATTGGTTTCTGGAAACCGGGAGCAGGGATTATTCACCAAGTAGTCTTAGAAAATTATGCATTCCCAGGCGGAATGATGATTGGAACAGACTCACATACCGTAAATGCAGGTGGTTTAGGGATGTTGGCAATCGGAGTTGGTGGTGCAGATGCAGTAGATGTAATGTCAGGAATGGCATGGGAATTAAAATTCCCAAGATTAATCGGAGTAAAATTAACAGGTAAACTTTCAGGTTGGTCGGCTCCAAAAGACGTTATCTTGAAAGTAGCAGGTATCCTTACCGTAAAAGGCGGAACTGGCGCTATCGTAGAATATTTTGGAGAAGGTGCTACTTCAATGTCTTGTACCGGTAAAGGGACAATTTGTAATATGGGTGCCGAAATTGGCGCAACTACTTCTACTTTTGGTTACGATGATTCGATGAGCCGTTATTTGCGTTCTACAAACCGTGCCGATGTTGCGGATGCTGCCGATAAAGTGGCGAAATACTTAACAGGTGATGCTGAGGTTTATGCCAATCCAGAACAATATTTTGATCAGGTGATCGAAATTAATTTATCTGAATTGGAACCACATATAAATGGTCCTTTTACACCAGATTTGGCTACGCCAATTTCTAAACTTAAAGAAGTGGCTATAAAAAACAACTGGCCTTTGAATATCCAGTATGGTTTAATAGGTTCTTGTACGAACTCTTCTTACGAAGATATTTCCCGTGCGGCTTCCTTGGCTAAACAAGTTTTAGACAAAAAATTAAAAATAAAATCAAAATTTACCATCACTCCGGGTTCTGAAGTGGTTCGTTATACAATCGAGCGTGACGGATTTATCGATACTTTCGAAAAAATTGGAGCCACGGTATTCGCAAATGCTTGCGGACCATGCATCGGAATGTGGGATAGAGAAGGAGCAGAGAAAGAAGAAAAAAATACGATTGTGCACTCGTTCAACCGTAACTTCTCGAAACGTGCCGATGGTAACCCAAATACATTAGCTTTCGTTGGTTCGCCAGAATTGGTAACCGCTTTAGCGATTGCAGGAGATTTAGGTTTCAATCCATTGACTGATAAATTAATCAATGAAGACGGTGAAGAAGTAATGTTGGACGCGCCGACAGGAAATGAATTGCCTCCAAAAGGATTTGACGCAGAAGACCCAGGTTTTCAAGCACCGGCAGCTGATGGTTCAGGTGTTGTTGTAGCAGTAAGCGAAACATCAGAAAGATTACAACTTTTAGCGCCTTTCTCTCCTTGGGACGGAAAAAATATTACAGGAGCCAAATTGTTAATCAAAGCTTTCGGAAAATGTACCACCGACCATATTTCTATGGCCGGACCTTGGTTGCGTTTCCGTGGACATTTGGATAACATTTCTAACAATATGTTGATCGGTGCCGTAAATGCATTCAACCAAAGAACCAACAATGTTAAAAACCAATTGACAGGTGAATATGCAGAAGTTCCTGCTGTGGCACGTGCTTATAAAGCAGCCGGAGTTCCAACTATTGTTGTAGGCGATCACAATTACGGTGAAGGTTCTTCTCGTGAACACGCGGCTATGGAACCTCGTTTCCTTGGTGTAAAAGCGGTTTTGGTAAAATCATTCGCTCGTATTCACGAAACGAATTTAAAAAAACAAGGAATGTTGGGATTGACTTTTGCTCACGAAGCTGATTACGATAAAATCCAGGAAGATGATACCATCAATTTCTTAGATTTGACCTCATTTGCTCCTGCAAAACCATTAACTCTGGAATTCGTTCACGCAGACGGAACAAAAGATATTATTTTAGCAAACCATACCTACAACGAAGGCCAAATTGGCTGGTTTATTGCGGGTTCTGCTTTAAACTTGATTGCGGCTGGAAAAGCATAATTTTAAGGTTAGAATTTTAATAAAAAAACGCTCTGTGAAAACAGAGCGTTTTTTTTATTTCTAGCGAAAAGTTTGTTTTTATTTAATTCTATTTTTTATACTTTGATGTAGCCCCAGTTTTCGCCTTTTTGAATTCTTATTATTTGGGTTTCACTCACGCCAAATTGTTTGGCAATCATTTTTAATCTTGTTTTTCGATCCGGATTTTGAAGCATTTTTTTTATCAGAATGACTTTGGTAATCGTCAGCTTTGTTCCATCGGATTTACGATTGTGTTCTATTAAATTTTTTTTGGCCTGAATTACATGGGGACTTTTTTTGCCATGGGCAATCATTTCTTCCCTAGTGGCCCATTTTAGGTTCCTTACATCATCATTGTCTCTGTTGTAGTCCAAATGCAAAACATAGGTTTGATCTTCGGAAGTTTTTGTTATAAAATATTCTGCAACGAGTTTAAAAATAAAAAAACGTTTGTTTACTCTTTTGCCTTCTTGGGAAATTTTATATCCAAATGTTTTGTACCCATCGACCATACCTCCTTTTAATAATCTTCCGGTCTTCATGTCGTCCTTAAAACTAATCAGTCTTGCTTTGTTAGAAATAGCATAACGTAATTTAAGGGACTTATCGACTTCGATTTCTCTAAATTCTTCGTTAGGATAAATTCTGATTGTATTCATATGATATTCTCATTTTTAAAAAACAAATATAATGAATAATAATTCCGATTGTATGCCTTGTAAAGGTCTGGTTAACTTATTTATAGCGCTTTTACTACAGATAAAAAGATTATTATCTTTTTTGACTTTTTGTATGTAAGATTTTAGTTTCAAATACAAAGATGACCCGTTTTAATATCATAAAACAGATTTTGGGGTATTAGCTAACTATCTTTTCTTTATTTTCTTAAATTTTATAAAATAAGAATTTATTTTGTGTATCAGATTTCAAAAAACGTATTTTTATTGTCGATATATTTCAATACTATCAGTGTTGGAGTTCATTTGTTTTTTTAAAGAAAGTGGTTTTTGGAATTTTTATTAATTTGCGAAAATTGTTACTAAAACAGAACACCTGCAAATCTGTTAAAATGTTAAAGTCTTGTTTTGTAAGCATTTTAACAAAAAATGCTGGATGAAAAGTTGTGTCGTTTGTTTTTAAAACCTAAATTAGCTTTTTCGAATATCCATAAAATTTTTATAAAGTGAGGCGTTGGAGTGGTTCTGATAAACATTTCCGCGATATTAATTCTTAGCTGTCAGTTGACAGATTGTAATATTAAGGAATACCCAACAACTTTTGTAAATCCCATTTTAAATATAAAATTAAAGTTAGAATCACCATTCTTAACTATGATATTGTTCAGAAAAAAACATGATAGAGATTTAATAATTATATCCCAAGCAATTTTAAAAAATTAAAATGGGATAAATAATTTGAAAAATATGATAAAAAGATTTGCATTAATTGCCGCATTGGTTTTTTTTACCAGCATTAACGTTTTCTCCCAGGAAAAACATACCAAGCATACCATTGTTAAAGGAGAAACCATTACAAAAATAGCTCAGGATTATAACGTGAAACCGGAAGACATTTATAAACTAAATCCAAATGCCAAAAAACTTTTAAAACTCAATTCCATATTATTAATTCCTACTGTTCAGTCAAAAAAAATAAATAAGGTTGTCCAAACAAAAACGCCAGTACCAGCAACAAATTCTCCCGCAATAGTTCACGAAATACTTCCAAAAGAAACCCTTTATGGTATATCCAGACAATACGGGATTACGATTAAGGAATTAAATGAAGCTAATCCAGCATTAGGATCTAATGCATTGAAAATTGGTCAAAAAATCAACATTCCCGGAAATGCTTCGGCAACTACTGAAAAAGCAGTGGTAATTCAACCCAAAAAAGAGTTGCCAGTAATTGAGACCGCTGTAGTAGTTCAACCAAAAAAAGAATTGCCAATCATTGAGACAGCAGTGATAACTCAGCCCAAAAAAGTTACTCCAACTGCAGAAATTCCAGTTATGACGGAACAAAACACAACCGTCAATACAATAAGTAAAGCAATCGTTCACGAAGTATTGCCAAAAGAAACCAAATATTCTTTAGCCAAACGTTACGGAATCACAGTAGCCGAATTGGAAAAACAAAATCCAGAAGTTAAAAAAACACTTCCGGTAGGTTTCAAATTGAATATCAACAATCCAAATCTTACTAATGAAGTTGTTGCAACTGTAAATAACGACACGAAATCAGAAAATAAGGAGATAAATTTTCCGGAGAAAACATTTTTCAATAGCGATATGGTGGACCAATTAATTAGAAATGCTTCAGAGAACATTGGCACCAGATACCATACCGGCGGTACTTCAAAAGCAGGATTTGACTGTTCGGGTTTGATGTGCAACACTTTCGGAGCTTTCGACATTAAGTTACCAAGAACTTCTTTCGAACAATCCAGTTACGGCACCAAGATTAACACCGAAGAAGCCAAAAAAGGAGATTTGATTTTCTTTAAAACCAACGGTCGAGGCCAAATTAACCATGTGGGAATGGTGGTGGAAGTGGTAGAGGGAGAAATAAAATTTATTCATGCCTCTGTGCAGCGGGGAGTAATTATATCTTCAACAAAAGAAAATTATTACAAGAAAAACTTTATTCAAGTCAATAGAATCGTATTGTAATTTATCAGACGATACATTTTTCATAACATAAACTCTCTAGGCAACTTGGGAGTTTTTTTGTTAAATCTAAAATTTCCAGCAGCTATTCCCGCTGTCCGTTACAAGCTTTTTCGTTCCATTGCTTTTTTCCAAAACAAAAAAGGAGCTTCTATGGTCGCTCTTTTTTGTCAGGAAAAAATGCAATGCACCTTCAAAAGGCTTTCCACTCCCATCAGGGCTAAGCCAACCCTATTATTTTACAATAAAATTAATGACAGTGAGTAATCTTATTTATTTACTTTCTACTTTTTGATTCCATTTTCCTAAAATTCCAAAAAAAGTATATCTTTAGCCAACCAAAACCAAAAACATGCAAGAAAATAACCAGGAAGATTTTAAAAGAGAACTCGGATTACTCGACGGAACCATGCTCGTTGTGGGTTCCATGATAGGTTCCGGAATATTTATAGTAAGTGCCGACATCACACGTCAAGTGGGTTCCGCGGGCTGGCTAACCTTAATCTGGGTATTAACCGGATTAATCACGGTTATCGCCGCCGTGAGTTATGGCGAATTAAGCGCCATGTTCCCAAAAGCGGGCGGACAATACGTGTATCTAAAAGAAGCCTACGGAAAACTAACCGGTTTTTTATACGGCTGGAGTTTCTTTGCCGTGATACAAACCGGAACCATTGCCGCTGTCGGCGTGGCTTTCTCTAAATTTGCGGCCTATTTATACGAACCGCTGAGCGATGAAAATATTTTGTTCGAAATCGGATCTTTCAAGCTCAATGCGGCACAAATTGTTTCGATCATTACCATTGTTTTACTGACTTACATCAACAGTCGCGGGGTGAAAAATAGTAAAATCATGCAAACGGTTTTAACGATTATCAAAATCCTGTCGCTTTTAGGATTAATCGTTTTCGGATTTATATTGGCTGCAAAAGCTGAGGTCTGGAATGCCAACTGGGCCGATGCCTGGAGCACCAGATCGTTTAATGTAGCAAGTGGTTCATGGCTTCCCATCAGCGGAACGGCTTTGATAACCGGAATTTCTGCCGCGATGGTGGGTTCTTTGTTTTCGAGTGATGCCTGGAATGGCGTGACTTTTATAGCTGGAGAAATTAAAAACCCGAAACGCAACGTAGGATTGAGCTTGTTTCTAGGAACCTTAATTGTAAGTGTGATTTATGTTTTGGCCAATTTAATGTACTTAGCCGTAATTCCGTTGGACGAAATTGCCACCGCAAAATCCGATAGGGTAGCGGTCGTGGCTTCGCAATATATTTTTGGAGACATCGGAACATTAATTATCGCCCTGATGATTATGATTTCGACATTCGCCTGTAATAACGGATTGATTATGGCGGGAGCCAGAGTTTATTATACTATGGCAAAAGACGGATTGTTTTTCAAAAAAGCAGCCATTCTGAATGATGCCAGTGTTCCGGCCTGGGCTTTGTGGGCACAGTGTATTTGGGCTTCGGCTTTGTGTCTGACTGGGAAATATGGTGATTTACTTGATTTCGTAATTATCATTGTATTGATATTTTACATTCTGACCATTTATGGTATTTTTATCCTTCGCAAGAAAAGACCGGATTTAGAAAGACCTTATAAAGCGTTTGGATATCCGTTTTTACCGTTTCTGTATATTATTGTGGCCAGCGCCCTTTCTATAGCTTTATTGATTACCAAAACCAGTACGTGCGGTTGGGGTGTTTTGATTATGCTTATCGGAATTCCGGTATATTATATGACCAAACCGAAAGAGTAATTGAGTTATGAATTGGATTTTAGTTCAAGGAATAGTTTTGGAATTACAAATGCCCTAGCCCTGATGGGAGTGGTATCCTTTTGCTGCTTTCTTTAAGCAGCAAAAGATTTAACGGACAGCAGGAATAGCTTCCAATAAAAAAATCCGTTTCAAATAAATGAAACGGATTTTTTATTTAATAGCATCAATTTAGAACCACATTATATTGAATTATTCATATGTTACAGAAATCAAATTGGTAGTTCCTAAAGATGTTATAACCTTTGTAATACCGTAGTCACAGTTTGTAAATGGGTGTATAGGAGAAATGTGTTTGTCGAGGTTTGGGTCAACAATAATAGCATTGGTATAAACCATATCCTTGGTTTTATATTCATAGGTCCCAACATTTTCCATGTCTTCAATCCATTTTACAGCACTTTCCTTATAGGTGACAACATTGCTATAAGATATTACCTTGTGTTTTCCATCTTTAAAAATAATAAGGGTCCGAAAACTTTCAATTTCCTCACAGTTATAACCAAAATAATTAGTGAATATGTCTTTTGTTTGTTGATCACTACAGAAATAAGCCTTAGAGATAGCTTTTTTGCTCTTTACTTTATATACCATTTCGGTTCGAACATTGGTATGATATAAGATGCTTCTCAAATGTCCAATTTCATCAACGGTGAGGTTTTTATAAGGAATAAAACCAATAGTTTTGGTACTATCAGTTGTAGACTGTAATTTCCTGAATTTCTTATTTGGTATATCAATTTTTAATTGAATGGTATCGCCATAGATACCTTTCTCATCAAAATCATAATTGACTTTACTTTGATAAACAAATTTAATCTTTGTATACTCCTTGGGTTTTTCCTGAATCTGGCCAAAGCTAAAAAAGTTAAAAAGTACAATTAAAATTGAAGTATATAAAAAGTCTATGTGTTTCATGAAAATTTCTTTTATTTATAAAAAAATCCGCTCCGGTTTATCGGAACGGATTTTCTGTTTTTATAAATTCTAATATTTTAAATCTAAATTCAAAATCTGCTAGTAGTAAGTAAAACGTCTTACTTTAGCAATATATTTTGCCAAACGAATTACCTGGTGACTGTAACCGTATTCGTTATCATACCAAATGTACAACACGATATTTTTTCCGTCAGCCGAAACAATCGTAGCGTTACTGTCATAAATCGATGGAGCAGAAGTTCCAACAATATCAGAAGAAACCAACTCGTTATTTAATGAATATTTGATTTGCTCTACCAATTCCCCTTCCAATGCATATCTTTTCATGATTGCATTAATTTCAGGAATAGAGGTTTGTTTGTTCACTTCTAAATTCAAAACTACCAATGAACCGTTTGGAACCGGAACACGAATAGCATTTGAGGTTAATTTTCCTGATAAACTTGGTAATGCTTTAGCAACAGCACTTCCGGCGCCAGTTTCTGTAATTACCATGTTTAAGGCTGCAGCTCTACCACGACGGTATTTTTTGTGCATGTTATCCACTAAATTCTGGTCATTGGTATAGGCGTGAATCGTTTCTAAATGTCCTTTTACAACACCTAATGTATCTTCCACAGCTTTTAAAATCGGCGTAATTGCATTGGTTGTACAAGAAGCTGCAGAGAAAATGTGCACTTCGTCAGGATTGTATTCGTTGTGGTTTACCCCGTGAACGATATTTGGAACTCCTTTTCCCGGAGCGGTCAATAAAACTTTATCGGCTCCTTTTGAAGTCAAATGTCTTTTTAATGCTTCTTCTGTTGTGAATGCACCTGTGTTATCAATCACTAGCGCCTCATGAATTCCGTATGAAGTATAATCGATTTCTTCCGGACCATTTGCAGTAATCACATGAACGGTTGTTCCGTTGATAATCAACGCATTGTTTTCTAAATCAGCTACAACTGATCCTTGAAAATCACCGTGAATGGAGTCGTAACGTAATAAAGACGCTCTTTTTTCAAGTGTAGTTGCATCGTTTTTATCACGGGTTACAATGGCTCTCAAACGCAATTGATCTCCTTTTCCTGTTTTTGACATTAATTCGCGAGCCAACAAACGTCCGATACGACCAAAACCGTAAAGCACTACGTCTTTAGGTTTGATTTCTTCTATGTTTTTTGCGCCTTTTAATTTATCAATTACAAAAGCTTTCGCGTCGTTGTATTTGTTGTCTTCTAAATGGTATTCGTAAGTTAATTTACCGATATCTAATTTTGATGGCGGTAAATCCAATGATAAAATTTCTCTTGCGATTTCAACAGAATCAAAAATGTTGATTGGTTTTTCGACAAAAGCGCCTGCGTATTCGTGCAGGTTGATGATGTCGCTTACATTTTTATCAATCAACTGATTTCTGAAAAGTACCATTTCAATAGATTTGTCATACCATAAATCACTTATGATTTTGATAAATTCTACGCCGGCTCTTCTTCGATCCGCTTGAAATGAAAGTTCTTTTTCGTATAAAGTGTTGTCCATTTGTATTAAATTATAAATAGTTAGTGTTGTTATTTTTAATTTGGTGCAAAAGTAGAGATTTCAAACGTTTTCGTAAAGTGTTTTTGGTTATAATTTTCATAAAAAAAGCCATTTCGTTATGGAAATGGCTTTTCTTTAAAAAAATATAGGGGTAGGTTACAGTATGAATCGGATAACCTGACCGTTTTTAGTAATCATTTCTATCTGAGCACTTTCGTTGCTTTGTTTACTCGAAAGAATTCTTGTGACTGTTTCAACATCTAGAGCTTTGGCATTGTCAATACTCAAAATAATTCCTCCCATTAAGTCATTGGCATAAGCATTCAGTTTTTCATTGTTGAGGTCTTTGATTTTTACACCAAAATCAATTTTATATTTCTTTTTATCGGCAGCATCAATATCCTGAAGCTGTAATCCGTTATATTCATAGGATACAAATTCATTTTTGGTCAAAGTAACGGGAACAATCATCGTTTTTTCATTACGAATAAAAGTCACCTGAATTTTGTCATTGGGTCTTTTGGTATTGATGTAACCGTTTAATTCGGCATAAGAAGAGATGTTTTGATTGTCTAATTTAATAACGATATCACCTTTTGTCAAACCTGCTTTCTCAGCACCGGAGTTTTTGGTTACCTTGTTCACATAAAAACCTTCTGTTTGGGTTATGCCCAATTCTTTGGAAGCATTGTTGTTTAATTCCCCGCCTTCAATTCCAAGGATTCCTCTTTGCACATTGCCAAATTCCATCAAATCCTGAATGATTTTACGGGCAATATTAGAAGGAACGGCAAACGAATACCCTACATAGGAGCCCGTCATCGAAGAAATCATCGTGTTGATTCCAATTAATTCGCCGCGCGTATTTACCAAGGCGCCACCACTGTTTCCGGGATTTACAGCAGCATCAGTTTGTATAAAAGATTGAATTCCCTTGGTATCCAAATTTCTGGCTTTCGCCGAAATGATTCCCGCAGTAACTGTCGAAGTCAGGTTGTATGGGTTTCCAACAGCCAATACCCATTCGCCAACTTTTACGTTATCTGAATCGGCAAAAGTGGTATAAGGTAATTTTACTTCAGCATCGATTTTAAGTAAAGCAATATCCATCTTGGAATCGGTTCCCACTAATTTCGCTTTATAGGATTTTTTGTTATTCAGTGTAATTTCAATTTCAGAGGCGTCTTTTACCACGTGGTTGTTGGTCACAATATAGCCGTCCTCCGAAATGATAACCCCTGAGCCTGTTCCGATTTGTTCTTGTTGTTGTCCTCCTTTATAGCCATAAAAATATTCTAGAATTGGATTAGAAACGGTTCTGTAAGAAACATTTTTTACGTGGACAACCGTGTGAACTGCTTTCTCGGCAGCATCAGTAAAATCGACGGCTTCAGAAGACAAGCCAACGGTTCTTCCCTGATTTTCCAGAGCAAGTGATACTATTGATTTATTGTCATTTGAAAAAAATCCGTCACTGTCAAATAATAACTTGTAGGCTCCAAGAGTCATGGCTCCACTTAGCATTGATACTAAAAATAGGCTTGAAAATCTTTTCATGGTGTTTAAATTATTTTTTTGAGTTCTTAATGAGTAAAGTTAAAAAAGTTTTATTTCTATAAAATGAGTTTAACGCTCGTTTAACAATGATTAACTTTTCATTAATATTTGTACTTTTGTTATCACACAAGGACAACAATGGAAATTAATTTTTATAAATACGAGGGAACAGGAAACGATTTCGTGATGATAGACAATCGTCAGGAAACTTTTCCGAAAAACAATATCAAACTGATAGCCCATTTATGCGACCGACGTTTTGGGATTGGCGGTGATGGACTGATTTTATTGGAAAATGATAAAAATACCGATTTCAAAATGGTCTATTACAATTCCGATGGAAACCCAAGTTCCATGTGCGGGAATGGCGGTAGATGTTTGGTGGCTTTCGCCAAAAAATTGCAAATAATTCAAAACGAAACTACTTTTATCGCCACTGATGGTTTGCATTATGCAACCATATCTGATGATGGAACAGTTTCATTACAAATGAAGGATGTCAATACTATTAAGGTAACTCCGGAATATGTTTTTTTAGATACAGGCTCGCCACATCATGTTCAACTTGTGGATGATTTGAAGAATTTAGATATAAAAGAAAAAGGAGCAGCCATTCGTTATGGTGATCTATATGGAAAAGCAGGAAGCAATGTGAATTTTGTAAAGCAAAAAGGAACGGATTCGTTTGCTGTTCGAACTTACGAAAGAGGTGTAGAAGACGAAACCTTATCTTGTGGGACAGGCGCTACTGCGGTTGCCATTGCTATGAAAGTATTAGGAAAAACACAATCGAATTCAATTCATCTGAATGTAGAAGGCGGTGAATTAGAAGTTTCGTTTACTTTTTTGGATGGTAGATTTACCAATGTGTTTCTGAAAGGTCCGGCAACTTTTGTTTTTGAAGGTAAAATTGCAGTTTAAATTATAAAATCTAATAATCTATTTTGATAACATTAAAAGGAGAAAACATTTATCTAAGAGCACTCGAACCCAATGATCTTGAGTTTGTCTATGCTTTAGAAAACGACGAGACGATATGGGAAGTTAGTAATACGCAAACACCATACAGTCGGTTTTTGATTCGTCAGTATCTCGAGAATGCGCATCAGGATATTTATGAAGCCAAACAATTACGTTTGGCGATTTGTAAAGAGGAAGATTTTCCGGCCATCGGATTAATCGATTTATTCGAGTTTGACCCAAAAAATAATCGCGCAGGAATCGGGATCCTTATCGGGAGTAATGAAAATCGTAATCAAGGCATTGGTTCTGAAGCATTAGGATTATTAATTCAATATGCTTTTCATCAGTTAAATTTAAATCAATTATTTGCAAATATTGATGTCGAAAACGAATCGAGTATAAGTCTTTTTACTAAATTTGGCTTTGAAAAAATCGGAGTCAAAAAACAATGGAATTTAGTTGACGGAAAATATAAAGACGAAGCTTTGTTCCAGTTAATCAATCAATAATTTTAAATTATACGTTTTGAAAAGTAAAAAAATAGCATCAATAGTTTCAATAGTAGTTATTCTGGCCTTATTAATTTATGGCTATAAATTGTACAAAGACATATTCTCAGAGAATACTAAATTTACTGAAAGCGAATTTTTTGTTCATATTCCGACCGATGCAACCTATGAAGAGGTAAAAACAATAATCAGCCCATTCATCGAAAATATGGATCGTTTCGAAATGGTTGCCAATAAAAGATCGTATCCGGAGAATGTAAAATCCGGACGATTTTTATTCAAAAAAGGGATGAGCAGTTTTGATTTGGTGAAGACTTTGCGTCAAAATGTTCCTGTAAAATTGGCTTTCAATAATCAGGAACGACTTGAAAACGTTGCCGGAAGAGTCGGTTCTCAAATTGAAGCCGATAGTATTTCTTTGATGAAAACATTCAAAGACTCTACTTTTCTGAAAGAAAACGGATTAACGGAAGATGATGTAATAAGCATCTGTATTCCTAATACATATGAGTTTTATTGGAATACTTCGGCAGAAAAATTCCGTGATAAAATGATAAAAGAGTATCGTAAATTTTGGAACGAAGAGCGAATTGCAAAGGCAGCAAAATTAGGATTAACACCTATTCAGGCAACGACTTTAGCTTCCATCGTTCACAAGGAAACCGTAAAAAAAGACGAAAGACCAAGAGTTGCAAGGGTTTATTTGAACCGATTGAAATTAGAAATGCCGCTTCAGGCAGATCCAACGGTAATTTTTGCCAAGAAAAAGCAATTGGCCAATTTCGATACCATTATAAAAAGAGTGTATTTTAATGATTTAAAAATCAATTCTCCATACAATACCTATGTTTATACCGGATTGCCGCCAGGACCAATTGCTATGCCGGATATTACAGCAATCGAAGCCGTATTAAATCCGGAAGAGAACGATTATCTTTATTTTTGTGCCAGCGTGACTAATTTTGGTTATCATGAATTTGCCACTACATTATCTCAACATGCGGTAAATCGTAAAAAATATGTGGATTGGCTCAATAAGCAAGTTCTGGAAAAACAAACATTAGAGCAACAAGCTTCAGATAAATAGTTTTGAAATGGAATAAACGACTATTTTTAGTACTATTTCTTTTGACTGTTTTGAATGCTGCTTTTGCGCAAAATTCATTAGAAAATTTCCTTAAGCCTTCTGATACTTTAAATATGCAGAGAAGAAATGCTGTTTTGATATCCGAAACCGTGCTTGCCACTGGTACTTTGGTAGGATTGAACCAACTTTGGTATGCCGATTATCCTAAATCTGATTTTCATTTTATAAATGATAATGCCGATTGGAATCAAATGGATAAGTTAGGTCACGTGTTTTCATCGTATCATCTTGGTAGTATTGGGAAAGATGCTTTGCAATGGAGTGGTGAAAGCAGAAAGAATCAGTTGATTTATGGAGCCACCTTAGGATTTGTGTTTCTCTCTGCTGTTGAGGTTTTCGATGGTTATTCTTCGGAATGGGGAGCTTCTATGGGAGATGTTATTGCGAATGCCTCAGGAACGGCTTTGTTTGTCTCTCAGGAATTACTTTGGAACGAACAGCGCATTGTTCCTAAATTTTCGTTTCATACTACGCGTTACGCCTCTCTAAGACCGGAAGTTCTCGGAAGTTCATTGAACGAGCAAATTCTAAAAGACTATAATGGCCAAACGTATTGGTTGTCTGCAAATATGGCTTCTTTTTTTAAAGCTTCTAAAATTCCAAAATGGCTTAACGTGGCGGTTGGATATGGAGCCGAAGGAATGATAAACGGACATGAGGAATCTGCAAATAATCCATCTATACCAAACCCCAAAAGATTCCGACAGTATTATTTGAGTCTGGATGTCGATTTGACAAGAATCGAGACGAAATCCCATCTTTTGAAAACTGTTTTTTCTATTTTTAACAATGTAAAACTACCCGCACCTACTGTTGAATTTACGCAGTACAACCAGTTAAAGTGGCACTTCGTCTATTTTTAGAAAACTTTAACACCGTGATTTTCAGGCTTGTTTTATTTGCCGTATCTTTGCAACGTAGAAATTTCTTAACAATTGGACTATTATTTATTTAAAATATTTGAATAATTAGTTTGGTTTTGATGTTGATTTAGAGGTTCAAACTAATGAGAATTAGTGTCTTGTAAATCGCGAAACATCGTTAAGAAGAAAAACAAATTATGTTAATAAAATGGTTTTTTTACGCTTCTTTGATAAGCGTTGTAGCACTTCTTAGTTCAGGTTTTAAGCCTTTAAAATCTGAAAATTACGATTGGTTTCATGTAGATGTTAATGATGATACCAATTATCTGTTTCCCTCCCAAAAACAAAATGATTACAAAAGTTTAAATATTCCTTTTACAGGAAGGTTTTTTATTGGCTTTAAAGAAGCAGTTGCTTACAGAGAGTCGGAAGGAAAGTACAAAAAGATTAACTCACTGGGTTATATGGGAAAATACCAATTTGGTAAAGAAACCTTGAAAACCGTAGGAATCCACGACAGTTTAGCGTTTTTAAACAGC
>NZ_DATDPV010000062.1:0-50314 GCF_035292545.1 Flavobacterium sp. | reverse complement strand
GGCATGACCAGCCTCATGTACTGCAATGGCTCTTTTTTCGCTTGGAGTAACGATTTTATTTTTCTTTTCTAATCCGCCTACAATTCGGTCAACGGCATCAAGGAAATCTTGTTTGTCTACAGCGGTTTTGTTGTGACGGGCTGCAATTAAGGCTGCTTCGTTACAGACATTAGCAATATCGGCTCCTGAAAAACCTGGAGTTTGTTTAGCAAGAAAATCAGTATCAAGACCTTCGACTTTTTTCAAAGGAGCAAGGTGAACTTCAAATATTTCTTTACGTTCGCGAACGTCTGGTAAGTCAACAAATATTTGTCTGTCAAAACGTCCTGCACGCATCAAAGCTTTGTCAAGAACATCAGCTCTATTGGTTGCTGCCAAAACAATTACGTTAGAATTTGTTCCAAAACCATCCATTTCGGTAAGTAATTGGTTCAAGGTATTTTCACGCTCGTCATTTCCTCCGGACATATTGCTTTTACCACGAGCTCTACCCACGGCATCAATTTCATCAATGAAAATGATGGCTGGTGATTTTTCTTTGGCTTGTTTGAATAAATCCCTAACACGAGAAGCACCAACACCAACAAACATTTCTACAAAATCAGAACCTGATAAAGAGAAGAAAGGCACTTTAGCTTCGCCTGCAACGGCTTTGGCCAATAATGTTTTTCCAGTTCCCGGAGGTCCGACAAGCAATGCGCCTTTTGGAATTTTACCACCAAGATTGGTATATTTTTCAGGGTTTTTCAGGAATTCTACAATTTCTTGTATTTCTTCTTTGGCTCCTTCAAGTCCTGCCACATCTTTAAATGTAGTTTTGATATCTGTTTTTTCGTCAAAAAGTTTGGCTTTTGATTTTCCAATATTGAAAATCTGTCCGCCGCCACCACCACCGGCACCACCTGACATTCTTCTCATAATAAAAATCCAAAGACCTATTATTAATGCAAATGGAAGGATCATTTGTAAAAGTTCACTCCAATTACTTTTTGGTAAAAAGCTATAATCTTTTAATTTTCCTTCTTTTACGGCATTTTCAAGTTTGTTTTGAAAAATCTCGTCGTTACCAATATCAAAGGAATAATGTGGGCCTTTATTAGGTCTGTTTAGTAAATCTTTGGCTACAGCTTTATGTGTTTTTTCTTTTAAAGCTACAGCAGTAAGATAGACTTCTGCTTCGGTTTTATTGTATACAATTACTTTCTCAACCTGACCTTTTTCTAAGTAATCATTGAACTTTGCAGTAGAGGTTTTCAATGGTTCCTGAAAACTGGAACCACCTGTCATAAAACTGATGAATAAAAAAATCAATGCTACAGCACCATAAATCAACCAAGGATTGATTTTCATTTTATTCGGGGTTGGATTATTATCTTTAGCCATTAATTTTTAATTCTTTAGTATTTGTTTTGAATAGTAGTGATTTTTGCATCACCCCAAAGGCTTTCGATATTGTAGTATTCTCTAATTTGTGTTTGAAAAACGTGAACCACAATATTCACATAATCCATCAAAACCCATTCCGCATTTTCCATTCCTTCAATGTGCCAAGGCTTGTCTTTTAACTCTTTTGAAACCGTTTTTTGAATCGAGTTAACGATTGCACTCACTTGCGTATTCGAATTTCCGTTACAGATTACGAAATAATCACATGGTGAATTGTCAATTTCTCTTAAATCAAGAATATCAATATCATTTCCTTTTACTTCTTCAATCCCTTTAATGATGTTTGCTAGTAAATCATCATTATTTATATTCTTTTTTGTCATTTATTTTTTTTGTATGTTTTGCAAAGTTACCATTTTTTGTGTTTATTTTTGAACCTTAACATAAGTTTAAATTCTGTTTCACAAATTATTTCCCATGAAATTAATCAAACTCGATGCCATAGATTCCACCAATGACTTTCTAAAGAGTTTGGCAGGCAGCCAGATCGTGGAAAACTTCACCGTTGTTACTGCCGAAAAGCAAACAAAAGGGAAAGGACAAATGGGAGCCAAGTGGGTTTCTGAAACGGGTAAAAATCTAATTATGAGTGTCTTAATTAGAGACTTATTGTTGGATGTAAACCAAATTTACAATCTTAATGTAGCGGTTTCCTTAAGCGTAATTTCGTCATTAGAAAATTTTGCAATTCCTAAATTATCAATAAAATGGCCAAACGACATTATGTCAGATAATAAGAAAATCGGAGGGATTTTGATTGAAAACAGCATCAAAACTAATGGCGAAATTATTTCGATTGTCGGAATTGGTCTCAACATCAACCAAATTAACTTCGACGAGTTGCCTAAAGCATCTTCACTGTCGGTGATTATGGGAAAAGATTTTGACAAAGAGGATGTACTTTTTAAAATAATAAAAAATTTAAAAATAAACGCAGCAAAATTACTTAACAATCAATCCGAAAAATTATGGAGTGATTACAATTTCAACCTTTTCAAAAAAGGAATTCCAATGCCTTTTGAAAATCAAAACGGAGATAAGTTCATGGGAATAATTCAAGATGTCAATGATTTTGGAAGATTACAAATTGCTCTCGAAGACGATTCAATTGTTACATTTGGCGTCAAAGAAATTCAAATGTTGTATTAAAATTCAAATTTTCACAAAGAAAAATCTTCCCCTAAATAAAAGTTAATCAATGCATTATTAAACAATAGTTCATATTTGGCTCGTATGAGTTCTGCTTGGGCGTTAGTATAGTTTGTTTTTGTGAAATTGAGCTCGTTGATGTTTATTTTTCCTAAATCATATTTCAACTGATCGGAATCAAAACTTTTTTGTGCAAATTCGAATGCAATGGTTGAAGATTCTTGTTTTTTCTTAGCAGCTTTTGCATCATTTATGGCTTGCAAAACGACTCTTGAAAGCCGGTTTTGCTCGATTTGACTATTCAATTTGGATTGTTTGTATGAAAGTTTACTTTGCTTGATTCTGTAAGAGGTTTCAAATTGATTAAAAATGGGAATTTCCATGTTCAGTTTTATTCCATAAAGTAAATTTGTCTCCACCTGCTGATTAAAATCCATCGAATTTTTATCGCTATATTTTGACCCATAGGCAAACTTCAGGCTCAACGAAGGCATTCTGTAAGACCTTGCAATTGAAATGGCTGTCTTAGCTTTATTTTCCATTAATTCACTCATCAGAAATGACGGATGCAATTCAACTGCTTTTTTTGTTAATGAAAGTTGATTTTCAATTAAATAAACATTTTCATCCAATAGCAAATTAGGTTTTATTAATTCTATTTCCCGTTCCAGCGGAATGTTTATCAATTGTTTTAAATCGATATAATATATTGCTAATTGATTTTCATTTGTGGCCAAAAGTAGCGTTTCAGTTGCCATTTGAGATTTTATTTTGAAGACTTCGCTTTCAGCAATTACGCCTGATTTGAATTTTAGCTCCGCCATTTCTAATTGTTTTTCACTGGCTTTTATTTGTTCCCGATTGACAATTATGGTCTCTTTTAAATATAAAATAGTAATATAAATATGAGCCAAATCTATCGTAACGTCATTTTTAATTTTTTGGATATTGGCTTTATTAATTTCAACTTCCTGCTTGGCGGATTTAATATATTTTAGATTTATAAAACCTGAAAAAAGATTATATGTTGCTTCAATATTACCCGCGTAGGATTTGAAATTTTCATTGATAAAAGTATTTGTAGTCGGATCGATATCTCTTCCCCAGGAATATTTGTTTTCAACATTTCCATTAATAGCGGGAAGCAATTTTCCTTTCCTTGTTTTGAGATCATAAACTGCTATTTTCTCAGAAATAATGGCGTTTTCCAAAAATAAATTGTTCTTTACAGCCAAGTTTAAACAATCATTAAATGACAAGAAATCTTGCCCAAATGTTGCATTTGAGAGTATCAAAATAGAGAAAACAACAATAATATTCTTCATTGAGTTTCAGTTTACACCATCGCCAATTTTATTGAATAATTTTTTGATTATGTATTGAAAAAGACGCATTTTTTCGATAATTACTTCCCCTTTCAAAATGTAACCCGCTTTTAATCGGATATTCGAATTGTACTTTTCCATATTGGCCAGGCAATAGAACGTTCTGTCTACATCGGAAGGCGAAACATATGTGATTCTCCCTTTTATGGCTCCGTATTTATAGTAATTGTAAGCATCTAATTTGAGGTTAATTTCTTGTCCTTTTTTTATGTAAGCCAGGTCTTTCTCATTCAAAATGATTTTGGCATAAAATTGCTCTTTTTTAGGAGCAATTATTGTAAGAACATCTCCTTTATTGATGATTTCAAGATTTTGTTTCGCATTAAAAAGATTTGAAATTGTGCCATTAATAGGCGAAATAACCATTAGTTTTTCTAATTCATCAGCAATGTAAGTAAGGTTGTATTTGCGGTCTTCAATCAATGCCAGAAGTTCTACAATATCTCTTTCATAATTCTGAATTTGATTATCTATATCAATGATACCGCGTTTTAAATCATTGTTTGTTTTCTGGTAATTGTTGGCTAAATTTTCAAAATCATAATTTTTCAGATTATAATTGGAATTAATATCGACCTGTACTTTTCGGTCATCTAAATTTTTATTTTTTGTTTCAGTCAATTCATATTTTGAAATCGCTCCTTTAGCATAAAGTAAAGAATCCGTTTTGTATTTATCGTTGAGAATAGTGGTTTGTTGGGTCGTTAATTTAATTTTATTGTTAATGGAAGTGATTTCATTTTCGGCTTTTTTACGATCTGTATTGTATATTTTGGACTGAATGCCTAATAATTGCTGCAAAGAATTTTTTCGTTCCTGCGTACTGGCAATTAATTTATGGATAATATTGATTTTATTTTGCATCGTTTTAACATCCATATTAGCTACATCATATTCGGATTTTGTTCTTTTATTTTCTAAGATAAAAAGCGTATCGCCTTTTTTTACTTCCTGGCCTTCTTTGACTAAAATTTTTAAAATTTTCACTTCATTTGGAGCGTTAATCTTCAATTGAGGCGTATCGGAATAAATTTGCCCTTCTTTAAATTTGACAGAATCATTCATTTCCAAAGTAAAAATTAAGAGAATAATAATTACCAGAAAGCCTATAAATATTCGGAATAGAATTTTTATAAAATTGATTGCGTTCGTATTATAATAAAATGAGTTCTCCATCTTGTATTTTGTATTTTTTGGAAAAGTTTATATGATTAACAGCTTCATGAGATATAATGATGTAGGTTTTTGAATCATCATTATTAATTAGAATTTCCACTTTTTTTCGGGATTCATTGTCCATTCCCGAGAGAACTTCGTCTAAAATAATTATTTCGGCTTTTGAAAATAATGCACGAAGCAACAGTATTTTTTTTCGTTGTCCTGTTGAGAAATTTTTTCCATTTTCATTGATAATAAAATCTAATCCTTCCTCTTTCGAAGCAATAAAGTCATAAAAATCAATCTGTTTTGCTTTGTCGATGATTTCCAAAATCGGGATTTCCCTGCCCAATGCAATATTGTTCTGGATGGTGTCATTAAACAAAATATCTTCGGTGGTAACTAACAGAATTTTGTCTTTCATTCTGTCATCATTATAAAATTTGCGATCTCTTTCGTTTATCAGAATTGTTCCTGAATCAGGTAGATAAAGTGTGGTAAGCACTTTACTAAAAGTAGATTTGCCAGAGCCATTTTGTCCTTCAATTTTTATTTTTTCTTTTTTGTCTATTTGGAGATTAATGTTTTTTAAAACATATTCATTAGGCAAATAACCATAGTTCAGGTTTTGTAATTGAATGTTTTCAATATTAAAATCAGAAATTCCTTTTTTGGATGTTTTTTTGTTTTCTTCATCAAAATCAAAATATCTTTTTAGAATCACTTCATTTTCCTGAAGCGATAAATTATCATCCAGAATACTTTTTAGCGAAGAAAAAATCTTTGATGACAAAGCAATAAAAGTAACGATTTGTCCAAGCGTGATTAATTGGGTTAACATTGCAGATTTGGTTAGATAAACCATAATGAATACAGAGGATACAATAACAATCAGAGCAACTACAATTTTGTTTATTAAATCGATATAACCGTTTTTAAGCTGGATTTTTAAATATTCATTGATGCTTCCAAAGACTTTATCGGAATGAAATTGTTCTATTTTAAAACTTTTGATAACTTGGATTCCTTCGACTTTTTCCATCATTTTCGAAAGAAAATCGGCTTTGCGCATGTATCTGAGTCTTTCATTTTGTTTTAAAGAAGGTGTAATAAATTTAAACCATAAAAAAAATAAAATCATGACGCCAACAACAACCAATGTGAGCATTTTATTGATAAAAAATAAAATACCCAGCGAATAAACAGAGACAAATATGTCAACAAGAATGCTCGTGAAAAATTTCAGAAAAAAGCTTTTGAGTTTCAAGGCATCGCTGATCCGCTCCATTAAATCCCCTTTTTTATAAGAATGAATATACGAAAGGCTGGAATTGTTGATTTTTTGATCAAATGAAAAGAGAAAATATTTATCTAAAATGTTCCCTAAATGAATCCCTACAAAGGATTTATAAATTGTTGTGATAATGTCAAAAATCTTATAAATCCCCAAACCAATCGCGAACAGAACCAAGGTATTAAGGTTGTAAGAAGGCAGCACATTATCAATTAATATCTGATTTGTAAAAACTGCTATTTGTGCGGTGCTTGCAGAAAACAAAGCGGCAAAAATATAGATATACCATAGCTTTTTAAATTTACCCAATCGTCGGAAAAGTTTCCAATATAAATTTGGACTTTCTTCTTTTGGCAACTCTAAATTTTCTTTTTCGGGATTTGGTTTCACTACTAGAATAAGCGGTGAAGTATTTTTTATTTTGTCTTTATTGAATTTTAAGGTTTTAAAATTTCTGGGCACAGATGATATTTCCTGATTTTTTAACAGATCGTTTAAAAAATCCTTCTCAGCAGCAATATCTTTAAATCCGAAGGCATCTTTCAGATAAGAGAAATAAGTTAGCTTATTAAAAAGTTCCGCAGGACCATTTTCAATCAAAGCATTTTCGATATTAATATGATAATCTGATAATTCTTGAGAACAAAGCGTTGTTATTTTTTCTCTGGTATCGGCTAAATCCCAATGATTTTCGGTAAAATGCGCCATTTTTTTGATTTCTTGTAAGGACAAATAATATTGACTGCCTTTTCCAGGATCAAATATTTTGAGCTTTTGATCTTTTAATCCGTTAACGACCACATAATGCAAGCCTTTTTTATTTTGAATTGGTAAAATGAACGGAAAAAGATCTTGCAGGTAATCAATATTTCCATTGATATAATTGACGTCAAGTAATTTGAAATTAGCAGTAAAACCATTGGCATTGAAAAATTTTTTCATATCAGAAATGCGAGACCCTTTTTCTTCTAAAGGAACATTTTTCACAATATATTTCCGGGAAATATTTTTTCCATATAGATTGAAAATAGTTTTTATGGAACTAATTCCGCAATCGTTGCTCTTTAATTGTGGGTCTGTTTTTAGCATGGATTATAGTGCTAGATCTTATCTGAAATAAGGTAACTTCATTATTATATGACAGTTAAGGTACTTCAATAAATCTTTTTGCACAAAATTTCTCTATGACTAACTCGAAATCTCGATTAAACAACATTTTAGAATATTCAAACATCAAAAAAAAACCTTCTAGTTTTCACTAAAAGGTTTTTTTGGAATATTTACTATAAATATATTCTTATAATTTATTCATATTCTGAGCTAAAGTTTCAATAAATTTACTGATTGGTCCTTTAATCATCATGGCCATCATGGCATTAAATTCGCCTTCAAAATCCAATTTTACTTCTGAAGAATTTTCAGAGACCCCATTGATATTAGCCGTAAGTGTAAAAGGCAACTTATCACTGGCAGCTCCAAGAACAATCTTGTTTGGCGCTACTTTTTCCATCATTTTCAATTTGATTTCAGGCATTCCTTTTAGACCAAAAATAAAAGCATTTTCATCTAATACTTCAAATTTCGCAATATTTTCAGGCATTAATTTTTCGAAATTTTTAACGTCAGTCATGGCGTTAAATAAATATTCTGCCGACTTTTCTATAGTAACTTTTGGACTTTCTAAATTCATATTTAGGTTTGTGATTGGTTGATAAAAATTAGGGCTTAAAAATCTAAACTTCTACTCCCCATGTAGATGGACTAATTCTCCATTCCTGCAAAGTTTGTTGTTCTTCTTCTGTGATGTATTTTTTGGCTACTGCTTCGTGTAACAAATTTTCATAATTGCCTAAAGTATATAAATCTACATTCGCTTTTTTGAAATTTTCCTCAGCAATTTTGAACCCATAACTAAAAATAGCAACCATTCCTTTTACGTTTGCACCCGCTTCACGCAACGCTTCAACTGCTAGTAAACTGCTATTTCCGGTACTGATTAAATCTTCAACTACAATTACATTTTGGCCTTTTTGCAAGAAACCTTCTATTTGATTCAGTCTTCCATGTTTCTTTGGTTCTGGTCTCACATAAACAAACGGTAATCCCAAGCTTTCGGCAACCAGCATGCCAATTCCAATAGCACCAGTGGCTACTCCGGCAATTACATCTGGCTTTCCAAATTGTTTTTCAATGTTTTTAGAAAATTCATCTCGAATGTAATTTCTAATCACTGGAAATGAGAGTATTATCCTATTATCGCAATAAATAGGAGATTTCCATCCGGAAGCCCATGTAAAAGGATTTCCTGGATTCAATTTAATTGCATTTATTTGTAAAAGCAATTCGGCTGTTTTTTCGGCTGTGTCTTTATTAAAAATCATATTACAAATGTATAAAGTTTTTGTGAACGATAAACCACTTTTTTTGACAAATGAAATCTTCAAAGAAACAGATTTTCAATTTTTCTTGTTGGATAGCGTTGATATCAAGCAACTTATTGTCAAAATGTTTCAAAATAAAATTCATAAAGCCTATTTATATCATCCTGATGAAAAGGAGATTATGAAAAAATTAAAAGCTAAAATCCCGGTCAATAAAGCTGGCGGAGGTTTGGTTTATAATAAAAAAGGCGAAGTTTTATTCATTTTCAGGAACGGAAAGTGGGATTTACCCAAAGGTGGTATCGAGAAAAAAGAAGAAATTGAAGATACAGCGATTCGTGAAGTGGAAGAAGAAACAGGAGTGACAGGTTTAAAAATTAACCATAAATTGCAAAAAACCTATCACATTTTTAAACGCAACGGACGTTATAAACTCAAAATCACGCATTGGTTCGAAATGCAAACTGATTTTGAAGGGATACCGGAAGGTCAAGCCGATGAGGGAATTGAAAAAGTGGAATGGAAAAATCCAGAACAGATTCAGGAGGCCCTAAAAAATTCCTATGAAAATATAAAGTTATTGTTTGAAACAGAAAAGCTCCTGAAATAGGAGCTTTTTTTTATTTTATCCATCGATACACCGGATATTGCAAATATGCTTTTTCGTAATAGACCGAATTTTCGTAAATCCAGTACAATTGCGCATCCGGATTGCCTGCAAAAGCTTTATCACTTTTTCTTTTCTGGTCTAATTCGGCTTTTAATTTTGGGTTTTCCTTTAAAAGCTGTGCGGCTAAATCTTCAAATACATATTCGGAATAGCCTTCTTTTTGCTGCAAGATAGTATCAAAGAAGTTCCAGTTGAAAAAGCTGTCCATTGCTTCCGGTTCTAAGGTTTCCAATAAGTATTTGACCCCTTTTTGTTGGGTTGAAAACACGTAATCCCCTTTGGCGAAAGCCACTTTTTCGGATTTCGAAGTTACTTTAGTATTCCGATGCGGATAATGCCCTTCGTAAGCATTTGTGGCAGTTTTATATTCGGCAATTTTATAGCTTCCGACTTCGATAACGGTATCTTTTTGAAGTTGCGTATATGTAATATGATTGCTTTTTAATAAATCAATCACATTCCAAAAACCTTTCGGAATAATATAAGCTTCCGGAATCATAACTTCTTTTACCGATTTGTATTCTTTGTAATAAGGAATGTCTTTTTTGAAAGGTTTTGTTTTGTCATAAAATAAGCGATCTCCCGTGGTTACCTCGCTTTTTTTGTAACTTCCTTCATAACCTAAAAACGGAATGCTTGTTACTTTCGAACTGTCGATTTCCCATTGGATAGAGTAGGATTTTTTCGGTAAATAATGCTGTTCGTTTTTCAAACGCAACGCTTTAATGGTTTGAAAATTTTTATCGGTATAATCAATCGCAGCAACCATGTATTCGTATGTTACTTTTACTCTATCTGCATATTTTTTCAACATATGTGTTTCCACTACAAATCCAATCGTGTTGAATAAGGAAGTATAACCCGTGGCATAACGAGGGCTTTCGAAAAATTGAGCAAAACCTTGGTCTGGCGTTCCACCGAAAACATTGACATAAGGTGTAATTTCTATTTTCTTTTTCTGTAAATCTTTTATCAAGGCAGGCATCATTTCAGCATTTAAATAATTTCCCAAATCAGGACCTAATTTATTGTGCTGCGTCATGATGTAAGTCAGTTTGTATTGATAATCGGCACCGTTACTCACGTGATTGTCAATGAAAACATCAGGATTTGTTTGATGAAAAATATCCACTAAGCTCTTTGTATTTCTTGAATCAGATTTAATAAAATCCCTATTCAAATCATAATTTCTTGCATTGCCGCGGAAACCATATTCTTCGGGACCATCCTGATTTACCCGTGTGGTTGAATTTCTGTTTAAGGCACCTCCAATATTATAAATCGGAATGGTAACTAAAACAGTATTTTTCGGTGCTTTGATCTTGCCTAAAGCCAAATCTCTGAACAACATCATGGTGGCATCAATTCCATCGGGTTCACCGGCGTGAATGCCGTTATTGATTAAAATTACGGCTTTCGTTTTGTTGATTTCGTTGAAATTAAAAGTTTTTTCAGGATTAAAAATTACAATATGTAGCGGTTTTCCACTATCTGTTAACCCCATTTCCTGCATTTTGATACTGGGAAAATCTTTTGCTAAAAGCATATAATAAGCAATGGTTTCGGGATAAGTTGTTGTTTGATTTCCGTTTCCTTTTTCGAAAAAAGTATTGTATTTATTGGTTTTTTGTGCCAACAAAGAAAAAGAAAACAATAAAAATAGAATAGTGAAAAATCTCATATTTAGGTTTTTATAAAAGAGAAATCAAATGTAATTATTTTAC
Organism: Flavobacterium sp.; assembly: GCF_035292545.1. GTDB lineage: Bacteria > Bacteroidota > Bacteroidia > Flavobacteriales > Flavobacteriaceae > Flavobacterium. Next base: position 39,107 of record NZ_DATDPV010000062.1, on the reverse strand, counting down.
AATTAGTATCATTTTCTATTTCCGAAAAAATGGAATTTGTTACAAAACTTACAATTCATAACTTAAAACTCATAATTCATTTTACCTTTGCAAAATGAAAAATAAACATCATTCTAACAATATACTTTTAAATTTAGGAATTGAAAACCTAAACGAAATGCAAATTGCCGCTCAGGAAACCATTCTGAGTGACAACAATATACTTTTATTATCACCAACAGGTTCCGGAAAAACATTGGCTTTTTTGTTGCCTATATTTGAAATGCTGAAGCCTGAAATCCTTTCTGTTCAATGTTTGATTTTGGTTCCTTCAAGGGAATTGGGATTGCAAATTGAGCAGGTTTGGAAAAAAATGGGAACGGATTACAAGGTAAATGTGTGTTATGGTGGACATTCCATCGATACGGAAATCAAAAATTTAAGTAATCCACCAGCAGTTTTAATCGGAACTCCGGGACGAATTGCGGATCATATCGACAGAGGAACTTTTCGTTTAGATAAAATCGAAACGTTGATTTTGGATGAATTTGATAAATCATTGCAATTGGGATTCCATGAGCAAATGTCTTTTATCATTGGAAAACTAACCAAACTTAACAAGCGCGTTTTGGTTTCTGCAACTTCCGATATTGAAATTCCAAAATACACAAGAGTGATTAATCCGACGATTTTGGATTTTATTCCGGAAGAAGAGGAAAGAACCAATCTTTCGATGAAAATGGTGAATTCGAAAGAGAAAGATAAAATCGGGAGTTTGTTTAATTTGATTTGTTCATTAAAATCGCAATCTGCATTGGTTTTTTGTAACCATCGTGATGCGGCAGAACGCATTAGCGACACGCTGAACGAAAAAGGAATCTATTCCACCTATTATCACGGAGGAATGGATCAGGACGAACGAGAACGTGCTTTAATTCAGTTCAGAAATGGAAGTGTGAGTTATTTGGTAACAACCGATTTAGCGGCTCGTGGTTTGGATATTCCAGAGATGAAACACGTTATTCATTATCATTTGCCTTCGAAAGAAGACGAATTCACACATAGAAACGGAAGAACAGCGCGTATGTTAGCGTCAGGAACGGCGTATATTATTGCTCATGAAAGTGAGAAAAAAATGGATTATATCGATTATGGTATGGAAGCTTTGAAAATTGAAAATTCCAATGCATTACCAAAACCACCTGAATTCCAAACGATTTATATTAGCGGTGGAAAGAAAAATAAATTGAATAAAATTGACATCGTTGGTTTCTTTTCTCAAAAAGGAAAATTGGAAAAAGGCGATTTGGGATTGATTGAAGTAAAAGATTTTATCTCTTTTGCGGCAGTGAAATTCAATAAGGTAAAGGATTTGCTTCATGCTATTCGTGACGAGAAAATGAAAGGGAAGAAGTTTAAAATCGAAGTCGCCAGAAAAGTGATTAAGAAAGAAGAGGAGTAACCTTCTTATTTTATAGATTTAAAAAAGGCTGTAATTCATTTGAATTACAGCCTTTTTTTATTGTTTTAAGAAACTTACAGTTTCTTCACGTATTGTGTAATGATTACGATTTGCTGACCATCAACTCTTCCTTCGATATATTCTGCGTTTTCATGATCCAGTCTGATGTTACGTACTGCAGTTCCTTGCTTGGCAACCATACTTGATCCTTTTACTTTTAAATCTTTGATTAAGACAACTGAATCTCCGGTTTCAAGGATTACTCCATTTACATCCCTATGTATCACTTTATTTTCATCTTCTTCACCTTCACCTGTTGCTTGAGCCCACGCCAATGTTTCCTCATCTAAGTACATCTGGTCCAGCAATTCTTTAGGCCAGCCATGCTTACTCAAGCGGCTTAACATTCTCCATGCCACAACTTGTACCGGAGTATGCTCGCTACACATGCTGTCATTTAGACATCTCCAGTGGTTTAAATCTACATGATCCGGGTTTTCAATTTGATCGATACAAGTATTACAGGCCAGTATACTTTCCTCAAGTCCACCTTTTCGTGTTGGCAGTACTTGATATACTTTTAGGTTTTCCGTTGCAGCACAAAGTTCGCATTTAGAACCGCTGCGTTTATTTAATTCTCTTTCTATACTCATGGTTGGGATATCTGTTTTGATTTGCGAAAATACGGCTAAATAGCGCCTTTAACAAATTTAAATTCAAGTTGAAAATAGTTCGTTACTCTTTTATTTTTAAAAAAGAGTAACAATTTTCGATACTAATTATGATCTTTTACTCGTACTGATTCGGGAACCAGCATTTGATATTCGCCACCATTTCGAATCACATCGCGAACGATACTGGAACTGATGAAAGACGTGTCAGCAGCTGTTAACAGAAAGACTGTTTCAATTTTAGACAATCTTCTGTTGGTATGTGCTATGGCTTTTTCGAATTCAAAATCAGCAGGGTTACGCAAACCACGGAGAATGAAATTCGCTTTCAGTTTTTTGCATAAATCAATGGTTAACCCTTCGTAAGTAATGACAAAAACGGTTGGTTCATCTTTGAAAGTTTCCTCGATAAATTGTTTGCGTTCTTCCAGTGAAAACATATATTTTTTCTCTGCATTTACGCCAATGGCAACGATAATTTCATCAAAAAGCGGAATGCTTCTTTTGATAATATCTAAATGACCCAAAGTAATCGGATCAAAGGATCCTGGGAATATGGCGTTTCTCATTTTTTTTAGGATAAAATTGATATCAAAATTATGAATAAATAAGGTGATATTAGGTTTTTCGCAGTGTTTTTATTGCTTCGACCCATTCGAGTTTTTGACAAACTTTACATTCTGCATTTCCTGGTTTGTGACTTTCTGTATGCCCGCAAAAGGTACAGGAATAAATCCCTTTCGATGGAATTGTTTTACTTTTTGATAGAAATAAACCTGGTAGAATGGGTAAGCCAGGCTGTACATCATCGTCTTCATAATAAAAGACGCTGATTTCACCGCTGGTTTCCATAAATGCATTTTTTACCTGACCTAAATGTTCCACCGATTTCAATCGGAGCTCAGCAAAAAATTCATCCTGTCCCAGACTTTCTTTTTTAAAGGTTGCGATTGAAAATTTTCCTTCGCTGATAATACATTCTGTTTTTCCTTCGATAAACTCTTCGAATTTTTTGCTTTTTCCGGTGAGCCAGGTTACCAATCGGTATAAAAGGATGATGACAATAAATACGGTTATGGCCGGAATGATTCCCACTGCTTCATAAAACATCGGATCGCCGGCGGCAGAACCCAAAGCAATAATAATTACGGTTTCAAAAACGGACAATTGTTTTACGCCCCGTTTTCCCGCGAACTTTAAAGTCAATAGCAAAACCGTGAACATAATGGTGGAACGGAAAATGACCTCTAAAAGAAAGGATATGGGTAAATCATTGTATAATAATCGATCCCATTCAAAGATTTCTTTCATAAAAATGAAATTAATTATTTAAAGCCAATTCGATTGCATTAGAAAACAAGTCTTCCAGAGATATTCCGGCAGCTTTTGCCTGTTGCGGAATCAGACTTTCGGTGGTTAATCCAGGAATGGTGTTCATTTCAAGCATGTGTGGTTCGTCATTTACGATGATGAATTCGCTTCGGGAGAAACCTTTCATTTTTAGTACTTCGTAGGCTTTTTTGGCAATGGCGCCAACTTTTTCGGTCATCTCGGGAGAAATTCTGGCAGGCGTGATTTCCTGAGATTTCCCTAAATATTTGGCTTCGTAATCGAAGAAATCATTTTCGGAAACAATTTCTGTTATGGGTAAAACGGTTACTTTTCCTTTGTAATTGATTACGCCAACAGAAACTTCGGTTCCGCCCAGAAAACTTTCGATGATGATTTCGTTGTCTTCTTTGTAGGCTACTTCAATGGCGATGGGTAATTCGGCAGCGGTTCTTACTTTGGAAATCCCAAAACTGGAACCCGCTTTATTGGGTTTTACGAAACATGGCAAACCTACTTTTTTTACAATTTCATCTGTATTGATTGCATCGCCTTTGTTTAGATAATAGGAAATGGCGGTTTTTATGCCGTAGGGTTTTAAAACCGACAATAAATCGCGCTTGTTGAACGTTAAAGCAGCTTGGTAATAATCGCAGGAGGTTTGAGGCATACCGATTAATTCGAAATAGGCCTGCATCAGTCCGTCCTCGCCGGGTGTTCCGTGAATGGCATTGAAAACGGCATCGAAATTGATTTTTTTGCCATCGACCGTTACCGAAAAATCATTTTTATCGATAGGATGTTCCACGGCCAATTCATCGACATAGACCCATTTTTCTTTGAAGATATGGATTGGAAATCCTTTGTATTTGGTTTTGTCTAGGTATTGATTAACTACTTTTCCGCTGATTAAGGAGATTTTATATTCGCTGGAAAATCCTCCCATGATGATGGCTATATTTTTCATATGTATATTTTAATGTTTCCTCACCCCAGCCCTCTCCAAAGGAGAGGGAGCAGAAATCGGATTATTTTAGAATTGGTAATAGAACAGTTTATCTTAGTATTTTTTACGGTTTTTAGCCCTGATGGAAGCGGCATCCTTTTTCTGGCTTCTTTAGCCAGGAAAAGATACAGCGGACAGCAGGAATAGCTTCAAATCTTAAAACAGATTTTAGTTAAACAAAAATATCATTTTTTGTTGAAAGGAAAAACCTTTAGTATTTATATCTTTGCGGTAAATAAAATTTATATGAGTTTAGGGAAATATCTTAGCAGTCGTGTGTTTTTTGTGCAGATTCTTATTGTTTTGGCAATTATGGCCGTTTTGGTTTATCTGTTTATGCATTGGCTGACTTTTACGACCGATCACGGACATGAAATTACGGTTCCGGATTTGAGTAAATTGAGTGAAGAGCAGGTGGAGGAGAAGCTGGATGACTTAAATTTAGACTATGTGCTTTTGGACAGCGTAGATTATAAAAAGGATTATCCGAAACATAGTGTGGTAGAGCAAGATCCTATTGCGGGTGAGAAAGTAAAGGAAAACAGAAAAATTTATATCAAGATTAATTCTTCGGGTTTTACCCTGATCAGAATGCCTAATCTGGTGGAAAAAACATACCGTCAAGCGGTACCAACTTTAAAATCACTGGGATTGGAAGAAGGGGAGATTACCTATAAGCCTTATCTTGGAAAAGACATGGTTTTGGAAATGAGATATAATGGAAAAAAATTGAATCCTGGCGATAAAATCTTCAAATCATCCAAAATTGATTTGGTGCTTGGAGATGGAAAAATAGGATTTGATGAAGCAGAATTAGACAGTTTAGATACGAATATACCGAATGAGCAATAATCAGAATACTGAAGTAGAAGAGATAGAAGACGAATTATTCGAACATTTTAGATTTGATGTTCCCAAAGGGCAATTGCTTTTGAGAATTGACAAATTTTTGATGAATTTAATTCCAAATGCAACGAGAAATAAAATTCAGAATGCAGCAACGGCTGGCGATATTTATGTGAATGATCTTCCTGTAAGGTCTAATTATAAAGTAAAACCATTTGATGTGGTTCGTATAATGCTGACGCATCCGCCATTTGAAAACCGCGTGGATCCAGAGAATATTCCGTTGGATATTGTTTATGAAGACGATGCACTTTTGTTGATTAACAAACCGGCAGGATTGGTGGTTCATCCCGGACACGGGAATTATACGGGAACTCTGGTGAATGCTTTGGCGTATCATTTTGAGAATTTACCGATGAACAGCAGTGAACGACCGGGTTTGGTTCACAGAATTGATAAAGATACTACGGGACTTTTGGTAATTGCTAAAACCGAAGCGGCGATGACGCATTTGGCAAAGCAATTTGAAGCCAAAACTTCTGAAAGAGAATATGTGGCGTTGGTTTGGGGAACGATGAAAGAAGACCAAGGGACTATTGAAGGCAACATTGCCCGACACGTAAAAGACCGCATGCAAATGTCGGTTTTTGACGATCCGGAAATAGGAAAACCTGCCGTGACACATTATAAAGTGTTGGAACGATTTGGATATGTAACTTTGGTTTCCTGTATTCTTGAAACCGGAAGAACGCACCAAATCCGTGTTCACATGAAACATATTGGCCATCCGATTTTTAATGACGAACGTTATGGGGGAAATTTGATTCTCAAAGGAACCACGTTTACGAAATACAAACAATTTATTGATAACTGTTTTAAAGCATTACCACGTCAGGCTTTACACGCCAAAACTTTAGGTTTTATTCACCCGACGACGGGAGAGATGATGCGTTTTGATACCGAATTGCCACAGGATATGCAGGATTGTATTGAAAAATGGAGAAATTATTCGAAATCGCATAACAGCGATGTAGAAGAAGAAAATTAAAAAAAGCCCCGATTGGGGCTTTTTTTATGGGTTTTTATTTTGTGATGGCAGATTCGAAGATGAAGGAAGAAATGATGTAGGCAGAACTTCATTATTTTCATTCAAAACATTATTTTCAAAAAATCAGAAATATAATTGTAATGGCCATTATAAGAATAGAATATAAATTAAGTGACCTTATATTAAACTTTTCTCGAACCAAAAGGATAAAGGATAATATTGGCAGAATAAGTAACATGATTAGTGTCGGAAGCCACAGAAGTTCAAAAACCGCACCAACTAAAACAAAATGATATGCATTTATAAGCCGTCCAAACCAACAGAATCCAGAGGCAAGCAGACTGAGGAAAAAAACTAATTTATTTGTTCTTGAATTTATAAATACCATTAAATTATCATTCCTAAAGATTAATTCGTTTTATGTCTAATGCTTTGCTAAAAATAGCCAATTGAAGTTAAGTATAATAAGTTTTAAGTCAATATTGTTGGTGTTCATCCAAATATTCCATTTTGTATAGATGAAAGTCTTTTGCCCAGTAGTCTTCAACGGTTTCAATTAATCTAAAACCATGTTTTTCATAGAATTTATAGACCAATTGCGAGGTACGGACGGTTATTGTTTTTAGGTCCTTAAATTCTTTCAGCTTTTCAATACGATATTGCAATAGCTTACTTCCTAATGATTGGCCTTGATAGTCTGGATGAAAAATATCCCAGCTTATTTTTCCGTTTGTTTCATCGCCTGAAAAATTAAACCCGCCACAGCCAACAATTCTATCGTCTGATTCAAGGACAAAGTAATATTCTATTTCATGGTCTAAATAATAAATTAAGTCTTTTTCTTCTTCCGGTGAAAAATACTCCGGCGTATTTAATTTTAATAAATTTAATACCGCAGTTTTGTCTTTGTCAAAATATTCTCGGATTAATACTTTGGCGTTCATTTATTTATTTTTTTTCGTTTTCGTCGTGATTTACCATCCAGTTAATTCCAAACTTGTCGGTAAACATTCCAAAGTATGCACCCCAAAAAGTTTTACTTAGTGGCATTGTTACTTTTCCACCTGCGGAAAGGCCATTAAATAATTTGTCAGCTTCCTCTTTGCTTGCTGCATCGATAGAAATTGAAAAATTGTTTCCAACAGTGGTTACTTGTCCAAATGATTCAGAACTATCACTACCCATTAGTATGGTTTCGCTACTGATTGGCAATGAAACGTGCATGATTTTTTCGCCATCTTCCGCCGAAATTTCTTTACCGCCTTCCATTGGAGGCATCTCTTTAAATCTTCCGATATAGGGAAATTCGCCACCAAATACTGATTTGTAAAAATTGAATGCGTCTTCGCAATTGCCGTTAAAGGTTAAATAAGGATTTACTTTTGCCATTGTTATTGTATTTTTAATTGTTTGAATAAATAGTTTAATTTTTCTGCAATCTCTATAAATTTAAAAAGTCCTCGGTAAACATTTGTAATTAAATTCGTATTTTCAAATGTAATCAATTTTCTCAATTTTAAAATCGAAATGACGTATTTTACTATACAATAAAATGAAGCAGAAAAGCCCCGAGTTGGAGCTTTTTTGCAGGCAAATGCTTTAGTGATTCTTTATCAAGTGACAAATTAAAATTTACATCTCAAATTGCTATTTCACTATAATCTTGCCAAGTAGTGTTAATATTTGAATTGGTTTTCGGTCTTTTGACTTTCAGCCAACATCTTTACATTTTCCAGCGCTTTTGGAAATTTTTCATTAAAAAAGTCAGTAAACTCATCGGCAGCATCCATTTCAACTTTCAGTGATGTGGTTCCTTCTTTCTCTTCGAGTAAGTAATTCTCCATGGCGCCGGTCCATTTTTTTGTTTCTTCATTAATCGGCAGTTCCTGACCATCTTTTACTTCACCTAAATGTTTGAAGGACATCAGGGTGTTTGGTACGCTTTTTTCAATTTTGCTATACATACCGTCACCTTTCTCAGAAAGAAATAATACTTTACTTCCTTCTTTCCAATCCGTAACTGCTTTTGAACCAGGACTAAAAACACTGGTCCATTTTTGGTAGTTTGGATCTTTCCAAAGCGCTTCCCATACTTTTTCTTTGGGTGCGTTGATGTTAACTGTAAATTCTAATTTTTTCATTGTGATTGTAATTAAGGTTAATTTAATAGCTTATTTGTAAATCCTTATCCAGAAGAACATTTATTTTTTTGTATTCAATTTTCATATAATTGTAATCTGTTTTTAATAATGTTTAATTCATTTTGTAAATCATCTATTTTTTGCAACAGATTAAAAACTACGTCAATTCCTTCAATATTGATATCTAAATCCCGATGTATTCTTAATATTTTTTCAATTTCAAAGATATGATTCTCATGTATGTATTGAGATTCTTCAATAGTTTTGATTTCTATCAATCCCATTTCACTTAAATTAGAAAAGAATGACAATTCCACTTGATATTGGGTGGTTAATGTATGGACGGGTATGAAATTTTCGAAGCTCATGACTTTCTTAACTTAGCAAGTTCGGTAAATAATTCCATTTCTTTTTCAGAAAGGTCGGTAGGTATTTTTATCTGATAGGTAATGTATAAATCACCAAATTCGCCTTCTTTTTTATAAACAGGAAAGCCTTTTCCTTTTAGTTTTACTTTTGTGCCATTTTGGGTCCCCGGTTTTACGTTTAGTTTCGCTTTTCCGTCAAAAGTGTTTACTGTGATATCCCCGCCTAATAGGGCGCTGTATAAGTCTAAATCTACTGTTGTGTATAAATTGTGTTTGTCGAGCTTAAAATTAGTGTGGTTTTCAATGAAGAACGTGATGTATAAATCTCCTTTTGGACCACCGCCGGATCCTTCACCTCCATGTCCGCTGATTTTTATGACCTGACCATTTTCGACTCCCGCCGGAATGGTAAGCCTGATGTTTTTACCATTGACTGTTAAGGTGCGTTTGTGGGTGGTGTATACGTCTTTCAAATCAAGATGCAGTTCGGCATTATAATCCTGACCTTTAAATTGTGTAGTACGGCCTCTCCCAGTTGCGGAACGGCCACCAAACATGGATTCAAAAAAATCTGAATAATCTCCGCCACCGCCAAACCCACCAAATCCATCTTGTTGACCGCCTCGGTGATGTTGGCGTTGCTGTTTTGATTTTTCAAATTCCTCGGCGTGCTTCCAGTCTTCTCCGTATTGATCGTATTTTTTGCGATTCTCGGCATTGCTCAATACCTCATTGGCTTCATTAATTTCCTTGAATTTTTTTTCGGCTTCTTTGTCATTGGGATTTAAGTCGGGATGGTATTTTCGGGCAGCTTTTCGGTACGCTTTTTTTATCTCGGCATCCGTTGCGTTTTTATCAAGTTCTAATATTTTATAATAATCTATAAATGCCATTTTACATCATTTTTCTAATTTCAGCTATACTATTGTTTTTTTTGAAAAGGATTCTCTTTTTTTAGATGGGCATTGGCTCTGCGTCTTTAATTTTTAAATCCTGTTTCTTTTTCAGGTCAATCAGGAAAGTCTTGTATTCTTTAAATTCCTGGTCACTCGGATTAATCTGAAGCACGAAATTTATTTTTCCTAACAGATGTTCCAAATAATTGGCTTGTCTTAAGTTTTCATGTTTGCGATGTTCTTCGATTCCAAACTTTTTAATGTAATATAACGATTGTCTTAATTGATTACGTTTGTTAAATACGACCTGTGGTTTTTCATTTACAACGATGCTGGTCACGGTTTGTCGTCTGTCAGGTGTCATCAGTTTGGTTTTACTTTTATTGATGCGAAGCTTTAAACTCTCAACGATTTCAGTTACTTTTTTCAACAGTTCTTTTTCGTCAAAATCGCCCGAAAAACTCAAATCATCAGCATAACGGGTATATCTGATTTTTTTTTGTTTGCAAAAATCAGAAATGATGGCATCGGCGGAATTAAAAAACAGATTGGATAAATACGGACTCGTTGGCGCACCTTGAGGCAAAGCACCCTCTTTACAGCAGAGTTTAGCAAGCATATTCGATAATGCACTGGAATAGCCTAAATGATGGAATATTTTTTCAATGGCTTCCACTTTAATTGATGGAAAGAAATTTTCTAAATCCAGAGTGAATACTTTGGGTTGGTTTCTATGAAATTTTAAGTTTTCTAAGAGACTTACTTTGGGTTTGTATGCTTTGGCGAAAGCACTCACGGGCACTTTGTAAAGGATATTTTTAAGAATCCAAAGCTGTATTTCTTTCAAGCTGGGAAGCGGCTCAGATAGGAGTCGTTTTTTGCCGCTTTTTTTTAATATTTCGAAGTTGCGATAAAAATAATTTGTGTGGAAAATGGCTTTATTGAGGTATTCTTTTTTGTAACCCACCAATTCAGACAGATGGGAAGTATTGTAAATAACAGGAACATGATTTGAAAACAAAACCTTAGCATAATCCAGACAACGTTGGATATTCTGTTCCGTATAGCCTTTTTTTAAAGCTTCTTTTGTAAACGCGATGCTGTATTTTTCAAAGTCCATAATACTGAAATCATTAATGGAGTGGGGACTTTTGTGTCCCTCACCCCAATTAGGAATACGGGTTTAAAAGGTTCGGAGCTCTGCGGAGAGACTTTTAAACCCAGTGCTTGAAAGAGCATTCAATTACAGAACAGTGACTCACGGCTCCGTTGTCAGCCGAAGCTAACACAGTTCATTGTGAAAAGATCAGAAGTTTAACTCGTTTTGACTTGGTACAAAAACCACTTTCTTGTCTAATTTCGGAATTTTACTTTTTACATCCTTTTCAATCCAATCCTTTTTATCTTGTTTTTTTATTTTAATATTATACATTTTTTTAAATCAGTTATTTTTTTAAATTTTATTTAGCAATACATTCATTGTTAATGAATTATATAATATAAATGAACTATAAATTTACAAAAATTATAACTTAAATTGTTATAATTGATTTAAAATATTTACAAACAATTTCGTCAAGATACAAATTGAAAAAACATTTTATCGTATATCGATTTACCATTTGAATTTGTATTTTTGAAAACATAAATAAAAGCTATGAAAATCGTTATATCTCCAGCCAAATCCTTGGATTTTGAAACCCCGTTACCCACAGCAAAACATTCGGAAGCTTTATTTCTAAAGGAAGCGAGACAGGTTCATAAAGTTTTAAAACAAAAATCTCCCAATGAATTGTCTGATTTGATGACTATTTCAGAGAAATTAGCCGATTTGAATTGGAAGCGCAATCAGGATTGGAAAACACCTTTTACTCCGGAAAATGCACGTCCCGCTATTTTTGCTTTTGCCGGGGATGTTTACACGGGCCTGGATTCTTATACGATTCCAGCAGAAAAATTAGATAATTTACAAGACCGCTTGCGAATACTTTCGGGTTTATATGGTTTGTTGAAACCTTTGGATTTGATTCAGCCGTATCGCTTGGAAATGGGAACAAAAATGGCTGTTGGTACTCATAAAAATTTATACGAATTCTGGAAACCAACCATAACAAAGGAGCTGAACAAAGAATTAAAGAAAGGCGAATTGTTCGTCAATTTAGCCAGCAATGAATATTTTTCCGCGGTAGATGTTAAAGCGTTAAAAGTTCCTGTTATCACGCCCGAATTCAAAGATTATAAAGACGGAAAATTAAAAATGATCAGTTTCTTCGCCAAAAAAGCAAGAGGAATGATGGTGCGCTATATTATTGATACCAATGCGCAGACCATCGAAGATCTAAAGGGATTCAATTACGAGGGATATCAATATGATGCTAATTTGTCAAAAGGACACAAGTTGGTATTTACCAGATAAGGCTGGTTTTAATTTTGTTGTATACTAAAAAAAAACAGGTTTTTAGTTAGCGTATTCTTCGAAATCTCTAAAAGATTCTCTTGCTAATTTTTTATGATCTTTGGATAGTTCTACCATCGCTTCGACTCCTTTTTTTGCGCATCTTTTTATTTTGACTAGTCGAGAAGAAAATTCCACTAATTTATGAGCGTCTTTTGGATCTAATTTGTGTTTTAATTCTTCAACAAATTCCACGAATTCAGGAAGAATTGAACTGTTTTCCTCATAATCAGATTTTAAATCTTCTAAAAACTCATTAATCTCTTTGCTCATGTCATTAGAGTAATGTTCACTTTTTTTTCTAAACTCCTGAACGATTTTCTTTACATTATTTCCAAATAATCCCATAGCCCTAATATTTTTTAAATTAAGTGTAACTATTTTATCTTCAATCAAATATAAGAAATTATTAAAAATGATTTCAATTTTTTTATTAATGTTTTTAACAAAATTGGATTCTCCCGAAAGTAGCATGATTGCTATTGGTATTAATAAAAAACTCCGAATGTTTTATCCAGAGTTTTTCTAAAATAGATTGGTTTTATGTAATTTATTGCATTGCTTTGGAAAGACCGACTTTGTTTTTCCTTTTTTTAATCATTCAATCAAATGGGATAAAAAATTGAAATAAGATTCCTGGGTTTTTAATTAAAATTTCTAATGAAATCAGGAATAGTTGCTGTTCCTTTTTCTTTTAAATGTTTTACAAAAGCACTGCCTATAATTGCCCCTTTTTGATGTTTTAATGCTTGTAAAAAAGTCTCTTTATTACTTATTCCAAAACCTACAATTTGTGGATTTTTTAGATTCATTTTAGCAATTCGTTCGAAATAATTTTCATGGTTTTCACCAAAAGAACTTTGGCTTCCTGTTACACTGGAACTGCTGACCATATAAATGAATCCATTTGAAATTTTGTCAATTTCCCGAATGCGATTTGCTGAGGTTTGCGGCGTAATCAGTAAAATGTTTTTAAGATTATTTTGCTCAAAAATAGCTTTGTATTCCTGTTCATAAATTGCTGCCGGAAGGTCGGGAATAATCAGTCCGTCAATGCCAATTTCGGCACATTTTTGACAAAAAGCTGCTACGCCAAACTGCAAAATCGGATTGAAATAGCCCATAATAAGCAACGGAATTTGTACGGTTTTCCGAATGTCTTTTAGTTGTTCGAAAAGCAATTTGGTGGTCATTCCGTTTTCCAAAGCTTTTGTAGAGCTCGCCTGAATACTTGGTCCATCGGCCAATGGATCGCTGAAGGGCAAGCCGATTTCAATCATGTCAACACCACTTTTTTCTAAATCCTGAATAATTTCGACAGTATCGTTGAGGTAGGGATATCCAGCCGAAAAGTAGATGGAAAGGATCTTTTTATTTTCTTGTAATTTTTGTTGAATTCGGTTCATTTTTTATGTTTTTTTATTTGCGTTAGGGATAGCAGCGGCATCCTTTTTTGTGGCTTTTTCAGCCGCAAAAAAGATATAGCGGATAGCCCGACCCTTGCGGGAACGCCCAATTATAATTTAAAATAATCTATATAAGTATTCAGGTCTTTGTCGCCGCGACCGGAAAGGTTAATCACCACAATGTCCGTTGGTTTGAATTGTTTTTTGTCTAAAACAGCAAAAGCATGCGCGGTTTCTATAGCAGGAATGATACCTTCCAATTGTGATAGTTTCAAACCCCATTGCATCGCATCATCATCGGTAATCGAGAGGAATTCGGCTCTTTTGGTTTCGTATAAATGGGCGTGTATCGGACCAACTCCGGGATAATCCAGTCCGGCGGAAATGGAATACGGTTCGGTAATCTGACCGTCATCGGATTGCATCAAAAGGGTTTTACTTCCGTGAATAATCCCGATTTTCCCCAACGCTGAGGTTGCGGCACTTTCTCCGGAATGGATGCCTTTTCCGGCTGCTTCGACAGCGATTATTTTGACTTTTTCATCATCTAAAAAATGATAATAAGCACCGGCTGCATTACTTCCACCACCAACACAGGCGATGACATAATCCGGATTTTCACGGCCTTCTTTTTCCAGTAATTGCGATTTAATCTCTTCAGAAATCACGCTTTGAAAACGCGCCACCATATCCGGATAGGGATGAGGCCCCACCACAGAACCAATAATATAATAAGTGTCAGTCGGGTTGTTAATCCAGTCGCGAATGGCTTCGTTTGTGGCCTCTTTCAGGGTTTTGGAGCCTGAGGTTGCGGGACGAACTTCGGCGCCGAGCAGTTTCATTCTAGCGACATTAGGTGCCTGGCGTTTAATGTCGATTTCGCCCATATAAACAATGCATTGTAGTCCCATTAAAGCACAAACCGTTGCGGTTGCCACACCGTGTTGACCCGCTCCGGTTTCGGCAATGATTCGGGTTTTTCCGAGGCGTTTTGCCAATAGAATTTGCCCAATTGTATTATTGACTTTATGCGCTCCGGTATGGCATAAATCTTCTCTTTTGAGATAGATTTTGGTATTGTATTCTTTGGACAATCGCTCAGCAAAATAAAGTGGTGTGGGTCTTCCTACATAGTCTTTCAATAAGGCTGCAAATTCTTTTTGGAAAGAAGGTTCAGCCGTTATTTTGAGATAATTTTGACGCAATTCTTCCACATTAGGATAGAGCATTTCGGGAATATAAGCCCCGCCGAAATTGCCGTAAAATCCTTTTTCGTTAACGTGATAGGTTGTTTTCATAGTATTATTTTTTTCGTAGAGACGCACTGCGGTGCGTCTTTACACTGTTATGATTTTAATTGCATTGATGCAATATTGTGCGTTTTTTAATCCGGGTTCTGTTTCAAATTTGCTGTTGCTGTCGATGGCGTGAATGGACAAATTCAATTTTTTTATTTTCTCGATTTCTTCAATTCCAATGCCGCCGCTTAGGAAAAAGGGTTTGTTTGAAGTATATTTTTTCAATATTTCCCAGTTGAAAGTGGTTCCGTTTCCACCGGGTAATTTTCCTTCGGTATCGAATAAAAAGTAATTACATGCAGATTCAAAAGGTTTAATTACATCAAAACTAAATTCATCATTGACAGAGAATACTTTGATGATTTCAACGGGAACTTGTTGTAGTTTTTTACAAAATTCGGGGGTTTCACTTCCGTGTAATTGAATAATATCTAAATCGTATTTTTCTATTTTAGAAATGACTTCCTCTAAAGTTGCATTTACAAAAACCCCCACTTTTTTGATGCTTTTTGGTAGTTCGGGAATTTCTCCATCAAAATATCTGGATGATTTATCATAGAATATAAAACCTAAGTAATCCGGAAGGAATTGGCTTATTTCCTGAATATTTTCGTAATATTTCATGCCACAGATTTTGAGTTTCATATGCTGAATTTTGAAATAAATGATGAAGCCGCTTGACCGGCATTATCGGTTTTCATGAAGTTTTCACCAATCAGAAATCCTTGATAGCCGTAAGGTCTCAATTCCTTAATAGCTTCAATGGAACTGATACCGCTTTCGGAAACTTTGACAAAGTCATTTGGAATATAAGCCACTAATTCTTTACTGAAATCCAGACTGACTTCGAAGGTTTTTAAGTTGCGGTTGTTCACGCCAATCATATCTAAACTCGGCATAATCGATTTCTGCAATTCTTCGCGATTGTGGACTTCCAGCAAAACTTCCATTGCCAAGGATTGTGCAAATTCTGATAAATGTTTGATTTCTTGCTTTGTCAAAACGGCTGCAATCAGTAAAATAACATCGGCGCCGTGGGCTTTGGCCTCAACAATTTGATATTCATCAATTATGAATTCTTTCCTCAAAAGCGATACATTTACTGAGGCTCTTGCCAAAAGTAAATCGTCCAACGAGCCACCAAAATATTTACTGTCCGTTAAAACCGAAATACCGCAAACTCCTGCATTTTCATAACCTTTTACCACTTCCTCAACAGTAAAATTCTGATTGATAATGGTTTTTGATGGCGAACGGCGTTTGTGCTCCGCAATAATTCCGGAGGTGCTGTTTCTTAAATTTTTACTTAAAGAAATGGTTTTGCTGCCAAATAATACGGAGTTTTCCAATTGAGAAACAGGTATAATCGATTTTTTAAGCTCGACCTCTCGTTTTTTATCGATGATTATTTTGTCTAAAATGGTCATAATTTATAAACTTAATTGTTGTAATTTTTTCAAACTCTCTAATGCTTTTCCACTGTGCAGACTCTCTTTTGCATGCTCAAATCCTTGTTTTGGCGTAAGATGGTTTACGGTGGCAATTGCCATTCCTGCATTGGCACAGACCACGTTATTTTGGGCTTCGGTTCCTTTTCCGGAAATAATATTCAGAAACATTTGCGCCGATTCTTTAATCGTTTTTCCGCCTTGAATTTCGGTTTGTTGTAAAAGTGTTGTTCCAAAATCTTCCGGTTGGAGCATACCTTCCATTGTATTGGAAATGGTTTTGGTACTTCCTGTCAACGAAATTTCATCATAACCGTCTAAACTGTGTAAAATGGTAAAATTGGTGTCGGTATTTTGATATAAATAGGCATACATTCGGGCTAATTCCAGACTAAAAACACCTACCAACTGGTTCTTTGGAAATGACGGATTCACCATGGGACCTAACATATTAAAGAAGGTTTTGACCGCCAGTTCTTTTCGGATGGGCGCCACGTTTTTCATCGCGGGATGGAATAGGGGAGCGTGAAGTACACAAATCCCGGCTTGGTCAATGCATTTCTCCAGAAAATCATTGTCATTGCTGAATGTGATTCCCAAGCTTTCCATTACGTTACTCGAACCTGAGATAGAAGAAACACCATAATTTCCATGTTTCGCCACTTTTATTCCTGCTCCTGCCGTTACAAACGAAGCTAAAGTCGAAATGTTGAACGTGTCTTTTCCGTCGCCGCCGGTTCCGCATAAATCGATGGTGTTGTAGGCGGATAAATCGATGGGAATACACAATTCTAATAATGTTTCGCGAAAACCGGCGAGCTCTTCGATGGTAATGCTTCGCATCATATATACAGTTAAGAAACTGGCGATTTGACTCGGATTATAACTTCCATTGGAAATATGGACCAATACATTTTTGGCTTCCTCTTTTGATAAAGTTTCGTGATGGATGAGTCTCTTTATTATATTTTTCATTTGATTTAAGGCATTAGAAGAGTAAGGCTTCAAGCATTTTTGCTTAAAACCGAATTCAGATTTTACAATAAAATTTTGTTAGTTAGTTATTTATCCAATTTTCTAAAATTTTCTTTCCATCAGGAGTTAACACACTTTCCGGATGAAATTGTACACCTCGAACATCAAAGGTTTTATGTCTAAGTGACATAATTTGACCGTTTTCATCGGTTGACGTAATTTCTAGTACTTTTGGAAAATTTTCCGGATTTACTACCCAGGAATGGTAACGTCCGACTTCGATTTCTTTGGGTAAACCTTCAAATAAATTTTCATCATTTACAGTAATGTCAATTTTTGTGGCTACACCATGATAGACTTTATCCAAATTGATAAGGCTTCCGCCAAAAACTTCTCCAATGGCCTGTTGTCCTAAACAGACGCCGAGAATACTTTTTGTTGAGGCATACGTTTTGATGAGTTCTTTTAATAATCCAGCTTCGTTTGGAATTCCGGGTCCGGGAGAAAGCAAAATTTTATCGAAGTTTTTGATTTCTTCAATATCAAATTCATCGTTGCGGTAAACGGTTACTTCGCAGTTTAAATCCTGGAGATAATGCACTAAATTATAGGTGAAACTATCGTAATTATCTATGACTAATATCTTTTTCATTTTTTATTATATTGAAAGATTAAATGATTGAAAAATTTAAAAATTCTTCCCTGAAACCCTTTATTTTCGAATTATTAAATTGTCTCTGCCAAATCCAATGCTTTATTCAATGCTCCTAATTTATTATATACTTCCTGCATTTCGTTTTCTTCATCGGAACTCGCTACAATTCCGGCTCCGGCTTGGTAATGCAATTGATGGTTTTTACTCAAAAAAGTGCGAATCATAATGGCGTGATTAAAGTTACCATCAAAATCCATAAATCCAATGGCGCCACCATAAAAAGTTCTGTTTGTGTTTTCTATGTTTTCAATGAGTTGCATGGCTTTGTGTTTGGGTGCGCCCGATAAGGTTCCTGCTGGGAACGTATCTGCTACGACTTGCATCGTTGAAGCTTTTTCATGCAAATCGCCTGTTACTTTGGAAACCAAATGAATCACGTGAGAAAAAAACTGTACTTCGCGGTATTTATCAACGGTTACGTTATTGCCGTTTCGACTTAAATCATTTCTCGCTAAATCGACTAACATCACATGTTCGCTATTTTCTTTTGGATCTTCCGAAAGTTGTTTGGCTAAAAGGGCATCTTGTTCGTCATTACCAGTACGTTTAAAAGTCCCGGCTATGGGATGAATTTCGGCTTTTCGATTCTTTACAATCAATTGCGCTTCGGGCGAGGAACCCATGATTTTGAAATTTCCATAATCAAAAAAGAACAAATAAGGAGAAGGATTTATGCTTCGCAAAGCACGGTACACATTGAATTCGTCTCCTTTGAAACCTTGCGTAAATCGTCGGGATAAAACCAATTGAAATACATCACCGCGATGACAATGTTTTTTGGCTAAAGCAACATTGGTTTTAAATTCGTCATCCGATAAATTGGAAATGCTTTTTCCTTCTTTTGAAAAGGGATAAGAAGCAAAATTTCGGGTTTGCAACAATTGTTCTATTTCGGAGATATTGTTTTTATTGTCAATGCTGTGACAAAAAATATACGCTTCATTTTTGAAATGATTGATGGCAATAATATTTTGATAAACGGCATAATAAATATCTGGAATTTGCAAATCATCAGTTTTGTTTTTGATAGTTACTTTTTCAAAATAACGAACGGCATCATACCCAATATACCCAAACAATCCGTTGTTGATGAATTTGAAATCATTGTTCTCTGATTGAAATTGCGATGCAAAATCTTGAAGAATTTCAGGAATCTTAGTCTCTTTTTGAATTGCAATAGTTTCGGAAGTACCATCGGGAAAAGATTTAGAAATGGTTTCATTCTCAATTTTTATCGAGGCTATAGGATTGCAACAGATATAGGAAAAACTATTGTCATTCGCATGATAATCACTACTTTCTAACAACAAACTGTTTGGGAATTTATCGCGGATTTTTAAATAAACACTTACTGGCGTTATCGTGTCGGCAAGGATCTGTTTGTAATGGGTATGTAATTTATATTTTCTCATTTTTCATTTTTTGTTGAGATGCAGTGCATCTTTAGCTTAATTATTCGCATAAAAAAAAGGCTTGTCGTGATTGACAAGCCTTTTTATATATTTTGGTTTTAAAAAATACAATATGAGGATCAGTTCACGACGTTTGACGTAAATTGTTCCACCACCAAGTATTGTTTAAAATTGTGTTCATGTGTTTAAATTCTAAATGCAAATATAGAAATGAAATTTGATTATCTGTATAAAATAATTTAAAAATTAATAGAGCATGTGATTTTGTTTTTAAAAATACAAATTCAGCAATTCGGTTTTTTCAGAAAAATAATAACACATCTAAATCAAATTCATCATAAATGGTACGATCCCCCAAGTCATCGAAAAAACTTCCGGAACCATACTGAATACCATATTTTGTACGATCGATTGCAAATTTTGCGGAAGCGATTCTGCCTTTAACAACCATGTCAAACTTAACAGGGTTGGTCCTGCCTTTTATGGTTAAATCAGCAGTTATGGTATAAGAATTTGGCTTTTTTTCGGCGATAGATTTGAATACTAATTTGGAAGTTTTATGATTATCAACATCAAAAAAATCGCTGGATTTTAAATGCCCTTCCAATTTTGCTTTGTCTTTTCCGGCTTGATCCGTATTAATAAGCGTAGTCATATCAGCAATGAAATTTCCTCCGACTATTTTTTTATTTTTAAAAACTAACGCCCCTTCTTTTAATTTAATAATTCCCTGATGTTGGCCAGTTACCTTTTTTCCAATCCAGGTAATTTTACTCTTCGAAGTATTTATCGGCTTGGTCTGTGCTGAAATTGCAATACTGGTAAATAATACCAATAAAACGGTTAGTATCTTATTCATTGTAATTGATTTTAATAATTAAGACTTGATTTTTCTTCGCTTACTATTCAAAACAGTGTCATTTACTTATAACTATTTTTTGATGGTGATACTGTATTGAGTATTTTGACAAAGTTACAATAAAAACAATTTGAATTTAATTTACAGCCTGATAATGAGCGTATTATTTTTATTTAATTAAAATTTTATTTATTAAAAAATATAAAAACAAAACCCTGATAATTTCTTATCAGGGTTTGTTTATAGAATTTGTTTAGTTTTAATTAGAACAGTAATGCAACGTTTAATTCAAATTCATCAGAGATAGCTTTGTCTCCTAAATTGTCGAAGAAACTGCCTGAACCGTATTTGATATCGTATTTTGTTCTGTCTATTTTTAAAGCGGTAGTTGCTTTATTTCCGTTAACAGTAATATCAAAAGTGATTGGATTTGTTTTTTCTTTAATCATTAAATCTGCAGTAACGGTATATACGTTGTTAGCTTTTGCAGTGATAGTTTTGAAAACTAAAGTCGAAGTTGGGAATTTTTCAGTTCCAAAGAAATCATCAGCTTTTAAATGGCCATCCAATTTTTCTTTTCCTTTTCCCGCTTTCAAATCAGTAGTTGATATAGAAGCCATATTTACGGTGAAATTTCCACCAACTAATTTTTTCTTTTTGAAAACTAAGACACCATCTTGAAGGTTAATTGTACCTTCATGTTGTCCGGTTACTTTTTTTCCAACCCAGTTGATTTCACTTTTTGAAGCATTTACTTTTTTGGTTTGAGCAGTTACTGTTACTGTTCCGAATGCTACTAATAGCGCAATTGCAATTGTTTTTAAATTTTTCATGTTTTAATTTAGTTTAATGTTTATAATTAGAGTGTAATAAATAATTCTTCGTTCGATTTTCTTACTTTTTTATAATGTTGCGTATCATCATCTTCATGACGATAGCCGATGGTTGCAATAACGGATGCATTCAAACCTTTTTCAGTCAGGCCAAGAATTTCGTTGAAAGCAGTTGCATCAAAACCTTCCATTGGTGTAACATCAATTTTTAATTCTGCTGCAGCATTCAATAAATTCCCTAAAGCTAGATAGGTTTGTTTGGATGTCCAGATGTTCTTCAAATCCTGTGCCAAAGGCGTAATTTTAGATTTCATAAAGTCACCATAACCCGAAAGGTTTTCAGCCGGAATACCTCTTGTTTCACTGATATTGTTGATGTAAGTGTCAATTTCAGCATCGCCAATATTGATTTCATTGGCAAAAACAATAAGCTGCGAGGCATCGGTAATTTGACTTTGTCCCCAGGCAAAAGGTTTCAGTTTTTCGCGTAAATCTTCATTTTCAATGATTAAAACTTTATAAGGTTGTAATCCATATGAGGATGAACTTAATCGAATGGCTTCTTTTAATATATTTAAATCTTCGGTTGAGATTTTTTTGGTAGTATCAAATTTTTTGGTGGCGTATCTCCAATTTTGATGGTGAATGAAATTACTCATATTCGTATTTGCTTAATTAATTTGGTGTTTGTTTTTATTGTTTTCTGAATTTCTCCAATAGAACATTCAATTGATCTAATTCCTCCGAATTTAAATTATTTGAAAAAGACAATTCGTGCTCGATTACTTTTGGGTCTAATTCCGATAATAGAGCAAGTCCCTTTTGAGTAATTTGAACTTCCATTTTTCGTCGGTTATCAGGGCAAACTTCACGGGTAACGAAATCTTTCAGTAATAATTTATCAACCAATCGAGTGGTGTTACTGGTTTTGGCTAACATGCGTTCCTGAATTAAACACATATTGGCGGGTTTCCCTTTTTGACCTCTCAGGATTCTCAAAACATTGAACTGTTCTTCGGAAAGATCGTAGGGTTTTAGCAATTCACTGAATTTTTCGGTAATAATATTCTGCGTATACAAAATATTCAACACCGTTTTCTTTGGAATTGCTAAAGGAGAATTTGATTTTATGATATCTTCAATTGTCATAATTGTTATTACAATATTTGTAGGTACAAATGTAACATGTTTTTTATTTGTACCTACAAATGTCGTGTTATTTTTTTGTTAATATTATTTTATTTTGTTATAATTTTTTTTTTTAGTTTTTATGAAACTCATTAATTATTAATATATTCGCACCCTATTTAAAATTGAAAAACTAAATTCATTATGACAAACCATTATTTTTATTCATTTTTATTGTTAATATTTATTTCCGCTACGGTTTCTGGTCAGGATAATAACAAGATGAAAGAAGATGCTCCTTTTCAAAAAACCTTAAAGTTTGAAAGTGGTATTCCAATAGATGCTGCTATTTCTGCATTTATAAAAGGGTATAATTTGGGAAAAGGAAACACATTTGAAGCTAAAAAAGCATCAATTGATAACGCTGGAATAAGCCATCAAAGAAATCAACAATTCTATAAAGGAATTAAAGTTCAGTTTGGAATGTTGATTACTCATAGTATTAATGGAGCTGTCATTTCAGTAAATGGGGAGTTATATAATGCTTCCGAATTGAATCTAATTCCTACTTTTAGTAAAAATGATGCATTAGAAAGAGCATTGATAGATACGCACGCTCAAAAATACCTTTGGGATGATGCTGAGCAATCTAAAATAATGAATTACAAAAAACCGGAAGGGGAATTGGTAATTTTTCCTATAGTTAAGACTGGTCAAACGAGACTGGCTTATAAATTCGATATCTATGCAACAGAGCCAGTTTCAAGAGAAGAAATTTTTGTTGATGCACATACCGGACAAATTTTATATAAAAATCCAATTATCAAACATGCCACTAGATTGATTTCTGAAAAAGAAATCGAAACATCTTCTAAAACAATTGAAATGCTGGTTTCAGGAAATGCAGATACCAAATATAGCGGAGCAAGAAACATTGAAACTACTTTAGAAGGTTTTTCAAATAAACATGTTCTTTTAGATGCTACCAGAGGAAACGGTATAGTTACTTATAACTGTGAGAAACAAACAGTTTATCAAGATGTACATTTTAAGGATACTGATAATAACTGGACATCAGCTGAATTTAATAATTTTAATAAAGATAATGGCGCTTTAGACGCACATTGGGGTGCGGAGAAAACGTATGATTTTTGGATGAATATTTTTGGAAGAAATAGTTTTGATGATAATGGAGCAATGATTAAAAGTTATGTTCATTATAGAAGTGTAGCAAATCAAAATTTAGTAAATGCTTTTTGGAACGGCAGCGTTATGACCTATGGAGATGGAAATACCTCAACAAATATTTTAACTTCAATAGATGTTTGTGGTCATGAAATCGGTCATGCCATTTGTAGTTATACCGCCGATTTGGCGTATCAAAATCAGTCAGGAGGAATGAATGAAGGTTTTTCAGATATTTGGGGAGCTTGTATAGAACATTATGGCAGAACAGGTTCTTTAACAGGAACACCATCTGCAGCAGTATGGAAAATCGGAGAAGATTTATCTTTTAATCCGCTTAGATCAATGAGTAATCCATTATCAAGAGGCAATCCGGATACTTATTTAGGAACAAGTTGGACTACAACAGGGGATGAAGGTGCATGTGTGCCATCAAGTGGAAATGATAATTGTGGCGTTCATAATAATAGTGGAGTTTTGAACCATTGGTTTTATATTTTAACTGCAGGTAAATCAGGAACGAATAATGCACCAATACCAGATGTTTATAACGTAACAGGAATTGGAATGGTAAAATCGGCTGAAATTGCGTATTTAGCAGAAAGAGACTATTTAACTTCAAACGCTACTTATGCAGATGCCAGAATTGCAACATTAACTGTTGCCGGAAATTTATACTGCTCGACAAGTCCAGAGGTAATCTCCGTTACCAATGCATGGTATGCTGTAAATGTAGGCGAACAATACGTAAGTTATTCTAATGATGTCGCGTTAAAAAATGTGACACAAAATATTTCTGTAGCATGTGGTGCTTCTATTAATCCAGTTATTAAATTTGAAAATGCCGGAACAAACACAATTTCATCAGTAAATATTTCTTATAATATTGATGGTGGTACAAATACAAATTTGGTTTGGAATGGAAACTTAACAAATTGTCAAATAGTGGATTATCCTTTAACTATAGGTGCTTTAACAAGAGGCACACATACACTAACTGTAACAACAACAATTACGAGTGATGGTAATGCAACAAACAATACAAAAACTTCATTTATAATTGTCAATGATGCCGGAACTGTAAATTTGGTGAATACTTTTGATGCCGCAACTGATATTTTAGTATCTATTGATGAAGCTGGAACAAATAATTTATGGCAAAGAGGAATATCTGCAAAAACACAATTAAGTAACACTGTTGCAGGGAATTCGCCAGTATATGCTACCAATGTGACAGGATTGTATCCGGATCAGACTAAAGCATTTTTAGTTTCCCAATGTTACAATCTTGCAAATATTACTAATCCAGTCTTAAAATTCAATATGGCTTTTGACCTTGAAACTGATTGGGATTTAATTTATATGCAATATTCAACAAATGGAGGGACTTCATGGAGTAATTTAGGAACAGGATCCAGTCCGACTTGGTATACAAGTTCCAGAATGCCTAATGGTACTGATTGTTTCAATTGTATTGGGGGACAATGGACAGGCGAGGGTGCTCTTGCAAATTCAGGTGGTGGTACTAATGCGCAAATGAGAGAATACAGTCATAGTTTAGCTGCTTTTGGATACGGCGGAGCAACACCACAATCTGATATGTTATTTAGATTTGTATTCCATTCTGACGAAGCTGTTGCAGAAGAAGGTGCCATTATTGATAA
Source organism: Flavobacterium sp. (assembly GCF_035292545.1). Taxonomy (GTDB): domain Bacteria; phylum Bacteroidota; class Bacteroidia; order Flavobacteriales; family Flavobacteriaceae; genus Flavobacterium. The sequence goes on along the minus strand of NZ_DATDPV010000062.1, from coordinate 13,983 downwards.
TTTTGTTATAACAGGAACATCAGTTTTGTCAACGACGGAAAATAATTTTAACAGTTTTGCGGTTTATCCAAATCCTTCTAAAGGAACGGTGACACTTTCGCTAAGTACAAACAGTGATGTGAAAGTTACTTTATATGACATAAGCGGAAGAAATATTTATAATAAATCATTTAATAATTCAGATATATCTTTTAATCAAGAACTCAAATTCAATGCACTTTCAAAAGGTGTTTATATATTGAATGTTGAAAGCGATGGAAAAAAGGCTTCTAAAAAGTTAATTATAGAATAATATCATTTTTTCAATTCTTTGAAAATCCCGAATGTAATCTTGCATTCGGGATTTTTGTTGTGAAACATTTTTTTGATAATTTATTTTTCACCAATTTTGATAATTATAAAAACATTATTCGATATAAAATGAATCTAAGACAAGAAGATTGGGTTGCACAACTGGAGCAAGATGAAAACGCAGTAATTCTGGATGTGAGAACTGAAGACGAGTGCAATGAAGGAATTATTCCAAAGGCCATTAACATCGATATCTATAAAGGCCAAGGATTTATTTATCGAATTGATGAATTGGATAAATCCAAAAATTATTATGTCTATTGCAGATCAGGTGGAAGAAGCGAGCAAGCCTGTAATTTGATGAACCAAATGGGGTTTGAAAACACTTATAATCTTGTGGGCGGAATGATGCAATGGCAAGGCGAAGTGGTTCTGCCGGAATAAAAGCAATACAAATCATAAATTTAAAAAACCGTAACACTTAAATAATAAGTTTTACGGTTTTTTTATGGGGTTTAATATTGAAGTTATCAAGTTCTATATTTTAGAGATAAACACCATGGATATGCAAAAAAAAAAAAAACGGATATTTTGATGCAGTTCCTAATTGAAGCGATTATGATCAGTATTTCCGGAGGATTAATTGGGGCATTGCGGGGTATTACTACTACGAAATTGATAACCCATTTTATGTATTGGCCCACTTTAATTACCCAATCTTCCGTTGTGCTTTCTTTTTTGGTTTGCTTTGTTACAGGCGTATTTTTCGGGTATTACCCAGCGCTGAAAGCATCAAGGTTGAATCCAATAGAAGCTTTGTGATATGAATAAATCGTATTGTAAATGGCTTAAAATCATTATTTTAACTTTATTAAGCATCAAATTTAATCAAGATTTTAAAAAATTTGGCAACAGATTTTGGCCAAAAATACGTAACTTAGTAATCTATAAATTAATTCCAGCAATATGAAAAAGAAAGTCAACAATCCAGCTAATCTGAAACCGGACAAAGTAGAAAAAAATGATTTTCCGGGTTATCCACACTATCCTCCAAGTGAAGATATTTATAATAACTTCCAGGAAGAAACGGAAATAAACCCTGAAGATATTTCCAAAAATAAAATAACGGACAAAAATGAAATCGTTAAGGAATTGAGTTTAAAAGATTTTGAAGGGGATTTATCCGGAAGTGATTTAGATATTCCCGGTTCAGAATTGGATAATGAAAGGGAAAATATTGGAAGTGAAGATGAAGAAAATAATTATTACAGCATAGGCGGTGATAATCATAATGATCTGGATGAAAATGGAGCTGATTCTCCGTCACAACGAAAAACTAAACCCAGAAAAAAGAGTTAATAAAAGTACTACGCTAAATCATATTTACAATGACTTTAGATAAATACAGTCAAAAACGCAATTTTAGCTCAACCGCTGAACCCGAAGCTGAGATTAAAAAATCGCAAAATGAATTGATTTTTGTAGTGCAAAAACATGCTGCATCGCATTTGCATTATGATTTTCGGCTTGAATTGGATGGCGTATTAAAAAGTTGGGCAATTCCTAAAGGGCCATCCATGAATCCTGAAGAAAAACGCCTCGCGATTATGGTAGAGGATCATCCTTACAACTACAAAGATTTTGAAGGCACCATTCCGGAAGGCAATTATGGCGCAGGTACTGTTATCGTTTGGGATAATGGAACTTACACTCCATCCGAAGAAAAATATAAAGGAAGCGTTGAAAATAAACTAAAAGAAGATTTAGACGAAGGGCACCTCAGTTTTATTCTGAAAGGGAAAAAATTGAAAGGGGAATTTTCCCTAGTAAAATTTAAAGGCAAACAAGACAATGCCTGGCTTTTGATTAAAAAAGATGACCCGTACGCGACTGACGATGATATTTTAAAAAAAGACAAATCTGTAATTTCTAATGCAACTTTAGAATCATTAGAAAATAAATCTGCAAAAAGTTAATATAAATAAACCCCAATAAGTGAAATTATACCAATAAGAGGTTTTTCTCTCCATTTATACTTTTATTGTCTGGAATTTTCATCAATACTTTATTTCTGTAGGATAATTTAAATCCTCTTTTTTTTCAAAATTAGATTATTTTTTTTTCATGAGAGCAAATTTTAATCTTATAATGGAATTTCAAAAAAGAATTAAGGATAAAATTGTCCATTATTGATTTTTTCGTATTTTTGACCCCGTGCAATTAAGGATGAAAATATCTTTAATTAGGGATTAGAATGATTTAACATTTTAAGAATACAAAATTATCAGTCAATACATTTTATGGTGTATAGAGTCAAAATATAGTGGTAAGTCCTATTTTGTTTATTGTAATTGCAGTAAGATCTCTTTTAATTGAGCAGCAAATTTGCAAAATTCAAAACCTGATTAATATCATTCTTTTTTGTTCTTTATTGGAATAGTTTTGTCAACATAAGTAAATTACAACTATGAGGAAAACGGTAAATACCCGATTTTATTTAACGTTTATGGCGTGTTTGGTGACTGTCTTTAGCTTGTATAATTTTACTATATACACTAAAGATAATTCAGAATATACTACCATTTTAAGTCCAAAAGCCATTGAAGGACAAACACTTTGGCAAGAAAACAATTGCTATTCCTGTCATCAATTATACGGTTTGGGAGGTTATCTTGGGCCGGATTTAACCAATGTTTTTTCTACAAAAGAAAAAGGACCGGATTACATAAAGGCCTATTTAAATAGTGGAATTAAGTCTATGCCTCAATTTAATTTTTCGGAGAAAGACAAAGAAGCATTGGTAGCTTTTCTGAAAGAAGTTGATCAGTCAGGTTATTACCCAAATCACAATGCTAAAATCAAACCAAATGGTTGGGTTGATATTCAATATAAGAATAAGAATGAAAAATAAAACTGCTTTATTATTTGTCATAACTGCACTTTTAGCTTTGCTATTGGGTATTTTATTTGGAGTTTTAGCAGGACTGCAATACCTTCTTCCCGATTTTGTGAAAGAAATTCTTTCATTTGACCGTTTGCGACCTTTTCATGTTACAACTGTTATTTCATGGATTATTCTTTGCGCAACAGGTGGAATTTATTTTTATATATCCAATTCCGAAAAGCTTCAAATTTTTTCAAAAAAACTTACTCAAACTCATTTTGTGATTTTTATTGCCACTGGAATAGGGATTTATATTTCGTATTTTACGGGTAATATGGGAGGAAAGGAATATTTAGAATTTGCTCCGATGTTAATTCTCCCCATACTTATCGGATGGTTGCTTTTTGGAATTAATTATTTCAAAACTTTGGTCGGAAAAGTGGCTAATTGGCCCGTTTATTATTGGATGTGGGGTACGGGAATTATTTTTATGATGTATCATTTAAGTGAAGCCTATTTTTGGCTGTTACCTTATTTCAGAGAGAATTTTATAAAAAATTTAGCCATTCAATGGAAAGCCGGCGGTTCATTTGTAGGTGCCTGGAACATGTTGGTTTATGGAACCGCAATTTTTTTAATGGCAAAAATTAAAGGCGATGATACTATTGGACGCCAACAGGAATCGTTCTTTTTTTACTTTTTGGGATTAACCAATCTAATGTTCGGATGGGCACATCATGTTTATATTATTCCTACTGAGCCATGGGTACGTTATGTTGCCTACGGAATTAGCATGACCGAATGGATTATTTTGTTTCACATCATTTATACATGGCGAAAAACCCTCCCCACAGCGACTAAAATTAAATATTTTTTACCCTACAAATTTCTTGTAACTGCCGATATCTGGATTTTTCTAAATTTAATTCTGGCTTTATTGTTTTCCATTCCCGCGATTAATTTGTTTACTCACGGAACACATATTACGGTAGCGCATTCTATGGGAACCACCATAGGAATTAACACAACGATTTTACTAGCCTCGGTTTTATTTATAGTTTCCAAGGTTAATCCCAATTTTAATTTCCAAAGGAATCAATTACAATGGGGCTATAAAATTTTCAATGTTTCCTTGCTGGTTTTTTGGATTAGTTTATTGTTAGCCGGAATTAAAAAAAGTAATTGGATGTATTTTACAAAAGGAATCTCTTTTTCAAAAATGCAGGAATCCCTCCATTGGTATTATTGCGTTTTTTTACTTTTTGGAATTGGGATTTTTATTGGATTATCATTGATTGTCATTCCAGCGATAAAACAATTGGCAAAAGCCTATCAGGCAAAAGAGATTTTATAAGAAATGCAATTTTATTTTAAATTTTCAAAAAAATGAAAAGTCTTAAAGAAAAAATATTAGAATTAAAAAAAGAGAAAAATGCGGTGATTTTAGCCCATTATTATCAGGAAGCCGATATCCAGGAAGTCGCAGATTATGTTGGGGATAGCTTAGGATTGTCGCAAGAAGCAATGAAAACCGATGCGGATATTATTCTTTTTGCAGGGGTTCATTTTATGGCAGAAACCGCCAAAATTTTAAATCCAACCAAAAAAGTAATTCTACCCGATTTAAAAGCAGGCTGTTCATTAGCAGAATCCTGTCCGCCTGATTTGTTTAAGAAATTTATTGACCAGCATCCCGATCACATTGTGATTACTTATGTGAATTGTTCGGCCGAAATTAAAGCCCTGAGTCATATCGTTTGTACTTCATCTAATGCAGTGAAAATAGTAGAATCAGTCCCGAAAAAATTCCCGATTATTTTTGCACCCGATAAAAATTTAGGAAAATATATTATCAGTAAAACAGGACGTGACATGTTACTTTGGGATGGTTCCTGTGTGGTTCACGAAGCGTTTTCATTGGATAAACTTATTGCGCTTTGCAAACTACATCCTGATGCTACCATCATTGCACACCCCGAATCGGAAACATCTATTTTGGAAACCGCAAGTTATATTGGTTCTACTGCAGGAATGATTGATTATGTGAAAACCAACTCAAGCAATAAATTTATTGTAGCCACCGAAGCAGGAATTCTTTACAAAATGCAACAGGAAGTTCCTGAAAAAACATTGATTCCGGCACCGGCCCAAGAGGATAACACTTGTGCCTGTAGTGAATGTGCGTTTATGAAAATGAACACCTTGCAGAAACTTTATAATTGTCTGCTCAATGAAAGTCCGGAAATTAATGTTCCCGAAGATATCAGAGAAAAAGCATTATTGCCTATTGAACGAATGCTTGAATTATCAAAATAATGATACCAACAAATTACTTAATCATCGGTTCAGGAGTTGCAGGGCTGACCTTTGCGATAAAAATAACAGAGCGATTTCCGGATAAAAAGGTCGCAATTGTAACTAAATCAAATGAAGGCGAATCGAACACAAAATATGCGCAGGGCGGTATAGCCATTGTTACTGACAAAACAGAAGATTCCTATCAAAAACACATTCAGGATACCCTAATTTGTGGCGATGGTCTTTGTGATAAAAGCGTGGTCGAAATGGTTATTACCCAAGGTCCAAAACGATTGAATGAACTAATAGAATGGGGCGCTCAATTTGATAAAAAGGCTAATGGAAATTTTGATTTAGGCAAAGAAGGCGGGCATTCCCAAAATAGGGTAGTACATCATAAAGACCAGACAGGTTATGAAATTGAACGTGCTATTTTAGAGCAAGTGCATCAAAAAGAAAACATCACGGTTTTAGACCATTATTTCGCACTTGATTTGATAACTGAAAATAATTATTGTCTGGGTGCTTATGTTTTAAACCAAAAAACGAAAGAGATTATTACTTTCCAATCGGATTTTACGGTACTTGCCACTGGTGGAATAGGACATCTTTATGGACATACAACCAATCCTGTGATTGCAACAGGAGATGGAATTGCGATGGCAAGTCGCGCAGGTGCCGCTATCAGTGATATGGAATTTATTCAATTTCATCCTACAGCTTTATATGAAGATTCTTCCCGTTCAAAATTTTTAATTTCTGAGGCAGTTCGTGGCTTTGGAGCCTATTTGCGAACGAAAAAGGGCGACCGGTTTATGCTGAATTATGATGACAGAGCCGAATTGGCTTCACGTGATATTGTTTCACAAAGTATAGATCTGGAACTTAAAAAATCGAACAATAATTGTGTTTATTTGGATTGCACTCATCTGGATTTAAAGGCATTCATAAAACACTTTCCAATGATTTATGACCGATGCAAAAGTATTGGAATTGACATTGCAAAAGACTGGATACCAGTAGTTACAGCGCAGCATTATCTCTGCGGTGGAATTAATGTTGATAAAAACGGAAAAACTGATATTGGAAATTTATTTGCCTGTGGCGAATGTTCCCGAACAGGTTTGCACGGGGCCAATCGGTTAGCCTCAAATTCCTTGTTGGAAGCTTTGGTCTATTCGGATAAAATTTATAACTATTTAGCAAATAATACTTTCAAAAAAACAAATTTCAATCGCACTGTTCCTGATTTTGAATTAGTTAAAAAACCAAAAATAAATTCGGGTTATATTGAGAAAAGAAAAGCCGATTTACAATTTTTAATGCGTCAAAATGCTGGAATTGTTCGCTACGATTCTGATTTGCTTAATGCCAAAGAACAACTCAACGAATGGCAAATAGAAATAGAAGAAAAATGTAGAAACTCCCAAATTAGTTCTGACCTATATGAACTGAAAAACATGATTGCTATTGGAAATTTAATTGTTCAGCAATCTATTTTAAGGGATGAAAATCGTGGTGGTTTTGTAAAATTTGCATTTGGTAAAATGGTGCAAAGCGTTATGTAATCAAGTTAAAACCAGACAAAAAACCTTTTTTTATTATTTTATTTTTTGGAAATTAAAATTTATAAAATAAGAAAAAATAAGTAATCTATAGCATTGATACTAATATATTTATAAACTATCAAAGTTGATAAATATAAATAGGACAAAATTATCCTTTATTAAAAATTAATGTAAATTTGTAATAGAAATTGAATTTTTTAAAGGTCATCAAAAAAGTAGAGATTTAGAAAATCAGGTTTTTATTTTACTCCATTTTAAAATACAATCAAGTTAAACAAATCAAATATATAAGGTTATGGAAAAATATGTAATCAAAAGAAACGGCGCGTATAAACCGTTTGAAAGTTTTAAAATAAAGGATGCGATTGAAAAATCTTTCAAAAGTGTCACCATAACATTTGATGAACATGTTTTTGAAAATGTGATAAAAGAATTGCAATCCAAAGAAATCTGGGCCGTTGAAGAAATTCAGGATTTAATAGAGAAAAACCTTTTCAAAAAACAGTATTTTGAAGTGATGCGTTCGTTTATGCTGTACCGGCATACCCGCAAATTACAACGCGAACATGTTGATGGGTTGAACGAAGACACAACATATGTAGACAGCACACAAACCATCAATGAATATGTAGAACAAACCGATTGGCGCATCAATGCCAATGCCAATACCTCCTATTCTAACGCAGGTTTGGTCAATAATGTCGCCGGAAAAATCATCGCCAATTATTGGTTAGATAAAGTTTATTCCAAGGAAGAAGGTTATGCGCATAGAAATGGCGATATCCACATTCATGATTTAGATTGTTTGACGGGTTATTGTGCCGGATGGAGCTTGCGAGTGCTGCTTAACGAAGGTTTTAATGGCATTCGCGGCAGAGTGGAGAGTAAGGCGCCATCGCATTTTAGGGAAGCTTTGGGACAAATGGCCAATTTTTTGGGAATTTTGCAAAGTGAATGGGCCGGAGCACAAGCTTTTAGTTCATTTGACACCTATTTGGCACCCTATGTTTTCAAAGACGATTTGACTTTTGATGAGGTGCTGAAAGCGGTTCGCAGTTTTGTTTACAATTTGAATGTTCCGGCGCGTTGGGGGCAATCGCCTTTCACAAATATTACGTTGGATTGGGTAGTTCCTGATGATTTGAAAGAACAAATTCCAACAAAAAATGACTTGCACTTTTTCGAGAATAATTTTAGTTACGATCTTTTAGTAAAAGCCAAAGAGCGCGGAGTAACAAAGGTTACCGATTTACGTTACGAGCATTTTCAAAAGGAAATGAACCTTATAAATAAAGCCTATTATACGGTAATGACCGAAGGTGATGCTAACGGACAACCTTTTACTTTTCCGATTCCAACGGTAAACATCACCGAAGAATTTGATTGGGATGGTGAAAATACAGACCTGCTTTTTGAAAATACAGCAAAAATAGGATCTTCATATTTCCAGAATTTTATAGGAAGTCAATATGTTTTGGATGAAAATGGCAATAAAGTCGAAAATCCGAATGCCTATAAACCCAATGCAGTTCGCAGCATGTGCTGTCGTTTGCAACTCGATTTACGGGAATTGTTAAAACGGGGAAATGGCCTTTTTGGCAGCGCCGAAATGACGGGAAGTATTGGTGTGGTTACTATCAATATGGCACGTTTGGGCTATTTATTCAAAGGAAATAAAGAGGAATTATTCAAACAATTGGATAAATTATTATATATCTCTAAATCAACTTTAGAGAAAAAAAGAGTATTTATTCAGGAAATGTACGATCGAGGTTTGTATCCTTATACCAAAAGGTATTTGCAACATTTCAGAAATCATTTTTCGACTATTGGAGTGAATGGTATGAACGAAATGATTGTAAATTATACTGGAAATCAAGACGCTATTACTTCTACTTCAGGAATCGAATTTGCGTCCGAAATTTTAGATCATATTCGAAGTCGAATGAAAGAATTCCAGGAAGAAACCGGGAATTTATACAATCTTGAAGCTACTCCGGCCGAGGGAACCACGTATCGTTTTGCTAAAGAAGACAAAAAACGCTTTCCAGACATTTTACAAGCCGGACAGGAAGAAAATATCTATTACACCAATAGTTCACAAATTCCGGTTGATTTTACCGAAGATCCTTTTGAAGCCTTGTTTTTACAAGATGAATTGCAATGTAAATACACTGGCGGAACAGTTTTACACTTGTATATGACAGAAAAAATCAGCTCTCCTGAAGCTTGTAAGCAGTTTGTCAAAAAAGTATTGTCGAATTTTAAATTGCCTTACATCACAGTAACACCAGTATTTAGCGTATGTCCCGTTCATGGTTATTTGAATGGCGAACATGAGTATTGCCCGAAATGTGATGACCATCTTATAGAAAACCATAAAACTGAAATATATGAAAACAACCACTAGTCCGATTTTAGAACAAAACCAGCATTTGCGCACCAGATGCTTAGTATACACACGCGTAATGGGTTATCACAGACCCGTAGAAAGCTTTAATATTGGTAAAAAAGGTGAACACAAACAACGAACCCATTTCTCTGAAGGAAAGTGTAGCTAAACCCATTTTTAGCATAACGCCTTTCACCTTATTAGATTATCCGCATAAATCAGCTTGCATTCTTTGGTTTGCAGGCTGTAATATGCGTTGTTTGTACTGTTATAATCCTGAAATTGTACTGGGGAAAGGTAAAATTTCATTTGAAAAAGTACTTTCATTTCTCCAGTCCCGTAAAAACTTGCTGGATGCTGTGGTTTTTAGCGGAGGCGAATGTTTGTTGCATAAAAATATCCTATCATTGATTGAGGAAATTAAAAACTTAGGTTTTTCCATAAAAATTGATACCAATGGTTCAAGACCTGATGTTTTGCAAAAACTGATAAAAAACCAAGTAATAGATTATGTCGCTTTAGATTTTAAAGCAATTCCATCGAGTTTTGAAAGGATAACACAATCTCAACTTTTTCCGCCATTTGAAAAATCCTTACATTTATTGATAGAAAGCGGAATTTCATTTGAAGTTCGCACCACAGTACATTCTGATTTAATCAATGAAACGGAACTTCGAATGATGATTGATTATTTAAAAAAAAAACATTATAATGGAAATTATTATATTCAATATTTTGTAAATGAAGTGCCTACATTAGAAAAACTGGGGTATTCTTCGCGAGAATTAAATAATAAAAACCTCTCGACAGCAAAAATAGAAGTGCATTTTAGAGGTTGATTGCAAAGAAAAGTTACGGAAAATTAGTATCCATAAATATAAGTTTATAGGAGTCATCTTTTTATGTGCTGCATTATTGCTAATTGTAATGAGAAAGCGGTATGCTACAAAAAACGTTGATAAAAAATATAAAGATATGTTTAGTACATTAAGTATTATTTTGCTAAATTCGAGGAATGAAATTTAATAAGTTTTATCGCTTTTTTTTTATAATCCTCTTTTTGCTGGGGATGTGTTCTTGCAAAGATACTTCCAAGACTAAGATAGCCTCAAAAACTAAAAAAGCTATAACTGAAAATGCTATTCAAGCAAGGAAATTTTTAGATTTAGGAGTTTCAAATTATACTAACCAAAAATTTGACAGTGCTTTTTATTTTTATAATCGCGCCAAAATTTTATATGAGTTAGAGAATGACAGTGTATCGATTGCTTACAATTTAATCCAGATGGCGAATGTTCAACAGGTTTTTAGCGATTATCTTGGGAGCGAAAAAACACTAATTGAAGCCTTGCCTTATACACAATGCAACTTGCTTTATGAATCGGCTGCATATAATCTTTTGGGAATTTCATCTAAAGAACTTTCCAATTATGATGATGCCTTATATTATTATGATAAAGCTAAAAGTACCACTAAAGATACTTTGGCCAGAATTTCCATTGATAATAATAAAGCATCAGTTTATATCCAGAAAAAAGAGTTTAATTCTTCCATTAAGCTATTAGAACCAATCCTAAAATCAAATATTTTGGACACCTTCTATGTGAAAAAAGCAAGAGTTTTGGACAATTTGGGCTATTCTTACTATAAATCGGATCGGAATAAGGAGGGTTTTCCCCTGATGAATGAGGCATTGAACATCAGAAAAAAAAGTAATGATTCCTATGGCATTATTGGAAGCTGTTTACATCTTGCTGAATTTTTTCAAAAAACACAGCCTCAAATGGCTAAGAAATATGCCATGGAAGCCTATCAAACCACCAAACATATTCATAGTATTAACGAAAGGCTTGAATCTTTATCTTTTTTAGTTTCCAATAATTTTGAAAACGGAAACAATACCTATGCAGTGGAATATATAAGGCTCAATGACAGTATTTTAAAAGTGCGTAATAATGCCAAAAATCAATTTGCTAAAATCAAATATGACAGCGACCAGAATAGAGCGGAAAACCTGAAACTAACTACCCAGAAAACAGAAACTACCCTTCTATTGGAACGACAAAAAAACAGTACGTTACTTATGTATTTTGTAGTATCGGTTCTGATTGCTCTTGCAATATTTGTAATTAACTTTTTAAATACTAAAAACAAGAAAGAAAAGATTATAGTTTCCTATAATACAGAAACCCGAATTTCCAAAAAGCTTCATGACGAATTGGCAAATGATGTTTATCATGCAATGACTTTTGCCGAAACGCAGGATTTATCGACAGAAAACAACAAAGAAATCCTCCTTAATGATCTGGATAACATCTATTCCAGAACACGAAACATTTCCAAAGAAAACAGCACGATACATGTTGGCCCTCATTTTGTAGTCCATCTCAAGGAAATGATGTCCAATTATAGTAATGATAAGGTGAATGTTTTGGTTAATGGCCTGGATGTATTGCAAAATATAACTCTAGCAACCAATAAGAAAATCACGGTGTATCGTATCCTCCAGGAACTGTTGGTTAATATGAAAAAGCACAGTCAATGTAGTATTGTGGTTATAACTTTTAAAAAAATTGATAAAAAAATTCAGATAGAATACAGTGATAACGGCATCGGAGCAGCGCCTGACAAAATAAACTTGAAAAATGGACTACTAAATGTGGAAAACCGTATTCATGCCATAAATGGAACGCTTACTTTTGATAATTCAAACCATAGAGGGTTTAAAGTAAGTATAGCATTTCCAATTTAAAATGGATTATTATGTTCAAAAAAGTTGTTGTATCCGAAGATTTTGACAGTATCAATATAGCAGTTGTTCAGGCATTGGAATCTCTTTACATTCCTGAAATTCAATATGCCAAATACTGTGATGATACCTTTTTGAAAATAAAAAAAGCGCAAGCCGAAAACGATCCTTTCGAATTGTTGATCACCGATTTATCCTACAAGGCAGACCATCGTGAAAACAAACTCAATTCGGGCGAAGAACTTATAGCTGCCGTAAAAAAAATACAACCCAATATAAAAATTATCGTATATTCTATTGAAGATAAATCATTTAGAGTGAAATCGCTTTTTGAGTCATTAGGAATTGACGGCTATATAATGAAAGGACGCAACAGTATTCCGGAGCTCCAAAAAGCCATACAATCTATATATCAAAGCAATGAAAAAATTCTTTCTTCCGAACTTTCGCATGTTATGAATGACAAATCGCTGCTCGAAATTGAAACTTACGATATCGAGCTGCTGAAGTTATTGTCAAGAGGACTCATTTTAGATGAAATCGCAAACCAATTCAAAAATGCGCATATTATTCCAAACGGAACCAGCAGCATCGAAAAACGTATCAACAAACTCAAGATTTATTTTAAGGCGAATAACAATGTTCATCTAATTGCGATGGCTAAAGATTTAGGTTTGGTATAGTATTTTTGCTTCATTACGGGTTTCCGTAAGGATTCCATGTTTAATTTTAGTAAGTTTGAAAATAAATAAAATTAAATGAGAACATTAATATTTTTTATTATTGATTTATTATTGTCAATTCAATTGGTTGTAATGTTAGTGGGTATAGTTTGTGTAATTTATTTGTTGTTTAAAATGTTGAAAAAATAAACAGGAAAAACAGCAATTCTTTCAATGCGACATTTAAAACGTTACTTATACTTCAAATTTTAATAATAAAAACTAAAAAAGAGAATTTCCGTAAGGCTATTCTCTTTTTTAGTTTCATAACTTATTTATATTAAATTAATTGCTTAATTTAGAATCCAAATAATCAACAGTTCAATTTATGGATGAGGTTGATTTTAAAATTACTGAAATATCAAAAAGAAAATCCAAATAGTAAAACAAAATATTCACGAAAGGCTGCATCGGGAGCCATACTATATGCATCCCAAATTGAGGTTCATCCCTAATATTGTTTTAAACCTGATTAGTTTTATAATTTCCTTTACCGTGGTAGCCACTTTACTGTATTTTGTTCTGGATTATTTGATTAAAAAGTTTTATCATTTGGACTAAAAAATGTTTATGAAGTCCGTTAATTTCAATGTTTTTAACTCGAAATAAGCTTTTTGAATTAGATGTGGAATATAAACTGAAGCCTATAATTAAAGAATTGCCCGATTAGATTAACAATGGAGCAATTCTTTATTATTTATAAATTTAGCCTGACTAATGGTTGAGCAATAGCTTTATTTTACGTTCTCCTCCGGCACCTTTAATGTGTAGAAAATAAATTCCGTTTTCAACCATTCCAGTTCCTATTTCTTTCAACGATAAATTATGAATTCCTTTTTCATAGTAAGCATCAGTGAGCAAATTAATCCGTTGTCCTAACGCATTGTAAATTTCAGCTTTATAATTTCCATCCACGTTTATTTCCATCCTGATAGTAGTTTGGTCAGTAATTGGATTAGGGGTTACTTTTACATTAAACATTTGCTCATCCTCCACTACCGCTATTTTTGATGCCATTGTGCCAACATAAAACGGGCGCATCATTTCATGGTCTTCATGTGACAGGATATGGCAATGCC
>NZ_DATDPV010000061.1:0-25083 GCF_035292545.1 Flavobacterium sp. | reverse complement strand
ATTACGCTTAGTGGTTGCAATGGAACTTTCCCTGCTCCTAATATTGCAGTGGTGACCAATGAAGCCGATAATTGCGGTACACCTACAGTTGCTTTTGTGAGTGACGGGACACCGAATTTAATAGGCTGTACCGAAACCACTGTGAGAACTTATAGCGTAACGGACGCCTGTGGTAACTCGATTATTGTGACACAAAACTTAATCCGAACTGTAGATATTACTGCACCAGCAATTAATACTCAAGCAAGTAACATAACCGTTCAATGTGACGGACAGGGTAATCAGTCTGCCATTGCAAATTGGTTGGCAAATAATGGTGGTGCAGTTGCTACTGATTTATGTGGAGCTATAATATGGTCAAACAATTATTCAAGCATCACAAATGATTGCTCCGCTGCTGTAACGGTTATATTTACTGCAACTGATTCTTGTGGAAATTTTTCTACAACATCTGCAACATTCAATGTTAATGATACAATTGATCCAAATATAATCACACCAGCAAATAATATTACTGTAGAATGCGATGGACTGGGCAATACAGCAGCGCTTCAATCTTGGTTAGCTTCGAATGGAGGTGCTACTGCTTCTGATGATTGTAGCGCGGTATCATGGTCAAATAATTTTAATGGAATAACGAACACTTGTGGCCTTTCTGGTTTCGTATCCGTAATTTTTACAGCAACAGACTCGTGTGGAAATAATTCATCTTCAACCGGTGTATTCACAATTCAAGATACAACTTCCCCAATATTTACAATACCGGCCAACGTGACAATTTTTACAAATGCAACTTGTAATTATGATGCATCTGTCGCTATAACAGGTGATGTCATCGGTGAAGCCGATATTTGTTCCACTGGAATTCAGGCTGCTTATGCCGATACAATTCTGCCTGGTGCATGTCAGGGTTCCTATATTATAACCAGAAATTGGTCTCTTATTGACAGTTGCGGAAATGAAGCTCTTAATCAGGTACAAACTATTACCGTTTTGGATAACTTGGCGCCAACATTTACAATACCGGCAAACATGACTGTTTTCACAGATGCAGCATGTGCTTACAATACCTCTGTTACAATAACTGGAGATGTTATTGACGAAGCGGATAATTGTTCCACCGGAATACAGGCTACTTATGTTGATGCAATTGTCCCTGGTGAATGTCTAGGATCCTACATCATAACAAGAACCTGGTCACTTGTTGACTATTGTGGAAATGAAGCTCCTGATCAAGTACAAACCATTACTGTTTTGGATAACATTGCACCTACATTTACAATACCTGCAAATATGACTGTTTTTACAGATTCAGCTTGTGCTTATGATGCTTCCATTGTTGTAACAGGTGATGTAACTGATGAAGCAGATAATTGTTCCACAGCAATTCAGGCAACTCATGTTGATACAATTGTGCCAGGTGAATGTCAAGGTTCTTATGTTATAACTAGAACTTGGTCGCTTGTTGATAATTGCGATAATGCTGCAGCAAATCAAGTACAAACAATTACTGTTTTGGATAACATCGCACCTACATTTACAATACCTGCAAATATGACTGTGTTTACAGATGAAGCATGTGTTTTTGATGCTTCCATTGTTGTAACGGGTGATGTTATTGATGAAGCTGATAATTGCTCCACTGGAATACAAGCTACCTTTATTGATGTAACAGTTCCCGGTGAATGCCAAGGTTCCTTTATTAGAACAAGAACTTGGTCTCTTATAGATAACTGCGGAAATGCAGCTCCTGATCAAGTACAAACCATTACCATTTTGGATAATTTAGTGCCTAAATTTACAATACCGGCAAATATTACTGTTTATGCAGATGCTAATTGTGTTTATGATGCTTCTATTAATGTAACTGGTGATGTAACTGACGAATTGGACAACTGTTCCACCGGAATACAAGCTACTTTTGTTGATGTAACTGTTCCCGGGCAATGTCAGGGTTCCTATGTAATAACCAGAACTTGGTCACTTGTAGACTATTGCGGAAATGCAGCTCCTGACCTAGTACAAACCATCACTGTTTTGGATAACATTGCACCAACATTTACAATACCTGCAAACATAACAATATACTCTGATTCTAATTGTCCTTATGATGTTTCTGTTACAGTAACAGGCGACGTAACTGACGAAGCAGATAATTGTTCTACCGGACTTCAAGCTACTTATGTAGATACAATTGCTCCTGGAGAATGTGAAGGTTCCTATATAATAACCAGAACTTGGTCGTTGATTGATAATTGCCAAAATCCGGCACTAGACCAAATACAAACTATTTCCATTCAAGATAATATCGCACCAATTTTAACTAATCCAATTCCATCAGAAATAACAGTTAATTGTGATGAAATCCCTATTGTTTTACCCCTAGAATTCACAGATAGTTGTTCTAATCCTGTTATTCCGATGTTTGAAGAGACTCTTCCGGTTTATAATCCAGATGGTTCAGGTTATGTAATTGTAAGAACCTGGACGGCAGCTGACAGTTGTGATAATCAAACAATTGTTACACAAACTGTGAATGTAATAATACAACGTTATTTGATTGAAATTCCAGCTGAAGCTTGTAATGGCGACTCATCACCTATAGATCTAAATAGCTTAATCGCAGGTGATGTTGATTATGTTGCAGGAGGAATTTGGACAGATCTCAGCAATTCGGGTGGATTAAATGATACTAATGATGGCATTTTCTCTCCATTTGGGATTCCCGTTGGAAGTTATACCTTAGAGTATCAAATGAATGATCAGCTTTGTCCGAGAAAAATACAAGTAAACATGAGTATAAATACCGACTGTATAGTTTTGGCCTGTGGAAATATAATTGTTCATAATGCTTTCTCCCCAAATAATGATGGACTCAATGAAGTTTTCACCATAGAAAATATAGACGACATTGCATGTTATCCTACCAATAGAGTTGAAATATATAATCGTTGGGGAATTCTAGTCTATGAAGCAGATGGATATGATAATAATACAAAAGCATTCAGAGGAATCTCCGAAGGACGATCAACCGTTAATCAATCAAAAGAATTGCCGACTGGTACTTACTTTTATATATTACAATATTCAACGATAGAAGGTACTGTTGTTAAAGAATCAAAATATTTATATCTTTCAAGATAAAACTAACTCAAATCTAACTCCTGAGAGCTGGCAACTCTCAGGTTTAAAACCAAAAACTAAATGAAAACAAGAATACTATTTTTCGTTTTGATGTTTACAGGAATTGTAAGTTATGCTCAACAAGATGCACAATTTACACAATACATGTATAACACAATCAATATCAATCCCGCTTATGCAGGATCGAGAGGAGCTTTGAGTATATTTGGTTTACATCGTACGCAATGGGTCGGATTAGATGGCGCACCCGTTACAAATGCAGTATCGGTGAATACACCAATTAATAACACTAATCTCGGATTAGGTGTTTCATTTCTTAATGACCGAATTGGTCCAACTAATGAAAACACTATTTCTGTAGATTTATCCTATACGATTAAAACTTCCGAAACCTTTAAACTGTCATTTGGTGTAAAAGGAACAGCAAACCTATTTAATTTGGAAACATCCAAATTGAATCCAATGGATCAGAACGATCCTCAATTTCAAAATTTAAACAATGACTTTTCACCAAATATTGGTGCTGGTATTTATTTTCATTCTGATAAAAGCTATATTGGATTTTCTGTACCAAATTTCATCGAATCAAAACGGTATGATGATAATGATGTTGCCATATTCAAAGAGAAAATCAATTACTACGTAATTGCAGGACATGTTTTTGATTTGAGTGAAAATGTAAAATTCAAACCCGCCTTATTAACTAAAATAGTCGAAGGCGCACCACTTCAGGTCGATGTATCAGGAAACTTTTTAATTCATGAGAAATTTGTCATTGGAGCGGCTTATAGATGGAGTGCAGCCATTAGTGGCATGGTTGGTTTCCAAATTTCAGATGGATTATTCGTTGGATATGGATATGATTTTGAAACAACGGAATTAAATAACTATAATTCAGGATCACATGAGATATTCTTGCGTTATGAACTCTTCAATAATTATAACAAAATTGTATCCCCTAGATTCTTCTAAAACACATATATTATGAAAAGTAAAATAGTAGTTTATATAATGCTTTTGGGTGTTTTAGCTTCTAATGGTTATGCACAAAAAGCCGCAGTAGAAAGAGCTGATAAAAAATATGATCGTTATGCCTACATCGATGCCATAGAAACCTATGAGCGTGTTGCGGCAAAAGGATACAAATCAGTTGATATGTTCCAAAAATTAGGCAATGCTTATTATTTTAATGCCGATTTAGAAAAAGCAGCCAAATGGTATGGCGAATTATTTGCCATGACTCAAGATGTAGATCCAGAATATTATTACAGATATTCACAATCTTTAAAATCTATCGGGCAATACGCAAAAGCGGATGAAATGTTGGTTGAATTCAATAAAAGATCGGGTAATGATTCCAGAGGTAAACTTTTTAACAGTAATAGAAATTATCTGGCAGAAATTAAAGCCAATTCAGGTAGATATAACATAGAAGATTCCGGAATAAACTCTGAATATTCGGATTATGGAAGTTCTTTTTCCGGAAATAAATTAATATTTACATCCGCCAGAGACACTGGGAATTTCTCGAAGAAAAAAGACAAATGGACCAATCAGTATTTTACCAATTTGTATTCTTCCGAAATAAGTGCAGATACTTCCCTTGGAGCTCCAAAAAAGTTTGCGAAAAAAATAAACACCAAATTTCATGAAGCAACTCCAGTTTTTACAAAAGATGGAAAAACAATTTATTTCACAAGAAATAATTTTAATAATGGGAAAAGAGGAAAAGATTCCGATAAAGTCACCCTCTTAAAAATCTACAAAGCCACTCTAGTGGATAACGAATGGGAAAATGCTGTTGAGTTACCGTTTAATAATGATAATTATAGTGTAGCCCATCCCGCATTAAGTCCAGATGAAAAAATATTATATTTTTCTTCGGATGGACCTGGAACTATTGGCCAATCAGATATATTTAAGGTAAAAATAAATGAAGATGGAACTTTTGGGGTTCCAGAGAATTTAGGACCAACAATAAACACTGAAGGAAAAGAAACATTCCCCTTTGTAAGTGATGAAAACGAATTATACTTTGCTTCTGATGGGCATCCCGGACTTGGAGGATTAGATATTTTTATGTCAAAAATTGCAAAAGACGGCTCTTTTAAAGAAGCACAAAATATCGGTGAACCTGCAAATTCTCCTAAAGATGATTTCGGTTATTTGATTGACACAAAAACCAGAAAAGGTTTTTTAACTTCTAACAGAGAAGGCGGAAAAGGTTCTGATGATATATCTAAATTTTTGGAAACTCGAAAATTAGCCTGTGAACAAGCCCTATCTGGAATTGTAACAGACCTGGAAACTAGCGAAATATTAGCGAATACAAAAGTGACTTTATTCGATAATAAATTTACTCTAATCAAAGAAGTACAATCCGATGAGAAAGGACTTTATGAGTTTGAAGTCGAATGTGAAACTTCATATTATGTTAGAGGTGAAAAAGAAGGATACGTTACTAAAGAACAAAAAATCAGCATTCCAAATACAACCGGAAAAACAGATTTACCGATTCAACTAGAGAAAAAAGTAAAAGCAGTAACTGTTGGTGATGATCTTGCAAAAGCATTTGGAATTAAAATGATTTACTTTGATTTTGACAAATCTGATATCCGACAAGATGCTGCATATGAATTGGAAAAAATATTGGATGTCATGAAAAATTATCCAAAAATGAAAATTGATGTACGCTCCCATACCGATAGCCGCGGAACATTCGAATACAACGAGGCTTTATCTGGCCGAAGAGCAAATTCTACCATGGAATGGTTAGTTAAAAATGGTGTAGACGCAAGTCGTTTGACTGGCAAAGGATACGGCGAAAATGAATTAGTTAACAAATGCTCTGATAATGTAGAATGTAGTGAAGCAGAACATCAAGATAACAGACGCAGTCAATTTATTATTATGGCTTTATAAAATAATTAAATTTAATAATTCAAATATAAAACTCGAATTTTTATAATCTTTTACAAAACCTGTTCAATAATTGGACAGGTTTTTTTTATCAAAAAGATTCATATAAAAAAGAAACTACTCTAGGTAGTAGTTTCTCATAATCATTATTTTTAGTGCTTAAAAATACTAGTATTCAAGATTATAAACAAAAAAACTGTCCGAAAATTACTTTGCGGACAGTCTCTTCTTCTAAACAAAACAAAATAAAAAATTCAATTTATTTCTTAATAAAAATATTAGTATAATATTTCTTTCCCGTTTCAGGGCTTACTGTAACCGAAATACCAAAATGTGTAAAATCACCTTCGATAGTTTCTTTATGTCCGGCACTATTTAACCAAGCACTTAATACTGCTTGTGGAGTATTATAATTGTAAGCTACATTTTCACTTACTTTTATTGCTCCAAGAATATGGATAATATTATCCGAACGTTCTTGAAAATAGGCATGATCCACAACATTATTTGCAATCATATACTCATTGTGCTCTTCAGATTTATAAGAAATATGATTAATTATTGTCAACTCATTAAGCCCAATACTAACCCTATACTCATTAATCAATTTTGTTAACTCTATCTCGTTTGCATTATAATCGTAATTCATTACCTGGTTTTCATAAACCTTCTCCTCATCAGAAGAATTAGGTGAACAAGAAACAATTGTAAACACAAACAATATTGGTAATAATAGACTGAGGATTTTTGCTTTCATAATGATTATTTTAAAGTCGTTAAACAGATTCTCTTTATTATTGTAAATTGAATTTTGTTAAATTTCTTATGTCAATATTAGCAAGTTAACGATGAACTACCAAATAAAATCGACGAACTACATCTTTTTTGTATTATAAAATATAAAATTCCTACAAACGTCTAATTTTTAGATAGTTACAATTATTATGTCAAAAAAAATGACCGCTTCGAAAAGCGGTCATTTTTAAAAATAAAAATTCAAGTATCTTATATTCAACTATTTATTAAATAATGAGAAACTACGGAGACAACCTGTCAATTTTCCATGAAAAATCATCTTGTAAATGATATCTGATTCTGTCATGCAATCTATTTGGTCGGCCTTGCCAAAATTCAATTTCTATAGGTTTAACTAAAAAACCTCCCCAAAATTTTGGTCTCGGAATTTCTTTTCCTTCAAAATCTTTTTCTAATTGTTTAAGATTCTCTTCTAAAACTGTTCTTGATGGGATTATTTCGCTTTGATTAGAAACAATAGCGCCTAATTTACTTCCATCTGGTCTGGATTCAAAATAACCATCTGAAATATTATCAGGCGTTTTTTCTGCGATTCCTTTTATTATTACCTGACGCTCGAGCGAATGCCAAAAAAAAGAAAGACATATATTCGGATTATTAGCTATAGCCCTACCCTTTTCAGAATTGTAATTCGTATAAAATATAAATCCTTCATAAGTGAATTGTTTCAAAAGTACGACACGTGCCTTAGGAAAACCATCTAAACCAATGGTCGAAACTGTCATTGCATTCACTTCATCTACTCCGCCAAAATCCTCGACTTCATGAAACCATTTGTTAAAAAGATTAATGGGATCTTCCGGAATATTTGTTTCCAGGAGTTCGCTTTTCTCATATGATTTTCTGTAATTGCTTAAATCTTCCATTTTTTGGTTTTTTCGATTGATAGATTTCGAACCATCAAAAATATAATAATCAATTTTACATTCTAATAAATAATCGGCTATATTTAAAATTCAAAAGTTTTACCATCATCAGCCAGAAGTACTTCTGAAAAAATGGTTTCCGCTTCTTCTTTAAAAAGTTGAATGCTTTCATACCTAGTCGAATAATGTCCCAAAACCAATTGTTTTACATTTGCTTTCAAAGCAATTGTAGCGGCTTCTTTTGCTGTACAATGCATCGTTTTTCCTGCTAAAACTTCTTCCGATTGCAAGAAAGTGGATTCATGATATAAAACATCCACCTCTTTTATAAGCGGAATAATGCTTTCGTCATAAACCGTATCGGAACAAAACGCATAACTTTTAGTCGGAATAGGATCAAATGTCAATTTATCGTTTTCAATAACCCTTCCATCTTCTAAGGCAATATCTTTCCCGTTTTTAATTTTCTGATAATAACATTTATCTATTTCATAATTTTGAACGGCATCCAAATTCAGTTTCCTATCTCCGATTTTCTCTTGAAATAAATAACCATTTGTATATATTCGGTGTTTCAACGGAATGGTTTTTACAACCACTTTTTCATCTTCAAAAACAATTTCGCTTTTATCAGATTCCAATTCGTGAAAAAATAAACCATAATTAGTCCAGGAATTAGACAATCGCAATTGCAATGTAATAACTTCTTTAATTCCTTTTGGACCATAAATATGCAAATCGGTAGTTCGATTGAGCAGCATAAAAGTAGAAACCAAACCCACTAAACCATAAAAATGATCACCATGTAAATGCGAAATAAAAATATGATTGATTTTTGAAAATCTGATTTTGTTTTTGCGCAACTGCACTTGTGTTCCCTCTCCACAATCTATCAGAAACAATCTGTTTCTGATTTCTAAAACCTGTGAAGTCGGATTGGTGAAAGTTCGTGGCGTTGCTGCATAACAGCCGAGAATGGTTAAATTCATTTTTTAGTATTCAGTGTCCGGTATTCGGTTTGGATAAAACTTCTGTATTCAGCATTTGTAAATTATTAATCAACTTTCAAAAAGTTAGGCTATTATTCATCAGAGGGATTTACTTTCTTCTTATGCTTTAAAACTATTTTTTTTTCAATTTTAATAAAAACTATCATGGCCACAATCATACAAATATTTGAAATAATTCCAAAATAATTTATTTTCTCATTTAAAATAGAAGTATAACAATTCATCAACAAAAGGATAAATGAACCTATTATAACAAGATATCTAATAATTTGTAATGCTTTTTTATTTTTATAGAAATCCATAATAAAATTATTAAAACCCTAAATCACGTTCAATTTCTTCCATTTCAATCATGTCGTGGGCTTCCAAGAGTGTTGGCACCACTAACATGGAACTTGGAACATCATTAAAATCGATATTTTCAGCAACGATTACAAATGATTTTTTTCCTTTTTTATGTTTTTTTGACAAATCAGAAAAAGTTTTTATTGATTTAACATTTGCGGTTTTGTCGTGTGAAATATCTAAAATTAAATTATGATCTTTAAAACTAGCGTACTGATTGCTTACTTTTTCCAAAAACGCAGCAATATTTCCTTCAGTGTCTTTTATAATTACAGTATGTCCCTTTATGTCTACTTTCATTCTATCTTTTTATTGAATTTTTGATGCTAATAAATAAATCACTGCCATTCTAATTGCAACGCCATTTTCCACCTGGTTTAAAATTACCGATTGCTGTGAGTCGGCAACATCAGAAGTAATTTCTACTCCTCGATTGATTGGTCCAGGGTGCATGATAACAATTTCTTTGTTTAGTGAATCCAACAAGGCTTTATCCACTCCATATTGTTGTGCATATTCTCTTGTTGATGGGAAAAAATTGACATCCATTCGTTCATTTTGAACACGCAACATATTTGCTACATCACACCATTCTAAAGCTTTACGTAAATTTGACTCAACCGTTACTCCAAGTGATTCAATATGTCTTGGAATTAGTGTTTTTGGTCCGCAAACTTTCACTTCGGCACCTTGCATTTGCAAAGCATATATATTTGATAAGGCAACTCTGGAATGCAGAACATCACCAACAATTACCACTTTTTTCCCAGCTACATCACCTAATTTTTCTCTGATAGAATAACTATCTAATAATGCTTGCGTAGGATGTTCGTGTGCGCCGTCACCAGCATTTACGATACTAGCTTTCACGTTTTGTGACAAAAAATGAGCCGCACCAGGATTACTGTGACGCATGACCACCATATCTACTTTCATTGAAAGAATATTGTTTACGGTATCTATCAGCGTTTCTCCTTTTTTAACAGACGATTGTGCTGCAGAAAAACTAATCACATCTGCTGATAAGCGTTTTTGTGCTAATTCAAAAGAGAGTTTGGTTCTGGTACTGTTTTCAAAAAAAATATTAGCAATCGTGATATCTCTTAGCGAAGGCACTTTTTTTATCGGGCGATTAATGACTTCTTTAAAATGATCGGCAGTTTCAAAAATAAGGTCAATATCTTTCTTGTTGATATATTTTATACCTAATAAATGATTTACACTTAGTTCGCTCATTTTTATTGATTGTTATTGATTAAAAAAACACCGTCTTCTCCATCTTGTTCCTTCCAGCTTACCTTTACTTTCTCATTGTTTATTGCATCTACCTGACGACCACGATAATCGGGCTGAATAGGTAAATCGCGACTAAAACGACGATCAATCAAAGTTAAAAGTTCGATTCCAGATGGTCTTCCAAAAGATTGTATAGCTGTTAAAGCTGCTCGAATACTTCGTCCTGTGTATAAAACATCATCGATGAAAATGACTTTTTTATTCTCTACCAAAAAGTTAATTTGGGTTTTGTTGGCTTCCAAAGGTTTGTCCGTTCTGCGGAAATCATCTCTAAAGAAAGTAATATCCAGATAACCTAAAGCAATATTAGGAACTTTATATTCTTTCTCCAGCAAATCCTTTAAACGTTCGGCTAAAAAAGTACCGCGAGGTTGGATTCCAATTAGGATGGTATTCGAAAAATCAAGATGTTTTTCAATTAACTGACAGGCCAAACGGTGCAGAATGATATTGACTTCTTTGGAAGTGAGCAATACTTTTTGACTCATAATGAAGTGTTGTGTTTGGTGTGTAAAAGTACAATATTTTTGTTAATCTGTAGATTTGGAACTTCGTTTATTTATAAAGCACAAAAACTGAAATAATAATTAATCCTTTTTTTTAATTTTAATTGATATTATTCAAATATATAAACCAAAACACAATAATAATAGAAACTGATTAATTAAAAAAAGTATTTAGTCGTATAAATATTACAATTCAACGAATAACCATCGCAAAACCAATCAATTACAATTAAATATATTTATTTTTAACATAATTATAACCAATAACTAAATATTTAATTATGAGAAAAATTACTTTTACAAACCGTTTTTTGATTACGTTTAGTTTCTTATTTATCTTTTCTTTTCTGATATCTTCGTGTCAAAAAGAAGAATTAACAGAAAATAAAGAACTCGCTCCAAACTCAGATTTTTCATTAATAATTAATGGAAATTGTGAATCAGATTGTATTGTTGAAGATGGGCCATATTTTGAAAATATTGACCAGACTATCGTATCTTGGGGCGGACCAAATAATAATAATTTTTCAAAGACTGTCGATATTAAATATTTCAATACTGAAACCCATTTTATTTTACAAGTAAAAAGCACCAAAGGTTGGAGTGACCTCGTTATCAATGGAGTTTCTTCTTGGACAGGCGGAAATGTCGCACCCAATGTATGGGAAACATATTCTTATCCGCTTGATGAAGGCTGGCAAGCCTGTGACTTAGAAAGTTTTACTTTGCAAGTTACCGGAAATGGTCCTCAGGCAAATTTTAATGTAAGTTACAGTCTTATTGGCTTATGTGGCGGTTGTGAAACTTCATTTATCGGAGAGCCAATTTCTTGTGATGAAACACGTGAAGCAGTTTACACTTTTACTTCTGAAGAAGATTTGGGTTATATTAAAATTCAAGGAGGCTTAACTAATTTTACCGGGCAAGATGCAATTATTACTGTATTAGGAGGTAATTTGACAGCATCACAATCTACTCCGGGCGGTAGTTCCAATCGTATAATTAAAGTAGAAGGCAGTGCTACTGCTTGCGAACCTGTTACTATTCATGTTACCTGGAATTCATCTAATTCAGGTGGTATAATTACTGGAAATTGGTCTGTTAAAAATAGTAATGGAGATGAAGTAGCTCCTTCTGTTGCTGGCTTAGAATGTAATTGAACTAATAAAAAATAAAAGTAAAGGCTGTCGAAATTGGCAGTCTTTTTTATTGTTTTTAAAATTAAAAATTATGTAACATATTGTGAAAATTATGTAAGAAGTTATTTAATCAAATTTAATATCTTTATATTACCAAAGCCATCAAAAATATGGTTTCAAAACATTGATAAATAATAATCTAAAACAAAGAAATCATGCAAAACAAACTAACAAGAATTTTAATGCTTTTAATAGTATTGATATCATTCTCTAGTTGCTCAATAATTGAAGGTATATTTAAAGCCGGAATGGGTTTTGGAATTTTTATTGTAGTTGCAATAATAGCCATTATCATTTTTATAATCAGTAAAATTTTCGGAAAGAAATCATAAAAAAAATCTGCAAAAAAAAATCCCGCTATCAATGATAGCGGGATTTTCTATATATAATAATAAGTTTAAGAATACATCTTAGTTCTTAATTCCTGAACTTTTTCATCATCAAGATAATCATCAAAGGTCATATAACGGTCGATGGCTCCTTTTGGTGTCAATTCAATCACACGATTACCAACAGTTTGAGAAAACTCATGATCATGTGTTGTAAAAATCACAGAACCTTTGAAGTTTTTCAAAGAGTTATTAAATGCGGTAATTGACTCCAAGTCCAAGTGATTCGTTGGTTCATCAATCATCAAAACATTGGCACGTTGCATCATCATTCGGGATAACATACAACGTACTTTTTCTCCTCCTGATAAAACTCGGCTTGTTTTTAATGCTTCTTCGCCTGAGAAAATCATTTTTCCAAGGAAACCACGAATATTTACTTCATCGCGCTCTTCTTCGGTTTTAACCCATTGGCGCAACCAGTCTACAAGCGAATAATCATTTTCGAAAAACGAGTGATTATCAACCGGTAAATAGGCCTGATTGGTTGTTACTCCCCAATCGAATGTACCAGAATCGGCCTTTTGAAGACCATTCAAAATATCATAAAAAGCGGTAGTAGCACGCGAATCTTTAGAGAACAAAATAATTTTGTCTCCTTTGGCCATATTCAAATCTACTTCAGTAAATAAAACATCGCCATCTACAGAAGCGCTTAAATTTTGAACATTTAAAATCTGGTCACCTGCTTCACGTTCCTGATCAAAAATAATCGCAGGGTAACGACGGCTTGATGGTTTTATTTCGGAAATATTCAATTTAGAAATCATTTTTTTACGGGAAGTAGCTTGTTTAGATTTGGCCACATTCGCACTAAAACGACGGATAAATTCTTCTAATTCCTGTTTCTTTTCTTCGGCTTTTTTGTTTTGCTGTGCACGCTGTTTTGCTGCTAGCTGGCTGGATTCATACCAAAAAGTATAATTTCCTGAATAGTGATTTATTTTACTGAAATCAATATCCGATATATGCGTACAAACGGCATCCAAAAAGTGACGATCGTGAGATACTACAATTACGGTATTCTCATAATTTGCCAGGAAATTTTCTAACCAGGCAATGGTTTCAAAATCCAGGTCATTCGTAGGCTCATCCATAATAAGCAAATCAGGATTTCCGAAAAGTGCCTGCGCCAAAAGCACACGAACTTTCATTTTTCCTTCCAAATCACCCATTAAAGTATAATGATTGTCTTCGGTAATGCCTAAACTCGACAATAATGAAGCGGCATCAGAATCTGCATTCCAGCCATTCATTTCTTCAAATTGCACTTGTAACTCCCCTATTCTGTCTGCATTTTCATCGGTATAATCCAAATAAAGAGCATCCATTTCTTTTTTTACAGCATACAAGGTTTTATTTCCCATCATTACTGTCTCAAGAACCGTACTCTCATCAAACATATTGTGGTTTTGATTTAAAACCGACATACGTTTTCCTGGTTCTAAATGAATATGTCCTGCAGTAGGATCCATTTCGCCAGCAATTATTTTAAGAAAAGTAGATTTTCCAGCACCGTTGGCTCCGATTACGCCGTAAATATTACCGTGTGTAAAGGTTGTATTTACTTCATCGAACAAGATTCTTTTGCCAAACTGAACTGATAAATTATTAACTGTTAACATGTATTGTATTTATTATAAAATTTTTGCAAAAGTACAAAAAATTGAACAATCTTAACTTATAACAGCATCACAATTAACAATGATTTTTATTTAACTATGTATTAACATTATAATCAAAATGGTCTGGATATTTTTGTGCATATCTTTTAATAAATGAGTATCCCCAAATCATTGCCTTTTTTATTACTTTCTTCCTCCATAATTATGTTGTTAACTTCTTGTAACAGCGTATTTATAGAAGACAGTTATGCGGCTAGTTTTGGCGGTGAAGTAATAAATCCTACCAGTCCTTACATCCTGTTCTATAAGGGCACAGAGGTCATTGATACTATTCCACTGAAGGAGGACAATACTTTTTTTAAGAAATTCGATTCTCTTGCCCCGGGCTTATATTCTTTCAAACACGAACCCGAATACCAATATGTTTTTTTTGATAAAAATGATAGTCTAATGGTGCGCATCAATTCGAAAGACTTTGACGAATCCATCGTTTTTTGCGGCAAAGGAGATGAAAAAAATAATTTTCTGATGGAATTGTATTTAAAAAACGAATCCGATAAAGAGAAAATGTTTGATGTTTTTGACTACGGAGTATCAAAATTCAATGCGCATATAGATTCAGCTTACAAATCAAACCAAAAATTTTACAATTCTAAAAAAGAAGAACTTAAATGGAGCGATGAATTTGATGTTTATGCCAAAACCGCTTTAGATTTTCATTATTTTTCAAAAAAAGAATTATACCCTATTTTTCATCAATTAAGAACTGGTGAAGATATAAGAGCTAAACTTCCGAAAGATTTTTATGCTTTTAGAAAGAAAATAAATTTTAATAATGTGGCATTATCTGGGTATTCACCATTTGTGATGTACCTCTCTCACATGCTGAACAATGTTGGTTCCATAAATTATCACAATCATTATTCAGAAGTTGATTTGTCTTTAAAAACAAATATCAATAAGCTTAATATTACTGATACACTCATTAAAAATGAAAAAGTAAAGAATACGATTCTTAACAATATTGCTTTTACATATTTGCTTGAGGACCAAAATATGGTCAATAATAAGAAGTTTCTTGACACTTATCATAAATATTCTACGGACAAGAGCAAGAAAAACGAAATCTTGAAAATCGGAAATGCCATTCAATTATTGAAAGCCGGAAATACGTTACCCAATGTAAATCTGATTGACACCAATGGTAAAATTGTCCAATCAAATTCATTGATAAAAAACAAAACGGTTCTGTTCTTTTGGACAGAAAATGCCAGCTCTCACTTAGTGGCGGCACATAAAAAAGTAATGGCTTTTAAATTAAAATATCCGGAATATCAATTTATTGCAATAAATTTGGATGAAAATCAGTCTAAATGGACCAACCTCTTATCAAAATATAATTTTGACGGAATAGATGAATTCAGATGTGAGAATTTTCAAGATTTAAGAAACAAATGGGCCATCACAAAAGTACACCGAACCATTGTTCTTAATAATGACGCAACAATAAAAAATGCTTTTGTCAACTTATTTGAAGTTACTTTTGAAGACAATTTAAAATAATATCGATAAAAAATTAACAAAAAAAAAGCGGTTTCTAATTTGAAACCGCTTTTTTTTATATCTAAATTGACTACTTATTCCCTTTTTCGAAATCAGCGGTAAACTGTGCTAAACCAATGTCTGTTAAAGGGTGTTTCAACAATCCAAGGATAACTGAAAGTGGTCCCGTCATTACGTCAGCACCAATTTTGGCACAATTCACAATATGCATGGAGTGACGCACGGAAGCAGCAAGTATTTCAGTTTCAAAACCATAGTTATCATAAATTTGACGAATATCATCAATCAATTCTAAACCATCAGTTGAAATATCATCCAATCTTCCGATGAATGGGGAAACATAAGTTGCTCCTGCTTTTGCAGCCAATAATGCTTGTCCAGCAGAAAATACTAGAGTCACGTTTGTTTTAACGCCTTTATCTGAAAAATATTTACAGGCCATTACACCTTCTTTGGTCATGGGTAATTTCACAACAATTTGCTCGTGTAAATCAACTAATTCTTCTCCTTCACGAATCATTCCGTCATAGTCGACTGCATTTACTTCAGCACTCACGTCACCATCGACAATGTTACAAATATCAACGTAATGTTTCAGGATATTGTTTTTTCCGGTAATTCCTTCTTTTGCCATCAATGATGGGTTTGTAGTAACTCCGTCCAAAACACCAAGCGCTTGTGCAGCTTTAATTTCGTTTAAATTTGCGGTATCAATAAAAAATTTCATAAATATATTTTTAAAATTAAGTTTCTAAATGTGGAGCAAAATTACAATTTATAATGGTTCATTAACATTTTTTCATAGACTTTATCAGGCAGAATTCGTTTTAAAACAATCGAAAATTTCTGCATAAATGCGCCTATTTTATAATGTCCTTTAGGATTTTTAGTTTGGATAATTTTATAAATTGCTTCTGCCATTTCGTTTGGATTACTTCCGCTGTCTACGTGTTCATCCATCATTTTTAAGGTGTTTCCGTATGGAATTTCATAAGCCGATCCTTTTAACAATGGCGCATGAAAACGCCCTGAAGCTATATTGGTGGCAAAATCTCCGGGAGCAACATTGGTAATGTGAATTCCAAAAGCCTTCACTTCCATTCGCAAGGCCTCGGTGATGAGTTCCAACGCGCCTTTTGACGCCGAATAGACACTTCTGTAAGGCAATCCCATATAACCTGCGATGGAGGTAATATTGATGATCAGACCCGATTGTTGTGAGCGCATTTGTGGTAAAACGGCTTTCATCACTTCGATGGGACCGAAGAAATTGGTCTCGAAATTATTTTTGATTTCGGATGTTGGAATTTCTTCCAAAGGTCCTGTAATTCCGACTCCGGCGTTGTTTATCACTACGTCTAATCTTCCGGAAAGGGCAATCACTTTGGCCACGGCAGACTGAATGGTTTCGGCATTTCTAACATCTAAAGCGATTAATGGGAAAACAGAATTCAGAATACGTTCCGGATTTCGGCTGGTTCCGTAAACGACAAAACCTTTATGGTGTAAAAATTCGCCGATGGACTTCCCTATTCCTGATGAACCGCCTGTGATTAGAACTACTTTACTCATTATTTCGAATGTTAGATTTTTAGATTCCTTCGATTATTCGATGAATCGAAAAATCATTGCGAAAGTAAGGAAGAAATTAGGATTAAAAAAATTAAGTCTTTAGCCCTGATGGAAGGGAAAATCCTTTTTGTCTCGTTTTTACGAGATAAAAAGATTGGAATGACAGCGGGAATTACATGGATAAAAATGCCTATAATTTAGGCTTCAAAAACTATAAAACTTTAATTCCTAATCCTGGATTCTCGGACAACAAGATTTTGCCATTTAGAACAGCGCTTCCAATGGCGATGTCGTTTGCGATCAAATTGGCGCCATCTAAATCTACGAAATCCACCAAAGGTGTCAGAACCGCTCCTGCAGAAATCCCAACCGTGGACTCGGTCATGCAGCCAATCATGGTTTTAAAACCCAATGATTTTGCATTTTTGATCAATTGCAAAGCGGGCGTTAATCCGCCGCATTTCACTAATTTAATATTGATGCTTCGGTAATGCGGTTGCAGTGAAAGTAAATTGATGTTTTCCTGACAATCCTCGTCGGCCATCCAGTTTGGATATTTGTTTTGATGTAAAGACGAATAGTTTTCTGCGCCCGGTTTCATCGGTTGTTCTATATAGGTGAATGTTTTTGATGTTTCAAAATTTTCAAGCCATTGGCATTGTTCTTTGGTGAAACTTCCGTTGGCATCTAAAGCCACTTCTTTTCCTGTTTTTAGCAATAATTGAATGTCATTTTCATCGAAATGATTGCATTTTACTTTGAACTTGGTCCAAGGGGATTTCGCAATTTTTTCTAACTGGGTTGCTATTGGCGCAACGCTTATGGTTATGGAAGATTCGGGTAATTCATTTATTTCGATTGCATTTAAAGACAGGAAACTTTTATTTTCGAGTTTTCCGAACAAATCCCAATAGGCACAATCCAGAGCTGATCTTAAAAAACTAGGCAATTCTAATGTTAGAAGAAAATTATAGAAATCTGTGGGATGAATTATTTGCTGTTTCTCAACAAAGGCTTTTATGGAATGGAGTTTTTGGGAATAATCGGCCAAATTAATTTGGTAGTAATCGATGGCGGTGCATTCTCCATACCCTGAAATTCCGTTTTTAGTTAAGGTAACCAACAATGCTTCTCTATGAGAATAATTTCCATAGGCAATTGCAAAAGTTTCCTTTAGGGCAAAACGAACTATTTGCCAAGATAAAACCATATAAATATTGAAATTGAGAAATGAGGAAAAATCTGAAATAAAGGTAAAAAAAAATCTGAAACTAGTTCAGATTAAAAAGAAAAAAAGGCAAGCGACCTACATCGCACCGCTCAACCACGTACCCTTGCTATGTTCCCATCCTGGGGGAGTCTGCAGGAGCTAGTCGTGTAGGACTTGCCGTTGCAAATATACAAACTTTTTGTATTTTCGCAAGTAGAAAAACATATTCATTTGTATTGTATATTGCATCATCTTTAAAATTAATTATGAAAAATTATAACTTACTATCTATCATTTTATTAGGCACGGTCATTATCGGTTGTAATGGCTCAAAAAAAACTACAGAAAATTATTTTAGCTTCGATAATTCGAAGTTTAAAGCCGAATATCATAATGAGGATGTGCTTTCTTTGGAATTATTGAACGCAGAGAATAAAAAAATCGACAGTGTTGTTTATTATGTAAACGATAAAAATATAGGTTCTAAAAAAGGTTTGAAAAAAATAACTTTTGACTTAAAAGACCAAAAACTGGGTTATCAGAACCTAAAAGCGTTGGTTTATTTTGAAGGCGAAAATCAGGAAACTACAGGAAGAGTTGAATTGGTTTCCAGCATTCAGCCAAAATTACTTTCTTACAAGATTGTAAATACTTATCCGCATGATGTTAAAGCGTATACGCAGGGTTTGGAATTTTACCGAGATACTTTAATTGAGGGAACTGGAAACGGCTCAGGCAACGGAACAGGGATTCGTGGCATATCAAGTCTTCGCAAAACCGATTATAAAACCGGTAAAGTTCATAAAATTGTTGAATTACCTGAAGATGTTTTTGGCGAAGGTGTTACGGTTTTGAACAATAAAATTTTTCAATTGACTTGGAAAAATAACGAGGCATACGTTTATAATGTTGATACTTTCAAGAAAGAAAAAACAGTGCCTTACTTTAAAAAAATTGAAGGCTGGGGATTAACGAATGATGGTAAAAACCTATTAATGTCAGACGGAACAGAGAAAATCTGGTCTGTTAATCCTGAAACTTTTAAAGAAGTGGATTACATTAATGTTTATACAGCCAGTTCAAAAATCAAAGCCGTTAACGAATTAGAATGGATTGACGGGAAAATATACGCAAATGTGTACCAAATGGATGCCATTGCGATTATAAACCCGAAAAATGGTGCCGTAGAAGCGATAATCAATTTAGTCGATTTAAAATCTAAAGTAACTCAGCACAAAGATATAGATGTTTTAAACGGAATTGCTTACAACCCAAAAACTAAAACGATTTTTGTAACCGGAAAAAACTGGGATAAAATGTTCGAGATTAAGGTTTCTGAGTAAGTTCTTATTTAATGTTATAAAAAAACCGAGCCTAACAGCTCGGTTTTTTTTACTTCTTTTTCTTAGCATCTACATATTTTTTATTTGTTATATCATAAGTCAGTTTACTTTCTAAAGTTTTATTTTTCATTATCACATCTCCCTCTTTTGTTAAAATAAACTCATACCCTTCTCTACGCATTCTTTCTTGGGTTTCGGATGCATTTTTCAATTTATCGAGAAACACTTTTTCTACAATTTTTGTTGTACCCTGAACATTCGAAAGCAATTTTGTCTTTGTGGTTACATCCCAAATTTCCGAATTTATTCGAGTTGCTTCTTCCATTTTTAAGTCGGTTTTAGTGATGTTTTTCTCCACCCAACTTATATAATATAAAGGAACTCCTTTTGCTGTAAATGGGGTGATTTTACATTCTGTGGGAATTGTTTTTGCATCTGTCTTTTTTGAAAAAATCGTATCTTTCTTAGCGCCTTTGTGGTTTACAAAAAGATAGAAGTTATTTTTAATCAGTTCGGCGGTGAGATTATCTGCTTTTGCAATAACCGATGTTGCTGTATTTTGTGGGGTTTTCTTTTTTTGGCTATAAGTATTTCCAAAGGTTAAAAGCAAAGTAAATAAGAGGATTACATTTTTCATAACTATTAATAGGTTTTTGGGTTGTCCAATGTACAAAAATATGTTGAGTTCAAAACATAAAAAAACCGAGCTATTACTAGCTCGGTTTTTTAATAATATATAAAAAGAGAATTATTTCACTTCTTCGTAATCTACATCCTGAACATTGTCACCTTGAGCTTCACCTTGTGGTTTTGCTTCTTGTTGCGCTTGTCCTTGTTCTCCTTGTGCATACATAGCTTCTGTAGCTACTTTCCAAGCTGCATTGATATTATCTAAAGCAGTTTGAATTGCAGGAATATCTTGAGATTGGTGTGCCATTCTCAATTCAGTTAAAGCATATTCGATTGCTGTTTTGTTGTCATCAGATAATTTACTACCTAATTCTTTCAATTGGCTTTCAGTTTGGAAGATCATTCCATCTGCTTCGTTCAATTTTTCAACTCTTTCTCTAGCGATTTTATCAGACTCAGCGTTAGCTTCAGCATCTTTTTTCATTCTTTCGATTTCTTCAGAAGTCAATCCAGAAGAAGCTTCGATACGAATATCATGAGATTTTCCAGTTCCTTTATCAGTTGCAGAAACTTTGATGATACCATTGGCATCAATATCAAAAGTTACTTCAATTTGTGGAACCCCTCTTGGTGCTGGTGGAATACCATCTAAGTTGAAACGACCGATAGTTTTGTTATCAGCAGCCATTGCTCTAGCACCTTGCAAAACGTGAAGTTCAACCGTTGGTTGAGAATCTGCCGCTGTAGAAAATACTTGAGATTTTTTAGTTGGAATAGTTGTGTTTGATTCAATTAAAGTAGTCATAACACCACCCATAGTTTCGATACCTAAAGATAAAGGTGTAACGTCAAGTAACAATACATCTTTTACATCTCCAGATAAAACTCCACCTTGAATAGCTGCTCCAATAGCAACAACCTCATCAGGATTAACTCCTTTAGACGCTTTTTTACCAAAGAATTTTTCTACTTCTTCAGCAATTTTTGGCATACGAGTTGAACCTCCTACAAGAATCACTTCGTCGATATCAGAAACAGATAAACCTGCATCTTTCAACGCTTTAGCCACTGGTGCCATAGAACGTTTTACTAATGCGTCAGTCATTTGCTCAAATTTAGCTCTAGTTAATTTCTTAACCAAGTGTTTTGGTCCTGAAGCTGTAGCAGTTACGTAAGGCAAGTTGATTTCAGTTTCAGCAGCAGAAGACAATTCAATTTTTGCTTTCTCAGCAGCTTCTTTCAAACGTTGCAATGACATTGGATCAAGACGCAAGTCAATACCTTCTTCAGTTTTAAATTCGTCAGCTAACCAGTCAATAATTTCGTGGTCAAAATCATCTCCACCTAAGTGAGTATCTCCATTTGTAGACAATACTTCGAAAACTCCGTCTCCTAATTCAAGAACAGAAATATCAAAAGTACCACCACCTAAATCGTAAACCGCAATTTTTTGATCTTTTCCTTTTTTATCAAGTCCGTAAGCCAAAGCTGCAGCTGTAGGTTCGTTGATAATACGCATTACTTTAAGACCTGCAATTTCTCCTGCTTCTTTTGTAGCCTGACGTTGTGCATCGTTAAAGTAAGCCGGAACAGTAATAACTGCTTCTGTAACAGTTTGACCTAAATAGTCTTCCGCTGTTTTTTTCATTTTTTGAAGTGTCATAGCTGACAATTCTTGTGGAGTATATAAACGACCATCAATATCAACACGTGGTGTATTGTTGTCTCCTTTTACTACTTTGTAAGAAACTCTTTTTGCTTCAGCTGTAATTTCACCGAAAGAGTGACCCATAAAACGTTTGATAGAAGCAACAGTTTTTGTTGGATTGGTTACTGCTTGTCTTTTAGCAGGATCTCCAACTTTGATTTCACCGCCTTCTATAAAAGCAATTACAGATGGTGTTGTTCTTTTTCCTTCTGCATTAGGGATTACCACTGCTTCGTTACCTTCCATTACAGAGACACAAGAGTTGGTCGTACCTAAATCAATTCCAATTATTTTACCCATTTTTATTATATTTAAATTTAACTTTCATTTATAAACTCAAAGTCCATAAGTCAATCTTTGTGCCATTAGAAAAATATAGGGAAATTGTCAGTTTTAAAACATTTTGACATAAAATAATATGACAACATGACATTTTGAGCTTGTCATTGTTAAGGCGAAGAAAATAATCCGGAGCTATTTCCTGCTATCCGCGGCATCCTTTTCTTGCCTGAAAAAGTCAAGAAAAGGATGTCGCCTCTATCAGGGCTAGGGCATTTAATTATATTTTTATTTCAATTCATATTGGAAAAGCATTGGATTTACAAACTGATTACCTTCTAAATAAAAATCCTTAATGTATGCTTTCCAAGGCGAATTTGAAAAGAAATACAGCTTATCATTCACAACAGTTGCTAAAGCAGGCTCGTCAAATTCAGGTCTGTTATTGTCCAGTATTGTATAACTTTTAATTTGATCCTGCTTTTCATCTAAATTATATTGAATCAAACGGATTGGCTTCACGCCATTATGAACAGCAATCAGCGTATTTTTATAATAAACTAATCCATCTATTCCTTTTACAGTGGCCCCTTTGGGGAATGTCAGCCATTTTCTATCTTTGGGATTTTTCATTGGAATAACCAAAATCCCTTTTAAATAATCGGCAATAAAAAGTTTGCATTGATTTTCATTAAAAGTCAATCCCTGTAAATTAAACGCTTCTTTTTTTAAATCCAGCCAAAGATTCATTTTATCATTAGTGATTTTATAAATAACTGCTTCCCCACTATCCGATACATAAACATCTCCATTTTTAGAAATAACCAAATCACCCAAAACATGGTTGCCAGTTAACGGAAAACGGGTTACGATTTTTTTCGCTTTTATATCTATTTTCAATACTTCCGCTTTTCCTTCTAAATCTTTAGAGAAACCTTCCATTTCTGGCATTGAGGATGTAGTGACCCATAAATATTTCTCTTTTGCGTCTGCCTTCATCGCAAAAACAGAAAGCAAACCATTATCTGTTAGCCAATCTTTACATTTCCCTGTCTTAACATCAAAAGAAATAATTTTACGCTTTCGGATACTGGATGCCAACCATATTTTTGATTTCGATAAATACAAAAGGCTTTCAGGGTGTAAATCTTTTTCACTTAAAGAAAGTATTTTATTTGAACCGATTATAGGCTTTTCTAAATTGAGTTTTAATTCTAAAATATTTTTATAATCCTCTGAATTCTGTAAACTTAAAAAGTCAGCATCCTCTTCAAAAACCATTTTATTGTTCATCAAAACCACTTTTTCCAAAACTGAGACAGCTTCTTTTTTTCGATTATTCAAAGCGTATGCTGCAGCTAAATTATAGATAAACGTAGGATGCGAAGGACGAATGCTGTCTAACTTTTGGGTAATCGTTAAAAACTGGCTGTAATTTTTGCTCTTATAAGCTTCCATGCTTTGGTTATACAATTCTTTTTGAGATTGCGAAAAACACAGAGTCGACATAAATAAGACGGAAAATAAGTAAGGAAAAATATTTTTCATAAGTCTATTAATAGATAATTATCAAAAATAGCTAAAATTCATAATTTTAAATCAACAAAATTCGTTTTATCCTTCATTCCTTATATATTTGTAAGTTAGAAAACCTACTATGACTATGGAAGAATGTATCTCTGTTTTTGATATGCTAAAAATTGGTGTCGGACCATCGAGTTCACACACCCTCGGGCCTTGGCGTGCCGCTGAACGTTTTCTTGACGAATTGCGTAAAGAAAATTTAATGCATACTGTTAACAGAGTAAAAGTAGATTTATACGGTTCCCTTTCCTTAACTGGTAAAGGCCATGCCACGGATTTGGCAATAATGCTGGGTTTGAGCGGACAAGATCCGGAATATATTCCTATTGATAATATCGCAGGAATCATCAAATCTATTGAAGATAAAAACGAAATCAATTTAGGAAACGAAATCAATATTCCTTTCTACTTTTTGCAAGACATCATTTTTAATAAAAACTTCCTCCCTTTTCATGCCAATGGTTTGACCTTTACAGCTTATACTTCTGATGACAAGGAATATTCGGCCACCTTCTACTCTATTGGTGGCGGATTTGTCGTAAAAGAAGAACGCATCAATGCCAAGAAGAAAATCGAAATAAAATGTGCTTTTCCTTTTCCAATCGATAAAGCGGCCCAGCTTTTAGACTATTGTATAAAAGAGAATAAAAAGGTTTCGGAAATTGTTTACGAAAACGAAAAATCCATGCGTTCCGAAGAAGTGATTCACCACGAATTAATGCGTATCTGGAACACAATGTTAGAATGTATGTATATCGGTTGTCATTCCGAAGGAATTCTTCCCGGCGGGTTAAATGTACGTCGCCGAGCGTTTGATATGCATCAAAACCTTATTGGATTATCTAATTATGACAGTCCGCAAACTTGGTTAGAACAAATCCGATTGACAGAAGTGAAATTTCGACAAATCCTGCAATGGGTCAGTTGTTTTGCCCTTGCGGTAAATGAAGTCAATGCCGCTTTAGGTCGTGTGGTTACTGCTCCAACTAACGGAAGTGCCGGCGTTATTCCTGCTGTTTTGATGTATTATTTAGTGATTGAAAACCATGAAGCAGGAGAAAAAGAAATCAAACAATTCC
>NZ_DATDPV010000060.1:0-6331 GCF_035292545.1 Flavobacterium sp. | reverse complement strand
TGAATTTGAAACCGACGAAATTTTAAATCAAAAAAATGACATTGAAGCCGAAAAAAATAAAATTTCCTCGCAAAGATGGATAATTGCAGGTTCTTCAACAGTAATGTTTTTGCTTGGAGCACTGTTATTTGTCGTTAAAACACAAAGAACTAAAAATAGAGAATTACAATTTGAGCAGGAACAGCAAAAAGCCAATCAGGAAATTTATCAGTTGATGCTCGACCAGCAAAGCAAAATAGAGGAAGGAAGGCAAAAAGAGAAAAAGCGCATTGCTCAGGAATTGCATGATGGAATCATGAGTAAATTGACCAGTACACGTCTTAATTTATTCATTCTCAGTCGAAAAACAGATGAGGAAACCATCAAAAAATGTCTTTTGCACATTGCGGAAATTCAAAATATTGAAAAAGAAATCAGAAGCATTGCACACGATCTTAGTCAGGATATTTTTTCCGGAAAAGACAGTTTCAAAACGATTATGGAAGCGCTGTTTGATGGACAAAAAAGTATTTCACAAGCAAATTGTCAATTAGAAATTGATGGTAGAATAAACTGGGAAGCCATAGAAAGCACCACCAAAATGCACCTTTATAGAATTTTTCAGGAAGCATTACAAAATATTCACAAGTATGCAAAAGCAAAAAACATCAGTGCGACGATAATAAAAGTTGAAGACCATATTCATATAGAAATTACAGATGATGGCGTTGGTTTTGACATTAAAAAAACAAGAGAAGGAATTGGCCTGAAAAACATGCAATCCAGAATGAAAATAGTCCAGGGCGAAATCGAGATTCTGTCCAACAATGGAGAAGGAACGCAAATAATCTTGATTATTCCGGTATAGATTTTTTACAACAGTTTAAACACGCAAAAATGAAGCTAAAAATCCTTATGGTTGATGATCATCCTTCAATGATTGAAGGGTATAAAATCATTTTGTCTTATAATGATCTGGGATTTGAAATAGAAACTACCGCGGCACATAATTGTGAAAACGCCTTTGAAATAATTACCAATACGACAAATTTAGATTTTTTCGATTTGGTTTTTTTGGATTATAGTTTGCCACCATTCGAAGCAAAAAACATATCGTCAGGTGAAGATTTAGCCATGTTGGTTAAAACCCATTTGCCAAATAGCAAGATAGTTATGCTGACTTCCCACACAGAAGCACTCATATTATACAATATTATAAGAAACGTAGAACCCGAAGGATTGTTGGTAAAAAGTGATTTCAGTGCAGAGGAATTGATTTCAGCGTTTGATATAATCATGAGAGGAGAAATCTATCATAGTTTAACCGTAAAACAAAACGTAAAAGAATTATTGTCTAAAAAAGTTTATTTAGATCACTTCAACAGGCAAATCATTACGCTTTTGGCACAAGGCATAAAAACCAAAAGTCTACCAGCTCATTTAAACCTTTCTATCAGTGCAATCGAAAAAAGAAAAGTGCAAATCCGAGATTATTTTTGTGTCCAAAAAGGGAATGATGAGGATATTATCAGAGAAGCCAGAAAACTGGGTATAATCTAAGAATCAGCTAACTTTCCGCTTTCAAACCAAAATTCAACTATAGAAAAACAGATTTCTATGATTCTTCCTGTTTATTTCTAATCCAAAGTTTAACAAAATAGGCGGTAAAACCGTAAAATGACACGTGACAATTGAGCTAATTTTGTGTTATGCATATAGGGCTATTATTTAGATTTTAAGTTGAGTAACTATTCGAAGTCCCCACCATGAATAGATCTTATTAAAATTCAATAAAGTTTATGACTATTGAGAAGGAGTATCAATGTACTCCAATAAATAAACCTATAAATTTTAACCAAATGAAAGAAACAATTCAAAAATTAGATGGCCAGGCTAGATTTAGTCTGTTATCTACCACTTTAGGTTTTGCAATATTATTAATATTGATGTTAAACCTTTTAGACTCAATTATGTACATGCTGCTATTAATGCAAGCGCCGGATTATGAATTCATTTTTGTGTCTTTCAAAGATGGTCATTATATCATAAATGACAAAAAAATGGGTCTTTCTATTTTTTATAATATTTTGGGAATTCTGATTTCATGGATTTTAATAATTTGCCATACCTTAAAAAGCATCAACAAACCCATTGGTTGGAGTTTGTTTTTTGATGTTGAATACCGATAATTTGATTGGTTTATAATATGAAATCGTTTTGAGAATAGAAAAAATGTTACAAATCGTACTTCATTTTTCTTAAAATTCGCATCGCCTCTTTAAAAGACAAATATACATTTGAGTTAGTTTGTGCTTTCAAAAGAGGTTTTGCAGCTATTAACTTTTGTTTGGCCTCTTCAAATCCGTTCAAGTAACAAATCATCAAAGTAGAAGGTAAATTTTCCAACTCTTTGCTTTCTCTTGGAGATAATATCAAGCCTTTTTGCAATTTGGTAATCAATGCTAAAGTGGCATTATATATATGATGCAACATTTTTCTATTGAATTTAGGTGGCTGAAAAAGCATTTCTGTATCCATTTTATAATATCCGTTTTCCTGAAAATGAATGGTCACTTTCTCCAACGGATAATAACTCGTCATGTCGTTTAAGCCTAGCGGCACAAATTCAATAATAGTAAAAGTGTCATTGTCAAAAGTTATCGTAACTACATCAAGCGCCGAGTAGAATAATTTTACCTGCTCGTTGATTAATTCAATATCCACTCTGGAAAGATAAATGTTATCGCGAATTTTCTTAGGGATTCCAGCCCAGCAAATCACAAACAATTCCTTAAAAACCTTATATTTTGGAGACATGTCTTTGTGACGAAAATTCATAAAATCAATTACGCCATCCAAAGTATATGCAATACTGTTCCGGGAATTATTTTCAATTCCGATAACGGTTTCTGCATTTTGATAATTTTTCTCATAAGAATCTTCAATTGGAACCGTATTGCTGCCTCTTCGAATAAAAACACTTTTGGAAGGAATAGTATGAATGCCTTTTTTAAAATAGGAAGTTTTGTTGTTTGGTTTTATGGTAACTAAACCGATTACTTTGTCTTTTGGTAAATTTGGAAAAGGCACATTTTCATATTGTATTTTCGGCGGATTTTCCAGAAAAGCATTCACCAGATTCTGAATATGACTGTCGTCGAAAAAATCAACACCCACCACTTCATTATTTTGATCCTCGACTCCCACAACGATATAAGAATTGTTCGTTGGATTTGAATTCGACAACGCACAAATGTGTTTTAGGAATTTCGCTTTTCCTTCCCGGGTATGCAAATTCAACTGGCGTTTTTTATCATAAAAACTGCTCTCGTCATTATGGGCGAGGAGGTT
Source organism: Flavobacterium sp. (assembly GCF_035292545.1). GTDB lineage: Bacteria > Bacteroidota > Bacteroidia > Flavobacteriales > Flavobacteriaceae > Flavobacterium. Next base: position 3,001 of record NZ_DATDPV010000060.1, on the reverse strand, counting down.
TTTAATAAGTAAACGCTTGTTAATCATTGTTAATACTGGGTTAATGAAATTAAATAGGCACTAATTTAAAGTTTTTTCCGTTAGAAACTTACTAACTTTAAAAAATCAATAGATGAAAAAGGTAAAATTTTATGCGTTAAGTTTATTTGTAATGGCTTCCGTAAGTTTGTTTTTTGTAAGCTGTGACGACAACGATGATTCAGCAAAAACATCAAGAGTTGCTGTAAGAATGACAGATGCTCCAGGCGATTATGAAGAAGTGAATGTGGAAGTGTTGGATGTTTTGATAAAAAGCACTTCAAGCACCGACGAACAGGGTTGGGTAAGTATTGGAAACATTACCCCGGGAATTTATAATTTATTAGATTTAACTGGTGGAGTTAATGTTTTATTGGCAGATAATGATGTCCCTTCAGGGAATTTAGGACAAATCCGATTATTACTGGGTACCAATAATACAGTAAAAAAAGATGGTGTAATTCATACTTTGAATACGCCAAGTGCACAACAATCAGGATTAAAATTACAAATTAATCAAACACTGGTAGCAGGTGCTACTTATGATTTCTTATTGGATTTTGATGTAGAACATTCTGTTGTAGTCCAAGCAGGTGGTTCAGGTAATTATAATTTACATCCGGTTATCAGAGTTTCTACGACAGCAAATTCTGGGGTTATAAAAGGATCAGTTGTTCCAGTGCCAGTTGGTGTTCAAGTTTTAGCATCAGTTCAAGTTGGAGACACTCCAGTTTCTGCTTACATGAATGAGCAAGGTTTATTTCAGTTAAATGGGATTCCAGCAGGAACATATACGGTAACATTGACTCCTGAAGCAACTTCTGGATTGGTGGCACAAAGTATTTTAGGCGTAGTTGTAGTTAATGGAGAAATTACAAATATGACCAGTGTTACGTTTTAATAGGCGTTTATAGATTTTATAAAAAGAGGCTGTCCGTAAAGACAGCCTCTTTTGTTTTTAAATAGTTTTCAGATGGCTAGACTACTTTTTTCACAATTGTAGAACTCGCTTGCGCCGTTGACATTACCACTAAATCGGCAATATTCACATGATACGGTCTCGAAACCACAAAATGAATAATATCGGCAATATCTTCTGGTTTCAACGGCTGGAAACCCTGATATACTTTTGAGGCTCTTTCGGTATCCCCTTTAAAACGCACTTCCGAAAATTCGGTTTCCACCATTCCGGGATGAATCGCGCCCACACGAATTCCGTGCGGATTTAAGTCCATTCGCATGCCTTGGTTTATCGCATCTACCGCATGTTTGCTCGCGCAGTAAACATTTCCGTTTGGATAGACTTCTTTGGCAGCCGTTGAGCCGATATTGATAATATGACCTGATTTCTGTTCAATCATTCCAGGAATTATCGCTTTAGAAACATACAACAATCCTTTCACGTTGATGTCAATCATCGCATCCCAATCGTCAATATTCCCGTTTTGAATTGGATCCATTCCATGCGCATTTCCCGCATTATTGATTAAAACATCGATTTTTGAAAATTCCGACGGTAAACTGGCGATGGCTTCAAAAACTTTTTCCTTATCCCGAACATCAAACAGTAAAGTGTGGACTTCCGTGAGTTCCGAAAGCTCTTTTTGCAATTCTGACATCCGTTCTTCTCTTCTTCCGCAAAGGATAATTTGATAGTTGTTTTGGGCTAATGCTCTGGCCGTTGCTCTTCCAATTCCGCTCGTGGCACCAGTTATTAAGGCTGTTTTTTTCATTTTTATAATATCAGAATAATTTAAAATTTGTAGTTTAAAATAATTATTTAGGGAACTTTATACCCTTGACTTTCTTCCCAAAAGGCAAACCAGTCTTCGAGCTCCATTTCTACAGTGGTGGCTTTCATCAGATTTGCAATTCTGGTTTTATCCGTAGTGCCACAAACAGGTAAAATTCCGGATGGATGTTTCAAAATCCAGGCAAGAAATAAAACATCAGCCTCAACATTGTATTTTAGCGAAAGGGTTTCGGCTAGTTTTTTTATCCGAAGCGATTTCTCACTATTAGTCGAAAAAAGCGAACCCAAAGGATTCCAGGCCATTGGCGTAATATCGTGCATTTGCATATAATCCAAGCTTCCGTCTAACATCGCTTCAAAATCCGCTACCGAAAACTGAATCTGGTTGTAATTTACTTTTGTTTTGGTCTGAATCAAATCAGTTTGAATAGGCGTAAAATTAGAAACCCCAAAATCCAGAATTTTACCTTCTTTTTTCAATTGAAGTATGGCTTCGGCAATTTCGTCAGGCTGCATCAACGGACTTGGCCGGTGCAATAAGAGCAAATCCAAATAATCCGTTTGCAAATTTTTTAAAGATTGTTCCACAGACCAGACAATATAGGCCTTTGAATAATCATAATGCTTGATTTTATTCGTTCTGTTTTCGGATAAAAGTTGAATCCCGCATTTCGAAATCAGCTGGATTTTTTCTCTCTCGATTTGGCTTTCGCCGAAGGCATTTCCGAAGGTATTTTCTGTAGTATATCCGCCATAAATATCGGCATGGTCAAAGGTGGTAATATTGTTTTCTAGGCAGCAACGCATCAGGTCAATCATCTGATTTTTGCTGGCATTTTTGCCCCAAATTCCCCAAGTCATCGTGCCCGCAATTATTCTGGAAAAAGTTGTTTTACTCATGAGTTTGATTTTTGACTAAAATCCGTAAATCTTTGATTTCAAAGCATATTTTTTTCAGTTCTTAAAAATATAAAAAGAAAATCACAAATCATCCTTAAAACCAATGGTTTCATACAAGTTTTAACGCATTGTTAACATTTTACTTCTAAAAAAAATTTCAATTTGCACTGTTAAAAATAAGACACTAATTTCACGACTTTAAAAATAAGAATATGGAAGAAAATACGACTACTTTGGACATTAGAGCGATTAATGAAAAAATAGAAAGAGAAAGTGCTTTTATTGACCTTCTCAGCATGGAAATGAACAAAGTGATTGTGGGTCAAAAGC
>NZ_DATDPV010000059.1:0-46741 GCF_035292545.1 Flavobacterium sp. | reverse complement strand
AGCTAATGGGTTGTAGGCACCATTTTTCAATGGGTACATTTGCCCGTTTACCTCTTGGTAAAACTCCACGCCCAAAGCCAAAAACAAAGGTTTGGTACTGTTTGCAGTGACCATATTGGTCTGACTAATAGCAACCGTTGGAGTAGCATCCCAGGGCAGAATGGCGGTTTCCGAATTGGTAGCAACAAAAACTTCAGCCTCAAAATCAACCTCAGCACCAGCAGAAATGATTTTAAAATGGGTAGTTCCGCTTGGAGCGGCAATCATGTTCGCAGGAACAAAGGGTGCCAGATCCACACTGATTTCCCCGGTAACACGGTCAATCGCTCCCACAAACGGAGCAAATAAACTGGTCCCCAATTTTCCTCTAATGTTGAATTCAAAGCCGGCAAGCAATTCGGCTTCCCCATCAATCACATTTCGCAATCCTCTCACACTTGTTACATCCGCCTGGATCACTTTCACCATCGCTTGAGTTAGTCGGCTCACCATTCTGCCATCAGCAGAATTTAAAAGCAATGCTCTCAAAGCCGTTCTCAAAATCTTACCGGCCTTACCGGCTCTTCCAAATTCAGAACCGTTCTCACGTGTTCGCTGAAACGCAGGATCACTCTTGATTCTGCTGGCGTCAATGCCACCCTTCTCACGAGCAAGATGCCCGTCCTGGGTTTTATAAAAAGTAATATCCCCGATAGTACCTTTCAATTTAATTATGCCTTTCTGTCTTGCCATAATTCTTAAAATTTAAATTTGAAATAATTTAAAAACACCCTCAATCATATCCACGTTGCAACATTTCCCGATTGATTTCAAAACAAATTTTAGCCAATAAAACCAAATAAAAAAGCCAACACTATCCCATACGTCACTAAGTGACACAAATGGCACAAATCGACATAAATGACGATTAATACCCTTGTTAAATAGCAGTAAATTGCTGCTTCTGTACAAAAGCAATTTTTTACTAATTTTATTCAGTCCAATAAATTGGATTTCAGGAGTTTCAAGTAAGTCAAAGCCCACTCAAAGCTATAGATAGTGTATGAAAACAGAAAATAAGAGGTTGTGTATCTATCCGAAGGACATACAACGCATTACCGGAAAGAGTTATCGTCAAAGCATTAGATTGTTACAAAACATCAGAAAGGAACTTAACAAGCTCGAAAAAGAGTTTGTAAGCATAGAAGAGTTTTGCCAATACACCAGTTTAAAATATGAACAAGTGGAGCCGCTTATTATTGGTTAAATATTATGCTTAGGTATTCAAATTTTGAACTTGACCTGACTAATAACTTGTTCAATAACCTATTCATTTTTTAGTCTGGTTGAGTGAAAAATTCTTTGCATTTTTCTCCATAATTCCGTATATTTACTAATCACAATTTAATAGAATTCATCACGATTATAAAGGGGGTAAAATCGGTTACCCTAATACAATTTGTAAATTATTATACTGTATATCAGCGTTTTGATAGAGGATACAACTCCCTCTTTCTCCGCTGGATAAAGTTTCAAAAGAAACTTTAAGAATCAAAACCCTTTAAACATCACTGTTTAAAGGGTTTTTCTTTTTTTACGAATATGTCAAAACACACATATTGTAGCATAAGTTAGTTACCCTATTAGTTACCCTATTAGTTACCCTATTAGTTACCCTTCGATTTTTAAAATAAAATAGGGTAACTAAATCGAAATATTCCCCGGGAATTCCCCGAGAAATAAGGGTATTGCAGAAGTTTTTTGGTCTATTTATAAATTAATTAAAAAACTAAAAATCATGCTAAAAATCATTTTTTACATCAAATCTGAAAAGACTAAAATTAATGGTGAAAGTCCCATCTTTGCTAAGATCTCGAACAAACAAGATTCCATCACTTTAAGCACCGGAAAATCTATCCTTAATGAACGATGGATTTTTACCAATAAATTGAGGAATGTTTTGAAACTCGAAAAAGAGAAAGTCACAAAACAAACTCTAGATTTGCTACATATTCAAATAGAGCGGAAATTTAATGGTTCATCAAACCATAGTTTTAACACCTCGATTAGCCGACTTTGAGAGCAGTAAAAGCATAGCTGAACACGATAATGACGTAGCATTGCAAAAATTAAAGGCACTCGTAGAGGAACTAATTCCACCAAATGTTAAAGTATCTTATTATGTTTCGGAAAGTAATCTGCAACTAACTTTGCCTGAGTTATTAGCAGAACCCTATGAAAATTTAATCTTTGTTGGTCTGAAAGGAACGGGGTTTTAAAAAAAAAAAAATACTTCTTGGAAGCGTAGCACTTCAGGTAATTGACAACGCAAAAAACATTGTTGTTGCAATGCCGAAAGAAATAGAGGTTTTTTCGCACAAAAATATATTTGTTGCAGTAACAGAAAAACACCCTTTGAATTTATTAGAACTTAATAAGTTTCTAAAATTAATTGACAACGAAAACACAAGTATAACTTTTTTTTACCTGTCGAAACCGAAAGAAAAGACAAAAGGAACAGAAAAATAGCTTAGAGATTTATCCGCATTGTTTGCCGACAGATTTTAAACAGGTTTTGAGATTTACGAAGGCAACAATCCACTTGATGAAATTAAGAAAGTAATAAACAATAAAATTGAAGAAATGCTTATTGTTCAAAAGGATCACGTCATTTGACTGACCAATTTTTTAGAAAATTTCTAATTAACGAGTTAGTTTATGAAGTGCAGCTTAAATTTTTTTTATAATAATTTCTAGGTAAAAATGTTTATTTAAGTACTAGTGTTTTTTTTTAAAGATAGAAAAACTGCTAACAAAGATATTTGGGTAATACTTTCAAACACTTTAGCTTGTTAACAACCAAAATATGGCAATCATAATTAGTGAAGAGGACAGAATTAAAAGAGAAAAATACTGTTTTTTAATTTAAAAATGATATAAAATGCATTTTAAATTATGATTTTGTAGCTTTAATAAAATACGGAGAATCGTTCCATTGAATCTTTCGGTAGCTGAAATTTTCCTTCATCGATTCCGGCAGGAAATCCCAAATGGACTTACTCATGATTTCCAGTAATAACTTACGTGAAAAGGTATCTGTCACAACCAAACTTATTTCTCGAACAGGTTTTGGGTCTTTTAAAGGTTTGAAATAACTTTTTTCCGTTTCATTAATAATAGATAATTCAGGAATAATAGCCAGTCCAAGTTGGGCTCTTACCAAATTTTTTAGTGTTTCAATGGAACTGATATCATAAGTGAATTGTTCTTTAATTTTCTGGGTGTCTTTTATTTCACAGATATCTAAAAGTTGTGCATTGTAACAATATTCATTTTGTAGTAGCAATAATTCTTTTTTGTCATTGTGTGACATTTCATAGAATTCAGCTTTCGCCAAAGGATGGTCGGGATGCAAATAGGCCACAAAAGGTTCATTGAAAACGATATGCTCTTTAAGATTTGGATTTCCTGTTGGTGTTGCCATTAAGGCAATGTCAATTGCTCCGGTTTCTAAATCTTCCATGAGTTGGACAGTAGAAGCTTCTTTGATGATAAAATTCATTTTCGGAGCAGATTTTCTCATGGCTTTAATAAATAGCGGAATCAAATAAGGAGACAGCGTTGATATTACTCCCAATTTTATTTCACCTTCCAAGATGTTTTTTTCAGTAATAACAAAGTCCCTGATTTCATCAACTTCCCGTATTATTTTTTTTGCTCGGGCAATAATTTCACGTCCAAGTAGCGTAGGTGTCAAAGGAACTTTTGTACGGTCAAATATTTTTATTCCAATTTCTTCCTCTAGGTTTTTTAATTGAATAGTCAGCCCCGGTTGCGAAACCATGCATACATCTGCTGCTCTTGCAAAATGGCGTTCAGCATCTAAAGCGATGATATATTTTAATTGTTGAATGGTCATGATTATACGATTTTTTTATAAAGGTAAAAAATTATTAATTTGATTTATGAATATTCTTGCTATAATTTTGTCCTATCAAATTAGAACAATTAATTTAAAATAGTAAAACGATGAAAAAATTATTTTTATCAGCACTTACATTACTTAATGTTACGCTGGCGGTTAGTCAAGTTGATACCTCATTATCAGGAAATTTTGGTGTTGAAAAAAACACTCGTGAATTTTTGAAAGCAGTCCATGGTAATGCGGGACCACAAATTTATGAACTTTCAATTGAAGACGCCCGTAAAGTATTAATAGGAGCACAAACCGGAGATTACAAATTGGCTCCAGTAGATATTGAAGAAAGAACCATAACGCAGGATACTAGAAAAGTTTCTATTCGAATTGTAAAACCAAAAGGCAGCAAAGAAAAATTACCGGTCTTGATGTATTTTCACGGAGGGGGTTGGATTTTAGGAAATGCTTTTACACACGATCGATTGGTAAGAGAATTAGCTGTAGGCGCTAACGTTGCGGTTGTATTTGTGAATTATACGCCAACTCCAGAAGTACGTTTTCCAGTTGCGAATGAAGAATCGTATGCCGCTACAAAATGGATCAAAGAAAATGGAGCTTCAATAGGTTTAAACCCAGCTAAATTAGCTGTTGGAGGAGACAGTGTAGGAGGTAACATGGCAATTGCGGTAACACTAATGGCAAAAGAAAGAAAAGGACCAAAAATTGATTTTCAATTATTGTTTTATCCTGTTACAGATGCCGGATTTGAAACTGCTTCGTACCAACAATTTGCTAATGGTCACTTCTTGACACTTAACGCCATGATTTGGTTTTGGAATGCTTATGCTCCTGATAAAGCAACCCGAAATTTAATTACTGCTTCGCCACTACGAGCTGATATTGCACAGTTGCAAGATTTGCCTGAGGCTTTAGTAATCACAGCTGAAAATGATGTTTTGCGTGACGAAGGAGAAACGTATGCAAAAAAATTAAATGCTGCCGGTGTCAAAGTAACTGCGACACGATACATTGGAACCATTCATGACTTTGTTATGCTAAACCCAATTACAAATACCCCGGCTCCAAGAGCTGCCATTAAACAAGCTGTTGAGGCCTTAAAAGAAAAGTTAAACTAATTTATAAATATTAAAATTTAAAATCATGAAATTTACTAGAAAAGCAATAGCAAACTGGAAGGGTACCGGAATGGAAGGAAAAGGAACCATCAGTTCACAAAGTACAACCTTAGAAAATACTCAATATTCGTTTAAAACCCGTTTTGAAGAAGGAGTAGGGACCAATCCCGAAGAACTTTTAGCTGCGGCTCATTCAGGTTGTTTTACCATGCAGTTGAGTTTTCTGCTAAGCGAATTAGGATATGTTCCTGAAGATTTGAATACAGAAGCTAAAGTTACTTTTGAAGACGGAACCATCACACTGATTCATTTAGAATTAAATGGAAAAATTGGCGGAATTTCAGAAGAAGAATTCCAACAAACGGCTCAAAAAGCCAAAGAGATTTGTCCGGTTTCAAAATTATTGAATACAACTATAACTCTTTCTGCTCAATTGAATGCATAATTAGTTAGGTATAATCATTAGTTCTAAATGAGACACCAGCCAATAATAGGCTGGTGTTTTTGCAATTAATCTAATTTTAAAAACGAATAGGTTAGAAGAAAAGAGATATTGTGTTATTATCTATTTATTAGGAATGTGGTACTAAATGAAATCTTAATTAATGGAATCATTAATTAAAAAAACAAACTATTCAATAAAAATTTAAAAAATTATTTCATTTATAGATTTGAAAGAATCTTTGAAGGAGCCGAGCCAAATTGCTTACTGAAAGAGCGCGAAAAGTGCGAGATATCTTTAAAGCCGACTTCAAGGTAAATGTCAGATGGTTTTTGTCCTTTTTTACTATGAGATAATATGCCTGTTGCAGCCGTTTTTCTAGTAACCATCTCCCCGGAGAAGTTTTAAAGATCTTTTTAGAATCGCGTTTGAAAGTGGTTAAACTTCTACCGCTCATATACGCAAAACGTTACATTGGTACATTAAACTGGAAGTTGCGGTTCATGAAAGCTTCAAGATCTATTTTCCCTGGTTCGCTAAAATCAAATAATATATTTTTTAGCTCGGGATTTGTTTTCAAAAGTAATAAAACAGCTTCTTTTGTTTTTAAAAGTAGTATTTGCTCATTTTCAACTTCTTTAAGATCGAAATAAGCAGAAAGGGAATTTATATAGTTTATAAGCAGTGGTTCTGATTGTATCTTGATAACCGCATTTTTATTAGCTGTTTGGTCTGCCATATATCCATACTCTTTACTAAAAGCTTTTAAAAAAGTTTGGTCCAGACGTACTGATATTGTTTTATACTCTCCATTTTCTGGCGGCAACTTTATGTATTTTGCCAAGCAGTTTTTTTTTGCCAGACAAAATTCTCCGGTTTTTACAGAGTATTCTTTATTCGCATCATTAATGATCAGCGAGCCTGAGAATTGGTATAAAAAAATGTGTTCAGAGATGAATTGTTAATTTGACAAATTCCGATTTACATAACAAGAATAAAGTATGTTTGGCGCTATCATTTTATAAAAAATCTTTGATGATATTACAAATTTAAGCAGAATTATTTGGCTCTTGGGCATCTAAATTCTGCTAATTTAAAATAAATTTATTTGAGCTTTAGTACCAAAAATCTTTTTGGTACAATCTTTCTATTATCCGGATATTTAGTATTACAAGTGACTATAGTTTATTTTTAAAGGAGATAGTTAAGCAATTACTTTTGGTTCTAGATACTCTTCTAATCCGTATGTCCATGAAGTTCTTCCGATTCCTGATTGTTTAAATCCTCCAAAAGGGGATTTAGATTCTCGATTTACAGCAGTGTTGATAAGGACTCTTCCAGAGATAATTTGGCGAGCAATTTTTTTTGCTTTCTCAATATTTTCTGAACTAATGTAAGCTGAAAGGCCATATATGGTATCGTTTGCAATTTTTATGGCTTCATCTTCTGTTTTATAGGTTATAATGCAAAGTACTGGACCAAAAATTTCTTCTTTTGCAATTATCATATCTTGTTTTACATTGACAAAAACAGTAGGTTTAACATAAAATCCGCCAAGTCCTTCAGGATGACCAAGTCCACCAATAAGGATTTCTGCACCTTGATCCAAACCTGACTTGATGTAACGTTGAATCGTATCATATTGTTTTTTGCTCACCATCGGGCCAATGTAAGACTCAGCGCTCCATAGATCTCCAATCATAATAGATTTTACCCCTTCAATAATTAAAGTTTTGATTTCTTCTAACCTGCTTTCAGGTACAATAATTCTTGTTCCAGCGTGGCAAGCCTGACCACTGTTACTGAAACCTATAGACAATGCTAATGAAATTGCTTGCTGAAGATTAGCATCTTCGAGTATTATATTTGGAGATTTCCCTCCTAGTTCAAGTGTAACCCTTTTCATGGTTTCTGCAGCCTTTTGGCCAATTAATCTTCCTACTTGAGTGGATCCTGTAAAAGTTACAACTGCAATATCGGGATGTTCAGTCATAACAGTACCAACTATAGGACCAGTCCCGTTTACAATATTAATTACGCCTTTAGGAACATTTGCTTGATGAAAACATTGTGCAAGAATTTGTGTTTGTAAGGCACTTATTTCACTAGGTTTGATTACAATAGTACAACCTGTAGCAATAGCCGGTGCAAGCTTACCGCAGATATGGGTATAGTTAGCATTCCAGGGAGTGATAGCAGCTACAACGCCCAAAGGCTCATTTACAATAGTTGCGTGTTCGAGTTGTTTTTCAAATTCAAAGCCTTCCATAGCTAGTTTAGTATCAAGGAATATTTGAGCTGCATAATGCGTTCTTCCTTTGGTAGCTGATATTGGAGAGGCATATTCTTCTACAGCCGTTTCATTAAGTTTATCCTCATTTGCCATGATAGCATCATAAAGACGCTTTAAAATTTCGCCACGCTCTTGTAGAGTTGATTTTGAAAAAGTTAAAAAAGCTTTCTTTGCGGCTTCAATTGCCAAATAAGTATCTACTTCATCACCTAAATGAACTATTCCAATTTTTTCTCCTGTCGCTGGGTTATATAGATCTTGTGTTTCCTTGCCGTGTGGCTCAATAAAAGCGCCATCTACGTAAATTTGATTTATTATTTTCATATTGTCTTTTATAAATTTTTAATAGCACAAATACATGCTGAATGTCAACAGATTACTTGACTTAGAAGGCCGTTTTTTGTTGACTGAGCAGGCCAAATTTTGACTGACTCCCAATATGGCTATTCAAGAGACTGTCCTTCTTTTATTTTTGCCGGATTTTCATTAGTAAAGAGAGAACGTTTTTCTGGCATAATCCACATACATTTCATCACTAGCTTTGTGATTTGTGTGCATCATTGTACTGACTCGTTTAGCTCGTTTTTTATAATGATAGCCAAATTTTGAGTTCCTGTAGCCATTAGGATTTATGGCAATATATTGCTCCCACATATGTTGTAGAGCAGAGCCAACTTTTTCAGTTCCTGTTCCATTTTTGGAAAAAAAAACATAAAGAATATGCAGTTTAGTAATAATTGATTTCACAGTAGTGCGTGAGAACAAAAGTTCTAAATCGGCATCTGTTTTTTGTTAGTTACTTCAAAACTTAATCCTAAAGAAATGTATCTCTTTACGGTATTTCTATAAAGGGATAAATGATTACTTATGAACAACTTAATTTTTCCTTTAAATAGAATTTAAGTGCTTTTCTAATTTTATTCATGTCTGTTATTTTGTTTTTCATAATCTTTAGTTTTTTTAACGAATGTATGCTGCTAACAATATGAAAAAGTGAGTAGTTTTTAATGATCAATTTGTCCCGAAATTAGGTGGTCAGTTTGCTCTGAAGGTGGTGGTCAATTTGACTGGTTTTTCTAGTTAGTACTCATAAGAATTATTAAGAAGCACAGCACGTAATTTAATCTTAGGAATAAAATTATAATGCCCTTTCATTTCTGAGAGGGAATTTTTTATAGATAAGACTTTTTCAAGCAAACGATGGCGACATTCCAAATGTTTTTTTAAAGGAAACAGAAAAATGGGAGTAATTTTTAAATCCTGCATCCATACAAGCTTCACTTGGACTAACTCCTCTTTCTTTTATCAAATAATAGGCACTATGATAATTTACTTTTCCACCGATACTAAATAAATAATCCTTATGTTTACTTTGTAAGTCAATAATAAAATCGATAAGTTTTTCTTTTCCTGTAATTTTAAAAACCGGATCCATAACCGTTATGGTGTCATCATAAAGTTCATCCAATCTTTTTTTAGAATTTGATTATCGCTTTCGTTCCAAAGTTCTAAATGTTTCGGCGCTATTTGGTCCGGAGTCAAAATACTTTCTATTTTTTTTTATCTTCAATGATGGTATTGGTCTGAAAAATGTTGATTTTATTTCCGTCAACATCCTGAATCATTGTACACAACATTTGGTCACCGACCAAATATTGTTCACGCCAGACAAATGTCACTCCTTTTTCTTCGAGTTCTCTTGTTGCCGCCGCGACATCTTCAACTTGTAACACAATTGTTTTGTTTCCTATAACATTAAGGTGATGTGGGGCTTCTGCAAAAAGGGCATCAATTCGCTTCGAATCTGGAACCTCTAAAAGTTCAAGCCGAAGCCCCCCATGCTCAATAAAAGCAACCTCTGCCGAGCCGGCAGGAATTGTAAATGTGGTTCGGCTAATTAATTTAAAGCCAAAAACGTCCTGATACCATTTAATGGATTGCTCAATACTAGAGACGGTAAAGGCAATGTTATAAAGTGAAAAGGAGGCCAAACCGCCGTTTTCATATGTTTTATTTTTCATTTCTATTTATTTTTTTGTTTTGTATTTATTGAGGATTTCGTCAATTGAATTCTTCGTTTTTTGAATCAAAGGAACGTAATTCACTATATTTTGCATCATAACGAACCACGTTCATTTTTATTTTATTCAATTTGCCAAAAAGCGATTGATAATTAGCTCATATATTTATCGAGCCAGCGAGATTTTATTTCAGCTCTTGCATTAATGAATTCATGATCAGTTCCCTGTGCAATAGCATCGAGTGGGTAACGAAGGGGTCTGCTACCGTCCGGCATATTAATCAAAGCCAGTACACCTTCTGCAATTGTCTGCGGATTCATTTTAAATTCGGTCAACTTACGGTATAAACCAGTGCCAAGAGCATTAAAATCCTGAGCAGCCTTTTCGCCATACTGCAGGGTGATTTCAGGCTTGTCTGATGAGAGTCCGGCTTTGCTGCCATCGGTCATTTCTGTTGGATAAACGCCCGGCTGGATGGTCACATTCTCAATATTAAATTGTTTCAATTCCTCCTGCAAGCCCTCGGTAATACTTTCAACGCCAAATTTTGAAGCAAAATAAGGAATCATAAACGGTAAGGTATGGCCACTCGCACCCGAAGTGATGTTGATTACCAAACCTCTTTTTTCCATGCGCATACCCGGCAGTACCGCCTGATACGTGCGCAAAACCCCATAAAAATTGATTTCAAACATTTCCCTGATTTTGTCCAGCGAATAAGATTCCAACAAACCATAACCTGTAACCCCTGCGTTGTTAATCAAGACATCGATCGCCCCATATTTCGCAAGCGTTTTTTCAAAGGCCAAGCCGACCGATACATCATCAGCCACATCAATTTCAACCACTTCTACATTCGCCAATAATGACAATTCTTCCGCAACGGCCTTGTTTTTGTCCTGAGTGCCCCGCATCCCGGCAATTAAGGTATGACCTTCAGCGGCCAAAGTTTTGGTCATTAGTTTTCCAAAGCCTGAACTCGTTCCTGTGATAAAGATTTTCTTTTCCATTTCTATTAAATTTTAAATATTGATTTAACAGGGCAAAGGTCGATATAACAGGACGCTCCCTCCATTGACATTTGAAGGAAAAAATCATTGACAAATGTCAAGACGAATTTATTTCTTTTGGATTTGTTTTCTAATTCTGCTCAGCGTTTCGGCGGATATTCCCAGGTAAGAAGCAATCATATGCTGTGGAACCCGATTGGCGATTTGAGGATACGTCTTAAGAAATTTGGAATAGCGTTCTTCAGAATTCATGCTTATGTTATCGTGAACCCGGTTTTGGGAAGCAATATAGCTTTGCGAAATTAAGGCCGTTACAAAATCCTTAAAAACTGGAATTTTGGTTTCCAACATTTCAAAATCCTTACTTGAAAACAACAGCAGGGTAGTTGGCTCAAGTGCTTCAATGTTGTTTTTGGAAGGATGGCCCAAAGAACCGCTTTCAATATCTCCCGCCCACCAGTTTTCAATTGAAAATTGAATAATATGATCCACTCCTTTATCGTCTGTACGAAAGCTTCGCAGCAATCCCTGGCAGACAAAAGCCTTGTAGGTCCAGATATCGCCCTCTTGCAATAAATATTGGTGTTTTCGTAACTTTTTAATTACCGCAACAGATTGAATCAATTCAAAATCCTGAGGGCTGAGGCTGATTTTTTCGCTTAAGTAATCTTCGAAGACTTTAAACATCGATGTATTTTATATAAAAACAAAGTTAGATTTTTTTGATCCTAAAAACAGATTTTGATAAGATTAAGTTTCCGTCAATACAATTTGAAGTGCATATAGATTATTATTAGGGAAACCCGGACATGTTTGCCTCCTCATTCGACAAGTACTACATATCCGGGTACGAGAGTTGGCACTGCAGTACTAGTTTATTGTCTTATAAACTTTCCTCAAGTTGCCACAATGCAATATTTGATTATTGCTTTCATTCTCTATGGTTTTAAAGATTATTTAGAACGATCATCATGATCAGTTCCTATTATCGTATCATGCCAGTTAGCGATATCCTGTTCAAAGTCTTTTGTTTTAGTTCTAAAACGTTCCAGACTGTCTGAACCTAAAGGAAGGTGTACAGGAGGGTTCTCCGAAGCTGCTAATTTTATAAATGCTGCAGCCAATTTTTTAGGATCTCCAGGTTGATTATTGTTTGCGATTGTTGCAAATTTTCTCATTTCACCTACCGTTTCACTGTAATCCTCAATTACATTCGCTGTTCTTGTTAGGGAGGATTCATCTAGAAAATTTGTTCTGAAAAATCCTGGCGCCACTACTGTTGCATGAATTCCTAATGGAGCAAGTTCCAGCGCCAGTGCTTCTGTGATTCCTTCAATAGCAAATTTAGTCGAACCGTATACACCCCAGCCAAAGTAAGCACTTAATCCACCTACAGAGGAGATGTTAATAATATGACCTAAACGTCTCTCGCGCATGTAAGGTAAAATTGCTCTGGTAGTATTAAGGACTCCAAATACATTTACATTGAAATTATCAAATACTTCTTTTGCTGTAGCTTCTTCAACAGCAGATAATAATCCATAACCTGCATTATTAACTAATACATCAATTTTTCCAAATTTTGCTATGGCGGATGCCGCTGCAGCTATTGTCTGTTCTTCATTAGTGGTATCCATTGTAACCACATGAAGATTTGGATTGTTTCCAAATTTTGCAGCAAGTTCCTCTGGGTTTTTACGAACGGTTGCTACAACATTATCGCCTGTTTGTAATACTGCTTCGGTAACGTTAAGTCCCAAGCCTCTTGAAGCTCCGGTAATGAACCATGTTTTTTGAGTTTTCATTTTATATAATATTAATTGTTATTGATAAGACAAAGTTGCGTAGAAATCATCTATTGGATTATAGGAAAAGAAGAGCTGTTTTTATGAATTTCAAACATTGCTTATCAGAAAATATTTTTTGCTCTTTTGTTTTTGGGATTTAAAAACTGGAGTGTTTAACTCCAGTTTTTAGTATTATTTAGATTCTATTTTCCCAAGCATTCAGTTGGTGCTCTTTTAGCATGTCTTCCACAAATTGAGGCACTACATTTCTAAATTTACCTTCTTCTTTAGGAACGATTTCAATCATGGCATTGATCATTTCTGAGGCATCAAGTGTTCCTTCTGGTGTGCCAAGTAAGCTGTCAAAAGTTGCTCTTAAGTCGGCTTTTTTAGTGAAGTTCACTTCGTCGTCCATCCAACGGAAAGGAGCATCGGCCATAGTTTCATTAAATCCGGTAAGATAAGCGCCAGGATTAATGGTTTGGATTTGAATGTTGTATGGTTTAACTTCTTGTTGCAAGGCTTCGGCTATGGCTTCAAGAGCATGTTTAGTAGAAACATAGATTCCAAAACCAGCCGGAGTAAACAAACCACCCATTGAAGAAGTGTATACAATTTTTCCTTTTTTACCTGCTTTTATCCATTTAGAGATGAATTTTTGAGAAATGGCTAATGGAGCAAAAACATTGGTTTGAAAATTTTTCTCTACTAAATCCATTGGCATTTCAAATACAGGTCCAGCTTCTCCGATACCGGCATTACTAAAGAAAATGTCAATATCCCATGTAAGCGCATTTTTCACGTCATATTGATCTAAGATATCCAGTTTCTCCACTCTAAGGTTTTTTTCAAGTCCAAGCGCTTTTACTTTTTCGCGAAGCGCTGTTACCTGCGGATAAATTTGAACCCCAGCTATTACTGTATGTCCCAATTGTGCTAAACCGATTGCTGCACCTTCTCCAAATCCTGAACCTGCTCCTGTAATTAAAATTGTTTTCGTAGTTTCCATGATGTTTAAAATTTTATTGTTGCTAATGATTGTGATTTTTGAATAATTTATTTTTAAATAAGACTTCCTGCAACAGCAATTTCGAAGTCCTGATCCGGGCTTCCGCCAGAAACTCCTATGTAGCCAATAATCTGATCGTTAGATTTTATGGGTACTCCACCTTTAAATCCTACCAGACCGCCGCTGGTGTTAATCATCCCGTAGGCTTTATGAACAGGATCAAGGAATGTGCCTACTTCCTCTGAATTCATTCGGAAAAGCATGGCTGTTTTTGCTTTGCCAAAAGCAATATCTATTGAGCCAAGATAGGCGTCGTCCATGCGGATAAAACTTTTTAAATATCCAGCAGTGTCTACAATGACAATGTTGGCAGCTACATTAATTTCTGTCGCTTTGCTGGTAGCTTGATTCAGCACTTTCTGAGTTTGTGTGGCTGTAATTTCCATAATGTTAGTTTTAAGATTTATGAATGATTTTTTTAATATCAATACTTTTAGTATTAATTATATGTCAAAATTAAAGCAATAGAACAGCCTAGCACTTAGGATAAACAGCCGTGGATTTATGAATATCAAACATTTGATATTGGATTCATTATTTTGAGGTTAATTTAAGTTTAAAGGCTATGGATACAGGAAGTGAGAATGTTTATTTCACAGATTTTCTAGTTCAAAAACAACGAATTTTTATAACTAAACGAATCTAATATAATAGTGAAATAAATTTAGGATCGGAGTATTATTAAAATGTTTTAGGAATACAAATTAAAGGCCGAAGAAATGGCTCAATAAAGTCTTTATCTTGGGATACTGATTTCCATATACTCTATACTGCAATAATAGTCTAAATATATTATTCAGCTATTTTTTTTAAAATGCTAAAAAACAAAAAAACCGATAGATCGTATGGATTTATCGGCTTTTCTTAAAATTATTAATCTTACACTGAAATATTATATGCTTTTCTAAATTCAGAAGGAGTAACACCTGTATTTTTCTTGAAAAAGAAATTAAAATTCGGCTGGTCAGAAAAACCTACGGAATAACTTATTTCCTGTAATGTCCAAACTGTTTGCAACAGCATAGCTTTAGATTCATCAAGAATGCGATTTCTGATGTGTGTACTTACATTTTGACCAGTATACTTTTTAAGAAGTTTGTTCAGGTAATTAGGATGAAGCGATAGCGAGGTTGCAAATTCTTTTGCAGTTCTTAGCTTTATAGGTTTTTCAAAATTGATATTAGATGTTTCATCTTCAAGAAGATTAAAAAACTTATGTACATGTGAAAATTCAGGTGTTACAGCATCAGGTTGCGGAAACTTAGCGGCACGAAAACTTTCAATCATGATGAGCTGCATATAGGCCTGAATCGATTCATTATTAAAATCATTCCCTTCCAGTTCTTCGTTTTCCATTTTTTCCCACAAAAGATTAAAACTGGAAACGGAAGTCTCGTCAAGCTGAATAACACTTTTTGATTTGTCGTTAAAAGCTCCAAGCTTATCCATAGTAGACTTAAAGGTAGGATGATTGTTGATGTAATCCTTTTTAAACAATACAAAATATCCTTCGGACACGTCCGAGAGCGATTTCCATGAAATAATATCATTGGGATGTATGAAAATTAGGGTCGGTTCTTCAATATTATAAGTGTTTAAACCTAATGTAAATATCCCTTTACCTCCAGTAATCATTAAAATTTTGTAGAAATTCCGTCTATTTGGTGAAAGGTAATTACTGCAGTTGTATTTGCGACGATTTACCACTTTTATTGGCCAATCTTCAAAAAACTCACGTAGTACAGGAACTAAATCGGGTATATCTCGCAGCATATTGATTGTCTTGGTATCTATGGTCTCTTTCATAATACAAAAATTAATGTAAAATTAAAATAAATTTGTAAAAAATACAATTTTTAAAAAGACTTTTAAAACTCAAACAATATAGAAATAGCAATGATATAGGTTAGTAATAATTCCTTAGAAAGTTTGAAATTCATAATTTTATTTGGCTTCATCGGGTCATTTTTTTTTACCAACTTTAAAATTAATCCAACCTATTGTTCCTGCTAAAACAGGAAGGAGCAGTAGCACGGTAATTAAAGACATAAAACCCAACACCGAAAGTAAATTACTAAAAAAGGTGAGTAATAAAACCAATACTGCACTTAATAATGCTAATTTGCTAGTGGGGTAGGTATGAGAAAGCTCTTCGGTATCATGCTCCCTAATATAGGTTAGCGCTATTATACTGATTAAAATTGTTATCAATGCGATACCAAATATCCATTTAATGATAGTATCCGAAGGACTATTTTCGGGAGATAATATGGCTCTTGTGCAGGCTCCAACAACCCCAATAGCAAAAAGAAGAATTAGATTAAGGTAATCAATCAGGACAAAATACCGATATCCAATCTTTACTTTCTTGTTGCCTATCATACCGAAATATATCCACCAAAGCAAAAAAGAAATAATGATCCCAACAGTAAACTCGGTCCACTCATAAAAGCCTTTCACAGGTATATTTGCAATGGTATCAATTATCCCAAAAACGGTTTCTCCTAATACTATAATTGCAAAAAGACCATAGCGTTCCACCATAGTTGCTGATAGGGTAAAGATTTCACCTCGTTTTTTTAATTCTTTTTTTATGGTATTTGCGCTGACAAGACTCGTACTTAAATTGAGTAGCAACGCAAAAGCCCATAAAATTAATGCAGTGTTGTAGTCTAAACCAATAGATGTAATAAAAAGCAGGACACTGATACTGTAATTCAACACATAATACCTGTTCAATGGCTTATGGGAAGGATCAAAGTGGCCTGTGCTCCACCATAAATAGGTAATAATTAGTTGTACTAGCGTAAACGAAATTGCAAATGGTTGGTGATGTTCTTTAAAAAGATCGGTAAGGGTTACTGCAACAGCTGCAATGGCTATGATTTGGAGTAATGTAAATAAACGTGTTCGAATTTCATTATTGCCATGTAGATCATGATACAAACTCCCATTCGTCCATGACCAATAAATAAAAGCGAATATAAAAAAGGTAAATCCAAGCTCCTGCCAGCTCATGTTTATTGATAAATATTGTGTCAGGTGGCCGATAGTTGCGGCATAAACTAAATCATAAAACAATTCCAGCCAGCTAACTTTTCGTTCGTCTTCCCGTTCAGAAAAACTGTTTGGAGATCCCCACCATAATGTTGCTTTTTTAATTTTCATGGGACATAATTTATATTTTATACTGAATTTTACAACACACTTAAAGCTTCATTTTGAATAGTATTGTACTAAGGAAAGCCGGCTTAACCGACTTTCCTTTTTCTTATTATATTGAATAGAAGCTTTGATAATTAGATTCTATTTTCCCAAGCATTCAGTTGGTGCTCTTTTAGCATGTCTTCCACAAATTGAGGCACTACATTTCTAAATTTACCTTCTTCTTTAGGCACGATTTCAATCATGGCATTGATCATTTCTGTGGCATCAAGTGTTCCTTCCGGTGTGCCAAGTAAGCTGTCAAAAGTTGCTCTTAAGTCGGCTTTTTTAGTGAAGTTCACTTCGTCATCCATCCAACGGAAAGGAGCATCGGCCATAGTTTCGTTAAATCCGGTAAGATAAGCACCAGGATTAATGGTTTGGATTTGAATGTTGTACGGTTTAACTTCTTGTTGCAAGGCTTCGGCTATGGCTTCAAGAGCATGTTTAGTAGAAACATATATCCCAAAACCTGCAGGAGTAAACAAACCACCCATTGAAGAAGTGTATACTATTTTTCCTTTTTTTCCTCCTTTAATCCATTTAGAGATGAATTTTTGAGAAATGGCTAATGGAGCAAATACGTTGGTTTGAAAATTTTTCTCTACCAAATCCATTGGCATTTCAAATGCAGGTCCAGCTTCTCCGATACCGGCATTACTAAAGAAAATGTCAATATCCCAAGTAAGGGCATTTTTCACGTCATACTGATCCAAGATATCCAGTTTTTCCACTCTAAGGTTTTTTTCAAGTCCAAGGGCTTTTACTTTTTCGCGAAGCGCTGTTACCTGAGGATAAATTTGAACTCCGGCTATTACTGTATGTCCCAATTGTGCTAAACCGATTGCTGCACCTTCTCCAAATCCTGAACCTGCTCCTGTAATTAAAATTGTTTTCATAGTTTTCATAATTTTGTTTTTTAATATTAATTTAATGGTTTAATTTTCTTTGTTAATTTCTATTTTTAAATGTTGTTTTGCAGTACTGTTATTTTGTTATTGCAAAGTTGGCTTAAAACTAAAACCTAGGTTATAGGAATAGAAATCCTGTTTTTATGAATATCAAACCTTGATAAAAATATTTTTATGAATAAGCTGGATTTTGATACTCTTTAAGTGGAGCAAAATTTAAATAATGATAAAGAGGGCAGCAATAAATACGATGTTTTTTTAATTCAAATGAAAGTCCTAATTTGATTTACAATTCTTAATTTTACTATTAGATTAAAAAACAAAAGCGAACAAAAACATAATTATATCCTATGGAAACTATTGATACGATACTTCAAACAGAGGCAGATTATGTTTTTACCATCATAAGAGTCGTAGCAGGAATTATTATCTTTCCTTATGGCATGCAAAAACTATTAGGTTGGTTTGATGATTTTGGAGGAGGTGTTGGCATTAACGCTTCGTTAAATAGCTTTAAAGAAAAAAGAATTCCTCTATTTCTTGCCTGGATGGTTATTATAGGGCAATCTATAGGGAGTGTAATGCTGATAATAGGTTTTATGGGAAGATTTGCTGCTATATGTAATTTTATCATTTTTACCGGCGCCCTTTTTAATCATTTACCGGATGGATGGACAGTGAATTGGTCTGGTAAAAAGAGGGGAGAGGGTATCGAGTACTTTATATTATTACTGACTTTGCTTTTAATTATTGCAATAAAAGGCAGCGGTGCATATTCCATAGATTATTGGTTAGCTCTTCAAGGTCAATAGTAGTTGTAGGGTTATTGCATTTTAGATTGCCTAGTATATTACCTTTTATTTATATATTCTGTCTATTAACTTTTGTACTAGAGGACCAATAATTATTATGGCTGGGACCACTATTAAATAGGATAGTAACCATGATTTCAACCATACTTTAAAAAATCGGTCTGAAAAACCTAAATTTATGGCTATTAAGCTAAAAGATATTATTCCTGTTGTAATTACACCCATAATCAGTGCAAATGTTATTTTCTGTTTCATTATAAATTACTAATTATTCTTTTATCAAGCGATTTTATATAATGGCGTATCAGTTTAATTTATAAACTGATACGCTGTCTTTATTTAATTAATTTCCGTGAGCATCATCAGAAACTTCTTTCCATTCTTCCCAACTTTTTAAGCGTTGTTCATAAGTATGCTTTACTGCTGGAAACGCGACTTTACCAAGAAGTAATCGTAAAGGAGGATTTTCGGAATCCACAATTTTAATTATCGCAGCTGTAGTTGCCTCTGGTTTTCCAAACATGTCAGGAGTCAGACCATCTTGAAAAGCTTGTTTTAGAGGAGCATATGTTTCTGTAGCTTGCGTTTGAATGGCTGAAGCTCCGCCCCAATCGGTGGAAAACCCATTAGGCTCAATCATTGTAACTTTAATCCCAAAACTAGCCACTTCAGTGGCAAGCGTTTCACTTAATCCTTCAACTGCAAATTTTGAAGCATTGTAAAGCCCTAATACAGGAAGTGTCATTAATCCTAAAAAGCTTGAAACTTGTATGATATGTCCACTTTTTTGTTCTCTCATGATAGGTAAAACGGCTTGCGTTACCCAAAGAAGCCCAAAGAAATTGGTTTCCATTTGATCTCTGGCCTCTTTTTCGGTAGTTTCTTCAATGGCACCAAACAATCCATAACCGGCATTATTAATAAGGACGTCAATACGTCCAAAATAGTCTTTTGCAGATTTGATAGCTGTAAAACAATCTTCCCTATTATTGACATCTAATTGTATTGGAAGTACGGCATCACCATATTTTGCTTTCAAATCTGAAAGCGTATCCAGATTTCTTGCTGTTACGGCTACTTTATCACCGCGTTTTAAAAATGCTTCTGCCCAAAGTTTTCCAAACCCTCGAGAAGCTCCTGTAATTAAAATTGTTTTTGTCATGATTTTTTTAAATTATTTAATTTACATTAGTGACCACTTGGTCATTTTTTTTATCAAAAAGCATTTGCTATTTTTTGATGGTAGCTATTTTCCTTTCTTAAATAGATTGCAAATATAATGACCGATTGGTCATTTTTAAAATAATTTGGAATAAATTTTTAATAAATTCTAAAATTGTTAATTATACTACTATAAGTAATTAATGAAGCTAATTTATATAACTAATTGATTTATAATTATTTAATTAATATTTGTTTTTGTAATTTGTAAAAACATAAGATTAACTTTTTTATTAAGTTTTTTTTGATTCTTTCATAATTCGACTTGAATTATTTGTAGTTTGATTCTATTTTTATAAGGGATATTTAATTTTTTTCTTTTGGAATAAGCTTAAGTATTGAATAAGTATTTAGTTTTAAATTGTTAATTTTTAAAAAATAATACTAATATGACCGTTTAGTCATATATCTTTGTAATGAATTTAGATTAACGATATGACTAAGGGAGAACAAACTAAGCAATTTATTATTGAACAGGCTGCGCCAATATTTAATACGAAAGGAATTGCCGCTACATCAATGAGTGATCTCATGGAATCCACTAAACTTTCAAAGGGAAGTCTGTACGTGCATTTTGAAAATAAAGATATCCTTGCTTGTGCTGCAGTTGATTATAATATGAAAATACTAAAGGAAAAAGTAGCTACAGCTATAAATTCGTTTACCAATCCAAAAGATAAATTATTTGCTTATATCAATTTGTTTAACAACCCTCTGGAACCAATGGTAGTAGGAGGATGTCCTATACTTAATTTTGGTTCAGAAGCTGATGATACTAATGAGACCGTTAAACTAAAGGTCAACAAAGTAATTAATCTAAGTCAGGAAATCATTGCTGAAATCATTCAAGAGGGTATTAATGCAGGTATTTTTAAACCTACTTGGGTTGCTGCTGAATTTGCTACAATTATGTTTGCCATGATTGAGGGTGGAATTATGATTTCTCGTATGGCGGGGAACAATAGTAAAATAGAAGTCATCTCAGTCTATTTAAAAAAACTAATCTCAGATCAAGTTGTTTAATTTAGTTAAGTCTTAGTCTCCTATAGGTTTATAATAGTACTGGTCTTATTAATTTGCTGCTGACTAGATGGAGCATTTTTGAATTTAGCTATCAAAATTTGATTGCCTACAATAAGTGATTAATTACTGTGCTTTAAAACAAACCAATATTGAGCTTTTTAGCAAAGTTTTCTTTTGAATAACTCTTGATCTTTGCAGAAACAAAATTTAAAAGCAATGACAAAAGTATGGTTTATTACAGGCAGTTCAAAAGGACTTGGCAGAAGCTTGGTTGAAGCAGTTGTAGCAAATGGCGACAAAGTAGTAGCTACGGCACGAAATGTAGAACAGTTAAATGATTTGGTTGAAAAGTTCTCAGATCAAATTTTGACACTTTCCTTAGATGTGAGTAACAAAAAGCAAATTTATTCATCTGTCAAGGAAGCGATAGAATACTTTGGAAAACTTGATGTATTAGTAAATAATGCAGGATTTGGTGTCATAGGTGCTACAGAAGCTTTTACGGATGAGCAGGTTAGCAGTCAATTATCGGTCAACTTATATGCGCCTATTGAAATAACCCGTGCTGTTTTACCTTATATGCGTAAACAACGTTCGGGACGCATACTTCAAATCAGTTCTGTTGGCGGCAGAGTTGGTAATGCAGGGCTGACGATATATCAAGCGGCAAAATTTGGTTTGGCCGGCTTTTCAGAAGCACTTAATAAAGAAGTTGTTTCTTTGGGTATCAAGGTTACATCAATAGAGCCTGGTAGTTTTCGCACGGATTGGGCTGGCGCATCTATGACTTTTGCCAAAGACATTGAGGGTTACGAAAGCACGGTAGGGGGAATCAAAAAATTTTTGACATCAGGGGCATTTACTCCTCTAGGAGATCCAAGAAAAGCAGCCGAAGTAATGCTCGCGTTGGTAAATCATCCAGAACCACCTGAGCATTTGGTATTAGGTAGTGAAGCTGTTGCTATTTTAAGTAGTGCAGACGAAAGTAGAAAAGCAGAATTTGAAAAATGGCTACCTGTAAGTACTTCAACTGACCATGATGATGCTGAAAATATGTTTGAATCGGAAGAAGGAAAAAAATTTCTAAGTCAAAAGGAATAAAACTTAAAGAATAATTTTCTAAATTAAATGTATTCCTAATTCTTCTATTTAGAGTAGAGTAACTGGTCCTTGGATAAATCTATAAATATTTTTATTAGCTGTATAGCAAATGAAACCTGAAAACAAAAACATAAAATCTTTAGGTATTTTATATTCCTGTTACCATCAAAAAAGTAGAGAAGGAGAACAATTCGTGCCTGAACATGTTTTGATTTATCAAATTGCGGGTTCTCTTATTCTTAACGACGCAAACAAGGAATATGAAGCAGAAGAAGGTTCGTTTTATTTTATTAAGAGGAATCAATTGCTAAAATTTAAAAAGCAACCCCCGGTAAATGGCGAATTTAAATCGTTGAGCATTTACTTGAATCAAGAAACACTAAAAAATTTCAGCATGGAATACAGGGTATCTTATGAAAAAAACCAGCAAGACCCTGACCCTGTATTTCATCTGAAAACAAATCGTTTCTTGAAAGCCTATGTTAACTCTTTGCTGGAATATCATCTAAACAATATTTCGAATAATCAGCAGCTTTTAGAAGTAAAACTAAAGGAAGGGCTAATACTGCTACTGGAAACCAATCCAGAATTGAAAAATTTTCTTTTCGATTTCAATGAGCCACACAAAATAAACTTGGAAGCGTTTATGAATAAAAATTACCATTTCAACGTTCATTTAGAACGATTTGCCTATTTAACAGGCAGAAGTCTTGCGACTTTTAAACGTGATTTCGAAAAAATATTCCATACCACTCCACGTCGTTGGTTGCAACAAAAAAGATTAAAGGAAGCCTATTATCTGATAAAAGAGAAGGGAAAAATGGCAACAGAAATCTATCATGATTTAGGATTCGAAGATCTTTCCCATTTTTCATATGCTTTTAAGAAAACTTTTGGTGAAAGTCCCTCAAAAATCAGTTAATATATGCTCATAGATAAGCAGAAGATCACTATACTATGACATTACCTCGCTTTTACTTTCAGTACTTAAAGGAAATTTGGCACACTTACTTTTGGTTTTTAGAACAAGTAGAAGCAACGTATTATAGCAGCATAAATATTTGTTGCAGGTTCTTATTATTTTTAGTCTAAATATTATTAAGCTTTAGATGGAGCCACTCCAAACTCTTTCTTAAAGGCATATGAAAAATGGGAAAGATCTTCAAATCCTACTTCCAGATAAACATCCGAAGGTTTCATGCTCTTTTTTGTTATAAGGTAATAGGCTTCTTCCAATCGTTTTCTCACTAACCAACGACCTGGAGTGGTATGGAATATTTTTTCGAAATCACGTTTAAAGGTAGTCAGACTTCGTCCGCTCATGTAGCCAAAGCGTTCTATACTTATATTGAACCGAAAGTTGCGATTCATAAATGCTTCAAGGTCGACTTTTCCTGGTTCGCTGAAGTCAAATAATATATTTTTTAAATCGGGATTCGTTTTCAGTAAAAGTAATACTGCTTCTTTAGTTTTTAATAAAAGAAGATCTTCGTTTTCTTGTCCATCTAAATCGAAATAAGGAGACAAGGAGTGAACATACTTTTCTAGCAATCTATCTGTTTTTATTTTTATAACAGCATCTTCGTTAGTAATATCGTTGACAGTGTATCCAAATTCCCTGCTGAAATCTCTTAAAAAATTTTGGGTCAGGCTGATGGAGATTGTTTTATACTCTCCATTTTCAGGTGGCAGTTTGATGTATTTTGCCAACCGATTTCTTTTTGCAAGGCAAAATTCCCCAGTCTTTACAATATATTCTTTGTTGGCATCATTAATAATAAGTGATCCGGATAATTGATACAAAAAGATATGTTCTGGAATGAACTGCTCGTTGGACAAATTTCTTGTCACATAACAAGAATAAAGGATATTATTACTCGAGACCATATTTTACAAGTAAGTTAATAATAGTATTGCAAATTTAAACAGAATCGTTATGCATATAGTCATAACGATTCTGTATTTTTTACTTTTTCAT
Organism: Flavobacterium sp.; assembly: GCF_035292545.1. Taxonomy (GTDB): domain Bacteria; phylum Bacteroidota; class Bacteroidia; order Flavobacteriales; family Flavobacteriaceae; genus Flavobacterium. The sequence continues at coordinate 22,835 of NZ_DATDPV010000059.1, read as the reverse complement.
AAATTTTAAGTAGCTATTTTTAACCGAATTAATGTATTCCTGATCTAGCATACTCGCTCTATTAGCTATGCGTTTGTTGAAATCTTCGTTTCCTATTGCGTACCTCAATGTATCTTTTCCATCAGTAGCTGCTTCATAGATAACAGCAGCCACATCTTCGGCTGAAGCCAGACCCATATCGATCATGCTTTCAAATAGTTTTCCTGTGGCAGCTAGAAAATCATCATAATCTTCGAGTGATTTATTATCTACGGCTTTTTCTCTGCTTACCTTGGTAAAATTGGTTGTAGTTCCTCCAGGTTCAATGATTTTTACACCAATGTTTAAAGCGTTTAGTTCAAAGGATAATGCTTCCGAAAAACCTTCTAAAGCAAATTTAGAAGCGGCATATAAAGAGATTAAAGGCAAGGTAAAACGCCCAGCTCCCGAACTGATATTGATAATCATGCCGCCTTTATTTTCCCTGAAATGAGGCAATATGGTTCGGATGGTATTCATCACTCCAAAAACATTTATTTCAAATTGGGTTTGTACTTTGTCTTCTCGAATGGCTTCAAATATGCCAAACTCACCATAGCCCGCATTGTTTACGATTGCATTTATTTTTCCAAATTTTTCGATTCCGATTTGAATGGCGGAGCGAATGCTTTTAGGGTTTAGTACATCTAATTGGGTAACAAAAACACGATTCATTTTTGTCAGTTCTGTTTCGTTTTCAGGAGAACGCATTGTTGCAATTACATTCCAACCTTTTGTAGCAAAGAGTTTTGCCGTTGCTTTACCAATTCCCGATGATGTTCCGGTGATTAAAATTGTTTTATTCATGATGTTGAGTATTTTTTGAGACAAAGTTGCGATTTAAGTAGCTTACTCATTTTGCTGAGAAGTCCTAATTACTTTGTTGAGAAGTCCGATTGGTATGAATTTTTTGATTTTTAAACCTATATAAATTATAATTTATTTGCCAATGTTAATAAAATTGCATCACAATCGTAGGATTTTTTTTTTCTAATTTAAGTAGTTGGAATATTTATTGGAAGCAATTGCTTTTCGGATAGCTCCTTCTCTTTATATATAGGAACTAACAATGAGGAAAATCGTATTTAAGTGCTCGGGTAAAAATTTAGGTTGCAAAAAAACTTTTCTGTTGTGGATAAAGATTGTATTTTCCCGATTCAAAAAGAGTTCGCTGATATATCAGTGCAATTATTTAGTATAATAGATTATTTTTACATTTTCCTTTAAAATATGATGAAAACCTATTTTAATATTGCAGCCCTATTTTTTTTAACGGTCTCATGTAAAAATGATTCTGACTCGCTTATACCTTTTTTTGCATTATCAAATGATCTAAAAGAAATATCTGGAATTACTTATTTCCCAGAAAATAATTTGCTTTGGACTTTAGAAGACAGCGGCAATGCAAATTCAATTTATGGATTAAATTCCAATGGTGAAATAGTAAAAAATATAACCATCGAAAACACTGAAAATATTGATTGGGAAGATATTTCTAAAGACAAAGACGGGAATTTATACATTGGTGATTTTGGTAACAATGACAATGTACGTCAGGATTTGTGTATTTATAAAATCGATAAAAATTCATTAGATAACGAAAGTACAATACCTGAATACAAAATTTCATTTGCTTATCCGGAACAAAAAGATTTTCCGCCCAAAAAAACAGCAATGTTCTATGATGTTGAAGGTTTTTTTGAGTTTAAAAATAATTTCTATCTCTTTACCAAAAACCGGAGCAAAGGATTTGATGGCATTACATTTTTATATAAAGTTCCAAATGTATCAGGTTTTCATGAGGCAAAATTAATAGGTAAATTTAAGACTTGTGATAATTATAAGTACTGTGCAATAACAAGTGCTGCCATAAGTCCGGATGCTACTAAAGTAGTCCTTCTTAGCCATGATAAAATATGGTTGTTTGAAAATTTTAATGACGATAATTTTCTAAACGGCACCGGAACACCATTGGATTTAAACCATTTTTCCCAAAAAGAAGCCATTTGTTTTAAAGATGATGATACGTTACTTATTGCTGACGAAAGGATTAAGAAAACAGGAGGAAACGTGTATGAGGTGAGTCTTGAAAAACTAAAATCCAAACCCTAAACCAAAAGCAATTCTCGCTTTGTCATCATCACTTTTAAAATAAGTAAGCTTTGCTGTTATCACGTTTAGCCCATTAAGCCATAATCCACCACCAACAGATTGATGCCATTTCCGGGAATTTTCCGCATCTAACCATATTCTCCCGTAATCATATCCGGCCAAAACACCGTAAGTCATTGGCAAAATACTTTTTCTGATTTTTCCGATATTCCAGCGTAAATCAGTACTTTGAAAGAAAGATTTACTGCCTAAAAAGCGTTCGTTCCTAAAACCTCTCAAATCATAATCACCGCCTAGTGTTGCACCCTGGTAAAACTCAAAATCATCGTTAAATATAGCCTTACCTTTTACTAAAGTTGCTAAAACCAGTTTACCATTGGCATCTATTTTATGGTTGAAATTGAGTTTTCCTTCCAGTGTCGGGAAATTTATTGAGGTCTCTTGTAAGTTAATTTTCCAACTCCCAGTTACTGAAAATCCCATTCCCATTGTTGGAAGTGATTGATTATCGTAATTTTCAAAATTGTACCCAAGTTTAACTCCAGCAAATTGTTGATTTTTAAAAACTGTTGAATTTACATTGGTAGGCATATTTATAAATCGATTACTAGTTTCTTCCACTTCTATATTTTCAAAGCTAGTTTGAAAATTGATTTCGCTGCCATATCTCCCCACTTTTTTAAATGCAGGTACAACTTTAAGTTGCTTAATACGAACGCGATTGTAATCCATTCCAAAAACAGCATCATTATTGACGGTCTCATTGCCATACCCAAAATAATTAATTGTAAAATTTGGACTTGTGAATTGGAATTCTAAATCGAAATCCCATTTGCCTAATGATTTGGGATAATAGGCATCATACATCAATTCAAAACCATTTGTTGCAAAATAATAGTTGGCTTTGATTGTATGTTTTTGTGTGTAGGGATTTTGCTTGAAATTATTTATTGTATAGTTAGCTATAATTCCCAATTTTATGCCATCATCCGGGTTAAAGCCTAAAATCGGCAATCCTGAAAACACATTATATTTAGGTTTTTTGTAATCGTACAGGTTCAGATCGTAATCATCGGTCAAAATTGCTTTAGTTTTACGTTCTAAATCATATGAATTTCGTTTTGACCTAAAATCGTAAATCTTTACTTTTTTACCGTTTTCAATTGTGTAAGTATCATGATTTTGCCCGCCGATTAATTTGATATTTATGGTCGATTTTTCATTTCCTTTTACTTCAAAAACATCCTCATCGTCTAATCCATAAATCCAAATATTTTTGGTTTTTCTGGCATTATAAGTTTTGGTATAAAGTAATTCGTCACCTTCATTTTTTAATCGATAGACCTCTATATCGAGTTGATTTTTTACTTTATGGTGAATTATAAATTTATCTTTTTTATCAGTACCAACAATCAAAACTGTTTTTTGCAGCACTTTGTAATATTCAGAAGCATAGAGTTGGAGTTTGGTTTTTCTTAATTTTAACTTATGTTTAATACTTTCCAAAGTTTCGTCCTGAACCTCTATAGGTAAATTACTGAAAGCGGCATCGATATCTGCTTCCGAAAGGTTTTCCTGAATGTATTTTGCCTGATTTAGCCATTCTTTTTCGTTGGCAATTTTAAGAAAAGCAAGATCTAACGGATAAGGTTCCCGATTGAACCATTTTACATTTTTAATTTTCCCTTTAAAAGTTTGAAAATGACGCAGTGCCGGCATATTCATTAAAAGAGAAATCAATACCCCGTCGTATTTTGTAAAAGCTTGATCTCTATCGCGCGGAATGGGTTTGTAAATTATTTTTTTGTCCTCATTGTATTCACCCCAACGCCACTGATCCTCGTGCCTGTCCCAATCACCGATCAGCATGTCAAATAGTCGGGCTTTGATGTAGGCATTTTCATCAATGGTATATTTTTGATCTTTTTGAAGATTTTTCAGTACATCATCTGTTGCCAGAATAGCATTTGGCTTTCCAAAACTTTTTATTTCTTTTTGGGTATCGGACGGTCGTTCTTCCACCATATACAGTTCATCACCAAAATCGACATTAAACCCTTTTAATGCTTTATGCTTTGGTATATAATATAATACTGGGTTTGTATGAGAAACACCAATTTTATCTGCTAAATTACCCACTGCAAAAGGAGTATATGGATGCGAAGTGGTATAAAAATCAAACAAAAAATCCTCTGCATACGTATCTTCAAATTCGTATAAGATAAACTGATCTTTGAAAGCTACCGATTGCAGAAAGCGAGAAGCACTTTTTTTTAAGGCACGCATTACATATTCTTTTCCTTCTTTATTGACGATTTGTAATGATTTAGACTGATGTCCGCCTCCGGCGCGTTTTGGTTTTAAGCCCCCAAAAAGTGTGTCAATAGTTGCTGTAGCTGCCTCTATTGGCAAACTGTAGTATTTTCGATAATGCTTTCCAAAGAGAAATTTATAAAATCCGCTTTTATGGGTTTGTTTTTCTGAATATATAGCTGTTGTTGTAATTTTAGGAAATGAAGCGGGAAATTCTTGTGGCGAAGTGATGCTTGCTACATTTAATATGGATTGCTCAAAAAGCAGTTTTGCGTTATTGTTCTCCTCGCCATAAAAAGAAACTTTTGCAGCTCCATTTTCATAAATAGTAACCGTAGCGAAACCATTGCCACCATAAGAAAAGTCATTAGGGAATACGGTTTTTGCGGCTTCCGATTTTGAACCGGCACCGCTAATAATCTGCTTGATATTGTCTTTTTCAATATATTGCAAATTGTGGTCATGACCAGAAACCACAATAATATTATCCTGACTTTGCAATAATGTTTTAACGCGTTTGACAAAGCCTGTATAGTATTTGTTTTGAATGTCCTGTGGACTTACTCCAGATGTTTTTCGGATTAGATTAATGAAAGAACCCAAGACGGGTAATGGAATTTTTTGTTGCAATGGAAAGAGTTGTTTTTCTAATGAAAACTGACCACCATGTGTTCCATTTGTCATCAAAGGATGGTGAAGTGCCAGAATTACTGTTTTATCCTGGTTTTTATTCAGAAGATTTTCTAATTCATAAAAAAAAGCTTCCCGTGTTTTGATGTCGCAGTCCTCGTTGATTGTTGGATTTTTATCCCAGTCTTCCAAATACCATTGACTATCTACAGTGATCAAAGTCAGATTGTCATTTATTTTCAAATCATCAATGGCACAGCTTTTTCTTGGTAAAAATGATTTTTTATCATTGAGATAGTCGGTTACAAATTTGGCTTGACGTTGTAGTCCTTTAATACCGCTATACCAATCATGATTTCCAGGCAAAAAAATAGTTTTTCCTTTGAAATCTTTGGCTAGTTCCAGCTGATTCGTGAGTTTGATTTCTGCTAAAGCTCTTTCTTTTGGAGTGTCGGTATCCGGTAATCCTTTAGGATAGATATTATCACCAAGAAATAACAGCGTTGTATTCTCGTTTGCTTTTTTTAATTGATCGTTGAGTAGCGCAAGTGTTTGCTTGGCTTTTTGCTCATCGGCATTTCCTGCATCACCGATTAAATAGAAAGTATGCGCAATTTTTGAGCTATCAGCAACGTTTAATGGTACCGGATTTTTGATGTTTTTTCCCAATTGTACCTGATGTGTCGCACACGATTGAAAAATAAGTCCCGACAAAAAAAATATAAACGCCGCTTTATTTGATGTAATAAAACAATTATCCGGAAACAATTTCATAATTTAGTAATATAAAAATTTGTTTATGAATCTTATAGAACAAGCCGAAGATTTTGTTGGTAAATTACTCAAAGATAAACTTTCTAATTCATATATCTATCATAATTTTAACCATACACATGGTGTGGTGAACGCTGTTGAAACCCTCTCTGACAGCGAAAAAATAGATCCTTCCGACAAAGAGATTTTACTTATCGCGGCTTGGTTTCATGACACGGGATATATAAATGGCTGCTCCAATCATGAAGAGTCAAGTATTGCCATTGCTGCTAATTTCTTAAGGGAAAAGGGTAAACCAGATGTGTTTATAGATAAAGTTTCCAGCTTAATCAAAGCAACGGTAATGGATTATGTACCACAAACCATTTTTGAAAAAATAATAAAAGATGCGGATTATTACCATCTTTTCAGTGATGATTATGGTTTGACTTGCGAAGATTTAAGAGGAGAATGGGAAAGTACAACACATAAATTATATACTGATAAAGAGTGGGCAGCAGAAAACTTAGATTTTTTAGTAAATAAGCATCGATTCTATACTGATTTTGCTATTAAACATTGGAAACCATTAAAAGAAAAAAACATAAAGCGGATTCAGAAAAAAATTGATAAAATCGAATCGAAAAGGATTAAAGAAATGGAAAAAGAAAAGAGAAAAAGAGAAAAAACCGAAAAGCCAGACCGTGGGATTGATACTTTGTTTAGAGTCACATTATCCAATCATACGCGTTTGAGCGGTATTGCAGACAGTAAGGCAAATATTTTGCTTTCTGTAAACGTCATTATTATTTCGATTGCACTTTCTACAATCATGCCAAAATTAGATAGCCCAAACAATGTTCATTTGGTGATTCCAACTTTTATCCTGTTGCTATCAAGTGTAATCACTATAATTTTTGCTATACTTTCCACTCGTCCCAAAGTTACAGAAGGCGTCTTTACCCGACAAGATATTGAAGATAAAAAAGTGAATTTACTTTTCTTTGGCAATTTTTATAAAATGCCTTTGGATGAATACCAATGGGCTATGAACGAAATGATGAAAGACAGGGAATACTTGTATAATTCTTTGATTAAAGATTTGTACTTTTTGGGATTGGTTTTGGAGAAAAAATATAGATTATTGCGAATCGCCTATACTCTTTTTATGTTCGGAATTATTATATCGGTAATGGCTTTTGTAGTGTCTTTTAAACTAGTGACCGTTTAATTCAATTAACCAATTCATTCTGACAGTTTAGTTTTTTGGAAAAATTTCAATAATATCGGTTATTAGTTTTACTTTAATAACGCATAGCCATTTTGAGCGTTAACTGGTTTGAATTGCGTTTTGGCATAAATAAAAAACAATCCTAATCTGAAAAAATAATGTTTCTTAAGTTTCAAGCTATTTATAAAATGACACTTGTTATATTAAATAAAACTCTTTTTTTTAAAAAGTTTTGTTATTAATATTATTCTACAATTAAAGACAATGCAGTAATGAATCAAAATACTAATTGATTGATTGCTCTTTAAATTATTACTTAACATTTCATAATTATTTCTACGCTTTTCATTAAACAATTGCTTGCTATTTCAATTTTGATATTATTTATTATTGTTGCGAGATGAGCGGCAGGAGTGAGGTATTGATGAAGTCAAACAGCACAAAACTTTAAAAATTAAAATTTAGTAAAAAAAACATTTTTACAATAAAATAGGATTTTTATTTTCAAAATTTATACCGATATTTGGGCATGATTTCAAAATTAATACAAATTAAATCACTTTATCTTTTTATTTTCATAGGCTTATTTTGCTGTAATTCTGCCATAGGAGCAGATATTAAGTATTGTGATTCCCTAATCAGGTCTGGAATAGATGTCATGTGGAAGAAAAATCATGTCAAATCATTAGAACTGCTTACCGAAGCCCGCACATTAGCAGAAAAAAACCGATGGCACAAACAAATGTTCCTGGCTCAAAACAACATTGGCTGCAACTATTATATGATGCTTGACTATGGCGAGGCCTTAAAGCAGTATCTTGAAAGTTACAAAATTGCCATAAAATATCTGGATACAGCCCATGAGATGACTGTGCTTAATAATATAGCGATATTATATAGTAAGGAAAAGAAATTTAGAAAGGCAAATGATTATTTTTTAAAAGCCTATCGGATTGCCAAAAAAAATAATGACTCCATAAAAATTGGTTTGTATTCCCTGAACTTAGGCAGTCTGGCCAATGAAGAAAACAGATTACAGGAAGCACGCAACTATCTTGATCAATCACTGCGTTATACCCAGCACCCACAAGTGAGCATCCCGGCACAAATTACACTTTGCGTCAATGATTTACTTTTGGGGCATCCGCAAAAAGCAAGATTAAGCGCTGAAAAGCTGTTTTATAATCTGAAAAACGAGGAGAATAATGATAATCGTCTTTTACTCTCCAGTATTATTGCAAAAACCTATTTAAAGGAAAATAATCTAGTTTCCGCCTTGCAATGGACCAATAACACTTTATCGGAGAAACCAGATTTAGAGAATAAAAGAGAGTTGTTCGGGCTTTTAGCCGATATTTATTTCAGGCTGAAGACGTACAATCTAGCATTTCAATATAAGGATTCCATTAATGCTGCTGATAATAAACTCAATGTAATAAAAAACGGGAAGTTGTTTGAAAGCAGCGAAGTTAAATTTCAAATTCAGAATTATAAAAAAGAAATTTCCGAAAAAGAATCTAAAATAAAGAACGAAAGGAAAATTTTCTACTCGATATTAGCCAGTATTATTTTTGGTATTATTATCCTTTTGGTGGTTTTTAGAAACCATCTTATAAAAAACAAGCAGAGCAGATTAATTGCCCAACGTGATAAGGAAATTATAGAATTTAAGCTTCAAAAAGAAACAGCCTGTAATTCCTTACTCATCGAAAAAGAAAAAACGGCTTTATTAGAGCAGGAGCGTCTCAAAAAAGAAATAGAATTAAGAAACCAAAAAATTTCATCGAAGTCATTATATCTCTCCGGAAGGAACCAATTGTTGGAGGAGATTTTAAAATCATTATCTAAAGCACCTGAACTTTCTGAAAACAGGGTACTCATAAATGATGTTAAAGCCTTAAAAGCCCATTTAAAAATTGATGATGACTGGGATGATTTTATCCGTCACTTTGAAGAAGTCAATCAAGGCTTTATTAAAAATCTGACCGCAAAGCATCCACAACTTACTACAACCGATATCCGCTATATTTCTTATGTGTATATGAATTTAAATACTAAAGAAATCGCTACGATGCTCAACATCACTCTTGAGGCCTGTCGAAAAAGGAAGGAAAGAATTGAGAAGCGGATGAATTTGCCTGATCATCTTTCTTTGAGCTCTTATATATCAATTGTCTGATTGAAAGAAGATCGCTTTTTTTGAGCTATATATTATTTCACTTTTTTTAAACAGGTTTCTTTATATTTATAATTCAAATAAATTTAATTATCCATCATAAATAAAATTCTGTTTCACCACAGGTGTATTTATATGCTATGCGTGTTCGTCCTATTTTCATGCAAAAAATGGCACAGTTATCAATACCCCATTTAAGCCATTTTGGATTACTCTTTATTTAATAGTATCCTGACCCAGTGCATGACACTCATAAGAATTATGGAACAAACGCAAAAACAACTTTTGTATAGTAATTGTATCAATCAGCTTATTCTCCATTTGAAGCCGATTTTCAGAGAAATCACTAGAGATTTAAAAGAAACTTCTATCCGATTGGATTCAAAAAGGGCGTCGAAACATTAACTTGCTGAAAGGCAGACTTCATTTTTTATTTTCATTACAATATGTCACGTTTTATCCTTCGCCATGTCACTATTTGTCGTTACTAAATTCATGGTGATTGTACTCATTTTTTTAAATTTGTCCAATCAAAAAACGATTATGCTTAATTTTTAACCTTTAAAAAAGTAATTATGAAAAGAATTTTACTCCTTATCTTTTGTTTGTGCGCCATGGGAAAATCTCTAGGCCAAACCCCACAAATTCAAGGTGATCTTATGCTTTGTCCATGGACAAACGGAACGGCTTCAGTAGTTAACCAGACTTATGACACTTATCAATGGTACTCTAAATTTTGGTTTCTTAGTGATCCCTATGTAGCTATAAGTGGGGCTAATCAGTCCTCTTTTACTTATGATTGGTACAATTATGACCAATCCCTTTTTAAGGTAGTAGCGACGCTCAACGGCGTGACTTATGAATCCAATGAAATTCAGATAGACAGCTATGCCTGGATTGGCATGACACTAACGTATGATCTTAACGCGGATGTGACATTTGACCCAATGGATGAAAGTTACTTATTGTGTTCAGGAGGTAGTTTCAATATTATGGTCAACAGCCCATACAATGCCAGTATCCAATGGTTTAAAGATGGCATTGCTATCCCGGGCGCCAATGCAACAAATTATTTAGTTACAGGCCCTGGAACTTATCATGTATTTGCTGCACCTGATTTCTGTCCGAATAGCACCAGCAACAATGAAAGCCTGCCGCTTGTGGTAAACAGTACTACGAATTGTAATTTAGGTATAGAAAATCCTACATCCGGCAAAAAGGCTATCACTATTTATCCAAATCCTACAAGTGATATCCTTACAGTGGATTTGTCTGGCAATAAAGCATATAATGGCTATAGCATTCTAGACGCTTCAGGAAAAGTATTGGCACAAAAAGATTTGATTTCCGGCCAAAATACAGAGCAAATCAATGTCAGTACTCTATCAAACGGATTTTATATATTGAAATTAAAAGGGGATAGCGTAAATACCACTAAAAGGTTTATCAAAAACTAAATACTCTAAAGGAAAATATAAAAAAAAATCGGGACCTGCTCCCGATTTTTTTTGTTAGTCCTTATTCAATGAAAAGTAAATCATGTTTATCGATAATGTTGGTGGTTCTTATCGATTTTATGCTCAAATTTGGTTTTGTGATTACTTTTAAATAGTTAGGCTTAATGCAATTCATCCAATAAATCCTGATAGGAATAATTTTTAGAATCAAGTTCTATATTTTTATTAATTACTTTCACTCTAATGGCTCTCAGACCCGAAACGCCTTGCAATTCCTCAACTTCAAATTGCTCGATAGTGGGTTCTAATATGTTTTTGAATTGTAAAAATTTTATGTAGTTTAAATATTCGGTTTCCTCGTTATTATGAGAATATACGATGGTAATTTTCTCTTTTTCGGTTATTCTTTCTTTGGTGCCTTTGATGTTGGATTTGTCGATACGTTTTTTGACTACTTCGTAACGGGCATTGTAAGTTCCATCTACATCAAAACGTTTTTCATCCATTCTAAATCGAATAGAAATTTGGGAACTAAATACTAAAATCAATGAAGTCACATCGAGCTCATAAGGCAATGAAGACTTGAGTAAATGGTGTTCTAATTCCATTTCGCACAACGTTTGTAATTGCCATAATCTTAAATTATGAAGATACATAATGTCAAAATCTTTGTTTGGCGCAATTGAAGCACCTATATAAAGATTGTGTTCTACTCCATCACTTTTGAAACGCTCATAATAGTGTGGAAAAATATTTTGTGCTTCTGCTTGTTTTTTGTCTAAGACAGAAGCTAATTTTTTATTTACAATGGACATTGCATTATCGAATTTTTTTCTCGCCTGATAAAAAAGCCCGGTTTTTTCATCCAGACTTTCAAAGTATTTTTGTTCCAATACTTCTCCGGTTGAATCCGTTTTTGTATTTCTTAAAATTGGATGGATTTCATTTTCAATATAAAGTTGAATTTGCTGTTCCGTATCTGCTTTTAATGGAAATTCAAGTTGTTTATGCAAGGATTGCAATTCAAATTTTCTTTGTTCCAATAAAACCAGATTGGTATTTGATTTTTGATTTTCAAAAATTTGGATTAAAGTTTCTAATTGATTTTTTAAATCATCCTTTACGGTTTCATTTCTGTGCGCAGATGAACCTTTAATATCTATTTGCCCGTACAAAGGGTACACTTCCTTAAACACAATTTCCTTAAAGATATAGTCTTTGTTTTGACTAAAAGTTTCAAAGTATTTTAGGGCTTCCTTTCTAAATTTCCAATATACACTGGGATGAATGGCTGTATATTCTCTTTGGATAATAGCTTCCAACTGATTTTTTTTATCAGCTGTATAACGTTCTGTTGTATCTATTAAATAAGGTAAAATTAAATCTAATTTACAGGCATTTATGCTGTTAAGTACTCTGGGACTGGCCGAAACAAGCTCTACAACTCCTAAAAGATTATCGTTTTTTACAATCGGAGCAAAAATACAACTGTGGATGTTTTGTTTTAATAAATGATTACCAAGTATTTCATTTCCGGATGATAAAGAAAATTTTTCAACATTGGAAATGGCTATTGTCTTTTTGTTTTCCAATAAATCTTCAAATGAACAACCCAAAAGGGCATTTTTGCAATCAACTTCTTGTTCAATGGAAAGAATATAACTACTAAGGCTATTATCGTTGAAAGTAGTTTTTGTAAATTTATCTTCTTCAGGATCATAGATAATCAAACCAACTTTTAAATCGGCAATTTTAAATATAGAGCGAAAAATAGCTTCAAAATTTTCATGTAATATCACTTGTTCCTTTTCAGGTTTCAAAAGATTACTTTTTAATTTAGAAATGGAACTTTCTGTTGTGGCATCAAAAAGAATTGCGATACCAAAACCTTTTAATATCCAACTTTCAACGGGAAATTTCTCTTGCCATAAATCAATATTATCGTAATTGTCTATCAATAAGTCGATATCATCCGGAGTTAATTCTGGAGCGCTATCTGTTGGTATAATTTCAATAAAGTCAGCATTGTATAAAATGCGATATTGATTCATTATACCATTTGCGTTTGGTATGTCATAAAATAAAGGCTTATTGAAGTCGATTTTTTGACCATAGAATTCATTCAAAATCAACGTACAACTCATAATGTAGAATTGATGGTAATCAAAATCACGGATTGCCATGTCAAATAATACACCAGCTTCATTAACTATTTTTTTAAATCTTTCAGAATAATTAAAGGAAAAATTCTGAAATGGAATTGTAACCGCTTTAATCTCATTCTTTGTTAAAGCTGTCGGGAATAAATCGGCGAGCAAATGTTTAACTAAGGTTTCATTTTCCAAAATTAAATTTAAGTCCTCAATACCGGTTCTAAATTCAGGAAAAGGCTCAATTTCTTTCAGTAAAGCTTTGGCATAATTAGATCGATAGTCCACATCACTAACAGCAATTTCCTCTAAAGCTTCAATTAGTATATGAAATGAAATAAGCGTCTTGAACGGGCTATCTTTAAAAAAATTATGAGTCATCCTTTTTTGTTTTTTAAATAAACAAATTTACGAATAAATCAAAATTAATATTGAGCAAAGCGCCTTTTAATTTATTTTTTGATACTATATATAGCATATTCTGATATGTTTATTTCTCAATTATTATCTGATGAATTTTTATTTATGTACTATTAAAGTTATAAAATGAACAGCCGAGAAAAAAAATCTATTCGGCAAGATCATTTCAAATGACTAATAGAAGAACAATAAATCCAAAAAGCCAAAATAATAGTGGAATTTATACAAAACAATAGACGTTAAGTATAAATTTTAAAAATATATAATCCTAAATTCATGTATATTCAAAGATTATTAATGCTAATGAATACGGATTATCACGTTTTAATTTGTAAGTCTATTAGTTAGTAGTTAGTTGTTTAATTTTATTTGGTTTTTTTTCTAGAGTAATATATTCTAATACTATTGAGTAAAACGACACTTACAGTTATCAATACATTACATTATACGAAGAAAAAACCTTTTTTTGGGCTGTTGTTTAAGTTGTTCTATAATTGTTTCAATTATTGATTTGTTAAGTTATAAATATCAGTTCCTTTAGGAAAAAAACGTCTGATAAGTCCGTTGGTATTTTCGGTAGTTCCTCGTTCCCAAGAAGAATAAGGATGAGCGAAAAGATGTCTATTCCTATATACTCTGAGGGCATTTATGATTTGCCATTTCCATTCCGTAATACGTAAGTCATTGTTTTTCTTATGTATTCGATTGTCAATTTTTATAATGAAAGTATATCTCGTTTTTCGTTCTACCACTTTTGCGACGGCACTTTTTTGTCCCATATCAATCATTAAATCTCCTTCCCGATGTCCAATTGCTTCTCTGAGGTCAATGCACTTTGGTTGTTGATTCTGGTTCTTGTTTTTTTGTCTTGTCTTTTGTCTTGTCTTTTGTGATGATGATAGGGCAGAAGCTTGATTAGTTTTTTACCTAAATAGGATTGCCTTGAATTATAAATGGATTCGTAAGAAATGGAAATTATAGGGGATATTTGGATATAATACCTTGATTTGTCCATCCATTAATTCAGGACTTGTTTCTAAACTTAAACTTCTGGATACTAAAAGTTTAAGTTTAGGATGTGAGTTTATTTTGTCCTGAACTCGTTTGCTTTTATTGATTTCTAAAGCATACCAATATACTAAATCAGCCTTGTAGATATCAGTAGGTTTTAATATTCAAAGTTTTACTTCTTTGGTAATCGTAGATCTGTTTCGCTTGAACTTCTTTTCCATAATTCAACAAAGATAAAATTTATCATTTGTTGCGTTAGGTTACTGAATTCTCCAATATTAGAGTCAATATTGTTGTAACTGGTGTAATTGCATCTTATTTTGGTGGCGGTCACACGAGAGATAATCCATAAGTACAGGCATGTCTTAAATCAATTACTGCAATTCCACTGGTTGGTCAGGCAGATGATATAGGAGGTATAATCGCATTCTTGTGTACCGATGATGCAAAATGGATAACAGGTCAACGAATTGAAGCGTCAGGTGGTATGTCCTTATAAAACAAAATGAAATATTTATATTCGTTTTTTATCAATTATTTAAAATTCAAACTTATGGATGCCAATGTCAAAATACTGATTTTTAAATTAATAATGAAGTAATTTGGGGAATGAAGCAACAGTTGATATTCACAGAATGGGAGGTAAAGAGTTTCTATTTCAAGGAAAATAATTGGTCAGATTCATTGGAATGGCGATTTAAATATCCTTATTTGGCAAGTAAATAGCAACTGAATTACTTAAACTTATAATTGATTCAAAAACACAAATATATTCTAAGTTCAGCAATTGCATTTCCTCTCTTGTGTGTAAAAAAAGTTCATTTGGCTGGTTCTCTTGTACGATTTTCTTATTTATTTCACAAAAAAAGTAGTTGTAAATTTTTTTAGTTAACCTATTTTAGAACGACGCATAATTTATTCCCTTTCAGATGTATATAAAGAAAAATACAATATCTTATTTCAGGGAGGATAAACAACCGCTTTTTTTTTCATTATTCCATCCTTTTTTTAATACATTTACAACAGTACTTTGAAAGCTTCAAAAAACAGTTACCCTATGAGTTACCCTACGGATTTGTAAACGTTGGGAAGCCTTGAAAACACTGATGTCAATATAAGGTCAGCGGAGCCTCTTTCTCCGCCAGTAGAAATACAAAACGAAGCAAACCCCACTAAATTTAATTATTTAGTGGGGTTTTTTCATTTGCGGGATATCAAATTATTCATAGTTTCTCATTTTAAAGGGATACAATTCGGGGGAATTCAAAAATCATTATACCTCAATTTTGTCATCCCGACAAGGAGGAACCTCCTCCTAAAAACGTTTACGAATTAACAAACGATAAAAAATTGCAGCAAAGAACCCCCTGAAAAACAAAATCAAATCCAGTTTTGGTTAGATAAAAACTTAAAATAATATAGCAAAAAAATTGGCTTCATACTTGTCCTGCCTAACAATCCCACCGAAAATACCGAATTTATCATAACGGCTAATGGTAATCCTGATAATTTCAGAAAAGTCATTGATTTAGTTGATAATGCACCAAAACTACGAACTTGGAAATTCAGTGCTTTCATCAAACCTTCTGAGGAAATTGAAGAACTAATGAATAATCTAGAGGAGCCTTAGGTCATCAGGAAAAATAGGTTTAAAAGCAAGTGAACTCAAATTTTTGTCATTAGGGCATGATGTAGAAATCCAAAAGTTTGATATCATAATCTATCTAAAAAATTACAACTTGTATTGCGATACAAAGACCTTAAGACAAGCAATTTTCATAATACTGCAAAATCTACTTTGAGGAATTTCGCCTCACAAGAACATAAATTTTGTTCAACTCGCTCAAATGCCTGAAGACTCATTTGATCCCGTATATTTATATGATTTACAATATTTTATTGATTCCTTTAATTGTTTAGAAAATAATAAAAACAAATAGTCGAAGTGAAAAATAATCTCATACCATCAAAAATAACAATTTGTTTCCAATTCCAAATGCCACCAAAAAGGCTATTTAAAAAATTAGCTCGGCTTTTGTATTATATGACCCTACATTCTAGGTCAAGTCTTTTAATTATCATTCCTTTAATTATTTTCTTACGAAAAAGAGAATATCTGCTAATTCATTATTTGTGGTCCGCTTCTGTCATGGTTTATGTAAAAAATATTTAGGTTCGACTTATTACAGCCATTTTTATAAGGGCCCAAAAATTGCTCATATTAGCCCTAAATCATAATTCCATATTCGTAGAAGTATCAACGTTTGAATCCGGAATAAGGAATTGTGAATAATTACTATTATTTAATTCTGATTACCATTTATTATTATGTGCAAATAATAATTTGATTTTGAAGCAATTTAATAAGGATAAGATTACCTATACATTACCACAACAAATATTAATTACAGTAGATTTTGGAATATGGTCGTTTATACTAGGAATACTGTTGACAGGCCTTGTTTCAAACGTTTGCGTATAATTTATTTTGTATAGTTTTTGTATATATATCTTAAAATCAATTTACAAACAAAAGAGGTATATTTGGATTTCAAATATCTAACTAACCCATCATGAAAAAAATTACTTTTTTAATTGCTCTGATGATATCGTCATTAGGAATTGCCCAGGTGCCGGGCAGCGCAGCACCAACGCCACCTGCACGGGTTGCATCAGATGTCATCTCTATTTATGGGTCATCTTATGCAAATATCCCGGGGGTAAATACCAACCCGAACTGGGGCCAGAGTACCGTCGTAAGCGAAATATCGATTAGCGGAAACAATGTGCTTCAGTATGCTAATTTTAACTATCAAGGAACAGACTGGGCTGGAACACCACAAAATATATCCAATATGGAATATTTGCACGTTGATGTCTGGACCAATAATCAAAGTCCGAATGTATTTGTAATAAGTTCGGGGCCTGAAGTGCCACATGCTATTGCAAGCGTAGCAGGTTCATGGCAATCATTGGATATTCCGGTAGCAGGTATTACCGGTAACTTAACCAACACAATCCAATTTAAATTTGACGGCGGAAACGGAGGAACAATTTATCTTGATAATTTATACTTCTGGAAAACAGCTGCTCCTGCAGGTACACCTGTAATTGGTCCACTTACAGTACCGGCAAAATATGTTGGAGATCTTCCTTTTGATTTAACAGACCCTACAAGTGACAGTCCAGGTGCCTTTTCATATACCAGCAGCAACCTGGCAGTAGCTACAATATCCGGTCATACAGTAACTATAGTTGGAGCAGGAACTTCAACCATCACGGCAAATCAGGCTGCATCACCTCCTTATTTGGCAGGCAGCGTAACAGGTACTTTAGTAGTAACAGCTATCCCATTAGAGGCTGCGCCGACTCCACCGAACAGAAATGCTGCAGATGTCTTTTCTCTTTTCAGCAATGCTTACACCAATATTCCTATTGATTCCTGGTCTGCTCCTTGGGATGATTCGGATATAGAGGATGTGATAGTAGCAGGTAACGCCACAAAGAAAATTACTTTTAATAACTTTATCGGAGTAGATTTCAGCGGTGCGGGTCACCATCTTGACGCAACTTTAATGCAACGTTTCCATATTGATATCTGGACTGCTACGCCAACATTGGATAAAAGTTTCAATATGAAATTTTCTCAATGGGGCGGTGGCGCAGGAGAAGTTTCGGCTATAGAATTCTCTACAACCAATGCAAGCAATCCAGCGTTACCTAATCCAAATCCTGGAACTTGGATTTCATTAGACATGCCATTGACGAGCTGGACTGCTGGTTTGAGAAATGATTTGGCTCAATTTATCATCACATCAAATTTAGGTATTGTTTACGTTGACAATATTTATTTGTACAAAGGACTTCCTTTAGCAACGACGACCTTTAACAAGTCAGAGGTGAAGGTATATCCAAATCCGGCTGCAAGCGAGTTAACTATTCAAGCTAACAGTACCATAGAAAAAATTTCGGTTTACAATGTATTAGGACAAGAAGTAATCACCAAAAATCCTGAGTCAAATATTGCCACTTTAGATATTTCGAATCTTCAGAAAGGATTTTATATTGTACAAACTACAAGTGAAGGTAAAACTGAAACTACTAAGGTTTTGAAAAAATAGTTGTTATAATGTAAATTAGATTGTTTTATGAAAAGCACGTTTTGAAAGAAACGTGCTTTTTTATGACATAATATTTGATTTAATCCAAAAATTATTAATATTTTTATTAAAATTTTTCTTTTTACTCCATTTCAATGTTGAAAAATAAATTCAAAGGTTATTTTACTTGTGCGCTGCTACTTAATTTTTTATTGAGTTTCTCCCAAGAGTTACCGCCGATAGTAAAATATTCACCTTTAGTTTATGCTGCGGGAAATCAGAACTGGATGCTATCTCAGGATAAAAACCATTTTATATTCTCGGCCAATAATGATGGTCTTCTGGAGTTCAACGGCAGTGCCTGGACTTTATATCCTTCACCAAATGAAACCATCCTTCGCTCTGTAAAAGTAATCGATGACCGTATTTATACTGGTTCTTATATGGAATTTGGATATTGGACAAGAAAAGCGGACGGGATGCTTCAATACTATTCCCTGAGCGGGTCCATAAAAAAGAGCATCCTTGCGGATGAGCAATTCTGGAATATTCTGAATTATGATCAATGGGTTATCTTCCAGTCACTGGACAGGATCTATATTTTTGATTCGAAATCAGGTACGTTTAAAATAATAGCGCCTAAAGATGGTATCATTAAGTCTTTCAGGACCAATAATTCTATTTATTACCAAACCGGAAGCGGAGGACTATTCGAAATTGAAGCCGGGAAAAGTCGCTTGATTTCCAATAGTCCAGATCTGAGAAATAATAGAATTGTCAATATTTTTTCAGCAGAAGACGAACTGATTATCTCGACGCAGTCCAATGGTTTTTATAAATTAATCGTAACAGAACTGTCAAAATTTTCAACTGAAGCCGATGCTGAATTGTCTGTGAGCAGCGTTTACAGTAGTGAATTGCTTTCTGACGGGAGTTTTGCAATCGGCACCGTTT
Source organism: Flavobacterium sp. (assembly GCF_035292545.1). Taxonomy (GTDB): domain Bacteria; phylum Bacteroidota; class Bacteroidia; order Flavobacteriales; family Flavobacteriaceae; genus Flavobacterium. The sequence continues at coordinate 3,510 of NZ_DATDPV010000059.1, read as the reverse complement.
CGGAGGGAATTTTTATATTAACCAAAGAAGGAAAGAAAAAATACCATATCTCACAAAGTAAAGGTTTGGGCAATAATACTGTACTGTCGTTGTTCGAGGATCATGATAAAAATCTTTGGGCAGGTTTGGACAACGGTATCAACTGTATCAATTTGCAATCCCCAATTAAAAATTTTGTTGATAATTCGGGTGTTTTGGGTACTGTTTATTGTTCAATACTTCATTTGGGGAAATTATACATCGGAACAAATCAGGGATTGTTTTTTAAAAATTATAAAAGCAATGAGGAGTTCCAATTCATAGATGGCACTAAAGGGCAAGTCTGGTCTTTGTATGGATATGACGGGAGCTTGTTTTGCGGCCATGACAGGGGCACTTTTGTAATTGAAAACGGGAAATCTCGACACATTTTTTCAAAATCAGGAACGTGGAAATTCGGGACAGTACCCGGGCAAAAGAATCTATTGCTGCAGGGAAATTATTATGGTATTTCAGTTTTAGAAAAAACCAACAATCAGTGGCACTTCAGAAACAAGATTTCAGGATTTGATTATTCATCAAAGTATTTCGAAATCACACATAACTTTGAAATTTATGTAAGCCATGAATATAAAGGTGTTCTCAGATTAGAGACTGATGCTAAATTGCTGAAAATAAATTCTTTTACCACTTATGTCAAGCCTTCAAAAGGGAAAAATTCCTGCCTGGTACGGTATAACAATTCAATTTACTACGCCTATAAGGAGGGTGTTTATAAATTAGACGATAGGACAAAACAATTCAATAAAGACAGATTATTGAGTTCGGTTTTTGAGAAAGATGAATATACCTCGGGCAAAATGATTGTAGACAATACCAACAAGATCTGGTTGTTTTCAAAAAATCATATCAGTTATTATTCCCATAGTAAACTAAGCGGTCATCTCGAACAAAATACGATACCGATTCCGGTTTCCTTGACCAATTCGATGCTGGGGTACGAAAATATAGCACAATTGACTAATTCCAATTATATTTTTGGGACTACTGATGGCTATTATACTATAAATATTAATGATTTAACCTCAAGGAATTATAAAGTTTCGATTACAAATATCGCTTCAAATGCATTAAATGCGACAGTAAGAAATAATCCGATTCAGGAAAAAGGAAGCTATAAATTTAAAGAGAACAATATTACTTTTAGTTTTACCATTCCAGAATACAATAAATATTTCAATGCGGAATATCAATATATGCTCGAAGGTTTTGAGGACAAATGGAGCGACTGGAGTACAAAATCATCAATAAATTTCAAAAACTTAGCTTCCGGAGATTATGTATTTAAGGTTAGAGCCAAGTCTGCCAATTCAAATCCTGAAAACACAGCCGCTTATTCCTTTACAATTTTAAAGCCCTGGTATGGAACCAACCTGGCTATTATTATCTATTTTATTTTATCGTTTATCCTGGCGCGGTTCATTCACAAAAAATATAAAAGATATTATAAGAATCTAAGCAATAAGTTGATTGAAGAGAACAATCTATTATTAGAAATACAGGAACTGGAAAATGAAAAACAACTGATGCGGATTAAAAACGAGCAGCTTTCTCAGGATGTGGATTTTATTAACAAAGAGTTAGTGGCTTCTGCAATGAGTTTGAACAGCAAAAATGAACTGCTTGCTTTCATCAAAGAAGATCTGAAGAAAACTTCAGAAAGCGATAGCGGGGGAATTAAATCTGTTATCTCCACAATCAATAAAAACATTTCAAAAGACGATACCTGGAATGTTTTCCAGGAAGCATTTGACAGTGCGGATAAAGATTTTTTAAAAAAAATAAAACAGGCACATCCATTATTAACGCCGAATGATTTGCGGTTGTGCGCCTACCTGAGACTGAACCTTTCCTCGAAGGAAATTGCTCCATTGCTCAATATTTCTGTGCGAAGTGTAGAAATAAAACGATATCGTTTGCGTAAGAAAATGGATTTACCCCATGAACAAGGCCTGGTTGAGTATATTTTGTCGGTTTAAATGCAATAAGCTGGAATCCATTGTCTTAGAAATACCTATACAACACCACAACATTAAGGTTCTATATTTCACAAATTGTTTTTTGGTCAATGCTTTTTTTTCTGAATCCGATTTCAACACATTGATTTTCAAATAATTATAATTTTATACGATTTTTTCGCATTGTATATTTTTTGTTGTGGTTCTTTTTGGACTTTTAATGGTTCAATCAGATATATTTACCTTTTCACAGAGAAATTAGGGCCAGTCTAATCTATCGATCTCTTTAAAATTTTAGCAATCAATTAAATCAAGTAGTTTGTATGAAAAAAAATATTTTAGTACTAATCTTTTGTTGCTTTTCTTCGGGTATTTATGCGCAGGCCGATAAAGTATCAATTGAAAAGAATAATGAAGGGACAAAACTTGTTGTCAATGGAAAAGATTTTGTTGTAAACGGGATGAACTGGGATTATTATCCGATTGGGAAAAATTACTCTTATAGTTTATGGAGTCAATCTGATGACATAATCAAAGAAGCATTGGATAATGAAATGCCTTTGCTCAAAAACATGGGTGTAAATACGATACGAGTATATACGGGAATTCCAAAAAGATGGATCGAATACATTTATGTAAATTATGGCATACATACAATGTTAAACCACAGTTTCGGCAGATATGGTTTGACATTAAACGGTGCTTGGTTTCCAAATACGGAATACTCTGACCCCAGAGTTCACGATTTGCTGCTTCAAGAGGTTAATCAAATGGCAGCGCAATATAAAGATACCAAAGGCTTGTTGTTGTTTTTACTAGGTAACGAAAATGCTTATGGCTTGTTTTGGGACGGAGCTGAGACAGAGAACATTCCTATTGAAGATCGAAAATCTACGAAACGCGCTTCTTCGATGTATAAGTTGTTTAATGAAGCCGCGGTTGCAATGAAAAAAATAGATGCTGTTCACCCAATTGCAATTTGTAACGGTGATCTGCTGTTTTTGGATATCATATCTAAAGAATGTCAGGACTTCGATATTCTCGGGTCTAATGTGTACAGAGGCGCATCGTTTGGTGACTTTTTCGAGCGTGTAAAAAAGGAATATGGAAAACCTGTTTTATTTACAGAATTCGGAGCAGACGCCTTTAATGCAATTACTAACGAGGAAGACCAAAAGTCGCAGGCTTACTACCTGCAAAACAATTGGAAGGAAATCTATCAAAATGCAGCCGGATTAGGAAAAGCCCAGAACGCGCTTGGAGGATTTACGTTTCAATTCAGCGATGGCTGGTGGAAAGCAGGTCAGACCACTAATTTAGACATTCATGATACCAATGCTTCATGGGCTAACGGCGGATATACAAAAGACTTTGAAAAAGGGGAGAACAACATGAATGAGGAGTGGTTTGGGATATGTGCCAAAGGGCCAGCCAATGAGAATGGAATCTATGAATTGTATCCCCGTTCTGCTTATTATGTATTAAAAGAAGTACATCAAATAAATCCTTATGC
>NZ_DATDPV010000058.1:0-16787 GCF_035292545.1 Flavobacterium sp. | reverse complement strand
TGGAGAAAAGAAAATCTGGTATTCAATTTAGCGATTGGGTATCCGTTTTAAATCTTTTTACAAACAAATTATATTTATAGAATTGGAGGAACGCACGATATCAAAGTGCTCGCGCACGATGTCAAAGCACATTTGTACAGTGTCAAACCTCAAATGGACAGAGTCAAACGGCATTTGCACAGTATCAAAGTGCATCTGAACTGTATCAAAGTACCTCCGCTCAGTATCAAAGTGCATTTGCACTATATCAAAGTCTCTCCTCTTATCTGTTAGGTTTTTAAAAATTTTATTGCATTTATAATTTGTAAGTAATTTTTGAATAAATTAGCGAAAAATAAAACCTTCTTTTTATACAAGTTCATTCTAATTGATATGGATTGAAAAATATTTGAATCAAAAACATTCTTAATATAAACGAGTTGGCCGATATAAAAAAAATATGCAAATAATAGATAGTAATATATTAGAATTACATTTTTATCGAAAAGATGAATTGCATATAATTGATGCTTTCACGCGAAATGAATGTGAACGGGAATTGTTAAGCGTTATTAAAATCATTTGTGCAGATTTAAATATTGACGCTTCAATACTTTGTCAAATACCCGAAGAAGGTGGATTTAAAGAATTTTGGAAATTAATTGGGAAAAACTCTCCACAACTAACTCTTTTACTTGCAATAATTGTCTTAATATATTCACGAATTCCTGTTGAAAACAGGAAACTTGTAAATTTACAAATTGAAAATCTAGAACTTGACAATCAGATTAAAAAAGCAGAATTAGAAAAAATAACTAATAATTTAAATACAGATTCAATTTCAAGTGAAATAGTTGAAAAAATTGTTGAGCATTTTGAATCTGATTTTAAAGTAAACTGGCATAAATCAAATTTCTATAAAAAATTGTTAAGTGAAAAAGAAATTTCTGCAATTTCTTTTACTGGACTAGACAATAATAATAAAACTACAATTCCAGAAAAAACAATAGAAAGAGCTGAATTTAGTACTTTTATAATAAACACTAGTGAGTTTCCTCCACTCATCGATGAAGAAGCAATTATTGATATAATTTCACCTGTTTTAAAATCTGGAAATTTTCATTGGAAGGGATTTTACAATAAAGAAATTATAAGTTTTCAAATGAAAGATGAAGATTTTAAGAATTCTGTTTTAAATTTAGAAGTTGATTTTAATAATGCAACTGCAATTAAATGCGTTCTACAACAAAATAGAAGAATAGACGATACTGGTAAAATATATATTACATTTAATAAAGTTATTACCGTATTAGAAATAACAGAATCTAATACAACATATGAAACTAATCAAGGGAAAAAATATAAAAAACAGAGAAAAGAAAATCCAATTCAATTAAGAATGGATCTTCAATAAATACATTGCCCAACACAGGTTTGGCAAGATTGGGGTTTTGGGCTTAATTTAAAGTTATTTAATAAACTTTGAGAATAGCAACAATAAAATTAAACAAAAGGAAATAACAACAACCAAGCATAACCATTAAATACAACCAACTATGAAACCAATCATTAAAAACATTTTAGCAGTTATAGCAGGTCTTATTATCGGAAGTGTCGTAAACATGGGACTCATCATGATCAGCGGTTCCGTAATCCCTCCTCCAGACGGAGCGGATGTGACTACAACTGAGGGTTTGAAAGCATCGATGCATTTATTCGAGCCCAAGCATTTTATTTTTCCGTTTTTAGCCCATGCTTTGGGGACATTTGTTGGTGCGTTCGTAGCTGCAATGATAGCCGCAAACCATAAAATGAAATTTGCAATGTCCATTGGCGGCTTCTTTTTACTGGGAGGAATCTCCAGCGTTTTCATGCTGCCTTCTCCAACCCGGTTTACCGTTTTGGATTTAGCGGTAGCCTATATTCCTATGGCTTACTTAGCCGGAAAATTAGCAATGAAGAACAATAATATTTGAATCTGAGTATAACGAAACACTAACAGACAAAATAATAAAACTATGTTAGACAAGAAAAACTACGCAAACGGACAAAAAATCTACGAACTAAACGGGAACAAACTCACCTACTTTTTCAAAGACGGAACATTAAAAGCCGAAGGCCGTTTTGAAAATGGCCTAATGGAAGGAGAATGGAAATTTTATCGTGCAACAGGGCAGCTTTGGCAAATCGGGAATTTTAAAAACAGCATGAAAAATGGGACTTTTATGCGGTATGACAAAAATGACCAATTGGAATATCAGGAGAATTTCGAGGACAACAAAATAGTAAAAACAAAATAAAACCAACTGCCAACAGTATTTTGCAAGATTACAGAGCTTGAGTAACTTCCTATAACCCTCTCTTTTTTATAGCCGTCTTAATTTTTTAGAATTAAGTAAAAAATTTGTAGGGACTCTATAAGTCCTAGAGCATTTGGCGAAATAAAATATAAAACGATCCTATATGAAAAAAATAATATTCCTTTTAATCTTAATTCCATTTACAGTTTTAGCAAAATATAATCCTGGTTCTATTACATTCAATGATGGAACAACAAAAAACGGATTTATAGAAATTCCAAAATACAAGGACATAAAAATTAAATTTAAATCCGAAGAAAACGGAAAAACAGAAAAATTTAAAATAGAAGATGTAAAAGGTTTTCAAATTCAGAATGAAAAAAATACAACTGATAATTATACAACCATAATTGTAGGGAATAATAAAATATTTAATCCGACAAAATTTAATTTAGATGATAAAAAATCATTCGTTAAAATTGTAAAGCAAGGTAAAATAAGTGTTTATCTCATTCATTTTGAAGGTAATTCTGCGGGTGGCTCAAATGGTAAAATGAGAAACTCTTATTATGAAGGGGATTCTTATTATTTACAAAGAGAAAATGATGATTTTGCATTTGCTATTGGAATTCATAGGTCAGATTTGAATTTTATGACAGGATTTAATCTTTATATGGTTGTAGAAATGAATTTTAAGGACATTTGCCCGAATTTTGTAGAACTTCTAAAAAAAGAAGAACTAAAAGCCACCGAATTTTACAAAATTGTAGAGATATATGAACAAAATTGTGGCGGGAATTAAAAACTACAAAATGAAAAGACTGCTAACGCTACTCTTTATTATAATTTTGACTTCTTGTGGAGAAAAATCAAAAAACGCTACTGACACAAAATCCATTGAAGCAAAGAACAATGATTTGATTCATGTAGTTGAAACCAGCCGACAAATTTTCGAATTCAAAAAACCTACGGTACTTATTGTGGAACTTGATTCATTAGAAACGGAAAAATTAAAGAACAGCGACGAAGAAAATTTTTATACCGCTGCTGATGATATAATTTGGTACAATGCAAAGCTTTTGAAAAAAATGGACTCTTTGAAAATTCCCGTTGTACAATCCGATAAAGATACTATTGAAATTAAAACACCACATGCGACGCATATTATTGTAAAAGATAGCACATTTTCCCTCTACACCTATTTCTATTTTGATGGAAATAAAGTATCCAAACAAGATGTTTTGGATTTATTGGATCAATAAATACATTGTGCATAACAGGACTACGGTTTCAAGAGATTATTAGACTTAGTCAACTAATTTCAGAATTACTACAAACAAAAAACCATTCGCCGCAACGAATGGTTTTTTAATTTTATTAATTCAAAGACTTACCAAATCACCACACGAAGCAAATTCGGCTGATACATTGGACTTCCATTTTTAATATTGAAAGCTTTGTGAAATTCCGGCATATTACTCAATGGCCCGTTAATACGGAATTGCGCCGGAGCATGCACATCAGTCATAATCTGACTAGCCAGCGCTTCATCCTTTATATTCACCATCCAGGCATAACCATAAGCCAAAAAGTAACGTTGATCCGGACTAAGACCGCTTATTTTTTCGTTGTTTTTGTATTGATTCGTTTTTTTGAAAGCTTCATAACCCATAACTACACCACCTAAATCAGCAATATTTTCACCTTGAGTAGCATCTCCATTAACATGTTTATCACCAAGAACACTGAATTTATTAAACTGGGCAACAATCAGTTTGGTTTTGGCCTGGAACTTTTTCAAATCTTCGGCAGTCCACCAATTGTTTAGATTTCCGTTTTCATCATATTGGCTTCCCTGATCGTCGAATCCGTGCGTTATTTCATGACCAAAAGTAGAACCTCCGATAATTCCGTACAAAATGGCATCATCAGGCATACGGCCTTCAAAACCGGGAACCATAATGTTACAGGCCGGAACCACAATTTCGTTATTGCTCGGATTGTAATACGCATTATAAGTTTGCGGATTCATAAACCACTCCGTTCTGTCAACCGGTTTTCCGAATTTGGCAATCATATAATTGTATTCCCAAGCATTGGATTGCATCACATTGGCACAATACGAATTTCTGTCGATGGTAAGCTTACTCATGTCTTTCCATTTGTCAGGATACCCTACTTTCATAACAATTTTACTCAATTTATGCAATGCTTTTTGTTTGGTAGGCTCACTCATCCAGTCTAACTTTTTGATATGCGAAGCATAAACATCGCGGATGTTGTTTCCAATTTCGAGTAATTTTTCTTTCGACCCTTTTGGTAAATATTCTGCAACATAAACCTGTCCGATTAATTCCCCTAATGAACCATCGGTTTTTTCCACGACTCTTTTCCAACGTGGTTTTTGTTTGGTAACGCCACCTAAAACGGTTGCATAAAACTTGAAATTTTGTTTCTCGATAGCATTATTCAAATAGGAAGCATGGGAATTTACTAAATCCCATTTCAGGTAAGTTTTCCAGTCATCGATGGAATAACTTTTTACTAAAGTGTTTAATGCCGTATAAAATTCAGGTTGACCAACAATAATTGTATCGGCTTTAGTCACACCAAGTGTTGGTAAAATAGTATTCCACGCAATATTCGGTGTTGTTTTACTGAATTGCGCGACACTCATTTTATTATAATTTTTTATCGGATCACGAAGTGCTTCCAATTTGCGGGAGGCTTTTGCCAAATCGGTTTCGAGCTTCATAATCGTACCGGCATTTTTTGTCGCGGTAACTTCATCCTCACCCATCAATTTCATCATGGACTGCAAATGGTTCACATATTCTTTTCGGATATTTACTGTTCGTGCATCGGTGTTAAAATAATAATCCCTGTCGCCAAGACCTAAACCGCCCTGACCAAAAAACAACGCATACTTTGTACTTATTTTATCATCCTGACCTAAATAAAATGAAAATGCCGGACTCGCGCCAATGGTATGCAAATGCGCGATAGTTGACATTAATGATGGCACATCTTTTATCGATTCAATAGTTTTCATTTCCGCTTTCAAAGGAGTAAGACCCGCTTTTTCAATGGCAAGTGAATCCATTCCGGAGGCATAAAAATCACCAATTTTTTGTTTGTTACTTCCTTTCGGAGCATCAGCATCAGCAGCCGATTTTTCGCAAATTTGTTTGATTTGATTGTTGATGGTATCCCCTATTGTCCTGAAAATTCCATTGCTCCTTTCGGATGATGGTATAGGATTTCGCTTGAACCAGCCACCATTGGCATACATAAAAAAGTTGTCCCCGGGATTTACCAAAGTATCTCTGTTGGTTACTAACGGATCGGATAAAACAGCCTCTTTTTTACTGCAACTAGATAAAGAAACAGTTGCCACGGCAAGTAATAATAGGTTTTTAGACCACTTCATAGGATTTATTTTAATTGATGATTGGTAATGATTTTTCATTATTTGTTACCAAATTTATTGTTTTTTGTTGGATGCTCAAAATTTGATAAAAATGTCGATTGGTTACTTTATTAAATAATGAAACAATGAATTTTTTAATTCTTTATTAAATAGCTATCGGTATAGCTTAAACAAATCAAAAAAACTTTACAATAATATTAAGAACAAAGCGTTCGGATAATGTTAAATTGCCTCTTTATTTATTACTTCTTAAAAATATACAAACCATTATGGACAATATAAAAATACTTTGGGTTGATGATGAAATCGATCTTTTAAAACCGCATATCTTATTCCTTGAAAAGAAAAATTACGATGTAACTACCTGTAACAATGGTCGTGATGCCGTTGATGTTTTTGAAGAAGGCGATTTCGACATCGTTTTTCTGGACGAAAATATGCCTGGAATGAGCGGACTGGAAACGCTTCAGGAAATTAAGGAGAAAAAATCCTCTACTCCCGTAATTATGATTACCAAGAGTGAGGAAGAATATATCATGGAGGAAGCCATCGGTTCTAAAATAGCCGATTATTTGATAAAACCAGTCAATCCGAATCAGATTTTATTGAGTTTAAAGAAAAACCTGGATCATTCCAGATTAATTTCCCAAAAAACAACTTTGGATTATCAGAAGGAATTCCGAAAAATCTCAATGGAAATGTCGATGGTCAATTCCTATGAAGATTGGGTAGAATTGTATAAAAAACTGATCTTTTGGGAATTAGAACTCGAAGATATCAATGACCAGGGAATGATTGAAATTTTGGAATCTCAAAAAGCAGAAGCTAATTCGCAATTTGGGAAATTCATCGAAAGAAATTATGAAGATTGGTTTGCTCCAAAAGCAGATAAACCGATTCAATCGCACACTTTATTCAGAGAACTCGTGGTTCCTGAAATCACCAAAAAAGATAAGCCCGTACTTTTTATCGTAATTGATAATTTGAGATATGACCAATGGAAAGTCTTTGAAAGTGTGGTCAATAACCATTACAAATTAGAAAAAGAGGTTCCGTATTACGCCATACTTCCTACAGCTACACAATATGCCAGAAATGCTATTTTCTCAGGATTAACGCCTTTGGAAATGGAAAAACAATTTCCGCAGTATTGGAAAAATGATGTCGAAGAAGGCGGAAAAAACTTGTACGAAGCCGAATTTTTGACAGCACATTTGAAACGATTAGGGTTAAATATCAAACAGGATTATTTTAAAATCACCAATTTTGCTGCCGGAAAGAAACTGGTTGAAAATTTCAAATCATTGAAAAATAACGATTTAGTAACGGTGGTTTATAATTTCGTTGATATGCTTTCGCATGCCAAAACCGAAATGGATGTGGTGAAGGAACTGGCTGCAGATGATAAAGCCTATCGTTCCTTGACATTGAGTTGGTTTAAGAATTCACCGCTTTTGGAAATCATTCAGCAAGCGCAACAATTGGGATTCAAATTGATATTAACAACCGATCATGGAACCATCAACGTAAAAAATCCATCTAAAGTAATTGGCGATAAAAACACGAGTTTGAATTTACGATACAAAACAGGAAGAAGTCTGACGTATGAAGACAAAGATGTTTATGCCGTGAAAGACCCAAAAAAAATCGGATTACCTGCCATAAATATGAGCAGTTCCTATATTTTTGCAAAGAATGATTATTTTCTGGCCTATGTGAATAACTACAACCATTATGTGAGTTATTACAGAAACACCTATCAGCACGGTGGAATTTCACTGGAAGAAATGATTATTCCTTTTTTAGTATTTAACCCAAAATAAGTTTTATTTTCAATATGGAAATTCAGTTTTCACTTGATGAAATCAATCAGGTTGCCCAAAAAATAATGGCTCAAAATCCTCCTAAAATAATTTTATTTCATGGAGAAATGGGTGTTGGAAAAACAACTTTGATTAAATTTTTAGCCAAAATTTTAGGAGTTGAAGAGGCAACAAGTAGTCCAACCTTTTCTTTAGTTAACGAATACCAAACGACTAACAATCAAATTGTTTACCATTTCGATTTTTACAGATTAAAAACCGAAATGGAAGCACTTGATATGGGAGTAGACGAATATTTGTATTCCGGAAATTGGTGTTTTATTGAATGGGGTGAAAAGATTCCAAATCTCATTCCCTCTGAACATGCTGTAGTTACGATCAAGACTTTACCAAACGGTAAAAGACAATTAAATATGAATTAATCATTTTTTAGCTTTGTAATTTTACTGCTTTTTCATAACTTAGACCGATTATTTACAGCTAGATTTATGTCACTTACCCCTTTTACCAAACAACAATTGCTACCCCAAGAGGAAAAACTCGAAATTGCAAAACATAAGAGTGAACTTTTTATTGGAATCCCAAAAGAAACCAGTTATCAGGAAAGAAGGATTTGCCTGACGCCTGATGCTGTAAATTCACTTACCTCCCACGGACATCGTGTAATGATAGAATCCGGAGCGGGGCTAAGTTCTAGTTATTGTGACAAGGAATACAGTGATGCCGGCGCAGAAATTACTCCGGATACTCAAAAAGTAATGAGTTGTCCGATTATTTTAAAAGTTGAGCCACCTACAATGGCAGAAATCGGAATGATTAATCCGGAAACCATTGTGATTTCGGCGATTCAATTAAAAACGAGACGGAAAGAATATTTTGAAGCACTGATCAAAAAGAAAGTTATCGCATTGGCTTTTGAATATATAAAAGATGATGATGGCTCCTACCCTTTGGTAAAATCATTAAGCGAAATTGCCGGAACCGCTTCCATTCTTATCGCTTCTGAACTAATGATTAACAACCAATTCGGAAAAGGATTACTGTTTGGTAATATTACCGGAGTTCCTCCAACGGAAGTGGTTATTCTTGGTTCAGGTACCGTTGGAGAATTTGCTGCCAAGACAGCTTTAGGTCTAGGTGCTTCTGTAAAGGTTTTTGACAATTCAATTACAAAATTAAGACGATTACAAAACAAGCTTAATCAACGTGTTTTTACCTCTACCATTCAGCCAAAGGCTTTGCTTAAAGCTTTACGGAGATGCGATGTTGCTATTGGGGCCATGCATGGTAAAGAACGTTGTCCGATTATTGTTACCGAAACGATGGTAGAACACATGAAAAGAGGTTCTGTAATTGTTGACGTAAGTATTGATACTGGCGGATGTTTCGAAACATCTGAAGTGACCACCCATGAAAAACCAACCTTTATAAAAAATAACGTAATCCATTATTGCGTTCCCAATATCCCTTCCCGATATTCAAAAACAGCCTCGCTTTCCATCAGTAACATAATCACCCCGTATCTGTTGCAAATTGCTGAAGATGGCGGAATCGAAAGTGCTATTCGCTGTGACTCAGGTTTGAAAAATGGCGTTTATTTATATCATGGGATTTTAACCAACAAGGCCATTGGCGATTGGTTCAATTTACCGGAGAGCGATATCAATTTAATTGTTTTTTAAAAAAACTTTCACTTACCTTTGCCCAAAATATTTTAAATGAAATTCTATCAACGTTTTGCCTATTATCTAGTAGGTTTGGTAATTGGATCATTCTTTGTAGCGATGGTTTTGAGCGGAAAAGATACAAGATGTAATTATTTTCCGAATGCAAGAGTTTTGAACGATTTGAGAAACAAACCATTCAACTATTCCGAAATTGCTTCAGAAAAACTAGCTGAAGAATGGATTGATACCATCGATATTAAAAACACTTTAACCTACGGTGATGTTGATTTTGATAAAAGCAATAAAAAAATTGAAAATGGCAAGCTTTACATCATTGAAGGCAAAACCACTAAAAATCAGCCGATTGTTTTAGAAGTAGTCAATTATTCTAACAAGGCAGTATTAAAAGACATCATAAAAAAGTAATTTTATTAAAAATAATGTTGCAAATACAAATACTAAATGTATATTTGCACTCGCATTCAGGGCGATTAGCTCAGCTGGTTCAGAGCACCTCGTTTACACCGAGGGGGTCGGGGGTTCGAACCCCTCATCGCCCACAAGTTTAATAGCAAATTGTTTCAAAAGCCGATAAATCTTAAGATTTATCGGCTTTTTGCTTTTGGGTATGATTCAAATTATTCATTCAATCTGGAAAAATCGAGACCTTTCTACGCGTCAGTCTTATAAAGGATGGAAAGATGAAAATTTATCATATACTTTACAAGAAGCACTACAGTGTACTATTTTTAAAAAATTTTCTTCGGACCCATTTTTCAATGCTAATAATTATTAGAATGGAAAAAGCTACTGCGGCAGAAACTCCCCAAGCCTCCGCTTTTAATGGAGAGGAGTGAAACCAACGATTCATAAATGGAAAATAAACAAAAGCGGTTTGTACAAACAGTACTGTTGCAATTCCGATATAAATAGATGGATTGGAGAAAAGCCCAATTTTATTGACTGAAAAATGAAGAGATCTGCAATCAATAAGATAAAACACCTGAAATAAAACCATCGCTGTAACAGCCATTGTTTGAGCTTCCGAAACAGCGAGTGAATGCCCAATTCCTCTGGACAGTTCAATGTTATATTCCCAAAGAAATAATCCGATTGTTCCACCTGCCATTATTAGAGAAACCACTACCATTCTGAAGATTATCAAGGAACTTAACAGTGGTTTATTGGGTTTACGTGGCGGACGATTCATTACGTTGGGTTCCATTGCTTCAAGTGCAAGCGGCAATGACAAGGCAACGGCAGTTATAAGATTAATCCATAATACATGAACAGGCAGCATTGGAATAAGTAGAATCCCCCCTTCCGTGGGGAAAAATAACACGGCAATAAAAATAACCAATCCCAATCCTATACTTGTTGGCAGAAGGAATACTATAGATTTCAATAGGTTATCAAATACCCTTCGTCCTTCTTCAACAGCGGCCTTTATACTTTCAAAATTATCATCAGCCAGGATCATGTCTGCTGCCTCTTTGGCAACAGCCGTACCACTGATGCCCATAGCTACGCCAATATCTGCACGTTTAAGTGCCGGGGCATCATTTACACCGTCTCCTGTCATGGCTACCACTTCCCCGTTGGCCTGAAGGGCCTTTACTAAATTTAATTTATCTTCGGGAGATACCCGTGCGAAAATATTGGTGTTTTTTACTACCTCCTGAAGCTCCTCAGCATTCAAATTCTGAAGTTCCTTTCCGGTAATAACTATTTCGGCATTTTTAAACCCAAGTTCCCCGGCCTATTGCCGCTGCTGTTGACGGATGGTCACCGGTAATCATTTTGACAGTAATACCAGCATTGTGACAGGTATCTATCGCTTCTTTTACTTCCATCCTTGGAGGGTCGCTCATGGCCTGCATCCCTAAAAAATAAAAATCACAAAGATCATCTTCGGTAATGAGTGAAGAATGTTCGGTATCTAATGTTTTGGAAGCGAAAGCTAACACTCTCATTCCTGTTTCTGCTATTTGTAAAGCCTCTGTTCGTAACAGTTCGGTGTTAAATACAAGGGATGAGTTATCGCTATTTAATAAAAGGGGAATAACTGATTCAGGTGCGCCTTTAAGATAAATTATTTTTTCACCGGAGGGGGATAGATGAAGAGTAGCCATTATTTTTTTTTCAGAATTAAAGGGTAATTCATCAAGCCTTCGCCATTTGGTTCTTAGTTCATCTTCGTTTATTCCAAATTTCCCTGCTACCGCTATAAGCGCAACCTCGGTCGGGTCGCCAACTGCTTTCCATTGTCCCTCTTTATGGTGAAGTGTTGCGTCATTGCAAAGTGCAGCAGCCCTTATAAGTTCTCCAATTTCGTTATCTGTTCCTTCCTCATCGGAATCGTTTTTTAATATTTTATCATCAGCATTAATACTTGCTCCGGTAACATTGAATTTTTGCGTACCATTCCAAAGTACCTGAACGGTCATTTCGTTAAGGGTAAGCGTTCCCGTTTTATCTGAGCAGATTACGATGGTGCTGCCCAAAGTTTCGACCGCTGATAAGTGCCTGATAATAGCCCGTCTATTTGCCATGCGCATAACACCGATAGCTGATGCGATAGTAATTACAGCAGGCAACCCTTCTGGGATAGCTGCGACGGCAAGAGTAATGGCAGAAAAAATTGCATCTATAAAAGCATAATTACGAAATATTCCTATTAGAAAAACTAAAATGCCAACAGAGATGATGGACAACGTAATTCCCCTAGCAATTTTTTCAAGAGATTTTGTGAGTGGAGATTTTACAGAGGCAGTGGTTTGAAGAAGTGCAGAAATTTTACCAATCTCGGTTTTGATGCCTGTTAAAACAACTACGCCTTCCGCTTTTCCAGAAGTAATTAATGTACCACTAAAAACCATATTCTTACGGTCAGCAATTCCAGTATCCGTGGCAATAATATCCGTGTTTTTTTCTACCGGTAAAGATTCTCCTGTAAGAACAGATTCATTACACTGCATATTTTTCACGAAAGTAAGCCGCATGTCTGCTGACACTTTGTCTCCAGCCTGAAGCAATACATAATCCCCTGGAACAACATCAGCAGCCGGGATGTTTTTTTGTTTTCCATCTCTTATTACCGTAGCATTTTCTGGTATTAATTGGAGTAGCCCGTGAATGGTTTTCCCTGCCTGATATTCTTGAATAAACCCAATAATAGCATTAATTATTATTACACTAAACACTACTATTCCATCGGTAATTTTACCCATGGCTACTGCAAGGATGGTAGCAGCAAGAAGAACATATATCAGCGGGTTAAGAAATTGCCTCAGCAAAATTTTAAAGGCACTTTCTCTAGTTTGTCTGTACAGTATATTTGATCCTACTATTTTCACTCGTTTCCCAGCTTCTGTTGTACTAAGACCCTCAGAGGAAGTATTAAGACTCTCTAATACATTATTATAAGAAATGGAATGCCATTCATTATTTTTTAGTATGTTGTTCATAAAACTTCATTTTATAATTGTTTAATTTTTTAAATACAATTAAATCAGTCAAAAACAGGGTGACACTAAATTTATTTAGGGTTTATTTTGTAGTTTCTTGCAATATTTCAACAAAAAATAAGCAAGACCGAGTGCAGCAATTAATAAAGCTAAACTTACAATAACGTTGCTATTTGTTTGTTTTACATCTAGTGTAATTATTTTAGTTGAAATAGCAATAATTGAGATTTCGATAATTTGAACAGTAGGAATTGTATTGGATGAAATAATTAATAGCAACGCTTTTATAAGCTCATATCCCACCGCAATAACCAATATCAAGTTAAATACTTCGAATAAACTAGAAACATCAATCAAAAGGTAAGGAGGAGCTGTAATTTTTTTAAATTCTAAATAGATAACATGTAATGTACCTAGCAGTAACATTAAAGTCATAATAGCAATTAAAACACGAATTATATTTTTATTGATGACTATAATTATTCTTGAAAATTTATCTTCGCTATTCATACTATTTTTTTTAACAGATTAACGCTACATATTAATTATTTCAATTTTTAAGTTTCGGCTTCTGTAAAACGGCAAAAAGCCCTCCGGAAATTGGCCTTAAGTTCTCAATATTTAATGTTTGTTCTTAGAGTTAATTTTATCAGGGTTGTCTTTTACGTTACGAAAGCCCTGTTTTTACAAGTAAATTTAGTCATAAAAATGTTCCCCTTTAGCAATATAATTGTTTTTTTTAATTGCTTACAGCAAAAAAACGGAATCATTATCTTGTTGTTTATCAAAAAGTTAAACGTAAGTCGTTGATGTTTTATTTTACTATGTATAGTATTAGAACATTTCGGAATCGAACTAGTTCATCGGTAACAATAGAGGTGCTTATTTTGTTGTAAGTTTTTTTAAAACATATAAAAATGGTTCATAAACAAGTTCGTAAGGACCACGAAACTTCTCAAGAAATTGAGAAGTTTTTTTTTTGTTTGAAACTTATTTTAATATTATCAAACTTTTAATTTGCTGGGATTATTGGTTCTAACAACTTAAGTTATTTATATGTTTAAGCGTCTTGTTATGCGTCTTTTTTCTTTAGACACCTTCCTCTCGGCTCATCGCCCTCATAAAGCACGATTTCGGAATGTAGGAACCGTGCGGCCTCTGCTGAATCTTTAACTTTGGAAGCACTACGTTCTAACATTTCTGATTCAAATTCAGTTAACACACATTCCCTAACTCCAGTTTTTCTCCATTGAGATAAAGATCCACATCCTCTTGAAATCCCCCGAGCCAGCTTGAGCGCATCCAACAGTGCTTGATTCGCCCCCTGTCCTTTGAATGGACTCATTGGGTGAGCCGCATCTCCGATCAGAGTCACTCGCTCCCCTTTCTCCAACAATTCCGATTTGAGTAATTCCCGGTCATAAACAGGATAGCCCGAAATCTGAGATTCCAGAGTCGCCGCTAAAATCTGAGGAATGGGATCGTGCCATTGGGTTCTACGACACGCTTCTTCCTTGAGTGCCTGAACTCCTTGTGCACTTAACGCCTTAGCCTCTTTTTCGGGCATTGGGAAGCTAAGTTGCCACATCACAGAGTCTGACGTATATGGCATCATGTAGATTCGCTCATTGCCATTGGCGGTTTGGAATACAGTTGCCGAGTCCAGCAAAGAACTATTAAGACCTTCGAGAGCCTTCAAAGGACAAATGCCCAATATCACAATGCAACCTAGGTAACGTAAAGGGCTACTATCTTCACCAATCAGCAACCTCCGCACCGAACTACGAATACCATCGGCTCCAACCACAAGATCCGCCTTGGAGCGCTGAATCTCCCCATTCACTTCAAAGGTTAGAAGAACACCTTCACCCTCACATGCCGCAAAATCTACTAATTGGTGTCCCCATCGTACCGCATCATGTCCGCCGAGTTGCTCAAGCAGCGCTAAACGCAAAGACTGCCGTGCGATATGCACATTTGTACGTTTCGAAAACGTTTTTTCATCAGTCTGCATCCATTTTCTGACACCCCATTCACCAATCACTTTTCCGTCAGTAGTATGAACCAGATGTCGTGTTGAAATCACCCCTTCTTCTAACGAGAAAATACCCAATCCCTCAATCGCTTTACTGGCTTGTTGCAAAGTGAGTCCGTAGCCCTGAGATCGAGCATCAAAGTTGCTATCACGCTCATAAAGTGTAAAAGGAATCCCACGGTGCAAACAAGCCACAGCTAGTGCCACTCCTCCTATACCGCCACCAATAATAGCAACATGTGGGTAGTTTACTTTATCGGGTATAGGGTTGTGAGCAGCAGGCATTAGCCCGGATCCGCGACAGTTCAAGCATGTGTATAAGTGACCCTTAGGATGAACTGGAGCCGTCCCTTCGCCTTTCGTTTTTTCAAATTGATCTAATGCCATCTGGTAGCGGAGTCGCAGTTTCTTGCCGAGCCCCCGACTTTTTTTGCCTCGTCCCTTACATTCCTGACAAATAGTCCAGCTTGCGGCTGCATTTTCCATCTTTTTCACTTCCATTTTATTTTACTTGATCTTAAATCCCTTCTATAAGAAAAAAGGGAGCTAATACAATTGACGCTGGGCTTGTTAGTAAAGTAATGATTATGACTTTCATTACTTCTATATAATTTAAAACGTGAGAAATTTATATTTTTTCAGTGTTTTGTGGCTTGTCGCTGTTGCGTAAATTAAAGACAAAAGATTAACAGCGCAAAACTACTTTTTTCAAATTGAAATAAAAAGGATTTCTAAGAGCGATTTTATTTACATTTTCTTCAAATCCAGCAAAAAAAGGTTCGTAAACACATTCGTAAGGACCACAAAACTTCTCAAGAAATTGATGCGTTTTTTTGATATTTATCCAAGTCATCCAATCTTTTTTTTGTTATACATTTGTAATAACAAATCATATACATGGCAAGGTTCAAAGAAAACGATTTACCAAAATCAAAAATTACTACAAGTTCTCTCAAAAAGGCCACTCTTATATTTCAATATGCCGGAAATCATCGTTGGAAATTTTACGTAGGTTTAATTTTTTTATTATTTACGGGAGCAACGGCTTTGGCCTTCCCAAAATTGATGGGAATGCTGATTGATTGTGTGAAAAACAAGAGTTACACACAAGCAAATACGATTGCTGGAGGATTAATAGCCATATTATTTATGCAATCTATTTTTTCTTTTTTCAGGCTGTCTTTATTTGTCAATTTTACAGAACATACTTTAGCCAATCTTCGGCTTGCATTGTACAGCAATTTAGTAAAACTCCCAATGTCTTTCTTTTCACAAAAGCGCGTGGGAGAACTGAACAGCCGAATCAGTTCGGATATAACCCAAATACAAGATACTTTAACCTCTACGATAGCTGAATTTTTACGGCAATTCATTTTAATTATTGGCGGTGTAGCTTTATTGGCAACCGAAAGTATCAAATTGACCCTTTTGATGTTATCCGTAGTTCCTCTTGTAGCTGTTGCTGCTGTTATTTTTGGTCGATTTATCCGTAAATATTCTAAAAAAGTACAAGACCAAGTGGCCGAAAGTCAGGTTATTGTTGAAGAAACCATGCAAGGTATCAGTATCGTTAAGGCTTTCGCCAATGAATGGTATGAAATTGCTCGCTACAACGGAAAAATAAAAGAGGTAGTAAAACTAGCCATCAAAGGCGGAAAATACCGGGGTTATTTTGCTTCTTTTATCATATTTTGTTTGTTCGGAGCGATTGTAGCCGTGGTTTGGTTTGGCGTTCGATTGAGTATCAGCGGCGAGATGAGTGTTGGACAATTAATTTCATTTGTATTGTATTCCACTTTTGTTGGCGCTTCTTTTGGCGGAATTGCCGAATTGTATGCGCAAATTCAAAAAGCCATTGGTGCTACCGAAAGAGTGTTTGAATTATTAGAAGAAATCCCGGAAAAAATAAATTCTGTACAAAACCCATCTTCACATAAGATAAAAGGAAACGTAACTTTCAAAAACGTAGCATTCAGTTATCCTTCCCGCAAAGGAATAGAAGTATTGAAGGATGTAAGTTTCACTGCCAATTTTGGACAAAAAATAGCAGTCGTTGGCCCTAGTGGTGCAGGAAAATCAACTATTG
>NZ_DATDPV010000057.1:0-187277 GCF_035292545.1 Flavobacterium sp. | reverse complement strand
GGTAGAGATTGCGCACCCTCCCGGAGATTCCAGATTATTTATAGTTGAACAGGGCGGAGCCATAAAAATTTTAAATATAAATGGAACCACAAATGCTACCAATTTCCTTACACTCACTAGTGCAATCATTTCTTCCGGAGGCGAAAGAGGATTGTTGGGATTGGCTTTTCATCCAAATTATGCAACCAATGGTTTTTTCTATGTGAATTATACCAATACGGCAGGAAATACTGTTATTGCAAGATATTCCGTTGATGCTGGAAATCCAAATGTGGCCAATCCATTAAGTGCAACTATTTTATTAACCATAACGCAACCGTACGCCAATCATAATGGCGGCAGTATCAAATTTGGTTTTGATGGTTATTTATATATCGGAATGGGCGATGGTGGCAGTGGCGGTGATCCTGAAAACAGAGCGCAAAACATCAATGAAAATCTCGGAAAAATGCTGCGAATTGATGTGAATTCCGGCTCACCTTATGGAATCCCTCCGACAAATCCTTATGTTGGCATTGCAGGAAATGATGAAATCTGGGCTTTAGGACTACGAAATCCCTGGAAGTTTTCTTTTAATCGTTTAACCGGCGATTTATGGATTGCTGATGTCGGTCAGAATGCTGTGGAAGAAATAAATAAAACAATAAGTCCGTTAACTGCCGGCTTAAATTTTGGCTGGCGTTGTTATGAAGGCAATACCGCTTTTAACACGACTGGGTGTGCGCCAATAGGAACGATGACGATGCCTGTTGCACAATATACCCACTCGGCAACGGGTGGCTGTTCCATAACTGGCGGATATGTTTATACCGGCACCATATATCCAAATTTTCAAACTAAATATTTCTTTGCGGATTATTGCAACAACCAAATCGGAATGTTAAATACCGCCGGAGCCATTACTTGGTCGACCGCATTTTCCGGGACAAATTTTACCTCTTTTGGCGAAGACCTTAATGGAGAACTTTATTTGGCCGGAAAAACTTCGGGTATCATTTATAAATTAATTGACACTTCTCTTGGCGTGAATACTTTTAGTAAAGGCAGTTTTAATCTGTATCCGAATCCTGCAACTTCCGAAGTTTTTATCAAAACAGCCACTATTCATTTCCCTGTATTGGTTACCATTTCAGATATTACAGGAAAGCTTTTGCTAAGTCAGTCTTTAGATTCTGATGGCAATGCCATAAATACCACTTCATTAAAAAACGGCATTTATTTGTTGTATATTAAAGACAAATCAGGAGCAAATTACAGTTCTAAATTAACGATTAAAAATTAAGGCGCCGGGTTCGGAATTAAATTTTGAATGTTTTCAATTTCCTGAAGTATCTCTTCCGATAGGGAAATAGCAATCGTATTGATGTTTTCTTCCAATTGTTTCAGATTAGTTGCGCCAATAATCGTGCTCGTCACAAAGGATTGATGCTCAATAAAAGCCAATGACAATTCGGTAAGAGTTAATCCAAATTTTTTGGCAATTTCACTGTATTTTTTTGATGCTTCTCTGGTATTTTCACTGTTGTATCTGGAAAATTGCGGAAATAAATTAATTCTCGCATTAGGATGCGGTTCACCCGTTAAAAACTTTCCTGATAAAACCCCGAAAGCCATTGGAGAATAGGCTAATAAACCAACATTTTCACGGTGACAAACTTCGGACAAGCCCACTTCAAAAGTTCTGTTCAATAACGAATAAGGGTTTTGAATAGTCGCAATTTTTGGCAAATTATGCTTTCTGCTTTCTTCCAAGAAGCGCATCAGACCCCAAGGTGTTTCATTGGAAACTCCAATATTTCTAATTTTTCCCTGTTGGATTAAAACGTGCAAATTCTCTAAAACCTGTTGGAAATTATCTTCCCATTCATCATTTTGAACCTTAAATCCTCGTTGTCCAAACATATTCGATTTACGTTCCGGCCAATGCAATTGGTACAAATCGATGTAATCCGTTTGCAGGCGTTGCAGGCTTTTCTCTACCGAAAGCGAAAGCGTTTTTGCGTTGAATTGCAAATCGTCACGCATGTATTCTAATCCGCGGTTGGGTCCGCCGATTTTTGTAGCCAAAACAACAGCTTCTCTTTTATCGGTTTTTTTGAACCAATTCCCGATGATTTCTTCGGTTGCGCCATACGTTTCTGATCTCGCTGGCGTCGAATACATTTCGGCAGTATCAATAAAATTAATTCCTTTATCAATAGCAAAATCTATTTGTGCATGCGCTTCCGATTCAGAGTTTTGCTGGCCAAAAGTCATGGTTCCAAGGCAAATTTTACTGACTTTTATATTGGTATTGGGTAATGTGGTATATTTCATTTATGTGGTTCTGAGAGACAAAGACGCAAAGGTACAAAGGTTGTTCCCAAAAGAAAAGGTCCAGAGTAAAAACTCTGAACCTTTGTTTCTAAGAAACTTAATCCCTTAAATTAAATCTCATTTAGCATTTTTGAAATTTCGTCTAATTTTGGTGTCAGAATAATTTCGATTCTACGGTTTTTTGCTTTTCCTTCTGGTGCATCATTACTCATTAATGGTGCATATTCTCCTCTTCCGGCTGCAGTTAAATTCTTTTTGTCAATGGCTTTGTTTTCTGTAAGAATGTTAACAATCGCTGTGGCTCTTTTTGTAGAAAGATCCCAGTTGTTTTCGATTTGACCCACTGATCCTCCAAATTTATCGTTATCAGTATGTCCTTCGATCAAAACCGCAATTTCAGGATTATCGCCAAGAACTTTTCCAACGGCAACAACTGCTTTTTTACCTTCAGTTCCAACTGCCCAACTTCCGGATTCGAAAAGCAATTTATTTTCCATAGAAACATACACTTTTCCATTTTTATATTCTACAGTCAATCCTTTTCCTTCAAAGGCTTTTAAGGATTTAGACAGGGTTTCTTTAAGTTTATTCATGCTTGCTTCTTTTGCCGCAATCATGCTTTCCAATTCATTTACTCTATCTGAACGGTCTTTTAAATCAGCATTTAATTTGTTTAAACGATCTTTTTCGCTAGCTAATGCTTTTTCTTTTGACTCTAATTGCGCTAATAATTCACGGTTTTTAGCCATATTAGCCTGCAAAGATTCATCGCTGTTTTTTTCCAATGCTTTGTATGAAGCCTGTAATGTTTTCAGGTTTTTATCCGCAGCAGCATAATCAGCGGCTAATTTATCACGTTCCGATTTCGTTTTATCATAATTCGACTTCAATGCGATATAATCTAAATCCAATTGATTTTTAGCTTTCGTAATACTATCATTCTGATCCGCGGTATGACGGTTTTCTTTTTTTAAATCTGCGAATTTAGTTTCTAAATCATTAAACACTTTTTTGGACACACACGATGTAGTCAAGGCTAATACTGCTATTCCAAGAGCTGCTTTCTTTATCATTTTTTATGGTTTTTAAGATTTGGTTTTTCTGTTTTTATTCTAATTCCACTAAAATCGGACAATGGTCGGAATGTTTGGCTTCGGGCAAAATAACGGCTCTTTTTAATTTTTCCCGTAAAGGTTCGCTAACCAAATTATAATCGATACGCCAACCTTTATTGTTCCCTCGTGCTCCTGCTCTGTAACTCCACCAACTATAATGGTGCGGATCTTTGTTGAAATGACGGAAACTGTCAATAAATCCATTTTTCATAAATCCGTCTAACCAAGTTCGTTCTTCAGGAAGAAATCCGGAAACTTTTGCATTGCGGATCGGATCATGAATATCTATGGCCTGATGACAAATGTTATAATCACCGCAAATAACCAAATTAGGCAATTCGCTTTTTAAATTGTGGATGTAATTATGAAAATCATCCATATACATAAACTTATGTCCCAAACGGTCCATATTTGTTCCGGAAGGCAGATACAAACTCATTATCGAAAGATCGTCAAAATCGACACGAAGGTTTCTTCCCTCGAAATCCATGTGTTCGATTCCTGTTCCGAAAACAATATTATTAGGCTTTATTTTTGATAAAATGGCCACGCCACTGTATCCTTTTTTGGTTGCAGGATAATAATATTGGTAAGGATAACCGGCTTTTTCAATATCGGATACTGGAATTTGTTCTTCGGTTGCCTTTATTTCTTGAAGGCAAATTACATCGGGATTGGCTTGTTGCAACCATTCGAGAAAACCTTTAGTAATGGCAGCACGGATTCCGTTAACGTTGTAGGAAATAATTTTCATTACTTTTTTAGAATTTATAGTTCCAAATGTAATAAAAAAGTATAATGTACAATACAGAAAAATCAAAGAAAAACGAATCGCTCTCACATTGGATAATCGAGTTTTTTTCTATCTTTGTCTCTTGCTCAAAAAACAAATCATAAATGGGTTTAGTCACCGCCAAAGAAGTTGCGAAAGCAATAAATACTGATAAATACGGGATTTTTGGGACTTTCTCGGGATGGTTACTGATGAAGGTGCTTAAGATTTCCAGACTTAACGATATATATGACAAGAACAAGCATCTTACGGATCTTGAATTCCTGAATGCTATATTGGATGACCTTGAAATAAAATTCGAAATTCCGGAAGAAGATTTAAAACGTTTGCCTAAGGATGGCGCTTATATCACAATTTCAAACCATCCGTTAGGAGGCATTGACGGGGTTTTATTGCTAAAATTAATGCTTGAAAGAGAGCCTAATTTTAAAATTATTGCCAATTTCCTTTTGCATCGCATTGAGCCTCTGAAAAAATATATCATGCCCGTAAATCCTTTTGAAAATCATAAAGATGTAAAATCCAGTGTGATTGGAATCAAGGAAACGTTGCGTCATTTAAGTGATGGAAAACCGCTTGGAATGTTTCCTGCCGGAGAAGTTTCTACCTATAAAGACGGAAAACTAATGGTCGATAAACCTTGGGAAGAAGGCGCCATAAAAGTTATCCGAAAAGCACAGGTTCCTGTTGTTCCTATTTATTTTCATGCCAAAAACAGTCGGTTTTTTTATCTGCTTTCCAGAATAGGCGGAACCCTTCGTACGGCTAAATTGCCTTCGGAAGTATTCAGCCAGAAACATCGAGTGATAAAAGTTCGTGTAGGGAAACCCATTTCGGTTGCGGAGCAAAACGAACATAAAACCATTGAGGAATATTCGGATTTTTTAAGAAGAAAAACCTATCGATTAGCCAATCCATTTGAAAAAGAAATTCCTTTTTTACCCACGCCAAATTTAAAACTTCCAAAAAATCCAAAGGAAATTGTCACCGCTGCAAGTCCCGATAACATGATTAAGGAGGTCGATGCTTTGCGAAATACTGATTGCCGATTGTTGCAAAGTAAAAACTACGAAGTGTTTTTTGCGGAAGCCAATAAAATTCCAAATGTGCTTCACGAAATTGGCCGTTTAAGGGAAGTTACTTTTAGAGAAGTCGGCGAAGGAACAAACGAGTCGATAGATTTAGACAAATATGACCAATATTACCACCAAATGTTTCTGTGGGATGATGACACCAAACAAATTGCAGGTGCTTATCGCATGGGCTTAGGTTCTGAAATTTATCCGAAATATGGGATGGAAGGTTTTTATCTGAATGAACTTTTCCGATTTGAACCCGAATTACACGATATGATGCACACATCAATCGAAATGGGTCGTGCGTTTATTACCAAAGAATACCAACAAAAACCAATGCCACTTTTCTTGCTTTGGAAAGGAATCATTCATACTACCTTGCGTTATCCGGAGCATAAATTCTTGCTTGGCGGCGTGAGTATCAGCAATCAATTTTCAGATTTTTCGAAATCGCTGATGATTGAATTCATGAAATCCAATTACTATGATCCTTACATTGCGCAATATATCCATCCCAAGAAGGAATACAAAGTAAAACTGAAAGATGCCGAAAAAGATTTTATTTTTGACGAAGCCGAATCGGATCTGAACAAATTTGACAAGATTATCGATGAGCTTGAACCTGGAAGTTTGCGCTTGCCTGTTTTGATAAAAAAATACATCAAACAAAATGCGAGAGTGGTCGCTTTTAATGTAGATCCAAAATTTAACAATGCGGTTGACGGCTTGATGTATATTCGAATTGCCGATATTCCGGAAAGCACCATGAAACCTGTGATGGAAGAATTTCAGGCCGAATTGGAACGTAAATTAGCCGAAAAAGGAGAATCCTAATTTCCACATTCATAAATAAAGAGGGGACAAATTCAATAAATTTGTCCCCTCTTTTTATTCCTTAAAACCAGGCTTTTTTATTCACTTGATAGGTCTGATAAAATTCCTGATCCGATTTTGTCAGATAAATCACACCCTCAATAAGCCCTAATATAGCGGTTACTGATCCGCAGGTAAAAAGACTGATTACGAGCCAGATTATTCCTTCTTGCGTATATCCCAAAAGAAACTTGTGAATTCCCAATGGCCCAAGAAGTATCGCCAAAAGCCCCGCTGCTATTTTTTTATTATCCTGATAATTCGGTTGTGGTTTATTCCATTCTTCGACTCTTGAATTTTCCATTTTTAATGTTTTGGTGGTTGATTAATGGATAAAAATAATCAATTTTACAGAAATGCCTTATCAATTGGTTCCCAAAGTTCAATTTTATTTCCTTCGATATCCATAATCCAGCCAAACTTCCCGTAATCATAGGATTCAGTTTCGCCTATAATTGTGACTCCTTCCGATTTTAGTTTTATCAACAGATTATCTAAATCGTGAACCCGAAAGTTCTGCATAAATTGTTTTTCGCTCGGTTGAAAATAAGTGGTATCCTCAGAAAATGGCGACCATTGTGTAGAGCAATCATTCCCGTTTTTATCTTTCCACCAAAACGTTGAACCATAGTCATCGGTTTTTAGTCCTAAATGTTTTCCGTACCATGCCACTAATGCTTTGGAATCTTTCGATTTAAAGAAAATTCCGCCAATTCCTGTTACGCGTTTTTCAATTTCACTTTCTTTGTTTTTGCCAAAATACTTCGCTTTGATTTTATCGACAATGACTTGGGCCAATTTTTCGTGGCTTTCGAAAGTCCATCCTGCAACATGTGGTGTCAGGATTACATTGTCTGCTTTTAATAAATATTGAAAAGCTTCCGGCACGTGGTTTTCTAAAAACAAGTGTTCAAAAGATCCTTTTTCATATTCCAACACGTCCAAACCGGCACCTAGAATTTTTCCGGACTGCAAGGCTTCGGCCAAATCTGTTGTAACCACATTTTTGCCTCGAGCAGTATTAATCAGCCAGAAAGGTTTAGCAAATACCTGAATAAAATCGGCATTGATTATTTTGTCTGTTTTCGGAGTCCACGGAATATGAAGACTTAATACATCCGCTTTTTGTTGCAATTCTTCAAGAGAAACTTGTTTTGCATTCGTATCGCCTACGTTTTCCAAAATATCATAACACAAGACTTCTACATCGAATCCACGCAATTTTTTGGCAAATGATTTTCCCATATTTCCGTAGCCTATAATTCCAACGGTTTTGCCATCGAGTTCATGGCCGCGGTTCCTTTCCCGATTCCAATGTCCTGATTTGATTTCCATGTCGGCTTTATTGAGATTGTTGAAAAGCGACAACAACAGTGCTAACGCATGTTCGCCAACAGCATTTCTATTCCCTTCGGGAGCTGCTATGAGCTGAATGTTTTTACTTGCGGCATACTCACAATCGATGCTTTCCAGACCAGCGCCGACTCTGGCAATAAATTGCAAAGAGGTGGCTTTATCCATAAAATCCTTGTTGATTTTAAATCTACTGCGAATAACTATTCCTTGATAGTCATGGATTTTGGCTTCAATTTCTTCTTTAGTGGATGTGAAATCTTCGTGATTGGTAAAGCCGGCTTGTTGCAATTGTTCCAAAAGCAAAGGATGGTTGCCGTCGATATGGAGGATTTTTATGGTTTCAGGTTTCAAGTTGTGGTTTGTTTAGATTTCAAAGTTATAAAAAACTCTTTAAGAAAGGATTACTTTTTGGGTACGTTCCTGATTCTATTTCTGAAATGCAAAATAATTTTCATCAAATACAAAAGTTCAAATGTTTTCTTCCAAGCATGAAAAATCCAATTTGATGTCAAGTGTCACTTTCTAATTCAATTATACAAAAAAATTTAAAAATAAATCTGCCCACAGATTCTTTAGAAAACAGAAAGTTTATTGGACAAAAAGTGTTTTATAAATCCTTGTTTAATGAACCTCTTTTGACAAAAAAACAAAAGCCTTACTTTCTTTATAAAAGAACGTAAAGCTTTAAAAAAACCGAAACCAAATATTGTACTATTTATTTAAACCAGGTGGCGGAGGTGGGGATCCGCCGTCGCCTACTGTCGTGCCCTCTTTAATTAGCATCCCGGATATTTCACCATAAGGATATGCACTGTTTTTTAGGCTTATTCTATATAGATTGGCATTAAGATTGGCTTCCTGAACTGCATCTAAAGCAAAACTTGTATAAGCTATCGGAGAGGTTAAATCGGATAAATGAAAATCAAACTGTTCATTGGATCCTGCTCCCTCATTATATATCTGAGCCGTAGTGGCTGACCCTCCAATAAATGTCACGGCGAGTGAAAATATTTTTGTTGTTGCATTAAATGTTAATACAGCAGTGCCTGTTGCTCCATTGCCGCCATCTAAGACCGCTTTAAAAGTTACATTGGAATTAGAAGAAATTGGCTCTTCATCATTACATGAAATTATGCTTGGTGAAATTAAAAAAATCGCTAAAAATATAAATAAGTGTTTCATATAAAAAGTTCAAGTTCAAAAAATAATTGACTCCCACAACTGTTAATATGTTACGCAAGTCACTGTTGTCCTGACAAATAAACATCAGATACAATACAAATTAAGGCGATTGTTTTTAAATAAGAAAGCGAGAGGTAATAAGTGTGTTTTAATGGGAATAACTGGTCTTTAAAGTTGTTTTTCAGAAAAAAACCAAAGTGGAGCATCATTTTAAAATGTACATTTTAAAATTTCTGTTAGCAATAGAAGATAAAAAGTCTAAAGGTTTAAAAATCAATTTGACTCTTAAACCTTTAGATTTTAATTGATAAAAAGTCGCTTAGACAACACTAATACGGTCAAGAAATTCTTTGGTGATGGGTTTTACCTGAAAAGAAACTACATTTTTATCGTTATGGGCCAAAGCAATATCAAAATTGTCAATGGTGGATGAAATAATGTATGCCTTACAATTGTTTTTAAAAGCTTCCGGTAGTTTATCATAGCCCTCCAGAAATTCAAAACCCGACATCACGGGCATGTATATATCAATAAAAATTACCTGAGGCAGAACGGAAATATTTTCCTGATTGTCCTGCAAATATTTTAGCGCCTCATCTGCAGCCGAATACTCTAACACTTTTTTTCCAAAATTGTTTTTAGTAATCATGCGGGAGGTAATATAGAGGTCAATGACATTGTCGTCAATAATCATTACAGTTTCAAATTTAGGTGGTATGGCTGTTATCATGATTTTAAATTTTTTAGTGTAATAATAAAGGTTGTTCCGATTCCTAATTCAGACTCGACCTGAATTGTGCCTTTCATTTTCTCAACAGTATTTTTCACGATATATAATCCAATCCCGGAGCCGTCTGTTTTTCCTGAGAGACGAAAAAACATGTCGAATATTTTGTTATGATGCGCAGGCTCAATTCCGATACCGTTATCGGCTATAGTGAGCTGTAATTTTTCATGATCTGACTGCCCGGCTATTTTTATATATCGGTTTGTTTTGTCTTTCCTATGGTATTTTATGGCATTGGAAATAAGATTTTCAAGTATGG
Organism: Flavobacterium sp.; assembly: GCF_035292545.1. Taxonomy (GTDB): domain Bacteria; phylum Bacteroidota; class Bacteroidia; order Flavobacteriales; family Flavobacteriaceae; genus Flavobacterium. The sequence goes on along the minus strand of NZ_DATDPV010000057.1, from coordinate 177,520 downwards.
TATTAAAGCGCATCCTGTCAGAATAAAAAGACTGCTGCTCCTGAATGTCAATTTCGAAAAGAATTCCTTCTGCTTCCTTCATGCTGTGAAGTGAATTTACGATTTCTGTTATGCCTTCCTGGAGTGCTATTTTTTCTACTTCCATTGTGGTCCGGTTGTTTCGGGAGTAACTGAGAATATTTTTGATAAATTCATCCAGACGGTTGATACTGTTTCGGATCATCCCCACGTGTTCAAGGGTATCGCCCTCTTTGCTTTCATCTTCAATAAAAGAAAGCAGCCCTAAAATGGATGTAAGCGGAGAGCGCAAATCATGTGATACGCTATATACAAACCGGTCTAGTTCTGAATTGGTTTTAACAAGTTCTATATTCCGTTGTTCAAGATTAAGTCTTGCTTTTTTGCGTTCCGTGATATTTCTGGAATGACAGGCTGTTCCGATAATTTCATTCCCTTTTCGGATAGGATAATAGGATATTTCGGACCAGGTTTCATCAGGACTTCCACTACATATGATTTCTGTAAAAGTTTCTCCGGTAAAAGCTCGCTTGTAATTATTTTTAAAAAAAATTATTTCTTCTGGAGTAATTCCAGTAAGAATGTTACTCCCTTTTGGGATGGTCTTACCAGAAGTATGTCTGGTCATTTCGTCAAATGGCTTATTGGATGTTATTAAAGTGTAATCTTTATTAACACTCCACATCAAATCGTCTGTGTTATTAATTAAAGCATTAAGATTGTATTGATCAAACTCCATTTGCTCTTCCGTCAATTTCTTTTCCGTTATGTCTCTGAAGTTTGTTACGAGTGCATTAATACCAGGCTCATGAAGCAAATTGGTAATGGTATTTTCGCACCAAATCCAGTTCCCGTTTTTATGGCGTACTCGTTGTTGGTAATAAAATGATTTTCCTGGAGTTGTAACTAGCTTCGTTCTCTTTTTTATAAATTCTGTCAAATCATCCGGATGAATTAATTCTAAAATATTTTTTAGAGCAACATCTTCTTCAGAATAGCCAAAAATTTTACTGATGGAAGGACTGCCGTATAACAATTTTCCTTCTGCACTGGTCAGCATGATCATTTCTTCACTTTTTTCAATCAGGGCACGGAACCGTTTTTCGCTTTCCTCTATCTTTTTTCGGGATAATACCTGTTCGGTTACGTCTATAGCGAAGAAAAAAATGCCGTCAATTTCACCTTTATTATTTTTATGTGCCTGACAAATGAAATTTAGATAGGTATCCACTAATTTTCCCGTACCCTCTTTATCGTGATCGAATTGAATAAGTTTTTCATTTGCGAAAAAAGTTTCCCCGGTTAAATACACTTTATCTAAAAATTCTAATACTCCTTGCGATTCCACTTCTGGCAAAACTTCTTTTACTGTTTTGCCTATAACATTATTTCTGCCAATTAATTTGAGATATAGAGGATTCACCATTTCATATACATGGTTTGGCCCTTTTAAAATTCCCATACTTGAAGGCGCCTGTAAGTATAAATCCATAAAACGCTTTCTCTCCACTTCAAAAGATTTTTCTAAGGTTTTTTTCTCAGTTATATCTCTAATGGTCATAGACGTTTTTTCTTGCCCAGAAGTATCCGTAAACACTACAGAAGTTATTTCTCCGGGAAATCTGCTTCCGTCTTTACGTTTGAATGTGATTTCGCCTTTTGCCTTTCCGGTACGATGGCGTTCTTCTAACAATGGTTGTAACCGCAAATCTGTATGATCTACAATATCAAATCTTCCCGAGTTGCAAATCTCGTCTTGTGTCATTTTAAAAATTTCACATGCAGCAGTATTAGCGGCAAGAATTTGTCCGTCTTTTACCGTAAGAAGAATAGCATCCATACTGCTCTCGACTAAAGAGGCGTATTTTGATTCGTTTCGACACAATTCTTCCATCCGTTTTTCTTCCGATTGCTTTTGTTCCGCATTTAAGTTACTAAGGGCAGCTTCTTTTAGCGCTCGGTTTACTTTCGTGGTTAAAGTAGACAGGCGCTCTTTTAACACAAAATCAGTAACCCCGCTTCTGATAAATTCAATGGCATTTTCTTCCCCAATGGATTCAGAAACAAAAATAAAAGGCGTTTGTGGCGCCAACTTTTCTTTTATTTTAAATGCAGCAGAACCGTCAAAAGAAGGAAAGGTATAATTGGAAAGTATGATATCGGGTTTAAAATTATGGATTGCCTTTTCATACTCTTTTTTTGTGTGAACAATTTCTGCAATAAAATTGACGCTCCCTTTTTTTAACTCCTGTTGAATCAGCTCCATATCGTTGGAGTCATGTTCGACAATTAATATTTTAGTTTTCATAGGCACCATTAATTTTAAAGTAGATTTTGGGTAAATAACGCAACATTACAGTCTGTATATATTGAGCCATCTTGAAAGTATTACTCTTTAAGTTTAATAAATTTATTAAAATCGTCCTGCCTTCTTTTGGCGACCGGTAAAATAATTCCATTTGGAAATTCACAGAAATAACCATCCTTTTTAGAAATTTTAGAGATATGCCGAAGATTAATTATGTAAGAATGATGGATTCTAAAAAAATAATTGTTGTCCAAAATGGTACTGTATTCTCCTAAATTTCTACTGGACATTATCTTTTTGCCATTTAAGAGAACGAAATAAGTATATTTCCCATCTGCCTGGCAGAAAATAATTTCCGACATAGGAATCAGCTCAATTTTATCTAATGATGAAACGGCCACATAATCATTTGGCTGATTAACAGAATTCAGAATATTAATATTATTAATTTTTTGATTCTGGTAAGAAAGTTCCATTTCTGTCCTTTTGATTACTTTGTAAACCGCTAAAATAATAGCATTAAAATCTATTGGTTTTAATAAAAAATCAATGGCATTGTGTTTGAACGCTTTTATGGCATACTTTTCTTGTGCTGAGATAAAGACCAGCTTTGGAATACTAAATTCTAATTGATCCAGCATTTCAAAAAACGCATCATCTTTAAATGCAATATCTAAAAAAACGACATCCGGTTTGTTTGACTTTATTAAATTTATTCCGTCATTTATAGAAAATGCCTCCCCAATTATTTTCATAATCATAAAATTTTCCTCTTCGAATTTTTTTAAAATTATCAAAGTATCTTTTTCTTCGGTTATGATTATGGCATTAATTGGCGTCATAGACTTTCGATTTCGAGTTAGCTTGTCTTTAAATTAACTATAAAAATTTACGTTAATGTAATAATATTACGTGTTTTTATGAGAATAAAAACAACAAAGTTGATTATTATTAAGTTATAATAATAATCAATTAACATATAAAATTTCAAGCTATTTTTAAATATGAAGCAATAAATGTTATGACATCAGCACAGGTAAGGTGAAATGCTCTTTTTAGGATATCTTTTTTTAAAATTTAAAATCCCAAAATCAGTTTTGCAATAGAGAAATAAATCAGAATTCCGCAAATATCATTACTTGTAGTAATAAAAGGACCCGTTGCCAACGCGGGGTCAATTCCGAATTTATCGAGTAATATTGGGATAAATGTTCCGATAAGCGAAGCAATAATAATTACCGAAATTAAAGCAATGGCTACAATAACTCCAATTTTAATCTCAACATTTAAAAGAAAATGACTTCCTAAAAACAAGATAGTGGCCAGAATCACTCCGTTTAACAAACTCAGCGACACTTCTTTTATCAATCGGTTGAATAACGAACCGCTCAATGCATTGTTCGCCAGACCCTGAACAATAATTGCTGAAGATTGCACCCCGACATTTCCGGCCATCGCAGCAATTAATGGGGTAAAAAAGAATAAATTGGCGTGTTGCGTTATCGCGCCTTCAAACAAGCCAAGCACTTTAACCGAGATGAATCCTCCTAAAAGTGCTAATACCAACCAAGGCAAACGTGCTTTGGTGAGTTCCAAAATGCTGTCATCGGCCTCGACATCTTGTGAGATACCGGCAGCCAATTGGTAATCTTCATCCGCTTCATCCTTGATAACATCGATAATATCATCAATCGTGATTCGGCCCACTAATCGACCCAGTTCATCAACCACGGGAATAGCCTCTAAATCGTATTTTTGCATAATCCGGGCGACTTCAATGTCTTCGGTATCTACGTTTACGGAGTTTAATTTTGTAATGTATACCTCTTTAATCGGTGTTTTGGTGGAAGTAGTCAATAAATCCTTGAGTGACAAACGGCCTTTCAATCGATTTTCGTCATCGACCACATAAATCGAATGGACTCTGGAAATATTTTCGGCTTGTATTCGCATTTCTTTCACGCAGGTAAGAACGTTCCAGTTTTCATTGACTTTCACCAACTCTTTGTGCATAATTCCCCCGGCGGTATCCTCGTCATAACGCAGCAAATCGACAATATCCTTGGCGTGTTCTACGTCTTGAAGTTCGGAGATTACCTCGGTTTTTTTGCTTTGCGAAAGTTCGGCGATAATATCAGCCGCATCATTGGTTTCCAGTTCATCAAGTTCTTCCGCAATTTCTTTTGGCGAAAGGCGGCTTAAGATATTTTCTCGTAAATCATCGTCGAGTTCCAACAGGATTTCGGCGGTTTTCTCGCTATCTAAAACCTTAAAAATATAAGTTGCCTCATCAAAATCGAGCGCGTCGAAAATCTCAGCAATATCAGCATGGTGCATATCATTCAGTAAAACTTCCAGTTGCTGGTCGTTTTTACTTTTAATAAGTTCTTCTATTTGAACAATAAGCTCTTTACTGATTTTAAACTGCATCGGCCTCTATTTTTTGGGTAAGTTCTATAAATTGTTGTACGTTCAACTGTTCCGGACGAAGGTCAAAGGTAGTGTCTTCTCGCAATTTATCCGAGAGATTTAATGTTTTTAAACTGTTTCGCAATGTTTTTCTTCTCTGTTGGAAAGCAGTTTTCACCACCGTGAAAAATAATTTTTCGCCGCAAGGCAAACTGAAATCTTTCTTTCTGCGCAAACGCAATACGCCTGATTTTACTTTTGGCGGCGGATTAAAAACATGCTCATCCACTGTAAATAAATATTCGGCATCATAAAAAGCCTGAACTAAAACCGACAGGATTCCGTAGGCTTTTGTCCCTTTCTTTTCACAAATCCTCTCCGCTACTTCTTTCTGGAACATTCCGGCAAATTCCGGAATTTGATTGCGATATTCCAATGCCCGGAAAACAATTTGTGTTGAAATATTGTATGGGAAATTCCCAATAATCCCAAATTGTTTGCCTTCGAAAATTTCGTTGATATTGTATTTCAAAAAATCTTTGGATATGATTTTATCCTTTAATTTTGGGTAATTTTCATCTAAATAAGTCACTGATTCCGTATCGATTTCAATCACATAAGTATTGATTGGTTTTTCTAACAAATATTTTGTCAAAACACCCATTCCCGGACCTATTTCCAATACATCTTCGTACCCTTCAAAGTTCAAAGTGTCAGCAATAGCGGCTGCGATGCTTTCATCTTTTAAGAAGTGTTGTCCGAGATGTTTTTTGGCTCTTACTTTTTCCATTTTTTGTTTAAAGTTTAAAGTTTAAAGCTCAAAGTTGTAAACTGAGACTAAAAACTGTGTTCTGCATTCTGGATTCGAAACCTATTAATGCTCCGATATCAACTCTAATTCTGTTCTGAAAGCAAGCATTTTGTCAGCAAATAATTTCAGACCTTCCTCGCGTAAACGTGGCGCATCTTCGTCGTAATACCGTTGCAAAGTTTCTTTACTGTCTGTGGTGTATTGAATAGAATACGTTACTCCGCCCATTTCTTCGTCAATTAATACTTTGACCATCCTTGCCGAAGTAAATTTTCCTGTTGCCAGAACATCATTAATATGTTTTTCCTGCATCCAGGTCATCCATTGGTCGTGAACACTTTCGTGAATATTGATGGTTACGTTATAAATTATCATTTTTTGATTATTTAGATTGTTGGATTATTAGATTGCTCGACTTTTCGAAGTATTACTAACCTTATTTTTAATTACAAATTCGTGTCTCCGCGAAGCTGTCTGAATTTTTTTCGTGCATCTATGAAATAAATACTGTCTTCGTGACTGAATACTATTTTCTCATAAAGCGGCTTGGCTTTATCAAAATCTTTTAATTGTTTGTTATAAGTTTCTGCCGAAAAATACAAGGCTTCATCAATGTAAATCCCGTCTTGATGATGGTCAATAATGGCTTGGTATTGGCTTAAAGCCAAATTATAATCCCCGAGTTTCTCATATGTTTTCCCCAGCCGCAGCAAGGTAACGCTTTCGATTTCCTGTCCTTTGAAACTTTTCAAAATTGCCTGAAATTGCGTCAATGCTTCCTTGTTTTTATTTTGGTACAGCAAATAATCGGCTCGTGCGAATTGTTTCAAAGCGGTTTGTGTCGAATCGGCTACCGTATTGTCATTTATCAACAGGAAATATTCTAAAGCATCATTGGCAATTAATTGTGTTGAAGCTGTTTTTAATACTTTAAACTGACTCAAAGCCCAAACAAAATCTCCTTTGAAATAACTGGTTTTTGCCGCTTTCAAACTTGCTTCGTGTCCGACTACATCGTTTTTTAAATCCTCCTCAATCTGAGAATAATAAATCAATGCCTGGTTGAATTTTTCTTCAAATAACAAAATATCGGCCAATTCCATTTTGACATCTGCCGTTTGATATGGGTTCAAAGGCAACTCCAAAGCTCTTTTCAAAATGGCTTTCCCTTGTTCGGAATTTTTCAGATTAAAAGTCACAAAATGGGCTTGCAAAATCTGCAGGGATAACGAGTACGGACTAATTCCAAATTGCTTGATAAGTTGCTCTAACTCGGTTTCAATACTTTTAAAATCCTTTTCCGGCGCTTTATTTATTTTCATTTCTATTAAAAAATAATGCGCCTGAATTTGCAAATCCAAATCTTGGGTGTTTTCTAAAACGAAAGTCAGAATTTCCTTAGCTGTTTCCTGTTCCCCTTCTTGTATAGATAGCTGGGCTAAATTTACAATATTCGAAAAAGTTTCGGGATTGCGTCTGTAAATTGCTTTTTCCTGGATAAATGCTTTTCCGTATTCTTTTTGCTGCACATAAAACCAGCTTAAATATTGGTTCCAAAAAATATCCTGATTTTTCTGTGTTCGAATTACCAATGCTTTTCGCAGGGATTCATTGAAACTGGTTTCTCCGTCTTCTGTCATAAAACGAGACAGCTGATTTTGGATCATAATCAGGTTTTGCGGATTGTCATAGGATTCTGCCAGAAATTTTTCAATCATCATATCCGTATCGCCTTTTTGTCCATACAGCAAAGCCATTTGAAAATTGAAATTGAATTTCGAGTCCAATCCTAGTGCTATTTCATACGCTTTCAAAGCATAATCAATCAGGACTTTTCTCTCGAAAGTTGCGGCAATACTGTATACTTCGTTTGGATTTTTTTTGATTCTGTCCAAAGCTTGTTCGTAGTGTTTTATGGCTTTGTTTTCGTCTTTTTTCAGTTGAAAATTGTAACCCAATTCGACTAAAAGATGGGCTTGTTTGTATTTATAAAAACGTTCCTGAATGGCTTTTTCGGCACTGTCGTATTGTTGTAATTGTTGGTAACAATCGATGGTTTTCTGGAAATAAAGTCCGTTACTGGCTTGGGTTTTTAACAGTTCCTGATAGGAAATGAGTGCTTTTTCAAATTCTCCTTTATCAAAATAATTCTGCGCCAATTGTTCGTTTTGAGCACAAACAATCAGGGAGAACAATAAGGCGATATATAGGAAGAAAGTTTTCATTACACTTTTTAAGTATAGTTGCAAAGATACTCATTTAGTGTTATTTAATCAGTGTTCAATTGGGAACTGCCAACCGAACACTGCTAAATGATTCCGATAACTATCGGGAGTGAATATTAGTTGATGATGTCAAATCCACAATAAGAACGCAACACTTCGGGGATTACAATACCTTCCGGCGTTTGATAATTCTCTAAAATTCCGGCCAAAACTCTTGGTAAAGCCAAAGAACTTCCGTTTAAGGTATGTGCCAATTGGTTTTTTCCTTCTTTATCTTTGAAACGCAATTTCAAACGATTGGATTGAAATGTTTCAAAATTGGACACCGAGGAAATTTCTAACCAACGGTCTTGTGCAGTAGAAAATACTTCGAAATCATAGGTAAGTGCTGAAGCAAATCCCATATCGCCACCACAAAGACGTAAAATTCGGTATGGTAATTTCAATTCCTGCAAAATTCCTTTTACATGTTCGACCATGCCTTCCAAAGCTTCATAAGATTTATCAGGATGTTCGACACGTACGATTTCGACTTTGTCAAATTGGTGTAAACGGTTTAATCCGCGAACGTGTGCTCCGTAAGAACCCGCTTCTCTACGGAAACAAGGGGTGTATGCCGTTGCAAGAACTGGCAATTCGTTTTCGTTCAGGATAATGTCTCTGAACAAATTCGTTACAGGAACTTCGGCTGTTGGGATTAAATATAAATTATCGGTAGCATCATGATACATTTGTCCTTCTTTGTCCGGCAATTGTCCGGTTCCGTAAGCCGAAGCTTCGTTTACCAAATGCGGCACTTGGTATTCTTTGTATCCGGCATCCGTATTTTTATCTAAAAAATAAGCGATTAAGGCTCTTTGTAATTTTGCGCCTTTTCCTTTATAAACTGGAAATCCGGCACCAGCGATTTTAGTCCCCAATTCGAAATCGATGATATCGTATTTTTTTACCAACTCCCAATGCGGCTGTGCTCCTTCGTGCAAAACAGGAATTGCTCCTTCCTGAAAAACGTTCAGATTTTCTTCGGGTGTTTTTCCTTCGGGAACAATGTCGGCCGGAAGATTTGGTAATGTATATAGTTTTTGCGTTAATTCATTGGCTAAAGCTTCTGCTTTTTCGGCTAAATCTTTGCTTTTTTCTTTTAACAGGACAGTTTTTTCTTTTAGGATAGCGGCTTTGGATTTCTCGCCACTTTTCATCAATTCACCAATGTCTTTCGATAATTTATTAGATTCGGATAAGATGTTGTCCAATTCAACCTGAGTCGAACGACGTTTTTCATCTAATTGCACCACTTCATCAACAACCGTTTTGGCATCGAAATTTTTTTTTGCCAAAGCTTTGATTACTTTTTCCTGATTCTCTCTAATAAATGCTATCTGTAACATATCCTGATTTTATAAGGAAGCAAATTTAAGGAAATGTTTTATATAAAAAGAGACAAACTGAAAAACTTGCCGTTATGAATTAAAGTGTCGTAAATAGACTACTTTAAAGTATTTACCATCGAATTAACGTTATTTTATTACATTATTAATTATATTTGCGAAAATATTTTAAACATAATGAAAAAAACCTACTTACTCATTTTATTTTTTGCAATTACAGGTGTTTTTGCCCAAGTTTCAGATGTAGAATCGAGTCATATTGCTGAGGCTGAAATGAAGTCGGCTTCACAGTTAGTTAATTTTGCTGCCAATGCAAATACGCAAAATTACGACGTAACCTATCACAAGTTAGAATTCACCGTAGATCCAGCGGTATACGGTATTTCGGGAAAAGTAACCACTACATTTACAGCATTGTCTAATATGTCTACTGTTACTTTTGATTTTTATAAAAAAAGCTTTGCTCCCTTCACTATTTCTTCCGTAAAAAAAGACGGAGTAAACTTATCCTTTGTACACAATAGCACCCATGAACTAGTGATTACTTTACCCACTACGCTAACCACGGGAAATTCAGCAACGGTAGAAATTATTTATAATGGAGCACCCTCAACTGCTGAATCCGCTTTTACTACAGGCACCCATTCTGGAACTCCTGTTTTATACACCTTATCTGAACCTTACGGAGCAAGAGATTGGTGGCCATGCAAGCAAGACCTGAATGACAAGGTAAATAGCATCGATGTTTTTATTACTGCTCCATCTCAATATGTAAGTGTTTCTAATGGAATAGAGCCTTCGGCACCCGTAATTAGCGGAGCCAATAAAACTACTCATTTTCATCATGGTTATCCTATTCCTGCCTATTTGATTGCAATGGCTGTTACAAATTACAGTGTCTTTAACCAGCAAGGAGGATTAGGTACGGTTGGAAGTCCATTCTTTCCCATTGTAAATTATATTTACCCCGAAACTGCTGCCAGTACACAAACCAGCTTAGCGGTAACACCTACCATTATGAATTTATATGAGACATTGGTAGGGAATTATCCTTTTAGAAATGAAAAATATGGCCATGCTCAATTTGGTTGGGGTGGCGGAATGGAACACACTACCGTTTCTTTTATGGGCGGCTGGTCAAGAGGTTTAATTGCTCATGAAATGGCGCACCAGTGGTTTGGGGATAAAGTTACCTGTGGCAGTTGGAAAGACATTTGGCTTAACGAAGGAATTACCGAATACATGTCTGGAATAGTGGTAGAAAACCTTGATGGCGCCAGTAGTTTTGTTTCTTGGAAAAATTCTAAAATAATCAATATTACTTCTCAAACTACCGGAAATCTATACCTTACCGATACTCAAATAACTGATGTTAATACCATATTTAGCAGCAGAATTACATATAATAAAGGCGCGATGGTGACAAATATGATTCGTTTTAAAATGGGCGACACTAATTTCTTTCAAGCATTGAGGAACTACTTAGCGGATCCTGCTTTAGCTTATGGATATGCTTTAACTCCGCAATTTAAAGCACATCTCGAAACCGTTTCCGGTTTAAGCTTCACGGAATTTTTCAATGATTGGGTTTACAACCAAGGTTATCCAATTTACAATATAACAGCACATAATTCAGGTGTTGGTCAGGCGACAATTCAAATCAACCAAACACAATCCATTACCAATTCGGGTCAAACAGGATATGTTTCTTATTTTGAAATGCCGGTTCCTATAAGACTAACAGGTAGTTTAGGCGAGCAACTCGATGTGGTTTTAGACAATACAACAAACGGACAAAGTTTTGTGGTTCCTGTAGGCTTTGTTGTAACTGGTGTTGAATTTGATCCTAATAAAAACATTATTTCAAAAAACAATACAGCCACTTTAGGAACGGAAAATTTTGCTTTAGCACAATCAATAAAAATATATCCGAATCCAACTTCAGATGTATTGAATATCGGATTACCGGCTTCAATGAATTTAGAAAAAGTAAGGATTTATAACAATTTAGGACAAACTATTTTAGAAAACACCAGCACAATTGTTCCGGTTTCGAGTCTTTCTTCCGGAGTTCATTTCGTCGAAATAGTAACGTCAGAAGGGACTTTTCATAAAAAATTCATAAAAAAATAACCAACAGTAACATATATAACAAATAGTAAGGCGAAAACCTTACTTTTGTCCGTTATTATAGAACCTGAAATTTAAAAATGGAAATAGCTATCAAATTAGGTCAATTTTTATTGAGCTTATCTTTACTGATTGTACTGCACGAATTAGGACATTTTATTCCTGCCAAATTATTTAAAACCAGAGTAGAAAAATTCTACTTGTTTTTTGACATCAAATACTCTTTACTGAAAAAGAAAATCGGCGAAACTGAATACGGTATCGGCTGGTTGCCTCTTGGCGGCTATGTGAAAATATCCGGAATGATTGATGAAAGTATGGACAAAGAACAAATGGCGCTTCCACCTCAACCTTGGGAATTCCGTTCGAAACCGGCTTGGCAAAGATTAATCATTATGCTTGGCGGGGTAACGGTAAACTTTATTTTGGCCTTCATTATTTATATCGGGATGGCTTTTACTTATGGTGATTTATATATTTCCAACAATGAAGTAAAAGACGGTATCTGGATATCTAATCCGGTAGTTGAAAAAATAGGACTTAAAACAGGTGATAAGATTATTGCTGTAGACGGCGTAAAAGCAGATAAATTTCATGAACTGAACGAAAAAATCCTTTTAGGAAAAGAAGTTATTGTCGAACGTGACGGAAAGGAACAAAATGTAGTATTACCAATTGATTTCATCGACCAATTAATGAAAGGCGAAAAAATCTCTGTCGTAGAACTCAGGGTGCCGTTTATTGTTACCGGTGTTGCCGAAAATTCTCCAAATAAGGATAAAGTACAACCCAAAGACATTATCACCAGTTTTAATGGTGTTCCTGTAAAATATGCCGATGAAGTTCTTGCGGCTGTAAACAATTTAAAAGGAAAATCTATTCCTGCCATCGTCAAAAGAGATGATAAAGAAGTGGCTGTTTCATTAATCGTGACTGATAGTGCTAAAATAGGAATAGCTTATGCGGGAAGATTGCCATATGATAATATGGAAAAATTAGGATTATACCATGTAAGCAAACAAAAATACGGGTTCTTCGAATCGTTTCCGGTTGGAATAGAAAAAGGTAAAAACCAATTAGTGGGTTATGGAAAACAACTGAAAATGATTTTCAATCCAAGTACAGGTGCTTACAAAGGCGTGGGCGGATTTAAAGCTATCTTCGATATTTTTCCAAACACTTGGAGCTGGGAAGCCTTCTGGAGCATCACTGCTTTGCTGTCAATTATGCTTGGTGTGATGAACTTATTGCCGATTCCTGCGCTTGATGGCGGTCATGTCATGTTTTTATTATATGAAATGATAACCCGAAAAAAACCAAGCGACAAATTCATGGAGAACGCTCAAATGGTTGGTTTCGTATTACTTATAAGCCTATTATTATTTGCCAATGGTAACGATATTTATAAGGCAATTATCGGAAAATAATTTTTTTTAAAAATATATTGATTTTTATTTGCAAAAATTAAATTTCGCCTTATATTTGCACCGCTTTAGAAGTGAAACACACCTCGCTTTTTAGCAAATCCCTCCCGATATTTTTCGGGTTGTTCTTAGAAAATTATTTAAACAATATACAGTTTCCTTCTTAGCTCAGTTGGTTAGAGCATCTGACTGTTAATCAGAGGGTCCTTGGTTCGAGCCCAAGAGAGGGAGCTACAAAAGAAAGGCTATACAGAGATGTGTAGCCTTTTCTTATTTATACAGGTCGAATATAGGTCGAATAACTATTTTTCTTATTTTTGACTTATGGACGAAACAAAAACTTACTATTGGAAAGAACTTACTTTAAATGGAAAGTATACCGAAACTACTTCCGCTTTATCGTTACCGATTTACATTAAAGACTGTAACTTATCCTTCATTCTTCCATATTTTATAGAAACTTCACATATCAAGTATTTCATTAATAAATATGAGTCTCTCTTAATATGTAATATCTCAAAAAAATTAATTGATAGTCTTCTAGAAGAATATAAAATCTACAATTTAAACTTAGAATTCTACCTGTTGTCTGCGATTTGTCAAGATACATATATACTTTACTTTGAAAGCGAAGAGAAAAAAATGCTATATCCTGATTACCAAAATGAAAGAAAAGATTTAATAAAAATTTTAGACCTTTTATATGTAAAATTAAATCTTGGGAATGAGGCAATTAAATCAATCTCATTTAAAACCAAAAAAAAAGCTGTTACGATAAATAATTTTTTTGTCCTAACAGACATCTTAGACGCTTTAATTATTTATTACGGTCTAAACTTAAAAAACTTTGAAGAAAGAAAACAAGAGTTGATTAAAGACACTAACAATATTAAATTGAAATTACTTGATGAATACCAAAAATGGCTGTTAATAAAAAGTCTTTATAATTATATCTCAAAAAACAATCTGTCAACTCCAATACTTAATGACGACCTTCGTTTTATAGGTTACTTTATGCATATTTCTCAAATCCCGATTAATAAAACTCATTTCGAAATATCCTTAACCAATGATATAAATACAATTATATCAGGAGATGAGATTAAATATTTAAATCTTTTCTTGACTCGACCTAAATCATTTTTTGTAAAATAATGAAACAAAAAAACTAATTTCTATTTTTAAACTGTTTCATAATAAAATCCTGTTTACTTACAACTTTGCAATCAAAATTTAAAATTATAAATTATGATTACAAATGAAAAGGACATTCTAAGCTTCAACGAAGTCAGAGAATTACTCGGGATATCAAAATCCTCTCTTTACAAATTGACCTCAACAAATATGATCCCGTGCCATAGGCCTACCAATGGGCGGCTCTTTTTCAAACGTGAGCAAATAATATTGTGGCTTACCCAAGACAAGTCTCTATTAGAGGATTCAAATATTACTAAACTAAATATTTCGAAGAATGATGGAGAATAATTTACTTCCCGAAATTATCTATGAGAATCTCCCAGATTTCTTAAAACGACTAACAAATCCTTTTACCGGAAGAGAAAGAGACATTATCCTGCTATCAAGTTTGGGTGTTCTAAGCGCGAGTCTACCAAATGTATTTGGTGTTTATGATAGAAACCGGTTTTCTCCAAATCTCTACCTCCTAATCATAGCACCTCCAGCTTCAGGTAAAGGAGTTATGAATATGTCTAAAAAATTAATTGAAAAAACACATCGAATGATTAAGGAAAATAGTATTGCTGATATTGCTGATTGTGAAGACCAAAAGAAGGATAATAAAGATAAAAAGCAAAAGTGTCCTGATTTAGAAATAAAGATAATTCCTGGAAACGTAAGCAGCTCAAAATTTTACAAACATATACAAAATAGCAATCATGGTATTTTAATTTTTGAGACAGAAGCAGACACTATATCTGTGATGTTAAAGCAAGACTGGGGGAATTTTTCCGATGTCTTACGAAAAGCTTTCCATCACGAAACGGTTTCGATTAGTCGGGATATTGATGATAAATACTTTGAGATTTCTAACCCAAAACTATCCCTAGTTATTTCAGGAACCGCGAATCAAGTGCAGCCACTTATTCAATCCAAAGAAAACGGGCTTTTTAGCAGGTTCCTGTTTTATATGTTTGAAGAATCTACAGGATGGAAAGATGTCTCTCCTAATGGTGCTACTGTTGACTATAATCACTTATTTTCCGATGCTGGTGACGAAATGTTTAAACTACATGAAAATCTTGAAAAAAATCAATCAGAAGTTGAGATAAAATTAAGTGAAAGCCAATGGTTAAAATTTAATGATACAATGACTCGGGTAGTTGAAGCATTTATCAAAGAAAAAAAGATAGATGATATCGCAGTTCTTAAAAGACATGGCGTCATGATGTTTAGAATCTGTATGATACTTACTATAATTCGACATAAGGATAGCAATTCATTTGAAAATTCAATTATCTGTAATGACGATGATTTTGATTGTGCACTTAATATCATTAAATCAACTATAGATCATTCAATAAGAGTTTCAAGCTTGCTAAATATACCGAATGGGAAAAAAGAAAAGTTTCTAACTGTTAGAGAAATACTTTTATTGGCTGAATTACCAAATGATTTTGAAAGAAAACTAGCTATTGAAAAAGGGACTAATTTAAATATCCCAGAAAGAACAATAGATTACTTTCTTAAGAGATGGATAGATAATGAAATTATAAGTAAGATAGCTAATGGGAAATTTAAGAAAAAAACATA
The DNA here is from genome assembly GCF_035292545.1 of Flavobacterium sp. Lineage (GTDB taxonomy): Bacteria > Bacteroidota > Bacteroidia > Flavobacteriales > Flavobacteriaceae > Flavobacterium. Next base: position 162,038 of record NZ_DATDPV010000057.1, on the reverse strand, counting down.
GATTTTTTTGCAGTCATTGCAACTTTTGCAATACTTGCAAAAGACATTTTAAGAAAAAATAAATATTAAAATCATGGCTATAAGTATAAAACTATTATTAAAAAACAAACCTCTGTCAGATAAAACTTTACCTATTATATTACAAATCATTAAGGATGGAAAATCTAAAATTTTCTCCACAAAGATAAGTTGTATAGAAAAAGACTGGGATGGCTCTCAATTAAAAAAGAGTCATCCCAATTATCAAAAAAGAAACCTAATCTTATCAGGATTAAAACAAAAGGCTCTTAAGATAATAGATGAATATCAAGAAGAGGATAGTGATTTCACTCTTCTTGATTTTGAGAAGAAATTTAAAGGAGAAAAGCTAAATTCAAAAGTAACCGTGTATGAACACTTTCAGGAAATAATCACCAGAATGAAACTTTCTAACCGGTTGGGTAATGCTAAAAGTTATTATGATACTTGTACTTCTTTTTTTAAATACCATACAGACAAAGATTTGACTTTTAAAAATCTTAATGTAAGTAAATTAGAAAACTATGAAGCATACTTGCGTAGTAGAAATAATCAAGATTCTGGAATTGCTTTTAAAATGAGGGCTTTGAGAGCGGTTTATAATTCCGGAATTCGGAATGGAATTATCAGTCAAGATTTTTATCCTTTTGACAAGTATAAGATATCCAAACTTAAAGGCAAAGGTATAAAAAGAGCCCTAAATCGTGATGAGGTGAAAAGAATCTTAGATGCTGATGTGACAGAACGTCCAGATTTAATTAACGCTAAGAACTATTTTATTTTCTGCTATTTTGCCAGAGGAGTAAATTGGATAGATATCCTTAGATTAAAAAAAGCTGACATTCAAGATGGGTATATACTATATATTCGATCTAAGACAAAAGGTAGGTTCATAGTAAAGATACTTCCCCCAGTACAGGAAGTTCTAGATTACTATCTTTCACTGAATAGAAATACAGAGTATATTTTCCCTATTCTATTGAAAGATGATCTAATGCCAACTCAGATTGAGAACAGAAAGCACAAGACTTTAAAAAAGTTTAACAAAGATTTGAAGGAGCTTGCAACCCTTGCGAAAGTTGCGAAAAATGTCACTTCTTATGTTATTAGACACTCTTATGCAACTAATCTTAAGCAATTAGGAGTAAGTACCGATAAAATTTCTCAGAGCATGGGCCATTCTAATCTAGAGGTCACAAATAGTTACTTAAAGGACTTTGAAACTGACGAAATTGATGATGCAAATGAAAAATTATTAATCTTTTAAAAAAATTATTATGGGAAATAAAGTAGTTAGAATGGGTTATGGGTTTGTTAGTGATGTGGAAATTGTAGAAAACCATAAATTAAGCCTTCAACAAAACAAAAATTATAAAAATGACCATCCACCTATATTTTATAATGTAAAATCTGTAAGTCTTAAAACTGGGATAGGTAGAAATAAAATTTATTCATTATTGAGAGAATTCAATTATATCGATGACAATAATTTTCCATTTCAAGAATATATTGATGAAGGTTACTTTAAATATTATCAGATTTTATCAAAAGGTATAATATCCATAAGCCCAAAAGGAATAAGTCTGATAACGAGTCTTTAATATAAATCAAAAAACAAGAGGCGATTGGTACATCATTTTTGATGTGGCAATCGCCTCTTCAATTTAATCTGAACGTAATTAAACTATAAAACTGAATATGAACAATCTTAAATATTAATCTTAACAATTATACATTATGGAATTAAGAAAATCAGAAAGAAGTAAAGCCAAAATTAAGATGGCTTTACAAGGACCTAGTGGGTCTGGAAAAACAATGAGTGCCTTATTGCTTGCTCATGGTCTAACAAATGGAGACCTGTCTAAAGTAGCAATTATTGACACAGAGGCAGGTTCAAGCAATCTCTATGCACATTTAGGAGGGTACAAAGTTTTGAGCTTAGAAACTCCTCATTCTCCTTCAAGGTATATTGAAGCAATAGATGTATGTATTAACGCAGGTATTAGCACTATTATCATAGACAGTCTTAGCCACTCCTGGGAATACCTATTAGACTTTCATTCTAATTTGCCTGGAAATTCATTTACAAATTGGGCAAAAATAAAGCCACTAGAGAAAGCCTTAATGGATAAGATTTTAAATAGTGATATCCACATCATAGCAACAATGCGTGTTAAACAAGATTACGTCTTAAATGAGAGAAACGGTAAAATGGTTCCAGAGAAAGTCGGTTTAAAAGCGATTCAGAGAGACGAAATCAGTTATGAATTTACTATCGTATTTGATATTGATTACAAGCATTTTGCCACAGCTTCAAAGGATAGAACTAATTTATATGAAGGAAAATCTCAATTTATCATTAACTCCAATACCGGTAAGAGAATTCTTGAGTGGTGTAGCAGTACAATAACTAAAGCTGAATTACAAGCAAAAGTAAGTGAGTGTAATAATACTAAAGAATTAACAGACCTTTTTAACAATAACCTTGAGTTGGCTAAAACTATTGAACAGGATTTTGTAAACAAACAAAAATTACTAAAAGAATTAACATCTAACATTACACAAAATGGAAATGGAACTACAAACAATTACCCAAGACCTTAACAGACCAGGAGATAAAGGGATTGAGGATTCTTTTGAGACAGCACCATCCTTTATGAAATCTAAGGCAGAAGGCTTGCCAGTTGAAATAATCAATAATCTTTCACCTGCTGGTTTAGGGAGACTATATATAAATCCTAAGAACACTTCACCCTTCATTGAGGCAAATTGTGAATCAGTCTCAATTAATCATCTTAGAGACGAATGCGTTACGCCAGTCTTCACAAAATGTAACTCTGTAACTATAAGCCATTATGACTTCATTGAGGCAACGGATGATTGTGTGTCAGATTTTTACAAAGGAGAAACAATCCTAACTCCTGAAATTAGAGTATCACATAAAATATTAGGGCGTATTCAGGAAGCCTTAAAGAAGCCTAAATCTGAATTATTGCCACATGAAGAAACGATTTTCTGGGAACGTGCAGCTTTTGCTATTGAGATACCTTCCATTACGATGGAAATTGGTGGAAACACTTTGTCTTTAGTCGTTGGAGGAGTACGTACTTTTAACAACCAGAATCTTTACAGCAAAAAAACTGTGGAACGCTTCAAAGTCTTTACCGGATTCATCAACCAAATATGCACAAACTGCTGTGTATCAACTAATGGCTTATTGGTTGATATAAGAGTAGTTAGCGTTGAAGAGTTAAAATCGCAGATATTTCAACTTTTGAACTCTTATGATATGAATTCTCATGTTAGGGTGATGAAAAATTTAGAGAATCAGCATTTAAGTCAAAGTCAATTCTGTCAATTAATTGGCAGAATTAGATTGTATCAACATCTTCCAAAAGAAACAAAATTAACAATTCCGGAACTACTGTTCACAGATTCTCAAATCAATGCTATTGTAAAAGCATATATGGAGGATGATAACTTTAAGGGTAAAAATAATGGAGACATTAACCTTTGGAAAATGTATAATTTATTTACAGGAGCTAACAAGAGTAGCTATATTGATTCTTTTTTAGAACGATCTGAAAATGCTTTTAATTTTATATACGGCATTTCGAAGGCAATTGACGGCGATAAAACATACCGTTGGTTTTTGAGCTGATAATCTCCCAACTCCTTTGGGGTTGGGGATTATTTTTTAATTAACGTTTAATCATAATATTAGCTTTATGAAATTATTAAAGAAAATTTTGTCTTTTAAGAATTTCTTTTTGAATTTCATTAATACATGAATCCAGATTTTTTTTTTATTTCTTTACTCCAAAAACGAATTACTTTCCAGCCTAGTGATTCCAAGTAATTATTTACCTCAATATCTCTGTGAATATTCCTTTCTATTTTCTTATGCCAAAATTCCTGATTGCTTTTAATACGCTGTTTTTGAATTTCCCAATCTTTACCGTGAAAGAATTCGCTGTCTACAAAAATGGCTATATTGTATTTTTTGAAAGTAAGGTCTGGTTTACCGAAAACAGTTTTATTATTCTTTCTATACCGATAACCTAAATTCCATAATTCTTTTGCTAGATGTAGTTCCTGCTTTGTGCCAGTACTTTTGATAGCACGCATGTTTTTTGAGCGCTGTGATGGAGTGTGAACGTCCATTAAAATTTAATTTTAAATAATTAAACAAATTTAATGAATAGGTTTATATGGACGAGACATAAAATAACAAGTTAATTACTAAATTTTATTAAAGAAACCAATTTTCTTCTCAACTGTTCCAATAACGGCAGACCTATCTAATAACATATTAAATTCCTCACAACTTGTTTCTGGAACAATACAACAATTATGGCAAGCTGAACCATTAACATTATCAGGACCTTGCCCACTTGATTGCCCAATATCTGAACATACTGGATCAGCTGAACACCATTCTGCATCAGCTATCGCATTTTTAACCAAAATCCCTAAATTTTTGGCTTTTCCTTGTCTAACAAGACCTCCCAGAGAGCCTTCTGAGTCCCCCGAAGAAGTATAAATAAGAATCCCATTCATTCTACATTTAGGATCATCACTGAAATATAAACGCTCCCTTAAAGAAGATGAGCCATACCCACATTCAAAACATAATTTTTTGATAAGAAGATGAGCAAATGTATGCATGGCAATAAAGAACGGATTCAAGTTCTTAGGTTCATCTTGTGGTCTTCTTTTAAGTTGAGCAGAATGATATCTTTTTATAATATTTGAAAAAGCGGAATGATGTTTACCTAGCCATTCGTCAACAATATCATCTTTAAATTTTAAAAAGATACCTTCACCATAAACCTCAACAGCCGGAAGCCATTTAACTGGCTCATTTGATAATTCTCTTTTATCAAATTTATTACTAGGGTTTATTCTTGAAAAACCTTTGAATACTCTAGTCTCTTTTAATTTTTCTACTAGCACAACACAATCAAAGTATTTTTCCAACAAATCTTTTTCAAGATAATCTTCAAATCTTTTAATAACTGCTTTAAAATCAGAATTTTCAGAATCTCTTCCTGCTAAAATGTATTCATATTCTTCAAATCTCAGCTTTAATTCAGCTGGTAATTCAGCATTCTTGTCTTCCAAATTTTCATTTGAAAATTCTGCAATTACCCCATTATACAATTCATCAATCGAAATTAATCCCGCAGTAACAGAGTGTTCACTTGCTAATATCATCCTTAACATATCTTTATTAAGCGAATAAAGGGCTGATAAAGCTGTCTTTTTGCTATTCATTAGTTCAACCACATATTGATTCGCTTCGGCAGAAACTTGGGGCAAATATATAGCAGATTGAATATCAGAAAAATGAACATTAGATGCACCTCTTATTAAAACTTGTAAATGTTTCCTATCACAAGACTGCGCATCATTAATTCCTTCTAAACCTAGCCATGGTCGATGTCCTTTGCAATATTGCCCTGTTGGATTCTCATTATTAGGGCTGCTTTGATCAAACTTATGCTCATCTTCTTTATTAAATCCTATTCTTGCTAAAGCACTGTCAGAAACACTTTCACCCTCCTTTCTAATATTCATTAATCCAGCTAGCGATCTACTTTCACCGCAGGTACACTTCAGTATTATACTTCCTAAATCACCGGATCCACCGCCTGTGTGATAGGATAAATCATGCCTTTTATTATCATTAGGAACTGGACCATTATGAACCCACTCTTTAAAAGGAACATCTTGGATGTGACCAGATGGGCAGGCTGCTACGAATCTGACTGGGATCATTTTTGATTTATAGTTGCTCTTTTGATCCCAACAAGCAATACATTCTATTTTCTTATTCGGCTGTTCAAGTGCTTCTTCTCTCATTCTTCCGCATCTAGCGTTTGTGCAGTAATGCCAACTAGGAAAGCGAACTGCGGGTATTTCCAAGTAATTATTTTTACTGCCAGATGTTTTATATTCGAAGGGTTTAACAAAATATTCCACTCCTAAAACTTTCTCTAGGCGTAATTCATTAAATCGCAATTCTCCTTCATCTATACTACTTGAACCTCTGTTAATTTTTCCTTGCTTTATTTTTTCATCCCACAAACTTAATCCACACACCATAACCGAAACTTCCTCAGGCAAATTTACAATTTGACCAATCCCAAAAGGAGACAACATTTGACCGCTTCTTACATTATTTTTTTTACTCATCTTGGTCATTATTTGAATTAATACATAAAACAGATTCTGTGTCAACTCCTCGCATTGAAGTAGAAGTAGCAAATGGAGTTTGCCTAACCCGAACTTCTTCACGAACTTCTGCACTAGTTGCATACATCAATGGATAGAAACCTTCCTGCTTCAAAATTCCAGAGTTATAGGCATCTCCATAGTTTTCGGCTCCTCCTTTTTTCCAAGATTCTATTCTCTTCGATAATAATTTCATTGTATTATTTACCTCTTCAGGATCAATAATTTCACACCTTTCTTTTATCAATTGCTCAATTATTGCAGACAACTCATAAAATTCATCAGAAATAATTGGTGTATATGTTAAAGTCCCTGCTGAAAAATGACGAACTAGGGCAATAAGAATAGCATGTAAACCTTTTTGCCTAGCATTTATAGAAAATGGAGTGACTGAAGTTGGCTCAACATTTGAATATATGCGGCTATGATAACCCTGAAATTGTTCATATTGTGACTTATCCCTTGGTTTAGAAGGGCTGTACAATGTAAATATAAGACCCGGGCCAGAAGGAACATCTCGACCCACTCTTGAACTAGCCTGAATATATTCCGCCGTAGTTTTTGGTTGACCATGAATAAACATTAGACCTAGTCTCGAAATGTCTACTCCTGTAGCAACCATATTAGTTGCTAAACAAATGTCTAATGCTGTATTATTCGATGAATTTAGCTTGGTTTCCAGTTTCTTAAGAGTAGCTGGTATTTCTGAAGAACTAATTCTACTTGTTAGCTCTTCTATTCTATTTATAAATCTTTTATGATCCTTGGTTATTAAATCACGGCTTTGAATCTGACCTAGTCGTTCTTTAATATCCCCATGAACAAGAGATGAAGCCCCGCCAAGCTCTCTTATACTATTAAAGTAGCCTAAAAGCGTCCAATAATAATCTATGGTTTTGGGCTCTATTGTTTGTGATAATTCTTTTATTTTTTGCAGAACCATTGCGTAAGTTCTTACAATTGAGGTCTGTGCTGATGGATATCCAGAGGCAAGAATTCCAACATACTTTCTTCCTGGATATAACTGATTTCCTTCTTCATCAAGATCATCTAATGATTTTTCTTCTGAAAACCACGTATTACCAAATTCCAATCCTTGGGCAGGGAAAATGCTCAGTTCATTTCTATTCTGAATGCTATATAAGTTCTTAACTTGCTCATACGCTCTACTAATAGTCGCGGAAGAAGCAACTATTTTAGGAACAATAAATTCTTTATTTTCCAATGAAATAAATGGAGGGATTGTTTTATTGTAATTATTGCAAAGTGTCTGTACCATTGCTTCGTATAGACCGACCATTGTGCCTAATGGACCAGCTATAAGATGCAACTCATCTTGTATAATAAGCTCAGGGGGACAAATTCTATTTTGATTGGAAGAATCCCCTTTTCTGAAACCAAATAATTTACCAGCATCAGGTTTCCAAGGTATCATGGCAAATTTATCCACGGTACCTAAAAGCAAAGTTGGAGGATTCTCGTAAATTAATTCGTCAATCACTTGAAGAGGTAACGGTTTTTTTGAATATTCACAATAAGTGTTTTCACACTGAAAATATACTTTACCATTTTTGCCATCTTCTTTGTATAATCCTTTAACTCTTAAAACTTTATCATAACCAGTTACATTATCAACTTTACCTATTTGAGTTCCGCAGCAAGGACATTTCATTACGACAAAATTATATTCTGCTCTTGAATCTTTATTTAGTGTACTCAACTGTGCCCTAGCCTCATCATTTTTATTAGGAGTTGAAGTCCCTCCAACCCACAATCCAATAGAAATGGGTTCATCTCCCAACTCTCCAAATTCTAATTTACTCTCCCTAAGTTGCTTGTTTTCAATCCTTATCAAATCACATGCGCAAATTAGAGATGCTGCCCTTTCATATTGCTGTGTAGTTAATAATCTTAACGTATAACGCATCAAAACTGTCGTCCCGCCATAGAAATCCCAATTGGAATCTTTTTTTCCCTTCATTCTGCGATAAAATATATTAAACGCAGTTAAACCAAGATATGCTTCAGTTTTGCCTCCTCCAGTAGGAAACCATATTAAATCAACTATTTTTCGTTCCTTAGATTTCGAATCTATTATTGATTCAATATTCATTAGTATAAATGCTAACTGGAAAGGTCTCCATTTACCATTATATTTCCCTTTATGAAAATCTTCTAAGGATTCGAAATTATTGGTCTGTTTGACTCCATCTAAATAATCTAAGACTAATTTTTGACCGCTACCAGTACCTGTCTTACTCCATTTTCTAATTTTCGCTTTAGATCTTTGCTGCTGCCAAATCATGGCGCGGTTCATCCATGTAAAACATTTTACTAAGTCAGAATCTTCTTCAGCGTTGATTAAAAAATCAATTCCTTTACTAATTCTATGCAAGGAAACTTTGCATTTTTCGACATTAGATTTCGCAGCTTCTCTGTAATTTTCAAGTTCAGACGATTTATTCGCCAAATCATCAAATCCTTCAATCCAAAGTTCGTATTCCTTTTTTAAGGATTTTAAACTTTCCTTAGCTAACTCCCAATTTCCTAGATCTGAAAGTTCAAGCATACTCAATGACACATGAGAAGTTGGTGCTACTTGTGGCAAATCATATACAGGAATTACTGAAGTCCTTATTTCTTTGACCGTTTCACGGCCATGAGTGTTTTCCTCTGCATCCCACCTCACCGATGTTCCGTGACCAATTGAGAATACTCTTTTCTTTCTGTAAAGGAGATTTAATTCCTTTTCCTCATCGGTATCTGAAGCTAATATTCTTTCCTTGTAAGGCTCAATAAGTGATTTGTTTTCTGTCGATAATATTAGTTCATTTTGAAATAATATATTATTTGAGTTTGATGCATCATCTGTACTTGCAGAGAGAGCATTTATTAAAACAAAGGTGACAGTCAACATATTTCCTGCCTTATCTTCAGCTGTGGTTCTATTGAAAATTCTTAAAATCAGCCAATTCTCACCTTTCGAGTTTTCCTTTAAAACTTTATTGTATGACTTTTCGTTATTAATAAATAGTGAGTTTAGATTTAGAGAGAACATTTCAGGTTTTATAGGTCTCCTTATCCAATAATCTGAATCAAAAGTATTACCATCTCTCTTCTTTGAATAAACAACATTCCCCTCTTTATCAACTTCTTTTTTTGGCTTTTTATCTTTTCCTTTTTCATAATGGGCAGAATTAATCTTTAGCCATATTTCATCATTAATCTCATTGCTTTTAAAACGAACTGTAAAACCCATAGCTGAAGGCAAATACTGATTTGCCATTCCGACTGGTTCTTCATCATTTTCTTCTCCCGAATTATAACCCGAGCTTTTATTCTTTTCTATTTCTGAATTATCAAGTTGTCCCTCATCTTCAACGGAATCATTAGTTGTGTCTTCTGAATCAACAGTTCCATTATTCTCCGCCTGTTGAGGATAGAGCATTCCTGCTCCATATCTAGATTTAGGAGAACCGTGTACACTTGCCAATAGTATTTCTTCTCCAGTTCCCTCATCAAGGTAGTTTTGATTTGGGCAAGGTCCAACTATTTCTTTTTCAACTACTTTTAGTATTTCGTCTCTAATATCCATATCAGCCTAGTTTTGGGTAATTTTTTTGAATTAATTTAGTCACAGAATCTTCATAAGTTTTATCTAAAACTAAATAAAGTTCTTGTCTTGCTCTTGAGATGCCAACGTATAATAATCTTTGTGTTTGTTCAGATGTGATTTCATCAAAATCAAAAAGGATAATTATTGTGTTTTCTAATCCTTTATAGCCTTGAATTGTACTAGTTTGGACTCCTTTTTTAATTAGCTGTAATACAGGTTCAAAATTTCCTATTACAGAATTTTCAATTCGTTTTGGGGAAAGCAATGTCACTTTATTCAGTGGAATTTCTCTTTTAACTATATCCAAGAGTATATCTTCAATAACTTTCGGTTGAGCTAATTTAGAAGGGTATTTACAAACAACATTGTTCCCGTCTTGATTTCTTGATGTGAATTCTGGTACTGGGCTACCAGTGAGCAATGTATTCTGAGAAGCTATTTTTTTTGTATTGCGACAATTGATTTTTAGTGGTGGAAACTTTGTATAAGTTGCTTGAGAATTTAGAAGCTCAAATATTTTTTCTGGAGTGTTTATATAAATGGCTTGGTTTGAAAAGTCACCAAACATAATCCAATTACCATTTCTTATACCTCCCTTTAAAATAGAATCAAATACTTCTATGTAATATGGAGTTATCAAATCTTGAGCTTCATCTATCACCAGCATATCCAGCTTATCTTCATCTAAGATATTTTCATTATTAATTAAAAATTCAATAGGTAAATCTTCTGAGTAATATTTTTGCAGTTCAATTGGATCTTTTGGTGGAATGGAATCAGTTTTTTGGGTAATATAGCTATGTAGAGTTCCTACAAATTTGATGTTACTTATATTTTCCGATTGATTTTGCAAGGAATTTAATAGCTTATCACCCAATTGGTTATTAAAACAAAATAATCCAACATTCAGATTCTCTCGAGTTTTGCGTTCAACTATTTCCAAAGCCATAATGGTTTTACCTGTGCCGGCTGAACCCTCAATTAAACATCTTTGATTGTAGTTTACGAAGTCCAATAAAGCAAACTGTTCTTTTGTGTATTCTTCAATTAAAATTTCATTGTCATTTATTTTATTTATTTCAGAATAATTTATTTCAAAATCTCCACGAAGTATGTTTACGAGTTCTTCACAATCTTTTTTAGTAGGTCTTGATTTATTGATGTCATACCAATATTTTTCAGTACTTTCATTATGAGACCCCTTACTTAAGGTCGAAATATATGTGCCAATGGGTAAACTCAGTCCTTGTTCTGATAAAACTTGCCAGGAATGCCCCTCCGGGCCGAAATCTATAAATTCTTTCATACTCGTAAAAGCAACCCCTGTACCCCATAAAAGTCTAGAAAAACGATAGTGTAACTCTTTTTTATGTTTGATTTTGTTCAGGACATAATTTCTAACAGAATTCATTGTTGCACTCTGTTGAGCAAATGGACCAGTTTTTTTTATAGTCGTTTTCCCATTTCTATCCGTGAAGCACCAATCCCCATTTTTTCTGGAAATCCCACCATGTTTTACTTCGATACTGAAAAACCCTTCATTTGGTGCTAAAACCAGAAAATCTAACTCTCCAGAAATATTTTTAATATGGTGGTTAGTAAATAAAGAATGTAGCACATACATTGATTTTGTTGAACCATCAATTTTAAATTTCATGTAGAGAATTTTCTCCCCAACAGAATTAAACTCTGTTATGTTATCTGGTATCAGCATAATATTTTTCTTGTGTTATGGTAATCAATCTCTATCCCATTTCTATCTAAAGAAGCAATTGTCTTTGATACTACTTTAATTTCATTTTCATTTATTTTCACAATAAAATTTTCATTTATTGAAGTTTCCGAAGAAAGTTGATTAGTGATATTTTTTTTAATATTTGAACTTAATCCAATTGTATATGAACTAACTTCTCTAAAAGCTTTCTCAAGTTCTATTAGTTTTTGATCAAAATTTTCAACTTTTGCTGCAAGAAGTATAATCTTTAGATTTTCTGAACGGGGACAAATAATCTCATCGTCAAAAAGCCATCTTTGTATGCTTGATCGAATTGGATTACCTTCTGTTAAATTATGCTTTTCTTTTGTTTCAGCAAGCAATTTTTCTAAAGTGTCAAGATTTTTTTCTGAAGATTTATAAATACTTTCTAAAGCATATTTCCAGTTTTCTAGTTTTTCAAAACAATCTTCAATCTTTTTGTCGTGTTTAGAAATTTCTCTATAGGTACTTCTATCCTTTTTATATTTAAATATTTTACAGCCAATATTTAATTCATTAAAACTGGTCTCCTTAATGGTGGTTTTTCCTTGATTATCTTCTGATTGGGCAAGTATCATACTCCGTTTGGGTAAAAACATAAAACTACCATCATCAAAATTAATAATATCACATTTGACTGTTGATAGAATCTCTCCGTCTTTAGGGATTCCATATCCTTTATATTTAAAAGTATGTAAATAATCAAGATTTGCTTCTTGCGTATTTTCAATATGTAAAGAATTATCAATGTTTAAGAATAAATCAATTTCAGCTTCAAAATCAATTTCAGTTTTTAACAAATATTCAGTTTTCATTGGAAAAGTATCAAGTAGAAAATCGCAAAAATAACCTGATTTCATTCTCCTTTTTAAATAACTCATTGTTAATGAAGCTTCAATTGGCCAACATAAAATTTTGACATTAGGTATAAAATCTAGGCAAACAGAATTTAATAAATATTTGCCGTGATACTCATTATAAGGGTATCCAGTAAAAAGAATATTTTCGGTATTTGATGTTGGAATATTAACTTTTATCGTCTCAACAGGGATGCTCATTTTGTTATGAGAGGACGTTGGTAGTAAATTAGAAAAAATATTACTATCGGAATCGTAACATTTAGTGTTGTCCTTAAAATCATATGCTAAATAAATAGCTTTTTCAAAATCTTGAACTATTTCTTGCAAAATCCCTGTGTTTTTAACTTCGTTAAAAACCATTTGAAATTCTAAGATTAAATCTTTTATTTGATCATTAGTTCTAATTGAATTTTTAAGAGCATATAAAGCCGGATAAAAATAATTGTAAAATGCTTTTTGTAAAATTTCAAAACCATCTAAATCTCTTATTTGTTTAAGTAGTTTTGGGGCTAAAGTGTCAAGGTCATTTTTTACTGAAATATTTATTTTAACTTTTTGTCGAGCATATCTTTTACATTGTGTCCATAATTCCTCATCAATGTATTTCACATCTAATGAACATTTATTTAAAGCTCTAATTTTTTTTCTATTCCAATTTAGCCTATAATATTCTGGATTATTATTAAACAGTCGCTGATAAAAATCTATTTCAAATGTATTTTCCACATTTCTATTTGACACAAAAATAACAGGAATACTTCTTCTTAAGAACCCCTTGATTGTCTCAGGATAATCGTTTATTTGACTAATATCATTTATTACTACTGCTCTTAAATTTTCAGGAAGGGAGTTTTGATAACCTGGATATATTTTTTCTAAGAATTCAAGCTTTGAAATTTCACTTTTATATTCATTTAAAAACGAAATAAAACGGATGTCAAATTCAAGTGAAATTTGCACTTCTTTATGCAGTTTTGTGTTGAATTCTTTTAGTATTAATTTTACATCTTCTAATTCAACATACTCTTCTAACATCTTTAAAGACTCTTTAAATTTAATAAGTTGAGTTTCTTTGTCTATATTGAAAAGGTCTTTATAAACTTTTAGATCAGGAGAAATAATTAAGTTTTTCTTTTCAGGATATATTTTAGATAAAGGTTCATCATAGATGATGATGTTATTTAATAATTCTTGAATTTCCTTAATATTTCCTCTACCTGCAATTAGTAATACTTTCGAGTCAAGGTTATTTTGATTAATTGTTTCAGGGTCGTTAGGAACTAATATTTTTGAAATAGCATTCCTTTTAGTTTTAGCCTCTTTGTGGTTTGCGAAGAATCGTTTGGTTAAACTTAATACCCTGGCTGAGTTTACTTTACTTAGTTGGGATTTTAGTTTTTTATTGATTGGAATGCTCCCTTGGTCACTAAATCTCAAATAGATTTTATCCTCAGTGATTCTTTCTATTTCTGCGATACAATCGTATATTTTGACCTTGTCAAATTTTTTAAAAACAATTCCATCTACAACATTATCAATATAATCTTCTAAAAAAAAATTTGTTAAAATTGCTATAGAAGTCCATAATGAAGCACCTTTTTTCTCCGGAAAACAAAAAAACATTGGGGAACTCTCTTGCTTGTCTTTTTCAATCTTTTTGCAATATTCTAATGCAATACCGGCACTAGCCTCCATAATAGGACTAAAATTATATTTGCCAAGTTTTAAATGATTTTTGTTTCCCACAAACTCAAGAAGTGCTTTCATAGTTATAATTCTTTAAAAATACTAGCAACTATTTCAGCAATTTGATAAGCTAAATACGGTGGAACTGCATTGCCTACCTGGTGATACTGTGCGGTTCTAGGACCGAAAAATAAATAGTTATCGGGAAATGTTTGAATTCTGGCAGCTTCTCTTACAGTTAAGCTTCGACATTGTTTAGGGTCGTAATGTATGAAATAATGACCGTCTTTGGATATATGACTGGTAATAGTCGTAGCTGCACAGTCGGGCATTTGAACACGAAATCTATCTGCGAATTTACCTGTTGTCGCACTGACGTGATCAGGCATTAGTTCACTGCTGTAAGGTTCATATTCTTTAAGTCTTGGAAATCTTTTGTATTTTTCAGCATATAGACCCGCAAATAGATATCTTTTTAAATCTTCGATTAAATGACTTCTTGTTTCATGATTGCAGACTCCCTTTAAATTTTCATCGTGATACCATTTCTTCAGCGGATTTTCTTTTGAAGGTGTTTTATATTCAATGTATTCAGAACCTAATCCATGAGGCGAAGCTTTTATCATTTTTAATGGTTGTTCTGATTCTAAACCTTTCCATGAAAACAAAGCAGTCCGAAATTCATTTACCTTTCGCTCCCAATTTAAATTAGAATCCACCTCTTTTTTATATACTCTTTTTTTAACCCCATTGACAGTTGTACTTGATATAATAGATCTGCCTAATCCGCTTCTTAATGGTGGTAAGTCACCGATAACGCTTTTCAAATTTGCTTCTTTTGAGTTTTGTTTTAAAATACTAGGCATTGCATTAATATCCTGTCTTATGCCAAGTAATATAACTCTATGTCTTTTTTGCGGCACTCCAAATTTTTCGGACTGAATAAGATAGTCTCGAATGTTATTATATAAGGGATTCCCTAATGTGTCAAATTCTGATGGATCAGTTGAAAGCGAAAATATTTTATATTTAGGAGCTTTTGAATCTTCGAAAACAGATGCTAGATTATTAAGGTCATTCCGCATCAAATCAAATACTTTTTCTCCTTCTAATTCTGCCGATAATAATCCTTTAACATTTTCCATAACGAAAACCGTAGGATGATGAACAGCAATAATTCTAAGGTATTCTTGATAGAGATAGACTCTGTGATCCGTTTCATCTATTCCGCCAACTCTTGATCTTCCTACTAATGAGAAAGCTTGGCATGGTGGACCTCCTATTAAAAGCCATTCCTTGCTTCCTTTTAAAGACGTTGTTATTCTTTCATCAATTTTTGAAGACGGAAAATTTTTTCCGCCTAGCTCAGCAAGCCAAGCTTCGTTCTTAGCTTCTAGGGATTCCTCAGGGTATTTTTCATATAAAAGATAGATTAGATTCCCTCTTTTCAATAAGTTCTTTTCTTTTAAAACATCATAGTATTCGGTTGGTACTTCACCTTTTTTAAACTTTCTAAAAAAACTTCTTAATTCGAGAGTTCTGTGCGCATTTTCTTCTTTTTCTATAGATAGTTTAATATCAAATACTCTGTTGTTATTTTCAAATACCGAAGAGAAGCCTTCTCCTAAACCACCAGGGCCAGCGAATAGATCAATTATAGGGATTTTTATCATAATTTAGGTCCGCTTGTATTGTTTTTTGTGTTCTTTTTACTTTCGAAAACAGACATTTTATTTCCATCAACGATAAGTAATTCAAAATCTAGAAACCAAGAAAATTTTGATAAATAATCCATACTTAAATTAAATTTACCGTTTTCTATTTTCGAAATTGTAGAACGATTTACCTCCATAATCTCTGCTAAATGGTCTTGACTATACCCTCTTTTTTCTCTAATTATTCTGATAGAATTCCCGATCTTTAATCGATAATCTTTAATAAAATCTTCCTTAACTCTTTGCGATTGATTCATCATTTTTTTTAGACTTTAATTTACAAAGAGTGTTCCGATGTGTTGATTGCCATGTTTATCTATAATTGTCAAATAAACGTTGGTTTCAACTCCTTTAATTGCTTTTGACAGTTCAAGCTCGATTTTTTGCTCATTTACAGCAATTATTTTTCCTTCTACTTGGGAATAATCGGATTTATTTATAGTAACATTGTGTCCGATTAAGTCTAGTGTACTAACTTCCACCACTTCTAAATCTCCTAAACGAACTGTATTTATTGGTGGAAATGCTAAACCAGTATTGAGTGCCTGTATGTCTGCTCTTGGTCTTTCATCATCTTCAATAACTTCTAATACCACATACAATTGTTTTGGATTTTCTCCTTTTATAGTAGTGTGAAATTTGGCTATTTGGCCCTTTTTTGATGGTTTCATAAAGTTTGTTTTATGTAACAAAAATAGTGAAATTAATTAAAAATAGTTCAATATATTGAACATATGATTTATGTTTATCAAATTAAGATGTGATAAATTTAGAACTAAAAATCTTAACCTTTCGATTTTATACCCAATTATTAATTGGGACATTTCAAAACTAGTTTTTCTAATTTAATAAATTTTACGGTTTCCCTCAATTGGAAAAAAATTTCTAAAATTTTTTTCCAAACAATTATCGATAGCCTGAAATACCTTCCCATTTAACACTACCCCTGCCCAACCAACTCAAAACCCCCACCTATACCTAGCAAGCAACAACTTTTACCAGCAGCATATATCATATTGAGTTATAGGTATTCTACCTGCTGGTACATTTTAACTTGTTTGAAAATTATTATTTAAACTCAAAAACACAAAAAAATGGTAAGAATTATTGGTTACAAAAAGAGAGAAACAGAGCTAGGCAAAGAATTCTTTGTACTTGAACTTCAGGGTGGAATAGAAATGGTCAAATCAGCAGAAACAGGAAAGTTTTACATTACTGCAAGAAAGGCATCTATATCATCAACATTTGATGAAAGAACCTGTGAAGCATTAATCGGAACTGAATTGCCAGGCAAAGTTGAAAAGATTGAATGCGAAGCTTATGAATACACAATCAAAGATACTGGAGAGGTGATTATCTTAACCAGCAGATTTGAGTATATAGAGGAAGAGAACGTAGGAGTTCGTATTGCTGAGAAAAGCAAAACAACAGTTGATGAATTTATGAGTAAAGCTCCAAGTGGAAATTCCTTTTCAACAAATGGTGCTTTGCAACATTAATCAATAGGTAAAGTTTAATCAAATTGTGTCCATAATTTATCATGTCCTTTATGGATGCTATATAAATTATGGACACTTTTAATTTTTAAAATCATGGAAAATATTATAGCCGAAATACAAGTGTCTTATTCAACCAACAGTAAGGTAAGGCAAAAAATAACTAATAGTCATTCCGCATATGAGGCACTCCAATCCATTTGGTCTGCTGGTACAATGGAATTGCAAGAAGAATTTAAAGTACTTCTCTTGAATAGAGCCAACCAAGTTTTAGGTGTTTATAATTTATCCAAAGGCGGTGTATCTGGTACTGTGGTCGATTTGAAATTATTATTTGCTGTTGCGTTGAAATGTAACGCCTCAGGAATTGTCATAAGCCACAACCATCCTAGTGGTAATCTAAATCCCAGTGATGCTGATAAGCAACTCACAAAAAAGATTAAACAAGCTTCGGAACTATTAGATATTAAACTGATAGATCACATCATCATCACTCATTTAGGATATTATAGTTTTTCCGAAAATGGAATTTGTTAAACTTACGTCTTCATGCTCCTGGTCAGAAACAACCTTTAAGAACCTTAATATTAAAATGTACAATTGTACAGTATTAATATTAATAGCGTTTTTTATATATTAGTTGACTTAAATGATAACTCCAATTCTGTAATATATGGATAAAGACAATGAATATTATAGTTTACCTAAAGAAGTTAGAATGCAATTCTTTAAAGAGTGTATAAGCGAACTTTATCCATTCACTGAAGTTGACATAGAATTTTATAAGGAAAAATTAGATTTTAGTTTATTGTCACATAATAGTCATGTGATATGGAGTTATCCTTTATTGAATATTTATAAAGACAAATGGGATTGGAATTCTATTGAAAACAATGATGTAATCACTAATGAATTCAATTTAGCATTGCTTTTTCCAGATAGAGTTAGTTATCAATTTCCTAAATGTAACTGTCATAGAAAGCTATCTTTTTGTGATAAAATAGATTACTATTGCTATCCAATATATGAAAAACCATTAGCCATAACTACACGAAAAGCGATTATGAATGTTCATATTTACAGATTGATTGAACTCTTAATATCTAAGGGAATAATTGAAGAAACCATTATCTACAATATATTTTTTCAGAATGCAGATTTTATATTTGGTGATGAAAAAGATGATGATGAAATAGCCTTTTAGAATTTGAAGAGTTCAACTATATCAACCTCTAAAGCTTTTGCAACTATTTCTAAAGTGGTGAGCGTCGCATTGGCCCTTCCTGCTTCCAATCTTGACATATTACTCTTTTCAAAATTGCACTTGGCAGCAAAATCTTGTTGAGATATATTCTTCTCAATTCTGATTTCCTGTATACGTTTACCAACCTTTATTTGTAAAGAATTTTTCAAATCTTAATTATCATTTATGATAAGTCAAAATTTGTTCTATATTTGATAAAAATGGTTATCATAAAAGATAACTGTGTTTTATTTTCCTAAAATGAGGAAACCCGTAAGAAAGTAATTTAGGAAAGAAATTACTTTGTATTAATAATTAAATATTTAAAAAAATGAAAAAAATACTTTTTTTATTAATGTTATGCTTAACAATTTTGTCTTGTAAAAATGCTGATGATTATTACAATGATGGAATGAAAAAAGCAGAATTGAAAGACTATGCAGGAGCTATAGAAGATTTCACTAAATCAATTGATAAAAACCCAATAGATAAAGAGTCGTATCTTAATAGAGGTGTTTTATATGTTGAACTGAAAAAATATGATAAAGCAATACTTGACTATGATTTAGTGGTTTTATTTAATCCCTCAAATCCAAATATTTATATGTTAAGAGGTAGAGCTAAAAACTTAGTATTAGATAAGGAAGGGGCATGCAATGATTTTTATAAAGCAAAACAATTAGGTGCTGAATTGGCGGAGGATTGTATAAAACTATACTGTAGGGACTTAAAAACAAGCAATTCAACTAAAATAGAAAATGCAAAAGTAAATCTGGAAATTGAAAAAGCAACTTCTATTATAAATAAGGATTTGCCTAAAAAAGTAGATGACTTAACTACAGCTACTAAAGTTGAATATATAGATAAAGAGAATAGGTTGGTTTTTTATTATGAAGTAACTAACTTAAAAAAAGAAGACAAAAGTGATATAGAAATGGAAAATATTATTCAAAACCTTAAAACATCACAATTGAACTACATCAAAAACAATCCAAAGAATAAAACTTTTGTAAAAGCCAAGGCTACTTTTGAGTATATTTATAATGACATTGATGGAGTTTTATTTTGTAATTATGTAATCAATCCTAGTGAGTACATATATGATAATAATTAATGGAATTCTTGTTATATTTTTTTGCATGGGCATCCATAACAGGACTCATTTTCTTATTAGCGATTACATTATTTGATACCGAAAAGCTTAAAGGTGAATATTTCATCTATGCCTCTCTTTCTATTATCTTAGGATTTCCAGTCATTTATTTTATATTGAAATTTATATTTAACTTATTAATGCTATGGTATTATATTTTCGGAATTGTGTTGATATTTTTAGGATTCATTTCGTTAATAAAACCAAATGTAAAAGCCTATATTAAAAGTTTAATTATAATTCTTGTAATAATAGTTCTGTATTTCTTCTATGACTATAGATCAATTCTTGAAATTAATTTTGATGTAAAATTTGATAATGAGTTCATCTTACAAGGCAGTGAAGATTTATAAAATTAAACATTATGACTATCCATGTCACTAAACAATAAATACAAATAATGAAAAAACTACTACTTACCCTTTCAATTTTTTATTTTTCAATTTCATACAGCCAAAACAGTGATGATTTTGTTACAAATGGAATGACAAAACAGTTCCAAAAAAATTATAATGGAGCATTAAAAGATTTTGATAAGGCAATAGAACTCAACCCTAATAATTCGGAAGCATACTTTTGTAAAGGTGTATTGTACCAACGTATGAACTCACCAACACTTGCTCAATTTTCAATGATGAATTTCAATAAAGCTATACAATTAAATCCCAAACATGTTGATGCATATCTCGAAAGGGGTAAGGAAAAATATAAATTAGAAGATTACAGAGGTGCAATTTCGGATTATAACAAAGCAATTGAGATTGACAAAGACAACTATGATTGTCATGCTAATAGAGGAATTGCAAAGATCAAGTTAAATGACAATGATGGAGCTTTAGCCGACTTTAATAAATCAATAGAAATTAATCCCGAAGATTATTTTGCTTATGCAATAAGAGGACTATTTAAATTCAATTTAGGTCAAAAAGAAGCGGCTTGTTTGGATTTTAGTAAAGCAGGAGAGTTGGGAGATAAAATTTCATACGACAACATAAAACATTATTGTAATTAACAATAGAGATCCCCTCTATGTTAGTGATTTAAACTATTTGTAATAGACAATTTTTGAATTGAAAATTACTTCTTTTAATTTTTTATATTAAACCACCTCATAAGGGTGGTTTTCTCATTTTAATACAAACCCTATGAATAAGAAACTACAACAGGAGCTTAAATTCATGATAGGTGAGCGATACGGAAAGCATGAATTTGACTTAGATTGGGTAAAATCTGTAATGGATAATAACCTAAAATATGAAGTTTACAAATATACAGGTAAAGAGAAAATCAGCATATTTGATTGTAAAATAGATAAAATCCTTTTGGCTTACAATTGTGATTTTCTTGCTGGTATCTTCTATTTCACAATAGGTGATTGTTCTTTTAAATTACTTTCTGAAATTCAAAAAGAATCTTCTTATACCAGTAATAGAATGATTAATGTGATGAAAATTAATGAAAGATTTACCATGCTGTCTGTCACAAAGAAAAAGAATAAATTGAGTAACCTTAATACACACAAAATGAACACACAAATTTTCTTAAACGGAATTACAGTACAGCAGTTAGCTGAAGCACTTGCGCCACTTTTGCAACAACAACCCGTTGCACCTTCTCAACCCGAAAATGATTTAATGACCCGAAAACAGGTTTGTACTCTTTTGAGTATAAATTTCACGACATTATGGAAACATACTAAAAGCGGGAAGTTAAAAAGTTTTGGTATTGGCAACCGAATTTTCTATTCAAGACTTCAAGTTATAGAAGCGGTTAAACCTATTAATAAATAATTTACTTATTATTTAAATTGTTCAAAGGTCTTTATTACAGTACTTTCAGGTGTATGAGATTCCCCAATAATGTCAAGATTAATTTTTCAAGAAGTTGGGGAAAAAATACCCATAAAAACTTCAGGTAATCAGGAATTAACAGAGATTTTCCGAAGAAAAAGCGGCTAAGCCATTGCTACAAACAGCTGTTATGAGAAGGCATACTTCAACACTTGTTGATAACTCACTAATATATTAAAATTGTAATTAAATTGTTACGTATATATTTGCTGTATGTTTAAAATAAATGAATTTAGAGAGACAGTTGCCAATTTCATAAATTATTGGGACTCATACATTGGCTTGTCTTTGATTATGATGACAGTGTCTCTAGGATATTGGGGTGTCGTTGCGGATAAGTTAAATGCTACTTTTCCAAAAAACGAAGTTTTGTTTAACATTATACTTCCAATTTGCCTTTTAATAATAATTTTTTTAATATGGTCGTTTAAATCAAACCGATGGAATCTGTACAAAAGAAAAACGGTAACGACGGGTTTATTTATAAAGTGCGGCGATTTCACTTCCCACTCAAAAATAAGGAGACTAATTCGAGAAATGATTGATGAAATTCAAACAGAATTTCCTTATTTAAAATTGAAACTCTATCCAGTTGATTTTATTAAAAACGAGAATGACTTAAAAATCTATTTGGATAAAAATAGTCATGTTATCGATAACGCCCTATTAGCGATTGTTAAATATGGTAATTGTACTGAAGAATCTAAAACATTCGAAAAAATTGAAATAACAGATTTGAAACTAGTCGGCAGATTTGATGAGAAAAATTATCAAGACTATAGAGTTCAGATTAATGTTTCACAAGATTTGCATTTAAGAAACTTAAATAAAGATTGGGTTTATCTTGAAAGTAAAAGTTTCTATGATAGAGATAAAATCAAATATAATCTAAGAGATTCACTATTATTTTTCATGGGATTATATCTAATTTATAAAGAGGAATTGGACGTTGCGCTTCAGATATTTAAAAGCTTAAGAACAGTTGAAGAGAATATAAGTTTGATAAATGAAATTGCTCATCGGAAAAGAGAAAGGCTTGATGAAATTTTGCTCAATATTTTTACAGTTAATGCGCTAAGAAAGTATACATTAAATAACGATACCGATACAGCTTTTAAATTATTGAAGGAATGCGAAAAAATTTTTGTAGGCAATCACAAGTTCTATTACGCCAATTGCTTATTGCTTTCAAGAATTTATTACGAAAAAGATGAAATTTCAGACGCATATGTGTATACTTACAAAGCGGCTGCATTATATCGTGATTCTACACCAGTATACTGTAATATGGGTTTTTTCGGTATGATTGAAAATAATTTAGAAAAAGTATATACAAATTACAAGGAGTTAGCACATGTATACAAGCATAAGGGGAAAGTAAACTTTGTTGACGTGATCGAATTTTTGGAAAATCACAAATCGAAATATTCGGAATCAGAATTTTTATTTGATTTTGGTATTGGCATGCTTAATTTTTTCTACGCAGATAAAGAAGTTGGAAGAAAAGCGCTAGCCGAGTTAAAAGTTAAAATTAATGATAATGCTCAATATGTAAAGATTCTAGGATTAACAGAGCGATTTTTATCTCTAGGTTCAATTAAGTCTCCATATTATCAAAGGAATTTAAAAGCTAAATCAACCAAGAAAAAGAAATGATAATGCGATTCAGTTTTTTTAAAGATTTCTCATAACGAGTCCCGACTTTTCATTCCGCCCTTGCTTTAAATCGTTTCTGGACATATTCTATTGTTGCTTTTTGCCGAGTAAAGAAACACAACTAAACCAGCAGAAATCCCTTCGTCATAATAAGGAACTTCATTAATTGTAGTCAAATCAGATGTTAAAAATTCGAGGGTAACATTATTAAGGATCTCTTACTTTCATATTCCATTTCATTAGAATACAAAGTTACTGAAAATAGAATCTGAACTGAGAGGTGAAAAGTTAATGTTGATAAATAAAAGATTTTAATAGTATTTTCTTTAGAATCACAGAAATAAGCTATCGATGGAAACCCCTGTTAGCAGTAGTCTTGATTTTACAAAACTACTGTTAGCAGCAGGCATTATAAAACTTGATTATTTATTGGAATTAAAACTGGTTTTAGATTGCCTAAATTATAATTAAATGGAAGTGAATATGGTCTGCCAATATTTATATCGAAAGAAATTAAACGCTCTTTGTTAATGTCATAGAAAATAGTATGATGCTGGTTTAAATGTTTTGCATTCATGTCATTATATTCACTATTTCTATAATGTTGTAGATGTAAAGAATCAATCAATGAACTGTTCAGAATTGCAAAGCCTATGCTTCTTTGATTATTATTACAATTGTTGCATCCAATAACAAAATTTCGATATCCTTTAGATATTCTGTCACCCTCATTTATAAATTGTTCAGGTGAACCCTCATACTGCGGGACAAATATTATATCCGACCTCTTATCTTTATTTTCTACCAAGAAATCATAACAGACATATATGGAAAAACTTAAATCTCGATCTCCAATTGTAAGTACAATTTCTCGTTGAACATCATTTTCATACCCTATAATTTTACCTGCACTAAGGACAGTTTCTTCTGCGGTGATATATTTTTTATAAACTTTAATACTTGCTGAATTGGGGATAAAAACAGGACAATACGCATAATATTTATTCCCAATTTGTTCTAGACCACTTCCTCCAATAATAACACAGTTATTGTCATTTGAGAAATTTTGGTAGATTTCCTCAAGGACAAGTGAATATGTATATTCTGGAAAAATTATGAAATTTGATTCGGTTGAATTTACTAGAATGTCTTGTATTTTTTCAACATCAACATTGATTTGGAAAGGATTTATACTTAAAAAAGATAATATTGAACAGATTGAAACCCTTACTAAATAATCTTCAGGCTCTTCATAAACTAATTTTGCCATATTGATTATTTTACTTTTACATCAATTTTAATACTTCTAATATAGTATCCAGATCGTTTATCAACTAATATGTTATTAATATAAATATCTATTAATGAAAATCCTATTTCACTTCTTATTTTTGGTTTTACTTCTAAAGTTTGATATTTTGATTTATCAAAATCAATTTTGACAGTATCGTCAAAAATAACATTTTTCTCAATGTCTTTAATAAGCACTTTAGCTTTAATATCATATTTTGAATTATAAAATATGCTCAGGTCGCCATACTCTAAAACAAAAAATAATTTTTCGAAACCATCATTTTCCTTTTTAATTCTATTCTCAATAATTTTTAAATAAGGGATTTTAAAAATAACAAAATCTATGAGTTTTAGTTTTTCAGAATATGTGTAATGCATACCAGATTCACTTGATATATCTTTTAAAATTATGTAATCCTCGTTCTCATTTTGAACATTATCAATAGGTATGATGTCCTTTGAATTATTTCTAAAATAAAATAGAACATATGATGGCCAATCAATTTTTGAATCTATATTAAAAAGCGGAGTGTCGCCAATTTGTAGGATATCATTAGAGAATTTACAATATTCGAATGTATTGCCTCTAAATATATCCTTCATTATATTGATTAACTCACCAGAATATTTGTTTTCTCTTTTATAATATCCGAATGGAATCTGAATTTTGCGTTCTACAGTTTTTACTTTTTTGGTGTAAGACGTAGTTTTTTCTATTTTATTTATTATCTTCTTGGCTTTAATATATCCACTTTCAAAAATAATTCGTCTTGGATAAATATACTTTCTTTTATCGATTTCAATCCTGAATTCTATAATGGAAACAAATGAGTACAAACCAGATCTTCTTTCAAAGTTCTCTTTTATGTAGCTTTCCCAATCTGATAATATTTGAAAGTTTTTAATTATTGAACCGAAATCGTCCATATATGATGTAATTTTTAATTATTATTTCTAATCGACGCTATTGTCGTTTGCTGCAAACAGTGACTTGCCTCAGTAGATTAATTCTCACTGAGCCATCACACATATATAAACCAATGGGTTATCAGATTATTTTCTAAGCCATTGTATCAAATCGCTGTTGTGAGCAATTATTCTAAATCAGTTTCATTACAAAAAACATCTTCAGGAATTCCATTTCTCTTTATAACTATCAAATAATCAAAGTTTCCTTTCGCAAATTCGGTGTTAATTTGATCGTTTTCAAACAGGTCTTTTCGAGTTAGTATTTTTGCAATTTCCTTTCGCCCATTCAGGTGCACGTATGTCACATCTTGCCCAATAAAATATTTCATACTATCAATTAAAAGGATGTGGATTATTAGAGAAAGATAATGTAATTATATCTTCAGAGTCACGATCTCCAATCGGATTAGTTTCTATTATATATAAGTCGTGAGTCTCTTTTGAAGTGTTTTTGCTGCCAGTCAGATGGCTTAGTTTAGTATCTTCAGCATATTGCTTTAAAAATTCGATTAATTCTTTAACCGTTTCAATTTTTTTTTCAGTCATTTTTCTACTATTTTGGTTTATAATTGCTCACAAAGTCCCTCTGCTTGCAGTTAGTGGCGGAAATCATCACTGACAATCAAAAGTACAAAACCAAAATGAAATAAGCGGCGTTTTTTCTAAGGAAAAATGACTAAAGCCATTGACGAAAACCGCTGTTAACACTAACATTTATAGCCAACTATCATTTACTTTTGAATATAATATTTCAAAATCCAATTTGTATTCTTTTTTTAAAATATCAATAAGTTTTTTAAATTCAGGCTTAGCGTTAGGTGAAATGTGTATTTTCTTGATTAAGATATTTAAATCTACTTCTACAAGTTTATTACTAGATTCTTCGTTTTCTCCTGTTACGGTTATACACCGAATTTCATTTTCGAAATGATAAAAATCTAATTTTGTTACAAAAGGATAAAACATATTTCCTGTACTGAAGTAATAATTTTCATCATTTATATAATTTATTTCCCCTATATAAATAAATCTATCAGTAACGTCAAAAGAATTTTTTAAAGCTTCTAAATCAGTTTCTATAGCGATTCCCATTTTATCTTTAGCATACATTTTCCACATAGCAAAAGATTCCCTATCAGCAAAACTCCATGAAGATATTAAATGATTTTTCCGCATGGTTTTTTCTAGAAAATCATTTAAATCTTTATTTCTTGTATGTCCCTGTTTTCTATCTAACTCTAACATTTTATCTAAAATGAATAGAGGTATT
The DNA here is from genome assembly GCF_035292545.1 of Flavobacterium sp. Lineage (GTDB taxonomy): Bacteria > Bacteroidota > Bacteroidia > Flavobacteriales > Flavobacteriaceae > Flavobacterium. Next base: position 135,220 of record NZ_DATDPV010000057.1, on the reverse strand, counting down.
CGCCCTTCATAGTTGTCACCCAAATTTTCAGAATTAGAAAAATAAAGTGCTCTACTTTCTAATAAATTTAAAAATTTCCAAAAATCCATGTATCGCCAAATTGGTTTATTTTCGGAATTTTTGGTTTGAAATACGTAATGTTCTTTGTACATAATGTTTAGGGAATATTTTTAATAACGTACCGTGGCTTCATGGAAGTTGAGGTTTATTTGCACCCAAGCCTTTCCATAATCACGGAAGTCAAATATATGAAATAACCTTCAAATTTAGCCTTAAAGCCCCAATTTCATGTAACCATTATTAACTGCAGTATTTATTAATTATACTACATATTCTAAATTTAATTAAATTAATTTTATTTACTTTTATTTACTTTTATTTACTTTTTATGTTATTAAGATGGAAAATATAGATTTGGAATTTATTAGTAAGCTCTTTCAAAAATATAAAGATGAAAAAATATTTACATTACAGCAATATCCTGATATTAAAGGATATTATTATGTAGGGCATGTTGATAATGGAAGAAAACATGGTTACGGAGAACTTCATTGGGGAAATGGTAATTTTTATAAGGGAAGATTTTTATGTGATAGTAAAGTTGAAGACGTCATAGGAGAAATTATATTTAAAGATGGTCGTAAATACAAAGGATATACTAATTTATTTAGTTATCAATTCAAATATGGAATTTACCATCAATTGGATTCTTCAGTATACATTGGTAATTACGAACCTTTGACTAAGGGTACTAGATTTGGAATCATATTAAAAAAAACAATCTTCATTGAAGGAGATTTTTCAGGAGAAAAACCCAAAGGATATTGTTATTATTATGATGAAAAAACGAATCTTTTTTTATTCGGTAAATTTGAAGGCTGGACTATAAACGGAAAATTTTTGTTAGTAACTAAAGATGATAATTACATTTTAGGTAAACGTCATAAAGACCTTGATGAAGATATTATTTACCAAAATTTGAGTAAAGATGAAGTTTTTGAAAAAAATCTACTTGTTAAAAAACTAATAAGAAATAATGATCATATATTTTTTGGACAAGTAACCAATAATGGTTATCAAAATAAATCTTGGTTATATAAATTTAATGAATACGTTTTTAGAGGAAAATTTAAAAATGGTTTAAAAGATGGTCGCGGATTGATTAGATATTTAAATGGAAATTTATATGATGGAAATTTTGAAAATGATATGTATAATGGTAAGGGTTTTTTTATAGATTTAAATATTGGAAAATATTATGGAGATTTTATAGAAAACAGAAAAGAAGGTTTTGGAGAGTTAATTCTTAAAAATGGAGATAAGTATAGTGGTTCTTTCAAAAATGATAAATTCAATGGGTTAGGTAATTATTCTGATGCGAAGGGATTTATTACAATTGAAGGAAAATTTAAAGAAGGAAAATTAGTTGAAATCTCAAATGTGCTTACAAATCCAAAATCTCAAAACTGCGCAAGTTATATTAAATTTGAATTTGCAATATTTTTCACTTACAATTGTGAAATGAATAGTAACAAATTTAGTGGAGTAGTTTTTTTGAAAATTAATAATGAAGAAAAGTTCTATTATATAGATAAAGGCATTATTGTGAAAAAACTTAATGAATTGGATTACTTGTTGTAACAGTTCGTATTTTTAATATTGCAGTTAACTATGGGTATCATCAAATGTATGTAACATTCTAGAGTTTTTATTAATAATCATTTACACACCATAAAAACTAGGTCGAATATAGGTCGAATAACTCTCTGAAAACAGTTGAAAAAGAATAATTTTAAATGAAATAGAAAGAAACAAAAAATATTCTTAGACCATTGGTTTAATTGACATTATGAAAACAAATGACATAAATTGAGACAAAATAGTAAGAATTTACTTCCTTCTGTTAATCAGAGGGTCCTTGGTTCGAGCCCAAGAGAGGGAGCTTTTAAAAAGCCTGACAGCAATGTCAGGCTTTTTTGTTTTAAAGCTATAGCAAAATCAACACTTCCCGAAATTTTATTAAAATTGGAGATTTTGCCACTTGGTAACTTATACTCTTTTTTTGATGAAATAAGGTATGCAATTCGGTAACACATCTTTTTTTAAAAGTTCCAACCCAAATTAAATCACAAAAACCTCTTTCTTCTGCCAAATTAAATTTTCCGGAGAAGGATAATTTTTATTTTCGTCTGGCAAAAAAATTCTAATGCCGGCAAATTGTGAAATCGAGAACGGCGAATCATTTTCCTTAATCGTTGGTAAAATCCTAACAATGTAGTTTTCATTAATTGTGATCAATCCTCTATCGTATGCTCTGTGCAAATTAGGCGATAAAGTAATCCCATTTGACAATGTATCATCATTTGAAATACAAAATGGAACAATATGACAAGCATCAATCATCTGGGCATTTTTAGTCGATTCTATTCAAATACCAGATATGCAACATTGGTACTTATAAATTTTGGGAATCTCTCTTTTAAACTGCTTATAATAAATCTATCACCTTCTATCTCATCTTTCGATAATTTCTGTTGATTTTCATTCATAAATAGAGTTTCAAATTTTAATTCGGTAAACTTTTTAAAGACCGTTTCGTTTTAAATTATGCTAAATCGACACTTCATCGAATTTAATGGTATTTAATAGATTTTTTCTTGTTAAAAATTAAATAGATGATATGTTTGCCAAAATTTTAAGAATAATTGAAAGAAAAATACCCACTGAACTTAATATAATTTTTTCATGGGTAGTATTAAAATTATTTTTTCTGTTTTTAAAAACATAACCTTAATGCCTTTTTTATGACACAATTCTACTCGTATGTTCTGCTTTTTATTACAGCTATACCAGCTGCAAAGAGCCGATATCGCACAACTGACTCCAAATTAGGAGTCCCCAAAGTTGAAATATGTATTTTCAACTTTTCTTTTTTTAGTGGGCATCCTCTTTTTTGGGCAAAGTTCTTTTGGCCAAACACCGGAAATAGTTACTACAACGACAACAGTCTTGTCTAATGAGAGGTTAACTATTTCGAAATTTAATAAATCTATTTAAAAACCAAACTGAATGAAAAATTTACAAGCATTTTTTATTGTTTGCCTTTTGATTTGTTCTTCACAAAGCAAATTATCTGCCCAAACATCTTCTGATGAAGCCTTAGTTCTTCAAAAAAGTATTGATCTGATGGTGCTACAACAATACTATCCGAAAAATCAGGATAACACTTTTAAACCATTAGTGGTTTTACAACACGGAGTGTCATTTCCAACTAGTATCCTTGTTGTGCATCACAATAATTCTTTAGTATTTAAAACTAAAGCAGATATAAGTAATGAAACTGCTTATTTCCTTTTTTGGGAATTTCAAATAATCGGTAATACCGCGAGAGTCGAATTTAGTTACAATTATAATATGGGTACCACTACTGCTTCAACACAAAAAGTGGTTTTAGCCTTGGAAAAATCAGGGACTACATGGAATATTACGAACACTAACATTCAAGCAGTACAATTATGAGAAATATAAATAAAATTTTTATTGCTGTATTGTTTCTTATCACGGCAACAATTATTACTTCAACCGATATTCATGCACAAACTCGTGTATTAAATAACAACAAATTACGTTTTGGAACAGGAGCCGAAAATTCTGTCAATACCTTCGGTAATTTACAGCAACCAAATTATTACAATGCTGTTGCGGCAGCCTGGAGAAAACTGACTTTTAGTAATTACCCTTTAGATAATGCATTTGCTTTTGGAGGGATTAAGACCAATGAGTGGAATATTAACGGAAGTATCGTTGTTAATCCTGCAATATCAGGTCAAGTGATTGATGCATCCGGCTATGTGATTACAAGTGGTAATAACGGATATGGCACTATAGTTTCTACAGGAAACATAATTCTAAACGGACAAATGCTGGAGGTTAGAAATACTTATTTTCTTCCTCAAGATTATGCCTATATAAAAGTCACTACCCGACTTAGAAATGTAAGTTCCGGCCTAATGGAAAATGTACGTACATGGACAGGCACAAGAGATGACTGGGTTGGAGTAACTGATGCACCCAGAAAACAAAAGGGAAATTTAGTTAACGGAGCTTTTGCTCAAAACACACTTACAACGCAAAGAGCATTAGCTTTAAAAATATCTACAGGTACAGAAGGAGTTGTTTTTTATACCCCTTCAAACAAAGCAAACATAATTGTTCATCCTAATTATGGGGATTTTTTAAGTAGAATTGTATATACTAACCCTGTTTCAAGTTCATTAGATATAACTTCTGATGGATCTTATGGAATGTATGTAAGGATGAACGATTTACCGGCAGGTGCATCAGATGAGTTTTCCTGGTACTATTTAGCTGGTGAATTGTCTGAACTAAATGCAATTATTGCCGAAGTAGCCTCCGTAAGTGGCGCTGTTAATAATATCGCTTATACCACAGCCGATTTTAAAGCTACCACATCTGTAAACTCAAATGGTTATTGGATGGTGGTACCACGTAATTCAGCCAATCCAACTGCTGCGCAAATAAAATTAGGAACCAATTATGCTGCAGTACCTGTTACTACCAGCGGTACCGGGACGATGCTTGCAAATGTTGAAAAAGTATTTAACATGACGGCACTGACTGCAGGTACAGATTATGACCTTCATTTTGTATCTCAAGATGCTGCACTAACTTTTTCAGCCATTTTAAAAGTGCCATTTAGTACATTGGCGTATGTTGCACCTCAAATAGTATGTCCTACAAATAGCACGGTAAATAACATAGCTGGGCAATGTGGTGCAACTGTAAATTTTATAGCAACAGAAACCACTGCAATTCCAGCTTCAACAATTACTTACTCAGTAGCTTCCGGTAGTTTCTTCCCGGTAGGTACTACTGCTGTAACCGCTACAGCTACTAATATTATGGGCAGTTCTGTTTGTACATTTAATGTAACAGTAGTCGATAATGCAGTTCCTACAATCGACGCTTTACCAAACATCAATGCATTTGCTACAAGTGGATCAGGAGCGATGGTAAATTATACAGCTCCGGTAGGAGTAGATACTTGTTCGGGAGCTACAACTGCATTAATTTCAGGTTTAGCAAGCGGTTCAACATTCCCAATTGGTGTAACAACCGTAACGTATAAAGTAACGGATGCTGTGGGTAACACTGCACAAAGTTCATTTGATGTAACAGTAACAGCTTTAGCACCAGCTATCGAATGTCCTACAAGCCTTACAGTAAATAATGCAGCGGGCCTATGCGGCGCTAATGTTAATTTTGTTGCCACGGAAACAACAGCAATCCCTGCTTCAACAATTACTTATTCAATTGCACCGGAGAGTTTCTTCTCAATAGGTACTACGACTGTAACTGCCACTGCTACTAATGCGATAGGTGTTTCTACGTGTGAATTTTCGGTAACGGTAATCGATAATGAAGTTCCAACTATTGAAACTTTATCAAACATCAATGTATTTGCTACAAGTGCAGCAGGTGCAGTGGTAAATTATGCAACTCCTATAGGAATAGATAATTGTTTGGGAGCTACAACTGAATTAATTTCAGGTTTAGCAAGCGGTTCAACATTCCCAATTGGAGTAACAACCTTAACCTATCAAGTAACAGATGCTGCGGGTAATACTGCACAAAGTGTATTTGATGTGACTGTAACAGGATTAGCGCCAGTTATCGAATGCCCTACAAACATTTCAGTAAATAACGCAGTAGGAGAATGTGGAGCATCTGTAAACTTTATAGCTACAGAAACAACGGCAATCCCTGCTTCAACAATTACTTATTCAATTGCATCAGGGAGTTACTTCCCGGTAGGCACTACAACTGTAACCGCAACAGCTACTAATGCAATAGGCATTTCGACTTGTACCTATACGGTAACCGTATTAGATGCAACAAATCCTGTTATCATTTGTCCTGCTAATGTATTCGTAAACGCAGGTCAGTCAACAAGCCCTGCAGAAACCGGTACAGCAACAGCAACTGATAATTGTTCGGGGGTTCTGGTGACTTCGTCTGATGTAAGCACGCAAACAGCAAGCGGTAATGGCAATACCAACTATACTATTACAAGAACTTGGACTGCAACAGACGCTTCTGGTAATTCAGAAAGCTGTAACCAGGATGTCAATATCTGTGATATTAGCGTATCGTTAGGAAGCAATAAATATGCGTTGTATGGCGCTCTTGGATATGCGGGTTGTGCGGTTTTAACTCCCGTTATAACAGGAGGATTAGCACCGTTTACTTATTCGTGGTCAAGTGATGATGCTGCGGTTAATGGCTTGTCATCTTCATCCGTTACACCATGTAATGCCTTTGACGGAACACGCACTTATACTGTTGTCGTTACATCTGCTAATGGCTGTACAGCTACATCAACAGTTTCTGTTACGTATATCAATATCAACTGTTCAAGCAACAGTAATACTGTTAAAGTAAAAGTTTGTCATATTCCACAAGGGAATTCGACTAATTGTAAGACAATCTGTGTGTCAATAAATGCCTATCAGACATTATTAAACAATGGTTCTTACTTAGGGGAATGTTTACCTTTATGTGCTTTACCAATACAAGCCCGTTCTGAAGCGAATATTTCTGATTATGTTATAGAAAATAAACCATTCGAAGTTACATTCTGGCCAAATCCGGCAAGCAATGTTTTCAACATTACTGTTGATAGTGAGTCTGACGAATTAATTCAGATGATGGTATTAAATATTAATGGTCAAATAATTGAAACCGTTTCTGATGTAAAAGCGGGTTCTACCATTAAAATTGGAAATGATTGGAAACCAGGTTTCTATTTATTAGAAACCACTCAAGGGAATCAAAAAAAGTTGATTAAAATGATTAAAACACAATAGTAAAATTAATTATTATTTGCATCTCAAAAAGAGGCTGTCTGAAAAGGCAGCCTCTTTTTTGTTTTGTAATCATTTCAAAAGCTGCAATATTGTTTGCTTTGAAAACACAAAAAAGCATCGCTTAAATCAATCTTTTTTGTTAATTATAAGCAAAATTAAATACTTCATTGCCTCTTTAGCACTTCTTTTCTTATCTTTAAAAAAGATTCAAAAAAGAACCAAAAATTAAAGTCATGAAAAAAATCATTCCAGTCTATTTTTCGATTCTTTCTTTCCTTTTTTTAAGTTGTAATGCACAAGTAAAACAAAACGATATTCCAATCAAAGAGGAAGTAAAAAATTATACTTTCGAAACCGTAGCTTCTGATATTGAAACACCATGGGGAATGACTTGGTTACCAGACGGATCCCTGTTGGTTACTGAAAAAAGCGGAATTTTATATCAAATCAAAAAAAATACAAAGACCAAAATCAAAAATGTGCCAAAAGTATATTCGAATGGACAAGGTGGGTTGTTAGATATCGCTTTGCATCCTGACTATGCTAAAAACGGTTGGATTTACATGACCTATTCCTCGGATGAAGGTGAAGGTGATGGCGGCAATACTAAACTTATTCGTGCAAAATTGGTTAACGGAAGTCTGACACAAATTGAGTCGCTTTACAAAGCCACACCCAACACCACAAAAGGCCAGCATTTTGGTTCCCGTATTGTTTTTGACAATGAAGGCTATTTGTATTTCTCCATAGGAGAACGGGGCGACCATTTCGTAAATCCACAAGACATCAAACGTGATGGCGGAAAAATATACCGCCTAAATGATGACGGAAGCATCCCTAAAGACAATCCTTTTGTAGGTAATCCGGGCGCGAAAAAAGCCATCTATTCGTATGGCCACAGAAATACGCAAGGAATGGCAAAACACCCAACAACAGGAGCTATCTGGACACATGAACACGGCCCTCAGGGTGGAGATGAAATCAACATCATAAAAAAAGCAGCCAATTACGGATGGCCGGTGGTTACTTATGGCATCGATTATGACGGAACGACCATTAGCAAAGAAAAAGAAAAACCAGGTATTGAAAACCCTATTTACTATTGGGTGCCCTCCATCGCTCCAAGCGGAATGACTTTTGTTACCAGCGAAATTTATCCAGATTGGAAGGGACATTTACTCGTAGGCTCTTTAAAATTCCAATATCTTGAATTGGTGAAATTGAAAGGAAACCAAGTTATCGGACGACAAAAAATCGCAACAGATATTGGCCGAGTGCGTAATGTAGCGCAAGGGCCGGATGGTTTTATTTATATGGCTGTGGAAGGAAAAGGAATACTCAAAATCATCCCTAACTAATCTACAATCACATTTGATTTCCCTTACATAAAAACATAAGAAACCGAAAAACCTCCATAAAAATTAATTGGATTTCCGGGATAAAAATATCTTGGCGCCGCATTTCCAAACACGGCGTTAGGCAAAATGTTCGAGGCATATTTGGTATCCAGTGCATTATTAACTCCGGCATTCAGCTCTGTTTTTAGGAATTTGAGTATCGTAAAAACATAGGTTGTTTTAATATCGAGCAGGGAATAACGGGCACTGTATTTTGTATTGGCATCATTTAATGGAATTTTCCCCATCGTTCTAAAAGACGTATTTAAACTAAATCCATTTTTCATGTTCATATCCAATCCAAAATTGAATTGTTTAGTGGGAACGCCCGTAAGTTGATTCCCAGAATAATCGGCATCACCATCCAAAAATTCCTTAAATTTAAAATTATTTACTGCTCCTGAAAAATAGGGCACAATTTGAAGTTTTGGCCACTCCAAAAGTTTATAATTAACAAGAAATTCGAAACCGGTATGGGAACTGCTCCCCGCATTAATACCCACATATTGGTCTTCGGCGGTGCGTCGTGCCACCAATAGATTTTTAATTTGTGTAGTATAAAGGCTTACTTCGGTGTATAATTTATTGCCCGACCAATTCCCTTTGAAACCCAATTCATAATTCCAACCCTCTTCTGGTTTCAAATCCGTATTAATTTGGCCTTCAGGAGTCAATGTTTCGGCAACTGAAGGAACCGAAAATCCCTTACTTACTGACGTGAATATGTTTTTCCCGGCACTTACTTTGTAGGACAACCCAACCCGGGGTGACCAAACGTTTCCAAAAGTAAATGAATTGTTTTGAGCGTCGGAATTGTTTTGGAAGACATCTTCTAAAGAATACTTGGTTGTATTCAGCGCTATTCCGGTTTCTAAATGCAATTTTTTTGAGATCCAAAGTTCCAGCTGTAAAAAATAATTGATATACTTCCGATTTTGTTTGATTTCGCTAAACTGGTCTCCTTGGATACTTCCCTGTCCTGGTTGCGATTGGTATTCATTTTCAAAAAGGGAATACTCGTACTTCTCGGTTAATAGTTCGGTGCCAAAACTTAGTTCCAAAGGCATAGAAAACAATAAATCTTTATAATTCACATTCGAACGAAAACCTAATGAACTTGTTTTTTCGTCTAAAATATCAAATGGCCTGGGTTCATATGCGTCTTTGAAATTGGAAAAAATACTGGTTTGCAGCGACCATTTTTCAGAAAATTGATGATCGTATCCCAATCCTAACAGGAATTTATCATACGACTCATAACCTTGTGCTGCTGCCCAACTGCTTGCGGCGTTTTCGGGATGGTTTATTAAATCCCCTTCATTCAAAGAACTGGGAATAAAAGCTTTTAATTTGGTGAACACTCCTAGAAAAGACAGACTTCCATTGGCTCCCATTGTTTGTTTGCCATGTAAATTAAATGATTTTCTGTTATAGGAACTGTTTGCTCTAAATCCATCACTTTGTAACTCCGTATAACTTGCGTATAAATTCGTTTTGGCATCACTGTATCCAGTCGAAAACCGTTGTTGCAACAACCCAAAACTGCCAGAAGTAATAGCTGATTTTCCAAAAGATTCAAACAAAGGAGTCTCCCTTGAAAACAGCTGAATCACTCCGCCTAAACCGGAACCAAAACTGGTGGCGTTGGGTCCTTTTATAATTTCTATTTTTTCGATGGATGCCAAATCTATATCATCAATCGTGGTTTCGCCCTCACCTGAACTCAGTGGAATCCCATCAAAATAGGCTTTTATTTTATTGGTTCCGTATTGTGATCGGGCACCAATCCCACGAATGGTAATTCTGTTGGTATTTAAAGCACCTTGTTGCATAGTAACCCCTGGGATTTTGTTTAAAACCGGAGTCAGTATAATTCCATCGCTTTTATTGATATCAATCGCACTAATTACCGAAACAGAGGCAGCGGCATTTTGAAGTGCATTTTTGATAGGTGAACCCTTCAAAGTGATTTCCGAAAGGGCAATAGTGTCTTTTTTTACCTGTCCAAAAATGGAAGTAATACTAAATACTATAAATAGAAAAGTAAAAACAGAAAGAGAATTTTTGAACAATTGATTTGTTATTTACAGAATTAAAAAACTTTTTATAAAGTTAGCTTTTTCTTTCTATTTGCAAAATGCTAATGAAGGCGTTTTGATTAAACTAAATTTAACTTTATCGAAATAGAGTATCAAACAATTAATTTAAATACATTTCGTTTCAATAAAAGGTTCAAAGGAATATTTGTAAGTTTAAATTTAGATTGTTCAAAAAAAGAATAAAAATCTGTGAATTATATAAAAAATATCCTCTTAGACTGACTGTGATGACATACAAGTCATTCTTAAAATACTTTATCTTTACGCAACAAAATCAAACAGTAGTAATTTATGAAAAAGCCAGTTAATGTATTCCTTGTTCGCTTACTTCCCATAGTAGCATTATTTTTAGCAACCAGTTGCAATAAGTCAAAAACTGCTGATGCTATTAGCGAAAAAGAAAAACCCGATGCTGTGAAATCTGATTCAATATTGAAAACGACAGCACAAATAATCGATACTGCCGACTACAATAAAAGAATGCTGGCCTTAAGCAATGGAGACACTACTGGCAAATGGCCGGTAAAAGCCCCGTACCCATTACCGGGAGCCATATTACCATATAATAGAATCATTGCTTTTTACGGAAATTTATATTCCAAAAGAATGGGAATCTTAGGAGAACTCCCAAAAGATGAAATGTTGAAAAAACTACAAGGTGAAGTTGCCAAATGGCAGGCCGCCGATGCTACCACAAAGGCAATTCCCGCTTTGCATTATATAGCTACCACCGCACAAGGCGCTCCTGGTAAAGACGGTAAGCACCGTATGCGATTGCCTTTTCGTCAGATCGACACCATCATAAAATGGGCAAAACCAATCAACGCACTAGTTTTTCTTGATATACAAGTGGGCCATAGCACTCTGAAAGAAGAAGTCCCTACGCTGGAACAATATCTTAAATTACCTCAAGTTCATTTAGGGATTGATCCAGAATTCTCTATGAAAAGTGGACATGTACCCGGTAAAAAAATTGGTACTTTCAACGCCGATGACATCAATGATGCCATTGATTATTTGGCAAAAATTGTACGCGAAAATAACCTTCCTCCTAAAGTGTTAGTAATACATCGCTTTACCCAAGGTATGGTAACTGATTATAAAAGAATAAAAAGAGTGCCTGAAGTACAAATAGTGATGGATATGGATGGATTTGGCGATAAAATTTTAAAAAAATCTACTTATCTGAGTTATATCAAAAAAGAACCGGTGCAGTTTACAGGTTTTAAATTGTTTTATAAAAATGACATTAAAAAAGACCCAAATGGTTTGTATACGCCGGAAGAGTTACTTAAATTAATACCTCAACCCATCTATATCCAATTTCAATAAATCGTTATCGTTTACTTTAGATTATGAAAAGAATTTCATTTTTATTATTTATCAGTTTATTTTCATTAGTGAGTTGTCGACAGGAAACAACTAAAACAGAAAAAGAAACCACTGAAACAAAACAGCCTTTAAAGGAAAAAGTTGCAGCAAAGAAAACAATGGCCGACGCGGCAACTATTCTTTCCAAAAAGGAAGTGCCTATATTATGCTACCATCATATCAAGAATATTCTTCCTGGTGATAGTGAATATAAAAGAGCCTATACCGTAACCCCTGCTGCTTTTGCGGAGCAAATGAAAACATTGTCAGAGAATGGGTATCATACCATAGTACCCGAACAATTATACAATTATTTGGTTTATGATGAACCGTTACCTGCCAAGCCGGTAATGCTCACCTTTGATGATACCAATGTAGAACAATACACTGTAGGCGCTACCGAAATGAATAAATACGGTTTTAAAGGTGTCTATTTCATTATGACCGTTTCAATAAACCGTCCGAACTATATGACCAAAGAACAAATTAAAAGTTTATCAGACGGCGGACATGCCATTGCAGCACATACCTGGGATCACCATAGGGTAACTAAATATGCGGGCGAAGATTGGAATACCCAATTTGTAAAACCAAAAAAGAAACTGGAAGATATTACCGGTAAACCAGTGACCCATTTCGCTTATCCATTTGGATTATGGAATCAGGCGGCCATTCCTGAATTAAAAAAGAGCGGCTATCAGCTTGGCTTTATCCTTGCAACCAAGAGAGACACCATAGACCCGCTTTATACTGTTCGACGGATTCTTGTTCCGAGTTCATGGTCTGCTCCCGGAATGCTGAAAGCGATGGATTCCTCTTTTAAATAATAAGACATAAGCATTGATTTAAACCTTGTTCAGGATTTTTAATCTCAGATCTTTAAACAAAAATCCCTTTTCTAATTCAATTAGAGAAGGGATTTTTTTTATCAATTAAAAACTACCACATTTTGTTATTTTGAGGCACTAACCCGCCATACCGTATTGGTTTTGTCATCAGTAAGCAGCAGGGAACCATCGAGCATGAAGACAACACCAACCGGTCTTCCGTATACTTTATCTTTATTGGGATCTACGATAAAACCAGTAAGGAAATCTTCATACTTACCGGAAGGTTTTCCGTCTTTAAAAGGAACAAAAACCACTTTGTATCCCGACAATATTTTTCGGTTCCAGGAACCATGCTGGGCTATAAAAGCGCCATTTCGGTACTTCTCAGGAAAAGAATTTCCAGTATAAAAGGCCAATCCAAGAGAAGCGGTATGCGGCCCCATAGCCATATCAGGCACGATGGTTTTTTTTACCAATTCGGGTTTCTTTTCTTTTACTCTGATATCTTCATTCTGACCGAAATATACATAAGGCCAGCCGTAAAAGCCATTTTCTTTGACCGAAGTAAGATAATCCGGAACCAGATTCTCTCCTAAACCGTCACGTTCATTTACTACCGTCCAGAGAGTTTTGGTGTCAGGCGCCCAACCCATTCCTACTGGATTACGCAATCCCGAGGCATATACCCGAAGTTCGGAACCATCTGGGTTTACTTCCAAAATACAGGCACGCAATATTTCATTTGTAATTCCTTCCTCAGCAATATTTGAACCGGATCCTACCGCAATATAAATTTTGGAATTATCGGCATTCGCTATGATATTTCTTGTCCAGTGGCGGTTGTGTTTTCCTGCCGGAAGATCGACAATCTTTTCTCCTTTGCCAGTTATTTTTGTTTGTCCCGGAACATAAGGATAACGTAGCACTGCATCGGTATTGGCTACATAAAACCAATTGCCTATGACCAACATTCCGAAAGGCTGACTGAGTCCCTCTTTTAGGAAAGTTTCCCGTAGGTCAACGACGCCATCTTTATCGGTATCGCGCAATAAGGTAATCACATCGGCGCTGTGTTTCAGGTTTTTTGATTTTCCGGCGCCGATTATTGAAGCGCCTATCCGTTTGAGAAAACTATAATTGGAATTGCTTTGCGCCACAAGGACATCGCCATTAGGAGTAACATACATCCAACGGGGATTTTCAAAACCATCGGCATATTTTGTAACCGTAAATCCGGGAGGTGCTTTGGGAGTTCGGCCGTTTTTCCAACCTATTACTTTAGAATAATTACCGGTGGATTTGGACGGAGCCGGAAGCGTATCGGTTTTGATGTTACCCTGTGCCATGCAATAGAAAGGCATTGACAGAATAAAAGCCATATAACTTTTCATATTGCTTTGATTTTAAATTACTTATAAAAGTAAGAAATAAGCAACGGAATAGCTATTTTTTTTATTACATAATTCCTGGAAAGCTGTTTCATTCCTTGTTCTTATGAATACTTGTTTTTTTTCCATTTTCAAAAATTGGTTCTCATTGGCAAATACCGTTTATACCATGCAATCGCCAAATCGGCTACTTCCTGTAATTTGCCCGGTTCTTCAAAAAGATGCGTTGCTCCGGGAATTATCTTCAACTCTTTTATTGTATTCAGCTGTTCAAAAGCTTCTCTGTTCATTTCGATTACCTGGAAATCAAGTCCACCAACTATTAACAAGGTAGGCGCAGAAACCTGAGACAATTCATTCATTGCCAAATCTGGACGGCCGCCACGGGATACTACTGCTTTTACTTTTTTTCCGAAAAAAGCTGCTGCCCTCAATGCCGATGCCGCACCGGTACTTGCTCCAAAAAAAGCCACTGGCAAACCTCTCGCCCCTTTATATTTCAGGAGCCATTCCGTAGCTTCTATCAATCTGCTTACCAGTAAATCAATATTAAATCTATTTTCGTAAATCTCATCTTCTTCCTCCGTCAGCAGGTCAAACAATAAAGTACCTATGCCCTGTTGCTGCATCAGTTCTGCTACCATTCTGTTTCGGGGACTGAATCTGCTGCTGCCGCTTCCATGAGAAAAAACAACAATTCCAACTGCTTTTTCAGGAATTACCAAGCCGCCCTTTAGCGCCACATCGGATAAAAGAATATCTATTTCTGTTGCTATCATGATTGACTAATTTTTCTTAAATATTAATGTCATAAAAACTTTTAATTAAGCAGGATGCAGGTCCTTCAATAATCGGATCACTTCATGGTCTTCCACTTGATTGAATTCTTCATAAAATGCGCCCACCCCTCTAAAATATTCCGGAACCATCAGGTAAATAAATTCATCTGCTTTCTTTTCGAATACATTTACAGTATCGGCGGGTACAACGGGTACGGCTACAATTATTTTTGAAGGTTTGCTTTTTCGCAGCATTTCAATGCTAGCCAAGAGGGTGTTTCCGGTCGCTATGCCATCATCCACCACAATTACATTTTTCCCTTTTACATCAAGGGGTTCCTGATTGCCTTTGTAGAGTTCGTATTTCTCACGCAACAATTTCCTAAGTCGGTCAATTTCCTTTTCTATATATTCTCTGGGAATACCGGGATGTTCATCCACAATCATCGAATCCATGGATACGGCGCCAATGGCAAATTCTTTGTTGAGCGGATGCGGTATTTTTTTAGAAAGAATGATATCCAAAGGGAGATTCAAACTTTTGGCAATCACATACCCCACGGGTACTCCGCCTCTAGGAACGGCAAGAATTACGGTATTGCTGTTTTTATATTTTTTTAATTTATCGGAAAGCAGCATCCCCGCCTCTATTCTGTCTTTAAATATTTCGTTATACATAATCTGAGAGGTTACAGTAAACAATAATTTCAACATAAAGGTACTGATTTACAGCCAATTAATAATGATAAATACAATTCAAAATAGCGCCTCCTTTTAAAAAAATATTCAGTAACTTTATTCTAAATTTTGAAGCCATGAATACATTTTCTGACCTTATAAACAGTGACAAACCCGTATTGGTAGATTTTTTTGCCACCTGGTGCGGACCCTGCAAAGCTTTAGCACCTATATTAAAAGACGTGAAAGCCGAATTGGGCGACAACGTATCCATCATTAAAATAGATGTCGATAAAAACCAAGGACTCGCCGAACAATACCAAGTGCGTGGCGTTCCCACGATGTTGCTCTTTAAAAACGGGAAACAATTGTGGCGACAATCGGGTGTCCTTTCTAAAAACGACTTGGTTAATGTTATCAAACCACACGCAGTTTAACCTTTAAATCAAAATACTTATGAAAAAAAACATGGGAACGACCGACAAAATTATTCGCATTATTCTGGCGATTGTGATGGTAATATTGTACTTCACCGAGACCGTTACCGGAACGTTAGGTTATGTAATCCTGGGACTGTCCGTCATTCTCGCGCTGACCAGTTTCATTAGTTTTTGTCCGCTTTATGCCCTTTTGGGTATCAATTCCTGCCCTGTAAAAAAAGAATAAACCAAAACTAAAAACTTGTTGATGTGGTCGACTGGCTGCATAGCGCATTTTATATTTGATACTAAAAAAACCGTAAGATTGGATCTTACGGTTTTTTTGTGTTTTGTTGTCGTATGTTTTCACCAGACATACTTCCGTGAAAAATATTCCTGTCTTACAATCAAATATCTTACAAAAAATTCAGTACAAAGTACAAACTTAACCAGACATTAAATTTATTAATGTGCCTCATAAACCGTTGTATAAAAGTCGAAATAAAAATAAATTTGTTTAATCTTAAATCTAAAATAATGACTATAAAAGAAATTGCCTTGAAACTTAATAAAAAAACAACTTGCGGATTCGAAATCACTAAAAGAAAAGGAGTGTTGACCAGTACATGGTTACTTTACAAAAAAAGGACCCATTACTATTACTTCGCTATTAATGAAAAAATAATTTTTGATGAAAACCATAAATATACTTTAGAAGAACTTGTTGAAGCATTTCAAAACTCATATTTCGAAATAGATAGTGAAGTTTAACGATAATAAATTCGGTAGTAATCTAATTAAAGATTGATTTGATATTGTATTCTTCTATTTTTTATTCTTTCTTCTAATTCATCAAGAGTTAAAAAAGCAAAAGAGGAACCTTTATCATGTAAACTAACAAAACAAAATCTAAATCTTGCTCCAAGAATTTTTCCGAAATTAAATTCATTTTCAGTTGCTCCAAAGAAGAAACCTTTTGGGTTTTCAGGCAAATATTTTTTTGTTGTTTTTAATTCAACCAAAATAATATCTTCTAAATACGTTTTAACAAAACTTGTGTCTACGTTTTTTCCAACCATTTCTGGAACATAAATTAAATCAAATGCTTGTAGAAATCTATGTTCGATATTTAATAAATCCAATAACTCCTTTTTAGTCATTAAATCTATTTTAAAAAAACCTGTAGAGTTTTCAATAAGATAATTAACACCTTCCTTTTCTGTTACATTATTTGATAATGTCAATATAAATGAGTGCTTTCTTGACATTATTTTCCAGATTTTATTTCATAATTTACAAAAGTGTGTTTTGGATTTATAATATTAAAATCTAAAAGTTCAGAAATATTAACTTCAAATACTTTAGCAAATACAGCCATGTTAGTAAGAGAAATATTTCTTTCTCCTCTTTCAATCATTCCGATGTAAGTTCGATGAAAACCAGTTATGAACGATAATTTTTCTTGACTAAAGTCTCGTTCAATCCTTAGTTTTCTTATTCTGTTACCAAATTCTTTTAAAAGAAATTCATTTACCATAAAACAAAACTATACATATTGTATGTTTTGATCAACCGACAATGTGTATCAATTCAATTTATATAAATTCATTCACTTTTAATTTAAGTATCTATTTTTCAACATTTAAATCTCCTTTAAGTTTTTCAAATTATTTATCTTTATAAATAAAATCGCCCTAAAAAAATTTCAAGCCATCGCATCGGTTACTTTATTGGTTTAACGAAATGGACAAATTCACTAAAGAACAGAGAAGTAAAATAATGGCTGCCATTAAAGGCACCGGAACAAAAGACGAAGTTCGTCTTGCAAAAGCCTTATGGCATCTAGGCTACCGCTACCGAAAAAACAACAGAACGATTTTCGGCACACCGGATTTAACCTTCAAAAAACTCAAAATCGCCATATTCGTGGATAGCGAATTCTTCCACGGCAAAGACTGGGAAACTGAGAAAAACCGCGTCAAAACCAATCCCGATTTCTGGCAAAAGAAAATAGAAAGAAATATCCAACGGGACATCGAAGTCAATAATCATCTGACTGCACAAGGCTGGAAAGTAATCCGTTTTTGGAGTAACGAAATAGAAAAAAATCTGGATAATTGTCTTTTTACAATTCAAAAAGAAATCCTTCAAAGACAAAATCAATCTTAATCTCCGGATTGTATTCCAATCGCATAATTCAAACTGTAAATAGGTTTTTTATTTTCACAATGTTTTACTAATTCGCTCGTTTTTTCATGCAACAAACGGTAAATTTGGAAGACAACGATTAAAATTATAAAAAACATGATAGTACAAATCAACACAGACAAAAACGTAGAAGGGCATGCAAGATTAGAATCTTATATTTCTGAGGAATTAGCAAAAACACTGTCGCGTTTTGAAGATAAAGTGACCCGTGTAGAAGTGCATTTTGGTGACGAAAACGGCGATAAGACAGGTATCAATGACAAACGATGCGTGATTGAAGTTCGCCCGGTAAATATGCAGCCAATTGCGGTGACAAATCATTCGGATAGTGTCGAGAAAGCCTTTCGTGGTGCTTTGGATAAGATAAAAAAAGTGTTGGAAACTACTTACGAGAAAAAGAAAACCTATTAAATACCAAACCCTTTTGGGCAAACAGTAAACTAAAAATGACAGTATCTTTTAAATAAGTTACTGTCATTTTTTTATCTTGGATTATTTAGAAAATGGCCGCATTTTATTTCTTAAATAACAATGATGCCAATGACGGATCCCTTTTATACACATCGTCATAAAAATGAATCGCCCCGTCATCATCTACCCAAGCGGTGAAATAACCAATATAGACCGGAATTTTGTTTTTGAGCGGATACCAGGATTCCACGCCGCGATTCATGGCTGCATCAATCTTCTCGGGAGTCCATTTTGGGTCATCCCTCAAAATAAGGTTGGCCAGCTCAACGGGTTTCGCCACACGGATACAACCATGACTGAAGGCTCTTTTTTCTTGCTTGAATAAATCCTTTGACGGTGTGTCATGCAGATAAATCGCGTTATTATTGGGAAACAAAAACTTCACCAATCCCAAGGAATTTTTGGGTCCGGGTCTTTGTCTGACACTGTTTCCATACCATTCCATTTCGTGTTGGGCGAGGTAATTTCTGTTTTTCTTTATGGCAGGAAGGATTTCTTTATACAAAATACTCTTGGGCACATTCCAATACGGACTAAAGACGATGTATTTCATATCGGCATTAAAAACCACGGTTTTATTCATGGCTTTACCCACGACTACTTCCGAAATCAATGCCTTTTTCCCGTCAATAAAATAGGTTAATTGGTACTCTGGAATATTGATGAATATCAATTCTTTTGCGTTATAAACACAACTGCACATCCATCGACAGCGCTCCATATTGACCATGATGGTTTTTATGCGTTCCGATAAAGGCACATTCATCGCCGCGATATGTTTGGGCAGAATAACCTCATCAAGGGCATAGGCATTTCTTTTTTTGAATTTCAAAATTCCGGTGGCTAGCTCCGCATCATATATGGCGCTCTTGGAATCCGTTGCAATATCTTCGGTCTGGAATAACCGCTG
The DNA here is from genome assembly GCF_035292545.1 of Flavobacterium sp. Classification (GTDB taxonomy): domain Bacteria; phylum Bacteroidota; class Bacteroidia; order Flavobacteriales; family Flavobacteriaceae; genus Flavobacterium. The sequence continues at coordinate 115,783 of NZ_DATDPV010000057.1, read as the reverse complement.
TCTGATTTCTCCTATTGTTTTGGAACTGTCTCCAGGTATAAAGGACTTTATTTTTGGATCCGTTTCAATGGCCCTCCATTCCCCTTTTTGGTTCATTTGTCTGTATTTTTTCAATAGTTCCCTAAGCCGATAATATTGGCCAAATAATTCTCTTTCATCTTTGTTGAGTAATGACGGATTCGTCAGAAGAGAATCGAGATAATTAACATACGATTGTTTTTTTCGGGGTAGATACCATCCCATCTGAGCAATTTTTTTGGCATCCAATCCACGAAATACTTTCTCGGCATAAAAAAAGTACAAGGAGGACAGGAGCAGCTCGTCATCGACATTCGGGTTTTGGACTTGTTCGGGATTTTGAAAAATGGAATACAAGGTGTCTTTATAGGGAACCTCAGCCTCAATCCCTTCTTCATCCAGATTATTGAGCTTGATATACAACAAATTGCCTACCTCATTAATCCTGTTATTATCATACCAGATATAATTATACTGATGTTTGCGATACAATGTTTTCACATCGGATTGGTATTTTTTCAGCTCCGGATAGGCAACAAAAAAAGGCTGCACTAAGGTACTGTCAAAAGGAAACGCCCTGGATTCATTAAAATCATCCGGAATAACTTCCGGGTTTATAACTTCCGGATTTGCTGCTTTATTTTTTTCGTTGTCCTTTTTATACGATATGGTTGCAAACAAAAAAGCAAAAACAACAAAAACAATTGGTAAAATTGACTTTTTCATGCTGGCTTCTTTATATCCACATAAAATTACGAAAAAATCCTGTTTATTCAATCACATTAAGATTTTAAGATGCTGATTTACAGCTGTTAATTCATTACAATCGAAAGAAATACTAATGGATGAGAAACAAAAGTCAGGATAATTTTTAGACGTAAAAAAACCGTTACAAATGGTAACGGTTTTTTATCAACTTCTTGTGACAAGAAGGTGTCTATAAGATTTTCAGAAATTAACTGAAAAATAATTACTTTTTAAAGACCAATGAAGCCAACTCCTCATCTCTTTCGTAAATATCATCATAAAAATGAATATCTCCTTGGTCATCTACCCAAGCAGTAAAATAACCAATATAAACCGGAATTTTGTTTGCAAGTGTATGCCATTTTTCCTCGCCGCTATGCATAGCCTCATCTATCTTTTGAGGAGTCCAGGTTTTATCATTTTTCAGGATAAGATTGGCCAGTTCTTTAGCTTTAGCCACACGGACACAACCATGACTAAATGCCCTGTCTTCACTTTTGAATAAGTCTTTTGAAGGGGTATCATGCAAATAAATAGCATTAGAATTAGGAAACAAAAACTTCACTAATCCTAATGAATTTTTAGGCCCTGGTCTTTGTCTGACGTTACTTTCATGCCACTCCATGTCGTGTTCCTCTAGGTAATTTTCGTTTTTTTCGATACCCGGAAGAATCTCTTTTTTTAATATACTCGTTGGTACATTCCAATAAGGACTAAACACAATATGTTTCATCGGAGCACTAAAAATCACTGTTTTATTCAGGGCTTTACCTACCACTACATTTGAAATTAATGCCGGTTTACCTTCTTTGAGATAAGTCAGTTGATAAGCAGGAATATTAACGATAATTAATTCTTTTGATTTAGTAATGTCATTTGAAATCCAACGGCAGCGTTCCATATTGACCATGATGGTTTTAATACGTTGCGCCAAAGGCACGTTCATCGTTTTGATGTGTTCTGGCGTAATAACTTTATTAACTGTCATGCCATTTCTCTGCTTGAATTTCAAAATTCCTGCAGCCATTGTTTTATCATACAAGCCACTCTTCGAATCCATACGGATATCGCCGGTAACGAATAGCCATTGTCTTATTTGTGCAATCGTCTTAGAACTGTCTCCTGGTTTATAAGATTTTACTCCTGGCTCAACAGCAATAGTTTTCCAACCTCCATTTTTTTCAATTTGGCGGTATTTTTCTAACACGTCTTTAAGTCGGTAATATTGGCTTAATACTCCTTTTTCATCTTTATTGATTAAAGAAGGATTGTTTAAAAGAGAATCCAAATTATTGACATAGGATTCCTTTTTTCTAGGCAGGTACCATCCGGTTGCTGCGACTTTTTTAGCATCCAGTCCATGATATACCTTATCGGCATAAAAGAAGTACAGGGAGGAATTCAGTAACTCGGTATCAATCTCCGGCTTTTGGTTGTCCTCAACATTTTCATAAATTTCGTCTAATTTATTTTTATAAGGAACCGTGACCTGGATTCCCTCTTCTTCTAAATTATTAACTTTGTTGTATAACACATTCCCAAACTCATTGATTCCTTTTTTGTCATACCAAACATAATGGTACTGATGTTTGCGATACAATGTTTCCACATCGGATTGGTAGCTTTTCAGCTTTGGATATTTAACAAAAAACGCTTTCACTAAGGTACTGTCAAATGCGATTTCACCACTTAATTCTTCCTGATTAACTGCTGGGTCTTTTTTCTTACAGGATATTGTTGTAAACAAAAATGCAAACATAATAACCGCAATGGGTAAAAATAACTTTCTCATATTATAAACTTTAAACCTTTTTTTAAAGTGTGACAAAAATACATTAAAACCTATTTCATAATTAAAAATTTGTCTTAAAATAGTACATTTACTAGTAATTATGTAACTTTTTGCTTTTGTAATCTAAAAAAACTATAACTTTAATATTATGAAAAAATTACTCCTGCTCTCTTTAAGTATACTGTTGTTTTCCGCTTTTGCACCAAATAATGCAGACGAAAACAAAGAGAAAGAAAAAATCAACGCCGTGCTTGATGGTTGGCACAAAGCTGCTGCAGAAGCAAATTTCATCAATTACTTTGATGCCCTTACGGCGAACTCCATCTTCATTGGCACGGATCCAACAGAAAACTGGAACAAAACTGCTTTTATGGCTTTTGCCAAACCTTATTTTGACAAAGGCAAAGCCTGGAATTTTAAAGCATTAGAACGAAATATCTATTTTAGTAAAGACAAGAAAACGGCCTGGTTCGATGAATTACTGAATACCCAAATGAAAATTTGCCGCGGATCGGGTGTGCTGATAAAACAAAACGGAAAATGGAAAATCGCTCATTATGTGCTGTCCATTGCGATTCCAAATGACAACACGAATGAAGTGGTAAAACTCAAAACCCCATTCGATGATGCTTTAATCGAAAAACTAAAAGTCGCTAAATAAAAGCATACCATTATAGTTATTCTCAGATTAACTCCGGTCAATTCCTTATTGACCGGAGTTTTTTTGTTCTCCGTTTTGAAGGTCTGCCTCCTAAAATAATGATAAACATGCAATTTATTTAAATCAATTATAAATAGAGGCGATTTGTTAAAAATTTTAAGATTACATAAAACCAAAATAGATGGCACTCCGTAAGTAAGAGAACCAAACGGGAATTAATCAAAAGATAACAACATGAAAATCAGCAAAAAAGTAAAAATAGCAGTCGGCAGCCTTTTAGGCATCGTATTATTACTGTTTATAGTTTTGGTTGTGCATATCGCCACGGCAAAACCGGTGGTTTATGATAATGCCACCATTCAGGTTAGCAGAATTGATTTCAAAGAACCGCTGGATTCAATGAAAGTAAAAGAAATCCATAGGAATCTAAAATCAATTGCCGGGGTAAAAAATGACAAGTTCAACATGGAGAAAAGGGTGCTTGTTTATTTTCATGATAACCGGATAGCCGATTCGGAAAGCGTTTTCAATCAGTTAATGGCCAAGGGAAATTACAAAGCCGAGCGATTTATTTTACCCGAAGGAACCGCTTCCGATAAAGTCTGTCCGGTGATGAATACCGATAGTTTCAGCTATAAATTTTCAAGGGGAATACAACGAATTTTTTAATTAATCTATAAACACTATTATTATGACAAAGTTTTCAAAAATCGCACTCTGTGCTATGGTAATTGGAGCAAGCACCTTTTTCGTGTCTTGTAACGATGATGATGACAATACAATGGCAGCACCATCATTGTATCAAAAATTGGGCGGCACCACAATGGTTGCTGATCCGAATAATCCGGGACAAATGATTGAGCAAGGCCGTTTGAGCTATCGTTCGGTTGTAGACAGCACCATTACTTTAATTGTTACTGACATTGTAGTTGGAGCTAATGGTAATTTAGGGGCTCATTTTGCACCGATTGTTGGAGAAGTATCGAGTGGCAACACAACCAATGTAGCCGTTTTGAGTAAAAATTTAACAGATTTTTTCTCTGCCAATACCGGTGGAGGCGCTACCAATACGTATTCTGGAATCAACATGATTGACGCCCATAATCCGGCAACAAATCCAAGAATGGGAACTAAATCAAATAATGCCAACTACGATAAATTCATCGGATACGTAGGCGCAGCGGCAGGTTTGAATGGCGTTACTGATCCGGTTATTATCGGAGATGTCGTTACGGTATTGGAATCTTTGAGAACACAAATCGTACAGGCTCCGTAATTCATAAAATATCATCTAAAAATAAAAACGCCACTCTGAATTTAGAAGTGGCGTTTTGTTATTTTATTTTTCAGCTAAATGCTCCAGCATGTCTTTGGTCATGGTCTCCAAATCAAATTCATGTTTCCAACCCCAATCATGTCTGGCACGAATGTCGTCGATACTGGCAGGCCAGCTGTCGGCAATCTTTTGTCGAAAATCCGGCGCATAAGTTATGGTAAACTCCGGAATGTGTTTTTTGATTTCGGCGGCAATTTCCTTTGGTGTAAAACTCATTGCGGCTAAATTATAAGAAGAGCGGATTTTCACCTGTTCCGCTGGCGCTTGCATGATACCGATTGTTGCATTAATGGCATCATCCATATACATCATTGGCATTTTGGTTTCCGAAGAAAGGAAACATTCGTATTTTCCGTCAGAAAGTGCTTTGTGATAAATGTCCACCGCATAATCGGTAGTTCCGCCACCTGGTGGCGATGACCAGCTGATTAAACCCGGATAACGGATGCTTCGCACATCGACACCAAATATATTATGATAATACTCGCACCATCTTTCGCCCGACTGTTTGCTGATTCCATACACCGTCGAAGGCTCCATAATGGTGTATTGCGGCGTGTTTTCTCTTGGCGTTGTAGGTCCAAAAACCGCGATGCTCGATGGCCAGAATATTTTTTTTATTTTTCCGGCTTTCGCCAGATTCAGTACATGAAACAGTGAATTCATATTCAGATCCCAGGCAAAAGCAGGATTTTTTTCGGCTGTAGCCGATAACAAAGCAGCCATCAGATACACCTCATCAATTTGATGTTTTTCTAAAAGATGTTCAATCTGGTTGAAATCCAATGCGTTTACCACTTCAAAAGGCCCTGAATTGACCACATCTGTATTTAGTTTTCTAATATCGGAAGCAATAACGTTTTCAGTTCCGTAAATAGCCCTCAACTTTTGGGTAAGTTCCGTGCCAATTTGACCACAAGCTCCAATAATCAAAATTTTTGTACTCATAATTCGGTGTAGATTTGAAGCACAAATATAGCATTTTCAGAAAATAAAAATCGGTTTATAGTCAATTACCCTTCCTTAAATCCTAAATCTTAAATAACCTTTGTAACTTTGCACTTAAAATTCATAAAAATGAAGATTCAATTTTCTTATATTCTTTTTTTACTTCTGATACTGACTTCCTGTAAAGATGATACGGCAAAACGTAACGCAGAAAATGCGAAAGACGTTAAAAAGAAAGAAATCATTTTTGACAATATCAATAAAGGATGGAATTTTAATGCCAAGCCCGCAAATGCAACCTCACAATCGCTGGCAAATACATGGCCACAATGGAATGATTTCCTGAATGAGCTGTCTCAGAAACCAAAAAGCACGATTGGCGCTTTCCAAAAAAAGGCAAAAACATTGTCAAAAAAAGTAATTGGTTTAAGTAACAGCATTCCCAGCGCATACATCAAACCCGAAATAAAAAGCAGGATTGCGGTTCTTACCACTAAAATAAATTCATTGAATCTTTATATTAATCTGGATGAAATTCCAGATCAAAAAGTAATCGCTTTGGTTACCGAGATTAATATAGAATTGGCCTCTTTACAATCTCAATTGGATGAAATTGTAAGGAAAAAATTAATCCCTAAAGAAGAGGGCGAATCAGATCTGATTAAAATGTTGGATACTTCGAGAGCAATTCCTACAAATAAAAAATTGCCAACACCTTAAACAGGAACAAATTCAAACATTATTATTATTTAAAAAAGCGTGAATTTTTTGCTCTACAAATCGTTACAAATATCATAAATAGTTGTAAATTAGCATATTACAAAATTAATTAGTTATGAAAAAAATTAACTCTTTTAGCAAAGATTATTTTTTTGTGCTTATTACGCTTGTATTTTTTACAAATATTATTTTAGCACAAACAACAACTTGGGATGGCAGCGTTTGGAGTAATGGTTTACCTGATAGTACTAAAGATGCAGTTTTTACAGGAAATTATATTTCACCATCAAGCATCGCAACGAAATCTGTTTCTGTTCTAAACAGTGCGCAAGTAACCATTGCATCACCACACACACTTGCGGTAACAGACAATATTACTATTGTAAACGGATCTAAGTTGACTTTTGAAAATAATGCCAGTTTATTACAAACAAATGCTTCGGCTACCAACAGCGGAAATATTAATTTCAAAAGAAATGCAAATCCGATGGTATTATACGATTATACCTATTGGTCTTCACCGGTAGCCAATCAAACTTTATTTGACTTCTCCCCTTTAACAGCTTCAGACCGATATTTTTCGTTTAATGTAACAACAAATAATTGGGTAAATGAAAATTCTGCCAACACTATGCAACCTGGAAAAGGTTTTGCTATTATGGCGCCTCAAACATATAATGCAACCCTGCAAATATTTAATGGTGAATTTATCGGCGTGCCAAACAATGGAGATATTACCAGTGAAGTCGTGGCTTTTGACACAGGATTACTTAATTTTAATTTACTTGGCAATCCATATCCATCAGCCATTAGCATCCCAAGTTTGATAGACAATACTACTTTGGGAACTTTGTATTTCTGGACACACCATACACCCATAACCAACAATATTTTTAGCACTAATGACTACGCAATCAGAACGAGAAATGTTGGTATTCAAGCTTATTTTGGCGGACCAATTCCCGGAGATTATATTTCAGCAGGGCAGGGTTTTTTTGCTTCTTCGAACGAAACGGGTACTATTACTTTTACGAACGCAATGAAAGTTACGGACAATAATTCTCAATTTTATAAAAGCGCTCAAAGTTCGGAAATAGAAACACAATTTTATTATATATGGCTTAATATGACCAATGAAGCCGGTGCTTTCAAACAAATAGCATTGGGCTACGAAGAAGGCGCTACCGATGGTTATGATTTTGGCACTGATGCCCTGGCGGTTGTCGGTAACGAAATCAGCTTTTATTCCCTGGTTGGGGATGATGCTTTTGTGATTCAGGGAAGAGCCTATCCATGGAATTTAAATGACCAAATCCCGTTAGGCTACTCCACAACAATTAATGGCACTTTTGATATTACTTTAGATCGTAATGATCCATTTTTTGATGAGCAAACAATTTTTATTGAAGATACTCTTTTAGAAGTATTTCATAATCTAAAAATCGGTCCTTATCGTTTTAATACTGAAATAGGAATCTTTAATACCCGATTTAAAATTCTATACTTCGATCCTTCATTGTCTAATGATGCATATTCAACTGTGGAAAATTCGGTTATAGTGAGTTCAAAAAACAAATCGATTGCAGTGAATTCAACGCTCGAAAATATCAACAAAATTCAGATTTTTGATTTGTTAGGAAAAATGATTTTTGAAAAAAACAACATCAATGAAAAGCAATGTACTATTTCTAATCTTACAGCTGTAAATCAAGCTTTAATTATCAAAATACAATTAGAGACCAACCAAACCATTGTTAAAAAACTGGTTTACTAATCCCAAAAACACCTGCAATCCGGTTACTTTTTTCAAACAGAAAAGAGCAATCGGATTATAATTTTTTTATAAACTTCCAAAAGCAAAATTGTATCTTTGCCCCACGTTTTAAAATCATTTCGACATTGAGCAAATCAGCATTATTCGGCAAATACGACAAATCTTCTAAAGTCAACCAAATTGCGGAAAGTTTACAACAACGGGAAAATAAAATTCACCTCAAGGGTCTTTTAGGCTCTTCGTTGTCTTTTGTCATTCGCTCGCTTTTCAGCAAAAGTGACTTGCCTTTTTTGTTGATTTTGCAGGATAAAGAAGAAGCTGCTTATTATTTGAACGACCTCGAACAAATGATCGGCGACCAGGATGCCTTGTTTTATCCGGGTTCTTACCGTCGTCCTTATCAGATTGAAGATACTGACAATGCCAATGTTTTGCTTCGCGCAGAAGTCTTAAACAGAATCAATTCCCGCAAAAAACCGGCTATCATTGTTTCTTATCCCGAAGCGCTTTTTGAAAAAGTGGTAACCAAGAAAGAATTAGAAAAAAACACGCTGAAAGTATCGGTGGGCGATCAGATTTCGATTGAATTCATCAATGAAGTATTGTTCGAATATGAATTCAAACGTGTTGATTTTATTACTGAACCTGGAGAATTCTCTGTTCGTGGTGGAATTGTCGATGTATTTTCTTTTTCAAATGATAATCCGTACCGAATTGAATTTTTCGGAAACGAGGTGGACAGCATCCGTAGTTTCGATGTAGAAACCCAATTATCAATAGAAACCCAACGAAAAATTACGATTATTCCCAATGTCGAAAATAAGTTTTTTCAGGAAAACAGAGAAAGTTTTCTGGAATATATATCAGAAAAAACCGTTATTTTTATTCAGGATACAGATGGTTTATTTTCTAAACTGGATAAATTATTTCAAAAAGCAGAAGAAACTTTCAATGCTTTAAATGCCACCATTAATCATGTAGCTCCGGAACAATTGTTTCTGAACCAAACTGCTTTTATTAGAAAAGCATTGGATTTTACGATTGTTGAATTGAGTTCCAAACCCATTTTCAAAACTAAAAAAACATTTGAGTTTCATATTCAGCCGCAACCGTCTTTTAACAAACAATTCGATTTGCTGCTGAACAATTTGGGAGAAAATCATTTCAACGGAATAAAAAATTATTTATTTTGTTCCAATGATGCTCAGGCAAAGCGCTTTCATGATATTTTTCAAACTTTAGACGAAGCCAATCACGAAAGCATTCGCAAGCAATACGACACGATTGTACTTCCTTTGTATCAGGGTTTTATTGATGAAGAAATGCAAATTGCCTGTTATACCGATCATCAAATTTTTGAACGCTATCATAAATTCAGCATCAAAAACGGATACTCTAAAAAGCAAACTATTTCCCTAAAAGAACTAACCACTTTATCCGTTGGCGATTATGTAACCCATATCGATCATGGTATTGGGCGCTTTGGCGGATTGCAAAAAATTCAGGTCGAAGGCAAAACCCAAGAAGCAATTAAACTCGTTTATGCCGACAATGATATTGTGTATGTGAGTATCCATTCGCTTCATAAAATATCAAAATTCAACGGAAAAGATGGTACGCCTCCTAAAATATACAAGCTCGGTTCGAATGCCTGGAAAGTTTTAAAACAAAAAACCAAAGCCCGTGTTAAGCATATTGCATTCAATTTAATCCAATTGTATGCAAAAAGAAGATTGGAAAAAGGATTTAAATATAAGCCAGACAGTTACTTGCAATTGGAACTGGAAAGCTCGTTTATTTACGAAGATACGCCAGACCAAACCAAATCGACTCAGGAAGTAAAAGCCGATATGGAAAGCGACCGACCGATGGACCGTTTGGTTTGTGGAGATGTTGGTTTTGGAAAAACAGAAGTGGCTATCCGTGCCGCTTTCAAAGCGGTTGATAACGGAAAACAAGTCGCTATTTTGGTTCCAACGACCATTTTGGCTTACCAGCATTTTAGGACTTTTACCGAAAGGTTGAAAGACATGCCCGTTACCATTGGTTATTTGAACCGATTTAGAACCTCCAAACAAAAAGCAGAAACCTTAAAAGATTTAGCCGACGGCAAACTCGATATTGTTATCGGAACACATCAATTAGTCAGCAAAAATGTAATTTTCAAAGATTTGGGATTACTGATTGTGGATGAGGAACAAAAATTTGGCGTTAATGTCAAAGACAAATTAAAAACAATCGCTGCCAATGTTGATACGTTAACCTTAACGGCAACACCTATTCCGAGAACTTTGCAATTCTCATTGATGGCCGCAAGAGATTTATCAGTAATTACAACCCCTCCTCCAAATCGTTATCCGATAGAAACCCATGTCGTTGGTTTTAGCGAAGAATTAATCCGGGATGCGATATCGTATGAAATTCAAAGAAACGGACAGGTTTTCTTTATCAATAACCGTATCGAAAATATCAAAGAAGTGGCCGGTATGATTCAGCGATTGGTTCCTGATGCCCGCGTGGGTATTGGCCACGGTCAAATGGAAGGCAGAAAACTGGAGGAATTAATGCTGGCTTTTATGAATGGCGAATTTGATGTTTTGGTCGCCACTACGATTATCGAAAGTGGTTTGGATGTCCCGAATGCCAATACGATTTTTATTAATAATGCCAATAATTTCGGTCTTTCGGATTTGCATCAGATGCGAGGTCGTGTAGGTCGAAGCAACAAGAAAGCCTTCTGTTATTTTATTTGTCCGCCTTATTCGGCAATGACTGATGATGCGAGAAAACGAATTCAGGCTTTGGAGCAATTCAGCGAACTTGGAAGCGGATTTAATATCGCAATGAAAGATTTGGAAATTCGCGGTGCCGGTGATTTATTAGGCGGTGAACAAAGTGGTTTCATTAACGAAATTGGTTTTGACACGTATCAAAAAATCATGAATGAAGCCATTGATGAACTGAAGGAAAACGAGTTTAAAGAATTGTATGCCGACGAAGAAAAAACAACTGAAAAAGAATATGTAAAAGACATTCAAATTGATACTGATTTTGAATTGTTATTCCCTGATGAGTACATCAACAACATTTCGGAACGTTTGAATTTATACAACGAACTGAGTCTGATTAAAGACGAAGAAACTTTATTGGCTTATGAAAATAAATTAATTGACCGTTTCGGACCTTTACCAAAACCGGCAATAGCTTTGTTAAACAGCATTAAAATAAAATGGATTGCTACCAAACTTGGCGTTGAAAAACTGGTGATGAAACAAGGTAAAATGATTTGCTACTTTATCTCCAACCAACAATCAGAATATTATCAATCGGATCGGTTTCATCAGGTTTTACAATTTGTGCAAAAACAACCGCAATTGTGCAAAATGAAAGAAAAACAAACCGTAAACGGATTGCGATTGCTGTTGACTTTCGAACATGTCAAGTCTATTAAGAAGGCTTTGGAATTGATGGAAATGATCTAGCTTAAATTTTTTTCACATAAAAAAAACAGAAAACCACTTTTTAAAGAGTGGTTTTCTGTTTTAAAGAATGAAATTAATTAATTGAATTTCAATATTTTAAAATTTACTTCTTTTTCATTAAACTTTAATTTAAAGAAGTATGTTCCGCTCGCAAATGCAGACAAATCTACATTTGTATCTAATCCATTAATTTTTTGATGTAATAAAAGTCGTCCTTCGGGATTGTAAACAAATATTTCATTCATCTCCGTTTTAGAAGTTATGGTAACCTGCCCATTGGTTGGATTTGGATAATATGTAAAATCAGTATTTGGAATAAATTCCGCATTGCCAAGAGTAGAAACACAAGAAACATTACCTACATATCCTGGTGCTACCACGCCACCATCAGAATAAAATCTGATAGTTAATGAACCATCCGCGGCGGTAGACTCAAGTGGACCCGGAATAGTATTTCCCGTAAATCCATTTACGCTTAAATCTGTAGCGGAAGTTGAATTCCCATCATATACATGTAAATAATCATAATTGGCTTCTAAATCAAAACTTGTAAATGCTAGCTTTATTTTATTATTGGTCAGATTGGGTATAATGGTTCTTATATAGGCTTGTCCGTCTTGGTAATTTGCCGTTGTACCTCCTGTATCGGTCAAAACGATTCCATTACAATAGTCGGCGGCAGTTAAAAAAATGGTTTCTTTTGAAGGCGCATTAAAATTAGGATTGCAATTTGGGCTAACTTTCGCTCTGTAGAAAGTATTTGGCAACAAATTTATAGCGTTATAACTATTCGCAGAAACAGTATTCCAAGTTCCTGAAGCAGCATTAAATGGAGCGATGTAAAGTTGCCAAGAAGTAATACTGGCATCGACTTCTACCCAGTCTATTAATGCCGTTGTACTTGTGATATTAGAAGCGGCAACAGAACAAACCGAATTAATGCAGGTATTGGTGCAATTTGTACCTAAGCATCCGGCATTATTTACAGAATTAAGTATTACTGATGTTGGTTGAGGGCCAAAACCATTTGCCAGATTTATTCCTACTCCGGAAACCAAATGACAATAACTCATTATAGTTCCTTTAACCGATGTTGAAGGAATTGGACCTTGGGCGCAATTCCCTTCGGGATAACCAGCAGATTGACCACAACCATCAATAGCTGTGTTATTGCCATTCCAGTAACAACCGTGTGTATGCTGTGAACCCAGAAGATGTCCTAATTCATGAGTAATTACCTGAATAGTCCAAGAAAAGGTTGGCACAGTACTATAGGCAAAATTAACATCTGAGTAGCTAAAATTATTTTGTGTACAAAGTCCGTTGGTTCCAATAGCAACTCCTCCTAAACTTCCCGCGTCGATACCTAATAACTGTCCTAAATCACCATCAAACACACATCTGTTGTTATGAAATTGATATAAATAATCAGTTGATGCGGTTCCTGAATAAGGGTCAGGAGATGTCCATACATAAATTGATTTTAATGCTATCGATATTCCATCATTGTTGTAAAGCGTCTGTACATTATTAAAAACAGAAGTTGCCCAATTGTTTGTAGTGGTAGTATTGCTTCCGTTTGCCTGATATAGAGCATAATCCAATTCGAAATAAATTGTAACACACTTTGTACTTAAAGTTTCTCTTGTGGCTGATGGGTTTTTTGGAAGATCTTGAATAATCCCTTCTTTGGTATCACATTTAAAATCGTTCAAGACTTTTAATTCAGTATCCGAATAAATAATATAATCTGGTGAGTCATCTGCTTTATTTAATTTACCAATGACTAAATTATTTAAAGCATCACTCGAAACTAATGCGTTTATTTCATTATTGAAAAAATTGAAAGACGCAACCGAATTCTGATCTCCTTTTATAATTCCCCTGTAATAAAGTCCTTGTTGATATGAAATAGCTTTTGATTTATCTGTATCGGCGTGAAAACCTTCGGCAAACAAATTGACTCGATACAATTGAACCAGAATGATTTTGCCCTGATACGGAACTTCAATCTCAATGTTTTCATACTTGTTTGTCATCAAGTCACTTAGAGATTGTCTTTTGATTTCAGCAAAGGTTGCTTTATCAACAACTTTTTCGATATTGCTATTTTGAATTTCTTCTGTAACTGACAAAACAGAAATAGGTTTGAAAGCAATATTTTGAGATAATAATTCGTTTACTTTTTTGGCAACATTTTTTTGTGCAAAAACACCAAAACATGCCAATAACGCAACAATAGTAAAAACTTTATTCATATTCTTTTTATTATCCTGATAATAATCAAATGTAATCAATATTTTATTTCAGTAAATGCAGCAATACAATATTTGCCACATTTAAAAGACAACAGAGCACATTTTCTTACAGGTTAGATTCCGAATTGTCTACCCTTTTTGTAAATCATTATAAAAATCTAAAAGAACATTAAAATCTAAATCTATTAAAGCATATTCATTTAGTTTACAAAGATTTTAAATCCTTGATTACTTTAAAAGCAACATCCACTTCATCTTCGCTTACTAAAATCGTAAATTCATAAGATGTTGAAATTACCTCATTAATAATAATTCCTTCCCATGCCAAACGTTGAAAAATAAAATAATAAACTCCAGGCGTGGCAACGTTCTCTTTTGGCAATTTGATGGTAATGGAGGCCAGATTATCAGATTTATTCAAAAGCTTTTCTTCCGCAAAAATTTGATCTACAAGATGGCTAACACTTTCGCTAACGACAATGTTGGTTTCACTTACACCTCTTGAAGAAGTATAAAAAATATCCGAATGATTACTGATTTCAGAGATAAATTCAGCATGCTTATTTAAAATCGTATCCGAAACCGCGAATGTAAAATCACACAAAGAAGAACGAACGGTAATCTCCCCTAAATTCTTAAAAACTTTTATGATTTTATGATTTAATCTGAAATCCAGATCCACTGAAAGGCGTTTCAAGGCCATTACAATAGCACCTTGTTTTACTTCTTTTCCCAACTCACTTTCAAGTTCGGTCATCATATTTCTTGATAAAGAAGTCAGATTTATAATTCCTTGAGATAAAGCTCCTAATAGAAATGGTTTGGTTTGAATGTAATTTTCTACAACGGAAGAAACAGTTTTCATGTGTTTTTGTTTAAATTCTTGGGCAAAGATACAATTTAAAAGCAAATTGTTACAGATATAACATCTTAAAAATGATAAAAAGCATCTGTTAAATGTTCTATTTTGAATTGTTTCTCGTTTTTATATATTGCAATGATATCAAAACGAACTTCAACCTCTAAATCATTGGAAATCACATATTCATTTATCGCTTTTACCAGAAGCTGAATTTTTTTGGGTTTTACAAAATCCTGCGGCAATCCAAAATCGATACTCGAACGCGTTTTTACCTCAACAACGGCGAGAATATTTGCTTTTTTGGCAATAATATCAATTTCGGCTTTTTGGAAAGTCCAGTTGGTTTCGACAATCGTGTAGCCGTTTTTTTGTAAAAATTCCACCGCAAGTTCTTCTCCGAGTTTACCTAAATCGTTATGTTCCGCCATTTTTCGATTATTTGATTATTCGATGGTTCGATTTCAGCATTTATAATTCAAAAATTTAAATTATTTAAATTTAAGAATTGATCCTTTTTCGTTTACTTCCAAAGTCACTGTTTTTCCCAGAATCAAAGCACGATTGTCTTTAAGATGCCCGGCAGGAAAATTATAAACTACCGGAAAAGGAAAATCTTTAGTCACATCCTGAATAATTTCTAACGCGTCTTTTCCCCAGGGAATTTCATTGTCATTCATACTCGTCATGCCGCCAATAATCATCCCCTTCAAACCATCAAAATAATCGTTGCGCTTCAGGTTCATCATCATTCGGTCGATATGATACAGATATTCATCTAAATCTTCAATGAAAAGGATTTTGCCTTTGTAGTCGATTTCGGATTTTGAGCCCATAAGACTATACAAAACCGACAGATTCCCACCGACTAATTCGCCTTCCGCTTTTCCTTTTTTATTAAATGCATGGTTCGGAATGTGGTATTCCAATTTTTCGCCAAATAATGCTTTTCGTAAACTTTCACTCGCTTCTGGAGTGGCTGTTTTGGTACTAAGAGCCATCATACCGTGCAAAGTACCAATACCCATGTTGTTAATGTGACTGTGTAAAATGGTCATATCGCTAAAACCAACAATCCATTTTGGTTTCTTTTTGAAATTCGTAAAATCAAGTCTGTCGATAATACGGACGGTTCCATAACCGCCTTTGGCGCCCCAAATCGCTTTTATTTTTGGGTTGTCCAGCATTTCCTGAAAATCTGTCGCACGAAGCCAATCCGGTCCTGCCAATTGATTTTCCTCTTTTCCGATGGTTCTTCCAATCACTACATGCAATCCCCAACTTTCCAGTAATTTGATGGCGGGTTGTAAAGTTTCAATATCAATTTTTCTGGCTGTTGCCGTAATACCAACGGTATCTCCTTTTTTCAAAAATTCTGGCATAATTTTATGGTTTTGTGCTTGTGAATAGAAAGTCAAAAAAAGAAATAAAAATAAAATGGTTTTGGTTTTCCTCATTTGATTTTGAAATGTATAAAACAAATGTATAAAAGTTATGGTGATTGGCATGTCTTCTGGGTAGATTTTACGGTTTTTGGTAAATGGGACGCAAATACTATACCTTTAAAATTTCTTTTATCCTTTTCGGGTAAATGGATTTTGAAAACTCATAAAGAACTGGTCGAAATACCATCCCGTTAATCTTAAATTGGATTGCTGTAGTTTACAATCTTTTAATCTCATGACCCACAAATTCTTCTAAGGTTGCAAACATGTCGTCTACAGAAAGCACTTCGAAATCTGGGTGTGTTTTTAAAAAATCAGCATTCAAAGTAACAAGGTTTTCTTCTATTTCAAAAAAAGTATCGTTGTTGAGCAAATCCCGGGTTGGATTTACGCCTTCCAGTTTCCCTTTCAGAAATTTAGTCAGCTTTACACTGCTCATTAATTTTACTTTTTTGGATTGCTGTTGGAATAATTCCAAATGCTTTTCAGCGCCAATCAAGGCCAAACCTTCTTCTATCAATTCGTTTAGTTCCTTATCCCAACCCGAATTATATACAAATTGAGCAAAATTTCCTTCGGTATATTGCGATGTATAATAATCTAAATAATAACTCATTAAAGCATCTTCATGAATCAAATCATCGTTCACGCCTTCCTCCCGCATTAAGTTGATTACCGAAATATTAGAGTGAATCACATCTTGGAGATTTTCACTGTTCATTGCGGTTTCTGAAATAATTATTCTACCGAATTCCATAGGTTTTGTGTTTGAATATGTGCTGCAAATTTCGGGTAAAATAGTGAAGAATCGAAATGTTTTTTTACTACAAATTACACAGATTCGCACAGATTGATTAGCGTTAACATTTAACTGACTTCGGATTCGTTATCATTTTTTTTTCTGATTCATTTTTGTAACCAAAGCTTTCAAGCGTAAGTTTTTTTCTTTTTTCTCTTCCTGAACTTTAGCCTTTTTCCGATTTAGCAATTTGGTGTGTAAAGCCTTATTTTTAATGTTTTTTTCGGGTCCTTTTGCCATAATTTATAATCTTCTTTAATTCTAATCTACAAACATAAAAAAAGCCGCATTAAAAATGCAACTTTTCTGATGCGCTAAGCACAAAAATGAATTCTTTAATTCGTTTTCATTGGAGGCAAATCAAACGCTATTGAATCATGTTCAAAATTATTGCGGTGTGAGCCATCACAAAAAGGTTTACTTGATGATAATCCACAGCGACAAAGACCCAATGCGGCTCTTCCCTGTAGTCCATAAACACTCCCTTCTTGGTCCAATATTTCGAAATCACCTTCTATTTTTATAGAACCGTTTTTATTGATTATTAATTTTGTTTTGCTCATAACGCTTTTCGTTTATTTTGGGTCAAAGATTGTAAAATATAGTGTTACAATTTAGTAATCTTGCAATTATTTTTGAACCTAAGTTTCAATTCGGAATCAACTCTTGTGATCGACCACTAAATCCCCAGCCCCGATAAAAGTGGAAATCCTTATTGTTTT
Organism: Flavobacterium sp.; assembly: GCF_035292545.1. Taxonomy (GTDB): domain Bacteria; phylum Bacteroidota; class Bacteroidia; order Flavobacteriales; family Flavobacteriaceae; genus Flavobacterium. The sequence continues at coordinate 98,222 of NZ_DATDPV010000057.1, read as the reverse complement.
TCCTTTAAAAACAATAAGATTGCAACGTATAGCGGGAAATAGCTTCAAATAAAAATTCTATTGCTTATTTTTGCAGTCAATTAAATTGAGTTATGTTACAAAATCCAAAAAGATATACCATTACAGCGGCATTGCCTTATACGAACGGACCGATTCACATTGGCCATTTGGCGGGTGTTTATGTGCCTTCCGATATTTATTCCAGATACTTGCGTTTGCAGGGAAAAGACGTGGCGTTTGTTTGCGGAAGCGATGAACACGGCGTGGCGATTTCGATGAAAGCCAAAAAAGAAGGCATTACACCACAGGAAGTAATCGATAAATATGATGGAATAATTCGCAAGTCGTTTATTGATTTCGGAATTTCGTTTGATAATTACTCCCGAACTTCATCTAAGATTCATCATGATACCGCTTCGGAATTTTTTAGAAAACTGTATAATCAAGGCGATTTTATCGAGGAAGTGACCGAGCAATTGTATGATGCAAAGGCAGATCAGTTTCTAGCCGACCGTTTTGTGGTGGGAACTTGTCCAAAATGCGGCAACGAAGAAGCCTACGGTGACCAATGTGAAAAATGTGGTTCAACTTTGAATGCAACGGATTTAATTAATCCAAAATCGACCATCACGGGAGAAACACCGATTATGAAATCGACGAAACACTGGTTTTTACCTTTGGACCGTTATGAAGATTTTTTGAAAGAATGGATTCTTGTTGGACATAAAAATGACTGGAAACCGAACGTTTACGGACAGGTAAAATCATGGATTGATGGGGGATTGGAACCTCGTGCGGTAACTCGTGACCTTGATTGGGGAATTGATGTTCCGGTGGAAGGTGCTGAAGGAAAAAAATTATATGTATGGTTTGATGCGCCGATTGGTTATATTTCATCTACCAAAGAATGGGCATTGCGTGAAGGAAAAGACTGGGAGCCTTATTGGAAAGATAAAGACACCAAACTGGTACACTTTATCGGAAAAGACAATATTGTTTTTCACTGCATTATTTTCCCTGCGATGCTAAAAGCTGAAGGAAGTTATATTTTGCCAGATAATGTACCAGCGAATGAGTTCTTGAATTTGGAAGGAAATAAATTATCAACGTCCAAAAACTGGGCAGTTTGGTTGCATGAATATTTGGAAGATTTCCCGAATCAGCAGGATGTGTTGCGTTATGCATTGACTTCAAATGCTCCGGAAACAAAAGACAATGACTTTACCTGGAAAGATTTTCAGGCGAGAAACAATAATGAATTGGTGGCGATTTTTGGGAATTTCATCAATCGTGTCGTGGTTTTAACCAACAAATATTACACCGGAATTGTTCCGCAACCCAACGAACTTTCTGAAGTTGACGAAGCGACTTTAACAGAATTGAAAGCGTATCCTGCTGTAATTTCGAGTTCAATAGAACGATACAGATTCAGAGAGGCTTTAGGCGAATTAATGAACGTTGCCCGCTTGGGAAATAAATATTTAGCCGACGAAGAGCCTTGGAAAGTCATCAAAGACAATCCGGAACGCGTGCAAACGCAAATGTATGTGGCGTTGCAAATCGCAGCAGCATTAAGCGTTTTGTGTGAACCATTTCTGCCTTTCACTTCGACTAAATTATCAAGAATTTTAAAAATTGAAGATAAAATCAGTTGGAAAACCATTGCGGAAGATTCTGATTTAATTCCGGCCGGACATCAGATTGGCGAAGCCGAATTGTTGTTTTCTAAAATTGAAGATGAGGAAATCCAAAAACAAATCGATAAACTGGAAGCCACCAAAGTAGCCAACAAAGCCGAAAACAAAAACGTGGAACCTCAAAAAGAAGCGATTCAATATGAGGATTTTGCCAAAATGGATTTGCGTGTCGGAACCATCTTAGAAGCGGAAAAAATGCCAAAAGCCAACAAACTTTTAGTTTTGAAAATCGATACCGGAATTGACGTTCGCACGATAGTTTCAGGAATTGCAGAAAGTTTTTCTCCGGAAGAAATCATTGGAAAACGAGTGACTGTTTTAGTGAATCTGGCACCAAGAATGTTACGTGGCGTAGAAAGTCAGGGCATGATTCTGATGACAAATAACGCAGAAGGAAAATTGGTTTTTGTGAATCCGGATGCTGATGGTGTTGCGAATGGGGAAAGCATAAATTAAAGATAATTTTTAAAATCCTTTCAGCGTTTAAAAGTCTGAAAGGATTAAAATATACTATTATGAACCTAAAAGTAATTGCTTTCGACGCCGATGATACCTTGTTTATCAACGAGCCTTATTTTGAAGAAGCCGAAAAGAAATTTTGCGTGCTTCTTGAAGATTATCTGTCACATCAGGGACTTTCGCGAGAGCTTTTTACCACTCAGGTGAACAATCTGCCTTTGTATGGTTATGGGATAAAAGGGTATATTCTTTCGATGATTGAAGCAGCGATTAAAGTTTCAAACGGTACTATTAGTGTTGATTTTATTAAAAAAATCACCGAATACGGAAAAGATTTAATCGAAAAACCGATTGAATTGATTGATGGTGTTGAAGAAACCTTGCAGGCACTTCATGGAAAATACAAATTGGTTGTCGCTACCAAAGGCGATTTAAAAGACCAACAACGGAAATTACACAAATCCGGATTGGGTAATTATTTTCATCATATTGAAGTGATGGATGACAAACAGGAAATCAATTATCAGAAACTGGTGAAGCGTTTGGACATTCAGCCTTCTGAATTTATGATGATTGGCAACTCCCTAAAATCGGATGTTTTGCCCGTTTTAGAAATCGGTGGATATGCCATTCATATTCCGTTTCACACCACTTGGGAGCATGAACGCATTGACCATAAAGTGGAACACCAAAACTTCAGTGCAGTCGAAAAAATTATTGATGTTCTAAAAATTTTACAATAGTGAAAACACTTTTAGATATTGATAATTGGTCTAGAAAGGAACATTTTCATTTTTTCAGGAAATTTGAAGAGCCTTTTTTTGGCGCCATTATCGAAATCGATTGTACCAAAGCTTATGAAACTGCGAAAGCTTTAGACTCCTCTTTTTTTGTCTATTATTTACACAAAACATTGGTTGCTGTCAATAGCATTGAACCATTCAGGTATAGAATTTCAGAAGATAATATCTTTGTTTACGACCAAATTAACGGTTCGGCAACCATAAGCAGAGCAGATAATTCATTCGGATTTTCATTGATGGAATACGACGCTGATTTTCAGGTTTTTTCTAAAAATGCTTTAATGGAAATCGAACGTATTCAAAAAACTCCGGGACTTTTTACCCGAAGTTTTGAAGAGGACAACCTGATTCATTTTTCGGCCGTTCCGTGGCTGAATTTTACTTCGCTTTCACATGCGAGAAGTTTTTCTTTTGCAGACAGTTGTCCGAAAATCTCGTTTGGAAAAATGATGATTGCTGAAAATGGAAAAAGAACCATGTCCATGTCTATTCACGTGCATCACGGATTAATGGATGGTTTTCATGTGGGACAATTTGTGGATTGTTTTCAGGAATTGATGAATGGCAGATTTTTATTAAAATAAAAAAACCACCGACAGTTGCCGATGGTTTTCAGTTTATTTTTAATAATTCTACAAAGCATTCAAAACGGAAATAATATCATCTCCATGCTTTCGGTTTTTTTATCCCCAAATCCTTTAATTCGTTTTAGCTCCTCCATATTGTTTGGCTTTTTGACGGCAATGTTGATTAATTCAGAGTTATGGCAAATCATAAAACCGGAAAGGTTCAATTCAGTTGCTTTATCAGTTCTCCATTGCTTTAAATGTTGCAAGATATGAAGCTGATCCGATGTCAAATCCGATTCTTGAATTTGTTCGACTGTTTTTGTTTCAACTTTCTCTTCATAATGAATCATAACCGACCAATAATTGGCTTCCGATTCCACAAAATGAGTGTCCGATTTTACAAATTTTATCCTTTCTAAAAAGTCATTTAATTGTCCTTGATCGGAAATGAGATTTTCAGGATTAAGTCCTATGTTAAATAATTTGACTTTCATAAAACCTCTAATTATTTACCTAAAAGATGTACTTCAGTCACCACAACTTCTGTGACATAACGTTTTTCACCGTTTTTATCATCGTAACTTCTGTGCGTCAGTTTGCCTTCGACGGCAATTTCCCTGCCTTTGATCACATATTTTTCGATGATTTCAGCAGTTTTTCCCCATGCGGTTATTCTGTGCCATTCGGTTTGTTCTACTTTTTCTCCTTTGTCGTTTTTGTAACTGTCGTTCGTGGCGATGGTTAGATTGGCTAATTTTTTTCCTCCGTCAAAATTTTTGATTTCCGGATCGTTTCCTACGTTTCCGATTAACTGTACTCTGTTTTTCATTGCATTCATGGCGTGTAAAATTTAATTGATTATAATAAATGATTTTCGTTCGTGCTGATTGTTGTTTCAAATCAACGATGCAAAGATGTGGCGGTTTCCAAAAGTTATTCGGTTGTAAACTATTTAATTTCGTTTGTAGTTGTTTGTAACCGTTTGTAAATGGAAATTTAATGCTATATTTGATTGAATCTAAATCTTAGAATCATTAAAAGTAAACACAAAATACGAATCTTATCTAGCCCTGATAGCGCCGATATCCTCGTAACGCAGTGAAGAGATAAAGGCAAAAGCAGGAAAATGATTTATAAAAATGCCCAAGCTTTTCGCTCTTAAAAAAAGTGTGTTTAAATTACCGCGTCCTTTCCAAATTCAATAATTAAAGAAAATAAAATGTTATGCAGGCAAAAATAAAAAAAGTAGAATTACGGAATCTGAAGATTGAAGACTACAAGGAGTTAAAAAAATCAATGATAAAATCTTATCCAGAGTTGGAAGACTCGCATTGGAAAGAAGAAGATATTGAAAAATTACTTGATATGTTTCCTGAAGGACAAGTAGTGATTTTGGCAGACAAAAAAGTGGTTGGCGCCGCATTTTCATTAATTGTAGACGAAATTCTGGTGGATAAAAATCCCAATTATGCCAGGATAACAGGAAATTTCACTTTCTCTACACACAATCCAAAAGGAGAAATTTTATATGGAATAGATGTCTTTATTCATCCTGATTACAGGGGTTTGCGACTAGGGAGACGATTGTATGATGCCCGAAAAGAATTGTGTGAAAAATTGAATCTGAAGGCCATCGTTTTTGCAGGAAGAATTCCGAATTACAGCAAATATGCCCAAGAACTGACTCCCAAAAAATATATCGATAAAGTAAAACTAAAAGAATTGCATGACCCTGTACTTTCTTTTCAGTTGAGTAATGATTTCCACGTAATGAGAATCATGAAAAACTATCTTGCTGGGGATATAGACTCCAAAGAGTTTGCCGTTTTATTAGAATGGAACAATATTTATTATGATGAAAGTCCTCAATTATTAAATACTCAAAAAAGCATCATCCGACTTGGATTAATTCAGTGGCAAATGCGCCCGTTAAAAGACTTGGATGCTTTATTTGAGCAGGCCGAATTTTTTATTGATGCCGTATCCGGTTATAAAACTGATTTTGCCCTTTTCCCGGAGTTATTTATTGCTCCGCTTATGGCAGATTACAATCATTTGTCTGAACCTGATGCCATTAGAGAACTTGCAAAATATGCAGATCCTATTCGTAAGCGTTTTCAGGAATTTGCCATCTCTTATAATATTAATATCATTTCAGGAAGTATGCCTTATTTAGAAAATGGCACTTTGTACAATGTCGGTTTTCTTTGTAAAAGAGACGGAACTTCTGAAATGTATTATAAGATTCATATTACCCCGAATGAAGTCTTGCATTGGGGAATGAAAGGCGGTTCGCAAATCAAAACTTTTGATACCGATTGCGGTAAAATAGGCATTATGATTTGTTATGATGTTGAATTTCCGGAGCTATCAAGATTAATGGTTGATGAGGGAATGAATATTTTATTTGTACCGTTTTTAACCGATAATCAAAGTGGTTATGTAAGAGTAAAACACTGTGCACAGGCCCGAGCCATAGAAAATGAATGTTATGTAGCCATTGCCGGTTGCGTCGGAAATCTTCCGAAAGTAAACAATATGGATATCCAATATGCACAATCTGCGGTTTTTACGCCTTCTGATTTTGCGTTTCCAAGCACGGGAATAAAAGCGGAAACAACTCCTAATACGGAAATGACCTTGATTGTTGATGTGGATATAAATTTGCTTAAAGAACTTCATGAACATGGAAGCGCCAGGATTCTAAAAGACCGTAGAACAGACTTGTATGAAATTAAAAAAATCAATCCATGAAAACCTGTTTAGAATGTGGTGAAAAAATTGTGGGTCGCGAGGACAAAAAGTTTTGCAGCGATGGCTGCCGGAATGCTTACAATAACAAAATTAACAAAGACAGTAACAACTTCATGCGCAATGTGAACAATAAGTTGCGTAAAAACTATCGTATTCTGTCCGAACTTAATATCGAAGGGAAATCAAAAACCACCCGAACAAAATTACTAAGCAAAGGCTTCGATTTTGAATTCTTCACGAATATTTTGCAGACCAAAACCGGAAACACCTATCATTTTATTTATGACCAGGGCTATCTCTTTTTGGATAATGATTTTTACATGTTAGTCAAGAAAGACATTTAAAACCCAAATTTTTATCTGATGAAAAGAAACTATTCTTCAATATTATCCGCCTTATTTATCCTCGGGATTCTTGGTTTGATTTATCTCTCCATGATGCCGCAATGGGTTTCAAAAGAAGAAGGTCCCCTTTCCGAATTTTCTACCAAAAGAACTTTGGAACAAGTCGCCATGATTTCAAAAGAACCGCATTATATAGGTTCCGAAAACCACAAAGTCGTTGCTGATTATCTTGAGAAGGAATTGCGAAAATTAGGTTTAGAAACTCAAAGCCAAGAGGGAACAACACTTTCAGATTGGGGAAATCTGGTAAAATCTAAAAATATTTTAGCCCGAATAAAAGGTTCAAACAACTCCAAAGCGTTATTACTGCTTTCTCATTATGACAGCGCGCCCCATTCCTATTCCCATGGCGCGAGCGATAATGCGGTTGGGGTTGCCACAATATTGGAAGGAATACGTACTTTTTTGCACAACAAAACACCGCATAAGAATGATATTATTATTTTGTTTTCGGATGCAGAAGAATTGGGTTTAAATGGCGCCGCACTTTTTGTTAAGAAAAGCAATTGGGCCAAAGACATCGGTTTGGTTCTGAATTTTGAAGCCCGGGGTTCTGCCGGCCCTTCCTACATGTTAATGGAAGTGAATCAAGGAAATGGAGCACTGGTCAAAATTTTTTCAGAAGCCAATCCGAAATATCCCGTTTCTAATTCATTGATGTACAGTATTTATAAAATGTTGCCGAATGACACCGATTTAACGGTTTTTCGGGAACAGGGAAATATTCAGGGGTTTAATTTTGCTTTTATTGACAATCATTTTAATTATCATACCGCGCAAGACGATTTCGATCATGTGAGCCAAAAAACAGTTGCACATCAGGGCACTTATTTAATGCCATTATTGAAACATTTCTCGAATGCTGATTTGAAAAACATGAATTCGACAAAGGATTATGTGTATTTCAACATTCCCTTTTATTTTGTAAATTATCCTTTTAGTTGGATTTTTCCAATGCTGATTTTAGCAATTCTGTTATTTTTGGCTTTGGTTTTTATTGGAATTGGTAAAAGAATTTTGACTGTAAAAGAAATCGGAAAAGGATTTTTACCTTTATTCGGTTCGTTAACGGTTTCTGGAATCCTAACTTTTTTAGGCTGGAAAATCATGCTGGCACTTTATCCTCAATACAATGATATTCTTCAGGGATTCACCTACAACGGACACGATTATATTGCTGCATTTGGATTTTTAAGTTTAGCAATCGGATTTTTATTTTACAGAAATTCAAATGCCGGAAAATTGGCCATCAACCATGCAATTGCGCCATTATTCCTTTGGATTATCCTCAATTTCGCGATTGCTTTTGCTCTGCCAGGAGCAGGATTTTTTATAATTCCTGTCTTCTTTGGATTGATTATGTTGGGTTATTTTGTTATCACTCAAAAATTTAACAAAACCCTGAATTTGATTTTGAGTATTCCCGCACTTATTATTTTCGTGCCATTCATCATCATGTTTCCCATAGGATTAGGATTAAAAATTTTGGCTGGAAGTGCGATTTTGACGATTTTGGTTTTCGGATTATTATTGCCCGTTCTCGGTTCATTTTACAAAAAATGGGTTTGGTCGCTTTTGATGTTTTTAATTTCTGTTGGATTTTTTGTGAATGCTCATTTGCATTCGGGTTATGAAAAAGGAAAAGCAAAACCAAACAGTTTACTTTATGTATATGATGCCGACAAAAACAAAGCGGTTTGGGCAACATATGACACCAATTTGGATGGATGGACCAAAAAATATTTGAGTGATCATCCAAAAGATGCTTCAATATTAAATACATATCCTTTATACAGCAAATACAATTCGGGGTTTACTTTTATGGCTGATGCACCGGTAAAAGATATCTCTGGCCAGAGGATAGAATTTGTTCAAGACAGCATTATTGGCAATCGACGTTATTTAAAAATTAAAATTACACCTCAAAGATTAAAAGTCAATCGTTATGATATTTATGCCAATGAAAAAATAGTTTTCCATAATTTGAAGGCCAATGGCGCTGGTGCTTTAGATCAAAAAGGTTCCAGATATCAACGAAAAGGCAAGAAAATAATCAGTTATTATGTGGTGGAGAACGAACCTTTGGAACTTCAATTTTCTGTTGCTAAAAATACTGTTTTGGATATGAGTCTGATGGAAAGTTCTTTCGATTTAATGACACAAAGTGGATTTGCGATTGCAAAACGTGAATCTTGGATGATGCCGATGCCATTTGTTTTGAATGATGCTGTGGTAATTAAACAGAAAATAATACAAAATGTAAATCAGCAAGTAAAATTTATAAAAGAACCTTAGGATTTTAAAAATCAAAATTTAATGAAAAGGCATAACCTAATTATTATAAACAATACAATTCCAGCTGCAAATGAAACAAATTAGTATTCTTGGTTGTGGCTGGTTGGGTTTGCCATTGGCGAAAGTTTTATTAGAACAAGGATTTTCTGTAAATGGTTCCACCACTTCAATTAATAAAATTTCTGAATTTGAAAATTTAGGGATCCATGCTTTTTTGATTTCGCTTTCTGCCCATCAGACTGAAGGTGATATTTTTGCTTTTTTAGAAAACTCGGAAATCCTGATTATTGATATTCCACCCAAATTACGGGGTGCCGAAAAAGAGAATTTTGTAAATAAAATAGCAATTCTAATTCCATTTATTGAAGAATCATCAGTCAAAAAAGTGCTGTTTGTTAGTTCTACTTCGGTTTATAATGATGATAATTCAATTGTAACTGAAGAAACCAAACCTCAACCGGATACCGAATCCGGAAAGCAATTATTAGAAGCGGAAACTCTTTTGCAAAGCAACAAAAACGTCCAAACCACTGTTGTCCGTTTTGGCGGATTAATTGGCGAAGACCGACATCCAATCAAGTTTTTAGCTGGACGAAATAACCTTGAAAACCCTGATGGCCCAATAAATCTAATTCATCAAAAAGATTGCATCGGTATTATTTTAAGAATCATTGAAAAAGATTATTGGAACGAAACTTTCAATGCAGTGGCTCCTTTTCATCCAACGCGAGAAGAATATTATACTCAAAAAGCTGTGGAATTGAATTTGGCTTTGCCGGAATTTAACCATGACAAATCATCTGTAGGGAAAACAATTTTGAGTGAGAAAGTCGAAAAGGTTTTAGACTATAATTTTATGATAACAAATTTATAACGTGAGAACCAGAATACGCAACGCATTTTCGTCCAGAATAAATACGATTGGATTACCCATTTTAGCCTTGTGCTGGGTCAGTTTCTTTTGGGGCACTACTTGGATAGCTTCAAAAGAAGGCGTGAAACACATGCCGGCTTTACAATTGGCTGCCATCAGGCAATTCATCGGTGGATTTATATATATTTCGTTTTTCTTATTCAAAAAAACGCCCTGGCCAAAAGGGAAACAATGGAAAACCATCATTATTCTGAGCATTCTTAATTTTGTGCTGAGTAACGGCTTAAGCACTTGGGGCATAAAGTACATCAGTAGCGGATTGGGCGCCATCATTGGAGCCATTGTCCCTTTATGGATTGTCATCATTACTTTTTTCCGAGGCGAACGATTGGCGCGAATAACGGTTATTGGTTTAATAGTCAGTTTTGGAGGCGTTTGTGTCATTTTCTATGATCATTTAAATGATTTCCTGATTCCTGATTTTAGATTTGGCATTATTCTGTCTTTAATAGCGACTCTAACTTGGGCCTTTGGTTCCTTATACACTAAGAAAAAAGCGGCAAGTTTTAATCCGTATTTTAGTTTGGGATTACAAATGTTCCTTTCGAGTATTTTACTTTTTGCCTATACCGGAGCAACTGGCACTTCCGTTAGTTTAAGTTCTATTCCAGCCATTTCGTGGTGGTCTATCGCTTATTTAGTCGTTTTTGGATCGGTCCTTACTTTTATCGCCTTTATCTATGCGCTTCAGCATCTTCCTGCTGAAATAAGTAGCATTTATGCTTACATAAATCCGATAATAGCTGTAATTTTAGGTGCTGTAATTTTTGGAGAAACGCTCAATGCTGCCATTGCAATAGGGGGCACAGTTACCTTATTCGGATTGTATATGGTAAATTATTCGCTGAGAAAAGCACGAAAAAGTAGTATCTGAACCTAATAAAATTAAAAACTATGAAGCTAAAAATTGTTTTTTTAATTGCAACCTCTCTTTCGCTATTTGCCGTTCACGGACAACAGAAGAAAGGTGTAGTCGTTCCAAATGAAAATTTGATTGCCGAAAATATCGCCGAAATACCCAAAGAATTGGCCACTGAGGTAAAAAAATATTCAGAATCAAGAAGTGCTTCTTTGGCAGAAATCCATCCTACAAAAAACGACATTATCATTAACACCCGATTTGGTTCGACATCACAACTTCACCGGGTTACCCAGCCCATGGGAGCGAGAACACAAATCACTTTTTTCGACGAGCCGGTTAGTGGCGCAACTTATGAACCTGTAAAAGGAGAATATCTGATTTATTCAAAAGATATTGGAGGAAATGAATTTGGGCAATTATTTAAACTTGATTTAAAAACACTTCAATCTACGCTATTAACCAATGGTGGCCGTTCCCAAAATGGCGGCGTAACTTGGCGTAAAGACGGAAAAGGATTCTATTACTCCTCTACCAGAAGAAATGGCGGAGACCGCGATATTTATTATATGGATCCGAACAATCCTAAATCGGACAAACTAATTTTACAAGTAAAAGGCGGTGGATGGGGCATACACGATATTTCTTCAGACTATAAAAAATTATTGGTGGGTGAATATATTTCGGCCAATGAATCCCATATTTGGTTATTGGACATCGAATCCGGGAAGTTAACCGAAATCACGGATAGAAAATCCAAAGGCATCATACAATCTGAAGCTAATTTTTCGGACAGGAATAATGAGATTTGGTTTGTAACGGATAAAGACAATGAATTTGAACGTCTGGCTACTTTAAATTTAGACACAAAAAAGGTAAGTTATCACACTTCAAATATTCCCTGGAATGTGGAAAATTATGATTTATCCGAAGATGAAAAGTCAATTGTTTTCATAACCAATGAAGCAGGATTGAACAAAATGTATTTGATGAACGCAAATGACAAATCTTATAAAGAGGTTAAAAACCTTTCAATCGGTTTAATCGGAGGCGCCAGTTTTACAAAAGACAATCAGAATGTTTTCTTCACACAATCAACAGCACAATCGGCAGCCGATGTTTATAAACTTACTTTAAAAACAGGAAACATAGAACGTTGGACAGAAAGTGAGTTGGGCGAAATGCAAAAATCAGACATGTCAACCCCTAAGTTCATCGAATGGAAAAGTTTTGATAATCTGAAAATTTCTGGCTTTTATTATCCAGCAGCAACAAAATTCACTGGTAAAAGACCTGTGTTAATCAGTATTCACGGTGGTCCTGAAGGTCAATCTCTGGCTTCCTTTTTGGGTTCTAATAATTATTACACCAATGAGATGGGTGTCGCCTTAATAGCTCCAAACGTTCGCGGTTCGTCTGGATTTGGAAAAACTTTTTTAACCAAAGACAACGGATTTTTGAGAGAAGATTCGGTAAAAGATATTGGTGCTTTATTGGACTGGATTGCACAACAACCCGAATTAGACAAAGACCGGGTGATGATTATGGGAGGAAGTTATGGCGGTTATATGACTTTAGCGACAGCGTTCCATTATGCAGATAAGATAAAATGTTCAGTTGACATTGTAGGGATTTCCAATTTCAATACTTTTTTGAAAAACACCGAAGAATACAGAAGGGATTTAAGAAGAGTGGAATACGGTGATGAAAGAGACCCGAAAATGGCTGCTTTTTTCGAAAAAATGGCGCCTTTAAACAATATTGATAAAATCAAAAAACCCCTATTTATAATTCAGGGGACAAACGATCCAAGAGTTCCCGTTACCGAAGCCACCCAAATGCGCGATAAACTAAAAGCCCAAGGCAATACGGTTTGGTATTTGGAAGCAAAAGACGAAGGCCACGGATTTAAAAAGAAATCCAATATCGATTTTCAGCGCTTGGCCGTAATTCGTTTTATGCAGGAATATTTAATAAAATAAGAGAATAAAAAGATCCCATCTGCCGAGGCTGATGGGATCTTTCTTTTATATAAAATTGTCAATTACCAGATTTTCACTCGGTTTTCCGGCGCAACATACATTCCGTCTCCTTTTTTAATTCCAAAGGCATCATAAAATGCATCTACATTTTGTATCGGCACATACGCACGATACATTCCTGGAGAATGCGGGTCTGTTTTTACCTGATTTTTAATCGCTTCGTCACGCATTTTTGAACGCCAGATGGTAGCCCAAGAAATAAACAACCGTTGTTCTGGTGTGAAACCATCGATTAATCCAGGATTTCCATTTTCTTTCAAATACAATTGCAGTCCATCGTAAGCCGCATTAATTCCACCTAAATCGCCGATGTTTTCTCCAAGTGTGAATTTTCCGTCCACATGGATTCCAGGTAATGGTTCTAATGCACTATATTGATCTGCCAATGCATTTCCTAGTACTGTAAATTGTTTCAAATCTTCTGCTGTCCACCAATCTACCAAGTTTCCGTCAGCATTATATCGTGCTCCGGAATCATCAAATCCATGAGAAATTTCGTGACCGATTACGGCGCCAATTCCACCATAGTTTACGGCTTCATCTGCCTGATAATTGTAAAATGGCGGTTGTAAAATGGCCGCAGGGAATACAATTTCGTTATAAGAAGGATTATAATAGGCGTTTACAGTTTGTGGCGACATACCCCATTCGGTTTTGTCAACCGGTTTTTTTAATTTTTCTAAATCGTCTTTATAATTCCAACGGGACAGCGTAATCACATTGTCAAAATAGCTTCCGCCTTCGACTGGGCTTTTTAAGTTTAATGCGGAATAATCCTTCCATTTATCCGGATAACCAATTTTGATGGTCACTTTGTTTAATTTTTCTACAGCGCTTTTACGGGTCTCTGCAGACATCCATGTCAAATTATTTATCCTGTTTTGATAAGCTAAAATGACATTTTGTATCATTTTTTCAGCTTTTAATTTGGCTTCAGCCGGAAACATTTTTTCTACATATAATTTCCCTAATGCTTCTCCGACGGAACCATTTATGGTTTGCAAAGCTCTTTCTTCAAGGGGTCTTTGTTTGATGGCGCCGGTCAATGCTTTTCCGTAAAAATCGAAATTTGCAGCACCAATTGCAGAAGATAATTGTCCTGCAGATCTGTTCAATAAAGACCAACGCATGTAGGCTTTCCAGTCCTCAATTTTATTTTCTGACAAAATCGTTTGCAAAGCAGCCATATATCTTGGCTGTGTAACAATGATGGTATCTAATTTTGAAAAACCAACACCTGAAAGATAATTTTCCCAATTTACGGCAGGCGTCATTTTTTGAAGATCGGCAACCGTCATTGGATTGTATTGTTTTCTGCTATCTCTTCGCTCTACCCTGTCTAATCTTGGTTTCGATAATTCGATTTCCAATGCTAAGATTTTGTTGGCATTTTCTTTTGCTTTAGCAGGAGTTTCTCCAATAAACTGCAACATTCTTGCAACGTGAAGCACATATTTTTCACGTTTTTCTTTTGAATCTTTATCTTCCGAAACATAATAGTCTTTGTCCGGCAGACCCAATCTTCCTAATCCAAGGAATACTGAGTTTTTGGTACTATTTTTATCATCCGCACCTACTCCAACACCAAAAAAACCAATTCCACCGATGGGTTCCATCTCAATCATTAGTTTTTGTAAGTCGTTGCTGTTTTTTATGGCATTGATTTTTGCTAAATAGGGTTTCAAAGGCGCAATTCCCTGTTTATTTCTTGCCACCGTATCCATAATGGATTTGTATAGATTGATGGCTTTGCCTTGATCGGTACTGGATTTGTATTTTGGATTTGCTGCTGCTTCTTTCAAAATAGCCAAAGCATCGGTATCTGTTTTTTGACGCAATTCATCAAAACTTCCCCAACGGGTTTTGTCGCTTGGGATTTCGGTTTTATCATACCAGGTTCCGTTTACAAATCGGAAGAAATCATTTCCTGGTTTTACCGATTTATCCATAAAAGAAACATTGATTCCCGGTTCTTTCGGAGCTGGTCCTTTTTGGGCATGACATGGTGTAAATCCAATAATTACCGGAATTACAAAAAGAAGTTTTTTATTGAACTGCATTTTCATTTTTATATTGGTTTAGTTATTACTATTACAAAACTATCGATAAAACTTTTAAATAATGTTAAATTTTATTCCGAATAACATTCTGTTAATTTGAATTATAACAGGACTCGTTTTCGTATTTTTGCAAAAAAAATATTTATGTTTTCTTTCTTAAAAAGATACCGTATTTTCTTTGGCGTAATGCTAATCCTTTCAATAGTGATTATTTCGTTGTTTTATAACGCTTTAAAACCACAAAAAACATTACCGATATACAACCCATCAATGGTAAATCCCGAACTGGTTGATAGTACGGTACAATATATTAGTAAATACCACACGATTGCCGATTTTTCTTTTATAAACCAAAACGGGAAAACCATTACTCAAAAAGATTACGAAGGCAAGATTTATGTGGCCGATTTTTTCTTCACGACTTGCGGTTCTATTTGCCCAAAAATGACTACCAATTTAGCAGCAGTTCAAAAAGCATTTATCAATAACCCAAAAGTAATGTTACTCTCCCATACAGTGTTCCCAGAAACTGACAGTGTTCCTGTCTTAAAAAAATATGCGATCAAAAATGGCGTGATGGACAGCAAATGGAATTTAGTTACCGGTGACAAAAAAGCGATTTACACCATGGCCAGAAAATCCTATTTGGCGGTGAAACTTGGAAAACCAGAAGAATTATACGATATGGTTCACACCGAAAACTTTGTTTTGGTAGATGCTAAAAAACGTGTTCGTGGTTTTTATGACGGAACCAAAAAAGAAGATATTCAGCGGTTGATTGCAGATATTAATTTTTTATGTAACGATTAAGCAGCAATTTTTTCATTCGCTTACAAACTCCCCGAAGCAATCCTTTTTCGTACTGTTGTTGACTGTAAAAAGTTACAAAAATGATAATTATCATTTAATTTAGTATTATAATATGTACTTTTGTAATCTTAATTCAATCTAAATAAGACTTGCGTACCACCATATATTCCCTTAAAAAAGGCGAAAAAGCCATCATAAAAGACTTTGACGTAGACACGGTTCCATTGAAATTACTGGAGATGGGATGCTTGCCGGGTAATATGGTGGAATTACTTCAAGTTGCTCCCTTTGGCGATCCTTTATATTTAAATGTAAATGGCTCTCACTTGGCTATCCGTATTGAAACTGCACGCGAGATTGAAGTTGAAATAATCAAAAACAACTTATAATGAGCGGCAAAAATATCAACATAGCTCTGATAGGGAATCCTAACGTGGGGAAAACCTCGGTTTTTAATGAGTTGACCGGTATGAACCAACAGGTAGGGAATTATCCCGGAATTACCGTTGAAAAAAAGATTGGCTTTTGCAAATTGCCCAACAATATCAAAGCCAATGTACTTGATTTGCCCGGAACCTATAGTTTAAATGCAAGTTCTATTGATGAGAATGTCGTAATTGAACTTTTGCTGAATAAAAATGATAAATTGTATCCGGACGTGGCAATTGTAGTTACGGATGTAGAAAATTTGAAACGAAATTTACTGCTTTTTACCCAAATAAAAGACTTAGAAATTCCAACTATTCTAGTCATTAATATGGCGGATAGAATGAAGTATAAAGGAATTTCATTAAACATAACTTATCTTGAAGAACATCTAAAAACCAAGATTGCTTTAATCAGTACCCGAAAAGGCTATGGGATTGATGAATTAAAAAATTTAATTGTCAATTACAAATCCCTTTCAGTTGAACCTTGTTTAAATGCTTCGAGTATTGACCCGGAATATTTCAATAATCTTCGCAAAGCGTTTCCAAATCAATTGTTGTATAAATTGTGGCTGGTTATTACACAAGACGTAAATTTCCTGAATTTAGAGCGTAATGAAATCGGAAGTTCTTTTACCAAATCCCATTCGGATTTAAAACGTCTGCAACAAAAGGAAACCATTAAACGCTACCAGTTTATCAATGATGTCCTTAAAGAAGGAATGATCATTGACTCATCAATCGCCAAAGATTTCCGCAGTAGAATTGATCGTGTTTTAACCCATAAAATTGGCGGTTATGTGATTTTCTTTGCCATATTGTTTATTATTTTTCAATCTATTTTCGATTGGTCAAGTGTTCCAATGGATTTCATCGACAGCACTTTTGCTTCCTTAAGCAGTATTGCAAACGATTCCCTTCCGCCTGGTGTTTTAACCAACTTGATTTCACAAGGAATTATTCCCGGAATCGGCGGAATCCTGATATTTATTCCGCAAATTGCCTTCCTGTTTTTATTCATTTCTATTTTGGAAGAAAGCGGTTATATGAGTCGCGTGGTTTTCCTGATGGATAAAATCATGCGTAAATTTGGCTTGTCCGGAAAAAGCGTCGTGCCTCTAATTTCCGGGACAGCCTGCGCCATTCCAGCAATCATGGCAACCCGAAACATCGAAAATTGGAAAGAACGATTAATCACTATTTTGGTAACACCGTTCACGACCTGTTCTGCCAGATTACCCGTTTATGCAATCATTATTGCTTTAGTAATCCCTGATAAACGCATTTTTGGAATTTTAAATTTACAGGGTTTAACCCTAATGTTATTGTATCTCTTAGGTTTTGGGATGGCTATTTTTTCGGCTTATATTTTAAATAAAATATTGAAAATAAAAGGCAAAACCTTCTTCATTGTCGAAATGCCAAATTATAAATTGCCTATGTTTAAAAACGTAGCGATTAATGTTATTGAAAAAACCAAAGCCTTTGTTTTCGGTGCCGGAAAAATCATTCTCGCGATATCTGTCGTTTTGTGGTTTTTGGCTTCTTATGGACCTGGAAAAAAATTCAATGATGCTGAAGCTATAATAAGTTCAAAAACAGAAAACAGTGCTTTGCCTAAATCAGAACTAAAAAATAAAATTGCGTCTTATAAATTAGAGAATTCCTATATTGGAATTATGGGGAAAAGTATTGAACCCGCCATTTCACCATTAGGTTATGATTGGAAAATTGGAATTGCGGTTATCAGTTCATTTGCTGCAAGAGAGGTTTTTGTAGGTACTTTAGCAACAATTTACAGCGTTGGCGGAAGCGATAACGAGGTGACCATCAAAAATAGAATGGCGGCCGAAGTCAATCCGGTAACAGGAGAAAAAATATTCAATTTTGCTTCAGGAATCTCCTTATTGTTGTTCTATGCTTTTGCGATGCAATGTGCCAGCACAATTGCCATTACCAAAAAAGAAACCAATAGTTGGAAATGGCCTTTAGGACAGTTGATTTTTATGACTGGATTTGCTTATGTTGTTGCGCTGATTGCTTATCAAATTTTAAAATAAAATGCTATGCTACAAGAAATAGTTGCTTTTATTGCTTTGGGAATTGCGGTTGCTTTTTTAATTAGAAAATTCTTTCTTAAAAAGAAAAAATCAGGTAAAAATTGCGGCAGCGACGATGAGTGCGGAGGTTGTCACTAATCTTATTTTAAATACCCAATTTTTATATAGTAATCTTTTAGATCGATTTGACTGCCATTTTTTGGATAAGGCAAAACACCAATGCTTTTTATCTTTTTTTGATTTGAAGGCAAATAGTTCGAAAACCAATCTATGTTTTCTTGAAGATGCACTGACGAAACGGTAATTGTTTTGTCCTCGATAAATTTTCGGTTTTGATAAAGGGAAATTATCACTTTTACATCCCCGGCCCAAACACAGGTCACACCTTCCGGACACCGGGAATCAGACAATACTTCCTTCAAAACAAGGTGATATCCCTTTTTTTTAATGCACTTTTTTTGGGTAATCTTGACATATTTGATATTTTCCTGTTCGGTATTCTGTGCAAATAAGGAAGCGCTAAAAATCAGCAGAAAGGCCAGAAGAATATTTTTCATATGATTTGAATTTTGATTATACCAAATATAGCTTCTTTTTATTTAAGTTAACTTAACAAAAAGGTTACTAGCAATTTTATTTGAAATCGTTAAATCCTTGTTGTCTACTTTTATTTTTAGGGACAAATCAAAACTTTCTTTTCCGATGATTTCAATTTTCGAACCCAAAGCAATTTCCTGTTTGTCTAAATATTTCAGAAATTCCGACGAGGTGTCTTTTACGCCAACACAGATTCCAACCTGATTTTCGTGCAATTCTGAGAGCAATTGTTTTTCAATTTTTATAATCCGTCCATTGGCATCCGGAATGGGGTCGCCATGCGGATCTTCGGTTGGATTGCCCAGAAAATCATCCAGTTTATTGATGAGTTTTTCGGATTTAATGTGTTCCAACTGTTCGGCAACATCATGAACCTCGTCCCATGAAAAGTCCAGTTTTTCCACTAAAAAAACTTCCCATAAACGGTGTTTTCTTACTATCATTTTCGCCGAAAGTTTTCCTTTTTCGGTCAGGGAAACTCCTTGGTATTTTTTGTAATTTATTAAATCTTTTTCAGCTAATTTCTTAAGCATATCGGTAACTGATGATGCTTTGGTTTCCATCATTTCGGCAATAGCATTCGTGCTTACTTCTGATTCCGAAATATTGGTGAGATGGTATATAGTTTTGAGATAGTTTTCTTCTGAAAATGTCATTTTTTTTATTTTTTAGCCCTGCTATACATTTATTTTTTTACGATAAGTAACGGAATAGAAATTTTGTGGCGCAATTTGTCGACGGTTGTTCCAAACACTAAGTCCTTGAATCCGGTATGACCGTGGGTTCCCATTACCAAAATATCAAAATTCCCTTTATTGATGATGTTCGGAATCACTTTATTTGGTTTTCCGAATCCTAGTTGCGTTGCTACATTAAATCCTTTTTCAGCTAGCATTGCTTTGTATTCCTCTAATAGTTTTTCGTCAATCAGCGTTTCATGATCGTCAATATTTTCGCCATAAACCATCGCTCCTACTGTTTCTACGATATGAATCAAAGTGTATTTTGCTTCTATTCCACCCAATTCGAAAGCGCTGTTTAAGGCCACTTCATCTGAGCTGGAGAAATCTACGGTAACGGCAACATTCTTTTTGGCATAACTTCCGGTTTTAGAAAATTGCAGTTTTAAACTGTGTGGCGAATGATTTTGAATATCGATTTTCGATTTTGAAATAAAAGGTTTGAATACGATATATAACAGTAAAATCAGGAAACTTATGGCTAACGGAACCACCGTCAACCACAATACGATTGGGTTTTCAGAAGTTTCTAACCATCCGTTGATTTCATCAAAAACCAATTTAGCGTTCAACGAAACAATAATTAAGGCAATGGTCCATCCTGCAATTTGGGTTACTCTACTGATATGAAAACCTTTCATTTTCGATTTATCGCTGACAAAATGAATCAACGGAATAATGGCAAAACCCAATTGTAAACTCAAAATGACCTGACTTAAAATCAGTAATTTTCCCGTTACGCCCTCGCCAAAAATCGTAATCACAATAACTGCCGGAACTATGGCAATTAATCGGGTCAATATTCTTCTAACCCAAGGTTGGATTCGTAAATTCAGATAGCCTTCCATGATGATTTGTCCGGCCAATGTTCCCGTAACAGTCGAGCTTTGTCCTGCGGCAATCAGGGCAACCGCGAATAACACGGGTGCCCATTTGCTCCCTAAAAGCGGCTCTAAAAATCGATGGGCATCCTGAATTTCGGCCACTTCATACATGCCGTTTTTATAGAATGTGGCTGCTGCCAGGATTAAAATGGCGGCATTGACAAAAAAGGCCAAATTTAGCGCAATGGTAGAATCGATGAAATTATATTTGATGGCCTGCTTGATTCCTGCGGTGCTTCGGTCGAATTTTCGGGTTTGCACCAAAGAAGAATGCAGATACAAATTGTGCGGCATTACCGTTGCTCCAATAATTCCGATGGCGATGTACAACGCCGCTTCATTGGGCATTGAAGGAATTAATCCGTAGATTACTTTTCCCATTTCCGGTTGCGCAAAAAACATTTCAAAAATAAATGAAACCCCAATAATCATCACCAAGGCAATGATAAAAGCTTCCATTTTCCGGATGCCTTTATTAATTAAAAACAATAATAAAAAAGTATCCAAAACCGTTATTAAAACCCCTTCTATCAATGGAATGTCAAACAATAAATTAATACCGATGGCCATTCCCAACACTTCGGCCAAATCACAGGCGGCAATGGCAATTTCTGCCAAAAAGTAAAGAATATAGTTAACCGGTTTCGAATAGGTTTCCCTTGATGCTTGCGCCAAATCGCGTTGGGTAACGATTCCTAAACGGGCACTAAAGCTTTGCAACAGCAACGCCATGATGTTACTCATTAATAGAACCCAAAGCAAGGCATAACCAAACTGGCTTCCGCCGGCAATATCTGTCGCCCAATTTCCCGGATCCATATAACCCACACTAACTAAATAAGCCGGGCCAAAAAATGCCAATATTTTTCTAAATACCGTTGTTTTGTTTTGTGTAGGAACCGATTGGTTTACTTCTTCAAGTGATTTGCCCATGTTGAAATTTAAATTATTGATACAAAAGTAATTAAAAAATTTGTTTTGCGAAATAAAATTTTTAGCTTTGCCTAAAATTTAATTTTACGTTAATCTAAAATATTGTTGTGAAAAATCTAATTATTCTTTTTTGTTTTCTAATCGGCGCTGTTTCATTTGCTCAATCCACCATAAAAGGGAAGATCACTTCCGAAGGAATGCCTTTGCAACAGGCTAATATTATATTGAAAAATACCAAAAACGCAACTATAAGCAATGAAGACGGTTCTTATAGTATCAAAAATATTACAGCGGGGAATTATGAAATTGTGGCTTCTTATACTGGCTTTAAAACCCAAAGAAAAAATATCACTGTTATCGACTCTATTGAAACCGTTTTAGATTTTGATTTAAAAGAAAATAATTCGTTGGACGAAGTGGTTATAACAGGAACATTAAAACCGGTTAGCCGTCTGGAAAGTCCTGTTCCTGTAGAAGTTTACAAACCTACGTTCTTTAAAAAAAATCCAACGGCCAATATATTTGAAGCTTTACAAAACGTAAATGGTGTCCGACCGCAATTGAATTGTAATGTTTGCAATACGGGCGACATTCATATTAACGGACTTGAAGGTCCTTATACTTTGGTCTTAATTGACGGAATGCCCATTGTCAGCGGACTTTCGACTGTTTACGGATTATCGGGAATCCCAAATTCATTGTTGGAACGAATAGAAATTGTGAAAGGTCCGGCATCTTCTTTATACGGAAGCGAAGCCGTGGGCGGATTAATCAATATTATTACTAAAAATCCGAAAAACGCACCCATTTTTTCAGCGGATGGGTTTTCGACCAGTTGGGGTGAAGCCAATCTAGATTTGGGTTTTAAAGGCAATATAGGAAAAGCTGCTTCGGTATTAACCGGTGTCAATTATTTCAATTACAGCAATCCGATTGATAACAACCATGATAATTTTACCGATCTCACCCTACAAGACCGAATTTCGGTTTTCCAAAAGTGGAATTTCAACCGGAAAAGCAACAAATTATTTTCGATGGCGGGACGTTTTTTCTATGAAGACCGATGGGGTGGCGAAATGCAATGGGAGAAAAAATACCGTGGTGGCAACGAAGTATATGGCGAAAGCATTTATACCAAACGTTGGGAATTATTAGGGGCTTATGAACTTCCGGTTTCTGAAAAAATGTTGTTTTCTTTTTCTTATACGGATCATGACCAAAATTCGGTTTATGGAGACATGCCTTATTTAGCGAAACAGCGCATTGGTTTTGGTCAATTGACCTGGGACAAAAAATTAAATAATCACGATTTGCTTTTCGGTACCGCCATGCGTTATCAATATTATGATGACAATACAACTGCTACTGTAAAAGAAGATATCAATTGGATTCCGAGTCTTTTTGTTCAGGACGAAATTCATTTGGCCGAAAAACACAGCCTTCTCTTAGGCGCTCGTTATGATTACAACAACAATCATGGTTCCATTTTCACCCCGCGTTTAGCTTATAAATGGAAAGTGAACGACAATAACATTATACGTTTCAACACCGGAACAGGTTTTAGAATTGTCAATCTTTTTACCGAGGAACATGCTGCATTAACGGGTGCTCGTGACGTTATTGTTCTTGAAGATTTAAAACCTGAGCGTTCCTATAATGCGAATCTGAATTATTTAAAGAAAATCTACGCTAAAAACGGAAACTTCATAGGTTTCGAGACCACAGCTTGGTATACTTATTTTACCAACTCCATAGTTCCTGATTACGACACAAATCCTGACCAAATTATTTATAAAAATCTTGATGGTTATGCTGTTACTAAAGGAATAAGTACCAATGTTGATATGGTTTTTAACAATGGCTTAAAGATGATTTTAGGCGCTACATTTATGGATGTCACCAAAACCGAAAACCGAATTACAACCCGTCAAATACTAACCGAAAAATTCACGGGGACTTGGACAATTTCCTATCGTTTGAAAAAAATATTCTTCGATATTGATTATACTGGAAATGTTTATGGCCCAATGCGTTTGCCTCATTTGGGCGAAAATGACCCAAGAAAAAAATATTCCCCAACTTGGAGCATTCAAAACATTCAGTTTACATTTAATAAACTCAAAAATATTGAAATCTATTTTGGTGTAAAAAATCTACTGGATTGGACACCAAACAAAGGCAATCCATATATTATTGCAGGAGCAGATGACCCATTTGGTCCAGACTTTGACCCAGGTTATGTTTACGGCCCAAATCAAGGAATTCGTAGCTTTTTCGGATTGCGTTATACCTTAAAATAATGAAAAAGATATTCTTTATAGTATTGATTTTCTTTTGGGCATTGCCATCCGGTTTTGCCCAACTGAAAGCCTATTCCTTCGAAGAAGTCGAAAAATTATCCAAAGAAAATCCAAAACCTATTGTTGTTTTTATTCATACATCTTGGTGCAAGTATTGCAAAATGATGGAACATTCTACCTTCAAAAATCCAGAAACAATTACGATTTTAAATGCTGATTTTTACTTCATTTCATTGGATGCCGAAATTAAAAACAACATCACTTTCAACGGTCATACTTTTAAATTCATACCAACGGGACAGAATACCGGAATTCATGAATTGGCAACAGCATTAGCGACAATTGACGGTGAAGTGGTTTATCCGACCATTACAATTCTGGCTGCTGATTTTTCAATTTTGTTTCAAAAACATTCCTATCTAAATGCTAAAGCGCTTACGGCTATCCTTGAGAAAATAAAATAATTGGTTACTTTTGAGAAGAATTTCCTAAAACCAACATGAAAAACTTCGACTACATTTTTACCGGCGCAGGTTTATCTGCTTTGATGACCGTTTATAAAATGGTTCTGTCGGGAAAATTTAATGATAAAAGTATTCTGTTATTGGATGAAAATCCCAAGAAAACCAATGACAGAACATGGTGTTTTTGGGAAGAACCTAACGGAAGTTGGGAAACGATCATCCACAAAAAATGGCATTCTGCCCTTTTTGCTGCTGAAAATATCAGGAGGGATTTAGATTTAAAACCGTATCAATACAATATGGTTCGAGGTTTGGATTTTTACAACCTGATATTTGATGTGATTTCAAAACAGGAAAACATCACTTTTCTCACTCAAAAAGTAATCGAAATTGAAGAATCGGAAAATATAATTCTGATACAAACCAATTCTGAAAGTTTTTCCTGCTCTAAACTTTTCAACAGCATTTACAACAAACAAAAAGCGGCAAATCAAACAAAATATCCGGTTTTACAACAACATTTTATCGGCTGGTTTATCAAAAGTGAACAAGCCGATTTTAATCCGGAACAAGCCACGTTCATGGATTTTTCAGTAGCGCAGAGAGGAAATACGCGTTTTATGTATGTCTTGCCCGCTTCTCAAACCGAAGCTTTAATTGAATACACCTTATTTTCTAAAAACCTGCTTCCGAAACAGGAATACGAAACCGAAATTCAAAAATACATTCAAAAACTCGGTATTTCTGCCTACGAAATTATCGAAAAAGAACAGGGAAGCATTCCGATGACGTGTTATCCTTTTTGGAAATTGAACACCAAAAACGTAATCAATATAGGTTCCGCAGGAGGTTGGACGAAAGCCAGTACGGGCTATACTTTCAAAAATTCTGATAAAAAATCTGCCGAATTGGTTGCCTTCCTTCAAAGGGAAAACGACTTTACAAAATTTTATAAAAAGACCAAATTCTGGTTTTACGATTTGCTTTTATTGGATATTTTAGATCGTAAAAATGAAATCGGTTCCACCATTTTTTCGTCATTATTCAAAAAAGGAAGCCCCACATTAATTTTCAAATTTTTGGACGAAGAAACTTCATTTTTAGAAGACATTCAGGTCATTCTCAAATGCCCGAAAATGCCTTTTATCCAAGCTTTATTTCATACAATTTTCAAAATAAAGAAATAACAATCAAACTATAACAAAACTTTATACATCAAATAAATTTGTTGGTTTGAAACTTTGTAACTTTGCAACTCAAAATTATAAATTTAAAATAAAAGATATGTATCCAGAAGAAATGGTAAAACCAATGCAAGCCGAATTAACGTCTGCAGGTTTTCAAGATTTACATAGTGCCGAAGCAGTTGAAAACGCATTAAAAGCAGAAGGAACGACATTAGTGGTTGTAAATTCTGTTTGTGGTTGTGCTGCCAGAAATGCACGTCCGGGAGTAACAATGAGTTTAGATAACGCTAAAAAACCAACGCAATTAATCACTGTTTTTGCAGGGGTTGATAAAGATGCGGTGGATGCAGCAAGACAACACATGTTCCCTTTTCCTCCGTCATCGCCAAGTATGGCCTTGTTCAAAAACGGTGAATTGGTTCACATGTTAGAGCGTCATCATATCGAAGGTCGTCCGGCAGAATTGATTGCCGAAAACCTGAAAGACGCTTTCAACGAATATTGTTAATTTAAAGGTTCAAAGAAGCAAAGGTGCTTAGGCACAAAGTTTACAAAAGCACTATTAATTTAGTGCTTTTTGTTTTTTTATAAAACTTATAAATTTACACTTTTGCAGCTCTACTTCTCTTACACCTTTGCTTCTTTGTCCCTTTTTTCTTCTAACCTTTTTCACTACTTTTGCAAAAATAATTTTCTCAACTTAAACTGTTTATAGCATGCAACTGTATAACACCTTAAGCGCAGAAGAAAGAGCCATCATGATTGATGATGCCGGAAAACAAAGACTTACTTTGTCTTTCTATGCTTATGCGCATTTAACAAATCCAACCGAATTCAGAAACGAATTATTTCTGGCTTGGAATCCACTCGAAGTTTTGGGCAGAATTTATGTCGCCCACGAAGGAATTAACGCCCAGTTGTCTCTTCCGGCCGATAATTTTTATGCATTTAAAGACCATTTAGACACCTATTCTTTCATGAAAGGCATCCGTCTGAATGTGGCCGTTGAACACGATGACCATTCCTTTTTGAAACTCACTATAAAAGTCCGCGACAAAATCGTGGCCGACGGTTTAGTAGATGAAACTTTCGATGTGACCAATATCGGAATCCATTTAAAAGCCAAAGAATTCAATGATTTACTCGAAGACCCCAACACAATTGTGGTCGATATGCGGAATCATTACGAAAGCGAAATCGGGCATTTTACCAACGCCATCAAACCCGATGTAGATACTTTTAGAGAAAGTTTACCCATTATAGAAGATCAATTATCAGAACATAAACAAGATAAAAAATTGTTGATGTATTGCACAGGAGGAATCCGTTGCGAGAAAGCCAGTGCGTATTTCAAACACAAAGGTTTTGAAAATGTGTATCAACTCGAAGGTGGAATTATAGAATATACAAGACAAGTAAAAGCCGAAGGTTTGAAAAGTAAATTTATCGGTAAAAACTTCGTTTTCGATCATCGCTTGGGCGAAAGAATTACGGATGATATCGTTTCGCAATGTCACCAATGCGGCAAACCTTGCGACGTGCATACCAATTGCGCTAACGAAGGTTGTCATTTGCTTTTCATCCAATGTGAGGCATGTGCTTCAGCTATGGAGGGCTGTTGTTCCAGCACTTGTGTAGATGTTATTCATTTGCCGGAAGAAGAACAAAAAATCATCCGAAGAGGCATAAAAAACGGCAATATGATTTTCAAAAAAGGAAAATCAGACGTTTTGACTTTCAAAAACAACGAAGAAACTCATGGCGTTTTTGTTGCTGAAAAACCAAAAACAGCCGTTAAGAAAGAACCAAAAATTAAGAAAATTTATATTGGAAAAGGAACTCATTTCTTTCCAAAACCAAGCATTGCACAATTTCTAATTGAAGAAAACGAAATTAAAATCGGCGATAAAATCCTAATCAAAGGTTCCACAACCGGAGAACAGCAAATGATCATCGAAGAAATGTTTGTTAATGAAATGGCTTCCGAAAAAGCGGTTCCAGGAGATACATGCACCTTCAAATTACCGTTCAGGATTCGATTATCAGATAAATTATATAAAATTTTAGACTAATTTATCATGACATCGAATAACAAAATAGAACTTATGGCTCCCGCCGGGAACTTTGAGTCGCTTCAGGCCGGATTAGACAATGGTGCCGATTCCGTTTACTTTGGCGTAGAACAATTGAACATGCGAGCCAGAGCCTCCGTAAATTTCACGATGGACGATTTGCCTGAAATCGCAAAACGCTGCGAAGCCAAAAATATTCGAAGCTATCTTACTTTAAACACGATTATTTACGATCACGATTTATCGGTAGTGAAAACTTTATTGGCCAAAGCCAAAGAAGCCAATATTACTGCCGTAATTGCTTCCGACCAAGCCGTAATTGCAATGGCAAGAGGCATTGGAATGGAAGTCCATATTTCGACACAACTTAATGTAACGAATATTGAAACCATAAAATTCTACAGCCTATTTGCCGACACCATGGTTTTAAGTCGGGAATTGAGTCTGGGTCAGGTCAAAAAAATTATGGAGCAAATCCAGAAAGACCAAATTAAAGGACCTTCCGGTAATTTAGTGGAAATTGAAATTTTCGGTCATGGTGCTTTGTGTATGGCGGTTTCGGGAAAATGTTATCTGAGTTTACATTCTAATAATTCCTCTGCAAATCGTGGGGCCTGCAAACAAGATTGCCGTAAAAAATACACCGTCATCGATCAGGAAACCGGTTTTGAAATCGAACTGGATAACGAATACATGATGTCTCCAAAGGATTTATGTACGATTGATTTTCTGGACCAAGTCATTGATTCCGGCATTCAGGTATTGAAAATCGAGGGTCGTGGTCGCGCGCCAGAATATGTGGCCACCGTAATAAAAACCTATCGCGATGCCATCGACAGTTATTATGAGGGTACTTTTTCTAAAGAAAAAGTGACCGTTTGGATGGAAGCTTTAAATACGGTTTACAATCGCGGGTTTTGGGCAGGATATTATCTTGGACAGGAATTAGGAGAATGGAGTGACGTTTCCGGATCTATGGCCACACAAAAGAAAGTCTATGTGGGAAAAGGAACGCATTATTTCCCAAAAGCCAATATTGGAGCATTCAAAATTGAAGCCTACGATATAAAAGCAGGCGATAAAATCCTGATTACCGGGCCCAACACCGGAGCGCAGGAAATGATTATCGAAGAAATGTTTGTCAACGACGTTGTTTCGGACAAAGCTACTAAAGGCGATAATTGCACTTTTAAACTGCCTTTCCGAATTCGATTATCGGATAAATTATATAAAATTGTGGAAGCTTAATGGTCATCGTAACACTTCAAAGAGACAAATGCATCGGCTGTAATTATTGCGTGGAAATGGCGCCGGTCCAGTTTCAAATGTCGAAGAAAGACGGGAAATCGGTTTTGATTCATTCACAAAATGCCAAAGGTTTTTTTACTCTAAAATCATACGACCACACTATTGTTGAAAGTTGTGAATTAGCTGCAAAAGCCTGTCCGGTGAAAATAATTTCGGTGAAAGAAACTTAATATTTCCATCAAAAGTAAAATATAGGTTATTTAAATTCGAATCATTATTTCAAAAACATTACATTTAAACGCATTATAAAAACAGTTCTGAAAAATTTCATCAATGGATATTTATAAAATATTAAAACTCAACAATCGCATTAAAAATCACAGGATTAAATTCCTGGGTTTGTGGTTGCTTTCTGTTTTAGATAAAAGATATTTAGCCATACAAATGGATCCTGTTCTGGCCTGTAACTTACGGTGTAAAATGTGTTATTTTACAGATGAAGATTACGTTAAAAAAAACATGAAAGGCATTTTCAAGGAAGACAACTTAGAAGATATAGCCAAAGCCATTTTTAAAAACGCTTTGAAATTACAAATCGGTTGTGGCGCGGAACCCACTTTGTTTAAACACAATACGAAGTTAATTGAAATTGCCAAAAACCACAAAGTACCCTATATCAGCATGATTACCAATGGCAATTTATTGGAGAAAAAAGACGTTTCCGATTTTGCCAATGCCGGTCTGGACGAATTTATTTTGTCGATGCACGGCGTTACAAAAGAAACGTATGAAGACTTGATGGATAAAGGAATTTATGAAAAATTTCATGCGGTTCTGCAATCCATCACGGAACAGAAAAAGACTAATCCGAAATTACGTCTTAGAATAAATTATACTTTCAATCAGGATAATTTCTACGAACTCAAAAGCTTTTTTGACGTTTACGATCAATATACAATTGATATCATTCAGTTGCGTCCCATCGATAAAATCGGCGAAACGACTTATAATGAATTCAGTTTGAAAAAAATCGAAGAAGACTATTTTGAGGTTTCCAATTTTCTGAAAAATGAAGCCCAAAAAAGAAAAATCACCCTTCTTTATCCCCAATCCATTTATAGAAATGAGGAAGAATCGTTAAAAGTTAAAACCCAAAACGACAGTTCCTATCTTATTCCTTATACCTATTGTTATGTTTCACCAAAATTTTTCTGGAAAGACGATTTCGACTGGAAAACAGAAACATTTTCCAATTGGAAACAACGCAACAACTGGAATACTTCCTTATTAAAAAACGTCTTTATTTCTAAAAAAGAATTGGATAAAACCAATAGAAACATGCTCAATTATTCCGTGGAAATAAATTAAAATCCCGTTAAAAATAAATTAAATCCAACCCGTTACAGCTTCAATTGTAACGGGTTTTTTATTAAAAATTTATGATTTATTGTTGTTTTCAACCGTTGGAACTTAAAATTAAAAAATACTATCTTTACAAATTAATCTTTTTAAGAACTTAAGTTGCGGTCATCGCAACACTACATATAAAATTATGGCATGTACAAGTTGTTCAACTTCTGATGGTGGCGCACCAAAGGGTTGTAAAAATAATGGGACTTGCGGCACCGATAGCTGCAACAAATTAACGGTTTTCGACTGGCTTTCAAATATGAGTTTACCTACTGGTGAAGCACCGTTTGACTGCGTAGAAATACGTTTCAAAAATGGAAGAAAAGAATTTTATCGCAATACAGAAAAATTAACCTTAAGCATCGGAGATATTGTCGCAACTGAAGCGTCCCCGGGTCATGATGTCGGAATTGTTACTTTGACAGGAGAATTGGTAAAAATTCAAATGAAGAAAAAAGGAGTCAATCACACTAGTGCTGATGTTCCGAAGATCTACAGAAAAGCTTCTCAAAAAGACATTGATATCTGGTCAACTGCCAGAAACAGAGAAGAGCCGATGAAAGTGAGAGCCCGTGAATTAGCGATTTCTCAAAAATTGGAAATGAAGATTTCTGATATCGAATTTCAAGGCGATGGCTCAAAAGCTACTTTTTATTACACAGCCAATGACCGAATTGACTTTCGCCTTTTAATCAAAGATTTCGCTAAAGAATTCAGCACCAGAGTCGAGATGAAACAAGTAGGTTTCCGTCAGGAAGCAGCACGTTTAGGTGGAATTGGTTCTTGCGGTAGAGAATTGTGTTGTTCTACCTGGTTAACGGATTTTAGAAGTGTAAATACTTCGGCGGCTCGTTACCAACAATTGTCATTAAATCCACAAAAACTGGCCGGACAGTGCGGAAAATTAAAGTGTTGTCTAAACTATGAATTGGACACTTACATGGATGCTTTGCAAGGTTTTCCAGATTTTGAAACCAAATTAGTGACCGAAAAAGGAGATGCCATTTGCCAAAAACAAGATATTTTCAAAGGGTTGATGTGGTTTGCTTACACTAATAATTTTGCCAACTGGCATATTTTAAAAATCGAGCAAGTCAACGAAATTATTGCCGAAAATAAATTGAAGAACAAAGTTTCTTCACTTGAAGATTATGCTCTAGAAATTACGGTGACTCCAGAGAAAGATTTCAATAACGCTATGGGTCAGGAAAGTTTAACCCGTTTTGATCAGCCTAAGAAAAAGAAAAAACCAAGCAGCAAACGAAAACCGGTTGGAGAAAATGCAATTGTAGGGAATGCTAAATCAACAGCAGAAAACAACAGACCTGCCATTTCAAATAACAAAACCAATTCAGGAAACAATAGACCCACCACAGAAAAAAAACCTGCTGAGAATAAAATAAGACCCGCCGAGAATAAAATAAAACCGACTGAAAATAAAATAAAACCCATCAATAAAAATGAGCCTAAAAAGTAGCATTTTTTTTATTTTGATTATCGTATTCTTCGCTTCTTGTGATAAAAAAAGAGTGTTTGATGAATACAAATCTGTTGGAAAATCATGGAATAAAAACACTGTTGTTGATTTTAATCTGCCCAAAATGGACACCACAAAAAGATACAATTTGTTTGTCAATTTGAGAGCCAACGACAATTACCAATTCAACAATTTATTCCTAATTGTTTCGTTAGAGCAACCTGACGGTTTGGTAAAAGTAGACACCCTAGAATATCAAATGGCCGAAGCTGACGGAACGTTGCTTGGCGATGGTTTTTCGGATATAAAAGAAAGCAAACTCTTCTATAAGAGCAAGGTACAATTCAAGGCTTCCGAAAATAACAAAGTCCACATCAAACAAGCCGTAAGAAAAACGGGGAAAGTTGTAGGAGTCGAAAATTTAGAAGGCATTACTGCAGTAGGTTTTAGAATAGAATCATTAGAATAAAAAATATGGCTACTAAAAAAAATAACACCCAAATCAAAGATATCCACTACTATAAAATGAAATTCTGGAAGATTTTCGCTTATGGTCTTGTAGGAGTAGCATTGTTTTTCTTATTTGCTTCGTGGGGACTTTTCGGATCGATGCCCTCATTTGAAGATTTAGAAAATCCAGATTCCAATCTCGCAACAGAAGTTATTTCATCTGACGGCGTTACTATTGGAAAGTTTTATAACGAAAACCGAACTTCAATAAAATATAAAGATTTACCAAAACACCTTGTAGATGCTTTAATAGCAACCGAAGACGAGCGTTTCTACGAACATTCCGGAATTGACGGAAGAGGAACTTTAAGAGCGGCTTTGAGTTTAGGAACCAGCGGCGGAGCAAGTACCCTGACGCAACAGTTGGCTAAACAATTATTTCACGGCGAAGGATCAAAATTTTTCCTTTTTAGAATCGTCCAAAAAGCAAAAGAATGGATAATCGCCATTCGATTGGAAAGACAATACACGAAAAATGAAATTATTGCCATGTATCTGAACAAAGCCGATTTTGTTAATACAGCAGTTGGAATTCGTTCTGCAGCCAAAGTTTATTTCGGAAAAGAACCCCGCGATTTATCCATAAACGAAAGCGCTACGCTCGTTGGAATGCTAAAGAATCCTTCGTTATTCAATCCTATTCGTAGAATAGAAAAAGTAACCGACAGAAGAAATGTTGTTTTAGGTCAAATGGTCAAAAATGATTTCTTGGAGCCTGCTGCAAAAGCAGGTTTAGAAAAAAAACCTATCGTTTTGAACTTTCAACCTGAAAGCCACAAAGAAGGAATTGCCACCTATTTCAGAGAATATTTGCGTGAATTCATGAAAAACTGGGTCAAAGAAAATAAAAAAGCAGATGGTACCGAATTTGACATTTACAGTGATGGTTTAAAAATTTATACCACTATTGATTCCAGAGTTCAATTAAACGCTGAAGACGCCGTTACTTCGCATTTAGCAAACTTACAACAGGAATTTTTTACACAATCTAAAACAAATAAAAATGCGCCTTTTGTAAATATTTCTAAAGTAGAAACAGAACGTATTCTGAATCAGGCGATGAAATCTTCCGAAAGATGGAGAGTATTAAAAGCGGAAGACAAAAGTGATGGCGAAATTGTCAAATCTTTTGGCATCAAAACAAAAATGACCATTTTTACCTGGAAAGGCGAAAAAGACACTATCATGACGCCAATGGATTCCATTCGTTATTATAAACATTTTCTTCAGGCTGGACTAATGGCTATGGAGCCGCAAACAGGACATGTAAAAGCATGGGTGGGCGGAATTAACTACAAATATTTTCAGTACGATCACGTAGGTCAGGGAGCGAGACAGGTAGGTTCTACTTTCAAGCCGTTTGTTTATGCCGCAGCCATCGAACAATTAAACATGTCGCCCTGCGATTCCATTATTGATTCCCCTTTCACCATTCCGAAAGGAAGACACCATGTTACAGAAACCTGGACACCCAGTAATTCCGATAATAAATACAGAGGAATGG
The DNA here is from genome assembly GCF_035292545.1 of Flavobacterium sp. Classification (GTDB taxonomy): domain Bacteria; phylum Bacteroidota; class Bacteroidia; order Flavobacteriales; family Flavobacteriaceae; genus Flavobacterium. The sequence continues at coordinate 64,722 of NZ_DATDPV010000057.1, read as the reverse complement.
TTACTTTGAAAAAAGCATTGGCCAACTCTATCAACACCGTTTCAGCAAAGCTAATTGACAAAGTGGGCCCAGAAGCAGTCGTAGAAATAACCCATAAACTTGGCGTAAAATCCGATATTCCGGTACAACCGTCTATCGCTTTGGGCGCTGTCGAAATTACCGTTCACGATATGGTAGCTGCTTTTAGCACATTTGCCAATCAGGGCGTTTATATCAAGCCACAATTTATCACCAGAATCGAAGATAAAAATGGGGTCGTAATCTATGAACCCATCCCGGAATCGCACGATGTCCTCAACAAAGATATCGCTTATGCGATCATCAAATTGTTGCAAGGCGTGACAGAAGAAGGTACAGGGTCTCGACTAAGAACACAAGGCGGCGGACATGGATACAACAGAGTAACCGGCTATCCTTATATGTTTACCAATCCAATTGCAGGAAAAACAGGAACTACGCAAAACCAGTCCGACGGTTGGTTTATGGGAATGGTTCCGAATTTGGTAACTGGTGTTTGGGTAGGATGTGAGGACCGTTCAGCCCGTTTCAAAAGCATTACTTACGGTCAGGGAGCAGTTGCGGCTTTACCGATTTGGGGGATTTTTATGAAAAAAAATTACGAAAATCCGGACCTTACCGTTTCAAAAGAAGAATTCCTAAGACCTGAGAATCTATCCATAAAAGTCGATTGCTGGGCACCCGCTCGTGTAAAAGACACCACCGATTATGACCAGAGTACGGATGAATTCGAATTGTAAAATTTTTATTTGAAGCTATTCCAGCTGTGCGCTAAATCTTTTTATTTTTAAAGAAAAAATAAAAAGGATATCGCTGCCATCTGGGCTAGGGCATTCGTTTTCACATGAAGATTTTGTGAAAATTAAAACAATCATTTCAAATTAACTCATAAGAATCTGAAAATTAGCAACTAATCATATGATTAACAGAAAAGTAAACAACGTACAAGAAGCACTTCAGGGAATTGAAGACGGAATGACCATCATGTTAGGTGGTTTCGGACTTTGCGGAATACCCGAAAATAGTATTGCCGAATTGGTAAAAAAAGAAACCAAGAATCTAACCTGTATTTCAAATAATGCCGGAGTAGATGATTTTGGATTGGGATTGTTATTGCACAAAAAGCAAATCAAAAAAATGATTTCTTCCTACGTGGGAGAAAATGCCGAATTCGAACGCCAAATGCTTTCCGGAGAATTGGATGTAGAGCTCATCCCACAAGGAACTTTAGCCGAAAGATGTCGTGCTGCACAAGCAGGAATTCCAGCTTTTTTCACACCGGCAGGTTTTGGAACCGAAGTGGCAATCGGAAAAGAATCCCGTGAATTCAACGGAAAAATGCACGTAATGGAACATGCTTTCAACGCCGATTTCGCCATCGTAAAAGCCTGGAAAGGGGACACCGCCGGAAATTTAATCTTCAAAGGAACTGCCCGAAATTTTAATCCATGTATGGCTGGTGCCGCAAAAATTACCGTTGCCGAAGTTGAAGAATTGGTAGAAGCCGGAACACTGGATCCGAATCAAATTCACATCCCGGGGATTTTCGTAAAACGCATTTTCCAAGGAGAAAAATATGAAAAAAGAATTGAGCAACGTACAGTAAGACAAAGAAGTTAATCATGGCATTAGATAAAATAGGTATAGCAAAAAGAATAGCACAAGAATTAAAAGACGGTTATTTTGTAAACTTAGGAATCGGAATCCCTACGTTGGTAGCGAATTATATTCCTGAAGGGATTGATGTGGAGTTTCAAAGTGAAAACGGCGTTCTCGGAATGGGACCCTTCCCTTTCGAAGGCGACGAAGATGCTGATATTATTAACGCCGGAAAACAAACCATCACCACTTTGCCGGGCGCCTCGTTTTTTGATTCTGCAACCAGTTTCGGAATGATTCGCGGGCAACATGTTGATTTAACCATTCTTGGTGCTATGGAAGTAGCCGAAAACGGCGATATTGCCAACTGGAAAATTCCGGGAAAAATGGTCAAAGGAATGGGTGGCGCAATGGATTTAGTGGCTTCGGCAGAAAATATCATCGTGGCTATGATGCATGTGAATAAAGCAGGAGAATCAAAAATCCTGAAAAAATGCTCCCTTCCCTTAACTGGCGTTGGCTGTGTGAAAAAAGTAGTTACCGAACTGGCCGTTTTGGAAATAACCCCAAACGGGTTTAAATTGCTTGAAAGAGCTCCAGGCGTTTCTCTAGAACATATTATAGCATCAACTGAAGCGTCATTAATTATTGAAGGAGATATTCCTGAAATGGTGATTGATTAGCCAAAAGCTATTTACTTTTATAAAAAAACAACTCAAATCGGGTTGTTTTTTTATTTTAAAACGGTTTTCTTATTTCTTTTGTGCAGTAAACTCAAAAATATTTTCTTCCTCAACTATCGCCTAAATAGGAATTGATTTCACTTTGTACAGACCTGTTTTCAAGACAATGCAATTATAAAAGAACTTCATAAATATGCATTTATTATCCATCTATTTCATTTTTTAACAAAATATATGGTAAAACCGTAAGATATTATCTAAAAATATAATAGATTTGGTTATTATAATATTAATCAACCACAAAAACCAATATCAAATGAAAAAACAATTACACGGAAAAGCTGTCTTGTCAGTAGCAGTATCTTTATTTGCTTTCTCAATCTACGCTCAAGATGTAGATAAAAATGTAAAGGAAAAAATTACAGACGATAAAGGCAAACCTACTTTAATTACCTTTAATGCTAAATCATCTTATAAAGCAAATGATTCCCAACAAGTATTTAAAGATCAATTAGGATTAAAAACAAATTCAGCTTTTATAAAAATTAAATCTGAAACGGATAAATTAGGCTATTCTCATGAGAAATTCCAATTGTATCACCAAGGAATTAAAGTGGAATTTTCGACCTATACACTTCACTCTAAAACTGGTAAATTAGAATCGATGAGCGGTGAATTTTATCAGTTAGATAAAGTAAACACCCGTCCAGCGTTAACTAAAGAACAAGCGTTTAATCTTGCATTAAAACATACAGGGGCTTCAAAATATCTTTGGGATTCACCAGCAGAAGCTATTGCAATGAACTACCAAAAACCTACAGGAGAATTGGTTTTACTTCCTCTTATAAATGAGGATGACAAGAGCAAAAACAGCAACCAGCCTCGTTTAGCATATAAATTTGATATATACGCTACAAATCCGGTAAGTCGTGGTGATATATACATTGATGCGGTTTCAGGAGAAGCGTTGTTTTACAATGCCACTATCAAACATGTAGGAGAAAATAGCCACACTCCCAAAATTTTTATTGGGAAAAAGGATGAAAATGCAACTATCAGCGCTTCTTCAGTGTTGATAGCAGCAAATGCAGCTACAAGATACAGCGGAACACAATCTATCGAAACTCTTTTGAGCGGTTCATCTTATATTTTGTCGGATATAACTCGTGGTAATGGTGTTCAAACTTTCAATATGAAAAAAGGAACCAATTATTCCGCAGCAGTTAATTTTACAGATGCGGACAATAACTGGACTGCCGCTGAATACGCAAATGTAAACAAAGACAATGGAGCATTGGATGCACATTGGGGAGCTGAAAAAACATATGACTATTTTTCATCGGTTCACGGAAGAAATAGTTTTGACAATGCTGGTGCTGCTATAAAAAGCTATGTTCATTACAGTACAAACTACGATAATGCTTACTGGAATGGTAGCGTAATGACTTACGGTGATGGTAGCGGAACTTATTTTGATATCTTAACATCTATAGATGTTGCAGGTCATGAAATAGGACATGCCGTTTGTACAAAAACAGCAAATCTGGCTTATCAAAATGAATCCGGAGCAATGAATGAAGCTTTCTCTGATATTTGGGGAGCTTGTATTGAGTATTTTGCTGCGCCAACAAAATCACGTTGGTTAATAGGAGAAGATATAGAAAGAAGAGCAGGTCATTTGGCTTTACGTTCAATGAGCAACCCAAAATCTGAAGGACAACCAGATACCTATGGCGGTTCTTACTGGGTTAGTCAAGTAAGATGCAGACCAAGAAGCGCAAATGATTATTGCGGAGTTCATACAAATAGCGGGGTTTTAAATCATTGGTTTTACATCCTTACCGAAGGTAAAACGGGAACAAATGATAAAGGTAGTTCGTACAGTATCACTGGAATCGGGATTGATAAAGCAGCTAGAATTACTTATCGTTTAGAAACTATTTATTTGTCGGCTAACTCAACTTACGCTAATGCCAGAACTTTTGGAATTCAAGCAGCTACTGATTTATACGGTGCGGGATCTCCTGAAGTAATAGCTACAACAAATGCATTTTATGCGGTTGGAGTTGGAGCAGCTTACTCTGCAGGTGCCAGAATGAGTAATGATAAGTCAGCTGAAAAAATAAATAATACTTTTAAATTGTATCCAAATCCAACATCAAATGTATTGAATGTTGTTGTTGAATCTAATAAAGAAGCCAGCTATAGAATCATCAATTTCTTAGGTCAAGAAGTTCAAAATGGAAAAACTACAGGCGGAGAAATCAATGTTAGTAACTTAAATAATGGTGTATATTTCTTTGAATTAAACAATGGTTCAGAAGCTATGGTTCAGAAATTTGTTAAAAAATAAATATTTAACCTGGAGTCATCTTAATATAGGATGAAAGCGTTCAATAATTTTTAATTAAAAACCTGTGAAGAAATTCACAGGTTTTTTTGTTTTTTTTTAAAACAATATTCCTATGATAAGGTTACAAATAAATTATCTAAATAAAAAACAACTCACAGGATAGTTTTAAATAGATAAATTATTTTATAATCTGTCATTTTTTGACAGAAATTGCCTCTTTCGCTCTCTGAAAGCGTCTTAATAATTTTTAAAAAATTGTTTTTTATAAGATTTAACTTATTTATTTTTTAATTTTTGTAAAATAATTTAATTGCTTTTTTGAGCAATTAAAGAGATATTGTTGTTTGATGTTAGAAATTTAACAAAATACAAGGTAAAACCATAAAATATTTTATAAAAAAAAGATAGATTTGTCGATTACTATATTAACCAACCAAAAAAACCATTACCAAATGAAAAAACAATTACAAGGAAAAGTTGTCTTGTCGATGGCTGTTTCTTTATTTACATTGTCAATTTATGCGCAAGAAGGGCATAAAAATGTAAAACAAAGACTGACTGACGAGAAAGGCAAACCGACATTAATTACGTTTAATGAAAAATCATCCTATAAACCAACTGATTTTCAGCAAATCTTTAAAGATCAATTAGGATTAAAAGAGTATTCTGATTTTTCAAAAATTAAATCCGAAACCGATAACTTAGGCGTTTCACATGATAAATTTCAACAGTTTCACAATGGAATTAAAGTAGAATTCGCAACGTATATGCTTCACTCAAAAGCAGGGAAATTACAATCGATGAATGGCGAGTTTTACAAACTGGATGATGTAAATACCAATCCAAAACTAACCAAAGACCAAGCTTTTTCTCTTGCATTAAAACAAATTGGGGCCAAACAATATCTTTGGGATTCACCAAGAGAGGCTAGTGAAATGGACTACCAAAAACCTGTTGGAGAATTAGTTTTACTTCCGATATTAGACAACTCATCTTCAAAACAAAAAGACAACAACTTACGTTTAGCCTATAAATTTGATATTTATGCTACTAATCCGGTAAGTCGCGGCGATTTATATATTGATGCCGTTACTGGAGAGGCGTTGTTTTATAATGCAAAAATCAAGCATCTAGGAGAACACAGCCATGGCCACAAAAATGCGAATGGAAAAGAAGCAAAAAACAATACGGAAGCAGCTTCCATGGTAGTTGCCGCCAATGCCGCTACACGTTATAGCGGAACGCAATCCATTCAAACGTTATTAAGCGGTTCTTCTTATATTCTTTCTGACAATACGCGTGGTAATGGTATAACTACCTTCAACATGAGAAAAGGAACCAGTTATACAGCAGCTGTGAACTTTACAGATGTTGATAACAACTGGACTGCAGCTGAATTTGCCAACACAAACAAAGATAATGGAGCTCTTGATGCTCATTGGGGTGCAGAAAAAACGTACGACTACTTTTCAACTAAACACACGAGAAACAGTTATGACAACGCGGGCGCAATCATCAAAAGTTACGTTCATTTTGACAATGCCTATGACAATGCTTATTGGAATGGAAGTGTAATGACCTACGGTGACGGTAGCGGAACTTACTTCGACATCCTAACTTCTTTGGATGTAGCAGCACACGAAATTGGACATGCCGTATGTGAAAAAACAGCAAATCTTGCTTATCAAAGAGAATCAGGAGCCATGAACGAAGGATTTTCTGATATTTGGGGTGCTTGTGTAGAATATTTTGCAGCACCTACAAAATCAACTTGGTTAATAGGAGAAGACATAGAAAGAAGAGCAGGCAAAACAGCTTTACGTTCCATGAGTAATCCAAAATTAGAAGGACAACCAGACACCTATGGCGGAACATACTGGAAAGTCATTAACTGTGGGACACCGACTCAAACCAATGATTATTGCGGGGTTCATACAAATAGTGGGGTTTTAAACCATTGGTTTTATATTTTATCAATAGGAAAAACTGGCACCAACGACATTGGTAGTTCATATAATGTAACCGGAATTACAATCGACAAAGCAGCAAAAATTGCGTATCGTTTAGAAAGCGTTTATTTATCAGCAAACTCTACTTTTGCGAATGCGAGAACTTACGGAATCCAAGCTGCGACTGATCTTTACGGAGCAGGTTCAGCAGAAGTTATCGCAACTACTAATGCTTTTTATGCAGTAGGAGTTGGAGCAGCTTATGCAGGTTCAGGAGATACCATAGCGCCATCAGCACCAACTAGTTTGGCAGCTTCCGGAACTACTTCCTCTACAACAATTTTATCATGGACTGCTTCTACAGATAATGTAGCTGTTACAGGATACAATGTTTATAACGGAACTACTTTGGTTACAACCGTTACAGGATTAACTTATACTGTTACAGGATTAACAGCCAGCACCGCTTATTCTTTTACAGTAAAAGCAAAAGATGCAGCCGGAAATATATCAACTGTAAGTAATACTGCTTCCGTGACTACAGGCGTAGCTACAGCGACTTACTGTGCTTCAAAAGGAAATAGCGTAGCTGATGAATATATTAGCAGAGTACAATTGGGAACTATCAACAACGTTTCTACAGGAGGTACAGGTTATAGCGATTTTACGGCTATTTCAACTAGCTTAACAAAAGGAAGCGCTTCTACTATCACTATTACACCAACTTGGACCGGAACTGCTTACGCAGAAGGTTACGCGGTTTGGATTGATTTAAACGGAGATAAAGATTTTGCAGATGCAGGTGAGTTGGTATGGAGCAAAGTAGCTTCTACAGCAACACCGGCTTCGGGATCTTTCACCGTTCCTACTACAGCAACTTCTGGTTCAACAAGAATGAGAGTTTCTATGAAATATAACGGAGTTCCTACTGCTTGCGAAGCTTTATCTTATGGAGAAGTAGAAGATTATACCGTTAACCTTGTTGCAGGAACATCCGACACACAAGCGCCAACAGCACCAACAAGCTTAGCTGCTTCCGGAACGACTGCTACTAGTACCAACCTTTCTTGGACAGCTGCAACTGATAATGTAGGGGTTTCAGGATATGATGTATACCAAGGAACAACTTTAAAAGCATCTGTAACTGGAACTACCTATGCAGTTTCGGGATTGACTGCAAGCACCGCTTATACTTTTTCTGTAAAAGCTAAAGATGCTGCCGGAAATATTTCTGCTTCCAGTAATGTGGTAAATGTAACTACATCAGGAACAGCAATTACTTATTGTGCTTCTAAAGGAAATAGCGTAGCAGATGAATTTATCGACTACGTTGGTATTGGAGGAATTGCAAACACAACCGGAGCAAATGCAGGTTATGGCAATTTCACAAGCATAACAGGAAATCTTCCTTATGGTTCTAATACCATTGTTTTAAGTGCAGGCTTTACCGCTACTGCTTACACGGAATATTGGAGAGTTTGGATCGATTTCAATAAAAATGGAACTTTCGAAACTGCAGAACAAATGGTAGCTGGATCTTCGTCTCTTAGCACCAATCTTTCTTATACTTTTACAGTTCCAACAACGGCTTTAGCCGGAGCTACAAGAATGAGAGTTTCTATGAAATACAATGCAGCGCAAACTGCCTGTGAAACTTTCTCTTATGGAGAAGTGGAAGATTATACGGTAAATATTGGAGGTGCAGCAATTACTGGATTTAATTCTACTATTGCAGGAGAATTAGGCAGTGAAAACAACATTTTTGATTACACTATGTATCCAAACCCAGCTAACGATTTCTTAAACGTTAGAATGGCAGATAACAGGGCCGCTTCTTACCGAGTTATTAATTTCTTAGGCCAGCAAGTTGACTCAGGTAAATTATCTGGAAATGCTATCAATGTTAGCCAATTAGGCGCTGGAATTTACATCTTTGAAGTAAACGACGGTCAAAAAACAATGACTAAGAAATTTATTAAGAAATAATTTTTCTTTTTAGATAAATGAAAAGCCTCACAGAAATGTGAGGCTTTTTTATTAAACACTGTACTGATTAAAATGATGGTCTAAATGTTTATAGAACAATATTCCCCATTCATCCGAGTCATATTTCCAAATAATAAACTAATAAGATTCCGTTTTTACTATAGATTTTGCTTAGCAACTTCAAATAGTTTTTGGCAATGAACTAACATTTGTGAAACCCTCATTATCCTCTATTGCTTTTCTGAATTAGGAGTTACATGATGTAATTGTTCAATCAGTTCTTAATTGTATTCTTTATTAAAGATGTTTTTCATGCTTTATAATTTAACTTTAAATGGTGTATTTTAGAAAAACCAAGTGGCCACTAAAATAGCGGTAACAACGCATATTAAATCTACCAAAAGCATCGTGCCAAGAGTATAACGGGTATTTTTAATTTTAACCGACCCAAAATAAACAGCAATTACATAAAAAGTAGTTTCGGCACTACATTGAAAAATACTGCTCAGTCTTCCCGTGAACGAATCGGCTCCAAAAGTCCGCATCGAATCAATCATAAAACCTCTCGACCCGCCAGAACTAAACGGACGTAACATAGCAACAGGTAAAGAATCTGTTATTTCCTTGCTTACACCTATGTTAGAAAACACGAAAGAAATTCCGTTACTGATAATTTCAAACAAACCACTGTTTCTAAAAAACGAAATCGCTACCAACATCGTCAGGACATACGGAAAAATAACAACACCTGTCTTAATTCCATTATTGGCTCCTACAATGAAAGCATCAAAAATGGTGGTATTTAAAGCTATGAATTTTTTTTCATTTATAAAAGAAAATACCAACGTAAAACCAATAATCCCCACTAACATTAAACCCGAAAGATTAGAGGTGAAAAAGTTTTTTTCGATTAAATCCAATCCATTAATATAGAAAAGCAAACCGGCAATAGCCGCAATTATTGTCATTAAAACCACTACTAAAGAAGCGCTTTTGAAATTGATTTTTTGTTTAATACCAACAATTAGGAACGCTGCAATTGTTCCAATGAAAGAAGTTAAGATACAAGGCAGCATGACATCGGCAGGGTTTGCGGCATTTTCCGCAGCGCGATAGCCTATGATGGAAGTCGGTATTAAAGTCAGCCCCGCAGCATGCAGACACATAAACATGATTTGCGCGTCACTAGCTTTGTCTTTGTCTGGATTTATGGTTTGCAAACTCTCCATGGCTTTCAATCCAAAAGGAGTTGCAGCAGAATCCAAACCTAAGAAGTTGGCAGCAAAATTCAAGGTCATGTACGATATTGACTCATGATTTTTGGGTATTGTTGGAAAAACTTTCACAAAAACCGGACTCAATTTTTTAGCCAGTTTTTCGGCTGCACCGGAGTCAATCAGCAATTGCATCAGTCCGCAAAAAAAAGCCAGATAGGCAATTAACGGAAGGATTATGTCAAGTAGCGTATTTTTACAAGTAGGTAAAAGACCATCAGATTTTTGAACACCGCTGTATATTTTTACAGTCTTTTTATTGAAAACATAAGTCGTATCTAAATCCTTGGTGTTTTTGTTAATAACAATGGTTTGCTCAGGCGCTTTTTCGATGCTGTCTTTGATAAAAACCGGTATCTGATTGAGATATTTCTCGCTAACTAAAATTTTATCATCTTTTTTTCCGTTTAATATATAATCAATCGTATAACTGTTACCTGAAAATAAACCGAAAACGACAAATACTATTGAAGAAATAAAAATAGCCAACCAAAATCTACTCAATACCATAATTTATAATTTTTGTAAATGTAATAAATCAATAACAATTTCAATTATCAATTACAATGATTGAATCCTTATCATGTATGATTTCCTCTTCAAACAAAAAGTCATTGTGAAAATCTCGTTTTCAACATCTTCAAAATTTATCTGTGACAAAAAATCTAAATTTCAGGATTAGGTTTTTTAAACCAGTTCATTATTATTTCCAAATTGAATGAAGCTAAAATGAATAATAATCCCACAAAAACTGTTTTAATATAAGAGAATGTACCTTCATGTATCATATTATAAATTGCAGCAATCACTCCCAAAATCCCGAATATAAGCAATACATATTTTAATAATTTCATGTTGTATTTGGTTTTTTATTTAGATAATAATTAAAAATAAATTTTCTTTTAAGCATAGTTCATCCCCAGCGAAATAAAGAGTTGTCTCTAAATCATTTAAATATGAACAATCTCTTCCTCAATCAATAAATCTTCTCTTCGTAAACGCAGGAAAATTTGCGCCACGGCAATCGTGTCTTTTTCACAATAGGTAACGATGCGGTCGATATCTTTTTCCACATAAAAAACATGTCCAACCTGACTGCCGTCTATATCGCCTTTAGGAGATGGGATTCCGAGGATTTTGGTTAGTAATTTTAAAGAAGTGAAATGCTTATAATCGCCAAATTTCCACAATTCTAAAGTGTCCAAATGTGGAATTTCCCATGGTTTTTTACCAAATAAATTCAACTTATTCGGAATGGTAATTTGATTGATAATCATTCTTCTGGCTATAAACGGGATGTCAAATTCCTTGGCATTATGACCACACAAAACATGTTGCGGCTGGTTGAAATGATTGTTTAACAGATTGCTGAAATCACGTAAAATCTTGGTTTCTTCTCCAAAAAAAGAAGTTACCCGAAAATGACGAATGTCGCCTTTGAACGTAAAATAACCTACCGAAATACAGACGATTTTCCCAAATTCTGCCCAAATTCCAGCTCGGTCATAAAAGTCTTCCGGCGTGTATTCTTCTTTTCTCTGGTATTGGGTTTTGTGTTCCCAAAGATCTCTCATTTCGGCATCCAGTTCATTAAAATCGGATGCTTCCGGAACGGTTTCGATATCAAGGAATAATATGTGTTCCAGTTTAATTTTTTCTATCATTTACCTAACATTTTATAAGTTTGATCTATATACACAAAAAAGTCATCGCTATAGGCTGCTTTTGGGGATTGCAATCCTTTTTCGTGACCTAATCTGACGATAATTAATTCATCCTCCGGAATTACGATTACATATTGTCCCAAATGACCTCGCATAGAGAATATTTTTTTGCCATTATGATTGCTCAACCACCAGCCATAACCGTATTGTGGTGAGGCTGTAAATCTTGGCGTAATCGATTTGGCTATAAAGGCACTATCTAAAATTTGTTTTCCGTTCCATTTCCCGTATTGTTTATATAGTTTGCCAAAACGAGCAAAATCTCTGGCATTGCTTGCAATACAGCAAAATGCTTTTACAATTCCATTTTCGTCATCAGTTTCCCAAAGCGCTTCGTTTTCGGCTCCCATGGGTCTCCAAAATTTTTCGGAAACATAGTTGGCTAAACTTTTTCCTGTGGCTTTCTCGATAACCATTGCAAGTAATTGGGTATTGCCGCTAAGGTATTTGTATTTTTTTCCGGGTTCTTCAACTACTTTTAATCCGAGAATCACTTTGTTTAAATCATCATCAAAATAAGCGCGAGTGGTTACCGAAAACGGACTGTAATACGATTCATCCCAATTCAATCCTGAAGCCATGGAGGACAAATCGCCAACGGTCATTTTTGCTGCTTTCCCTTCTTTGAATTCTGGAAAAAATTCAGAAACAAGCTGGTCCAAACTTTTTATTTCTCCTTCCATAATGGCTTTTCCGAGTGATGCCGAAACGACACTTTTTGCCATAGAAAAGGAATTGGATTTTGAGTCTTTGTTAAATCCGTCATAGTAACTTTCGTGCCAGATACTATCGTTTTTTATGATTAAAAAAGCGACTGTTCCAATTTCTTTATGGGTTTTTTCTAATTCCGGCGTGGCGGTTACTTTGTTGTATTCTTTGTGGATGGCCCACGGCTGTGCTATATTGCTTTTTTCAATTTGTCGGTTGTCAAACTCTTTGTAGTCTTCCAGATAGGCAGTTGTGTGGCCATTTACATAAATGGTTCTCACCGCTTTTAACAAATAATCTACATCAAAAACATAAGCTAACAGGACTACAGAAGCTATGATAACGGCAAACCAAAGGAGGCATTTTTTAATGAATTTCATTTTACAATTTTTTAAAAGCTTCTAATCCAGAAAGCTATCGGTACTAATTTACATAAATTCTCTTTTACTTTTTTAAACAGAAATAAATTTTTTGTTTTTTTAGAATAAACTTTGCTGATTTGTTGGGTTTTCGTGTTCGAGCAGCCATTTTTTACGCCACAATCCTCCTGCATAACCAGTGAGCGAACCATCGGTTCCAATGACTCTGTGACATGGAACTACTATCCAAAGCGGGTTTTTTCCATTGGCAGATGCTACTGCACGAATGGCTTTGACATCGCCTAGTTTTTTAGACAGTTCAAGATAGGACATTGTTTTTCCGAAAGGGATTTCTAATAATCCTTTCCACACTTTTTGCTGAAATTCGGTTCCTTTTGGATTTAGTTTGAAGGTGAAATCGTTTCTTTTTCCTTCGAAATAATCGTTTAATTGTAAAACAGATTCTTGCAAAATCATTGGAATTTCGGCAGAAACTTCGCCTTCATCCAAAACTGAGATTACCGAAATGCCGTTTTCATCGCCATCAATTCTAGCAATTCCTAAAGGGGTTTTAATATATGCGGTTTCCATATTTTAAAGATATATCTTTTTATGGTTTGGAGAGGATTTTATGGAAATAAAAAACCATTCGCAGCAAACGAATGGTTCTTGTTTTTTTAGCCCCGATAGAAGCGGTATCTTTATGTTTTTTCTTTAAAAACATAAAGATATGGCGAATAGCGGGATTAGCTCCCCGAATTATTTATTTAAAAGTATCGCGGCTTCTTTGGCAAAATAAGTCGAAATTAAACTGGCTCCTGCTCTTTTGATGCACATTAATTGCTCCATCATAATTTTGTCGTGATCGAGCCAGCCTCTTTCGGCGGCAGCTTTAATCATGGCGTATTCGCCTGAAACATGAAATACCGTCACGGGAACATTTACCGCATTTTTGACTTCGCGAACGATGTCTAAATAGGCAATTCCCGGTTTTACCATGACCATATCGGCGCCTTCTTCTACATCCCACAGGGCTTCTTTGATGGCTTCGATACGGTTGGCATAATCCATTTGATACGTTTTTTTATCTTCTGGAATTTCAGCATTATCCACGGGAGCACTGTCCAGGGCATCACGAAAGGGTCCGTAAAATGCCGAAGCGTATTTGGCAGAATAGCTCATGATGCCTACATTATGAAAACCGGCAGCATCTAAACCTTCACGCAAACGCAGTACGCGTCCGTCCATCATGTCAGAAGGTGCTACAAAATCGGCTCCTGCTTCAGCATGAGAAACAGCCATTTTAACCAATGCGGCGTTAGTGGCATCGTTGGCAACATCTCCTTTTTCGATAATTCCGTCATGACCATAAATAGAGTATGGATCTAAAGCTACATCGGGCATGACTATCATTTCCGGACAAGCAGCTTTTATGGCGCGAATGGCATTTTGCATTAATCCGTTTGGATTCCAGGCTTCATTTCCTGCGTTGTCTTTTAGAGATTCATCTACTTTTACGTAAATATTCACCGCACGAATTCCCAATGCAAATATTTCTTTGACTTCTTCGACGGTTAAATCTATCGAACGACGGTAAATTCCAACCATAGAAGGAATTTCTACTTTTATGTTTTCACCTTCTGTTATAAACATGGGAAACATAAAGTCCGCCGGACTTAAACTGGTTTCCCGAACTAAGCTTCTAATCGATTCGTTAGTTCTTAATCTTCTGCCTCTGTGTAATGGGAACATATCATTTTTTTTAGAGTTTGAAAAGTTTAAGGTTTAAAGTTGTTTTACTTTGCGCTTAAATCCAATCAATTGGTTTTTCTAATACATTTACTAGTTTTTCTTCTTCGCTTCCAACTTCCGGATGATGATCGTAAACCCATTGCACATGCGGTGGTAAACTCATCAGGATGCTTTCGATTCTTCCGTTGGTTTTTAGTCCGAATAGGGTTCCTTTATCGTGAACCAAATTGAATTCGACATAACGACCGCGGCGGATTTCCTGCCAGGTTCTTTGTTCTGGAGTATACGGTAGGTTTTTTCTTTTTTCTACAATTGGAACGTAAGCTTCGAGGAAACTATTGCCGACTTCAGATACGAAATCGAACCAGTTTTGCATGCTCATATCATCGGTTGCTTTGCAATAATCGAAAAACAGGCCGCCAATTCCTCTCGCTTCGTTGCGATGTGCATTCCAGAAATAGGCGTCGCATTGTTTCTTGTATTTTGGATAAAACTCCGGGTCATTTTTATCGCAAGCGGTTTTGCAGGTTTGATGAAAATGAATCGCATCTTCTTCAAACAAATAATAGGGTGTTAAATCTTGTCCGCCTCCGAACCATTGCTGAATCACATTTCCGTTATCATCGTACATTTCGAAATAACGCCAATTGGCATGAACCGTTGGCACCATTGGACTCTTTGGATGCAAAACCAGACTCAGTCCGCAGGCAAAAAAATCAGCTTCGCCTACGTTGAACATTTTTTGCATGGCTTCGGGTAATTTCCCGTGAACTGCCGAAATATTGACTCCGCCTTTTTCGAAAACTTTTCCGTTTTCTATCACGCGGGTTCTTCCTCCTCCGCCTTCCGGACGTTCCCAAAGGTCTTCGCGGAATTTGGCTTGACCTTCAATAGCTTCCAAACCTTTGCAGATTTGATCTTGCAGGTTTTGTATGTAGGTATAGAATTGTTCTTTCATTTATTCTAACTGAAAACTGAATATTTAAATCTGTCTATTGATTGTATTCCTTCACCGCATCAATAAATGCTTTTGCGTGATCTACCGGAATGTTCGGTAAAATGCCGTGACCTAAATTCACGATATATTTATCTTTTCCGAATTCATCAATCATTTCGTGTACCATTTTCTTAATCACCGGAATTGGCGATAATAATCTTGATGGATCAAAATTTCCTTGTAAAGTGATATTTCCACCAGACAAGTATCGTGCATTTCTTGGCGAACAAGTCCAGTCAACACCAAGTGCCGAAGCCCTACTTTTCCCCATTTCGCCTAATGCGAACCAACATCCTTTACCGAAAACAATAACCGGCGCATCATCGGCCAAAGCTTCGATGATTTGGTTGATGTATTTCCAAGAGAATTCCTGATAATCCACAGGAGATAACATTCCACCCCAAGAGTCAAAAATCTGAACGGCATTTACTCCCGCTTTTACTTTTTCTTTTAGATATAAAATAGTGGTATCGGTGATTTTTTGCAATAAAACATGAGCAGCTTCTGGATGTTGGAAACAAAATCCTTTGGCCATATCAAAACTTTTAGATCCTTTCCCTTCCACTGCATAACACATAATTGTCCAAGGAGAACCTGCGAAACCGATTAACGGCACCTCATCATTCAACATTTCTTTGGTCAATTTGATTGCGTCAAAAACATATCCTAAAGTTTCATGAACATCCGGAACAATTACTTTTTCTACATCCTGAATCGTACGAATTGGATTTGGTAAAAACGGACCAAAATTTTCTTTCATCAACACTTCAATACCCATAGCTTGAGGAATTACCAAAATATCCGAAAACAAAATCGCAGCATCCGGAGCAATTCTTCTTATTGGTTGTACGGTGATTTCAGCAGCTAATTCCGGAGTTTGACAACGGGTGAAGAAATCATATTTATCACGAAGTGCTATAAATTCCGGTAAATATCTTCCGGCTTGACGCATCATCCAAACGGGTGGGCGTTGTACAGTTTCTCCTTTTAATGCTCTTAAAAATAGGTCGTTCTTTATCATTTTTTTTTGGCTTTTGGCTTTAAGCAATAAGCTTTAAGCGGTATGTTTTTTTTGCTACAGCCTAAAGCTTATTGCTTAAGGCTAAAAAATTATCTATACTCGTTTATACATTCCTCAATCACATCTTCCACGGATGGTTGTTCTGCGATTATTATATTCTTGGTTATTTTTGCTAATGCTTCTGCGGTCGTGTCACCAATACAAAAACAGGTTTCTTTTTTTATGGTATTATCTTTCAAATAGCTTTCTACGCCTGACGGACTAAAAAATAAGATACTGTCAACTTTATCTTTAATTTTCTTTGGGGTCAGCGTTGTTTCGTAGACTTCAATTTCGTTGAATTTGATTCCGGCCTCTTTTAATGCTTTTGGCAAGGTTTCGCGACGCATGTTTCCGCTGAAAAACGTATAACTTTCAATGGAATAAATCAACGTTATGATTTCGGATAAATCTGAAGCATAACCCGTATAGGCGATGACATTGAAACCGCTTTCTGATAATAATATTTTGGTTTTCAGACCTACACAAAAAACGTTTTTAGTCTTAAGTTCCTCACATTTTGGGTGACGTAAGATACTGTTTACCGCATTTTGACTAGTAAAGATCAAATTGTCGTTGATTTTATTTAACTCGAAATCTTTGTTTTCGGTTGAGATAAAATCGGCTTCAATGACATTAAAATTGGCATTTACCAGTTCTTGCTTTTGATGTGGCAAAAGTATTTTTGTGGAAAGTATGTTGATTTGATTTTGCATTTTTTACTGTTTTTTAATAGAAGCCTAAAATTATTCTTTTAGCCCCGATTGAAGGGAAAATCCTTTTTGTTTTTTTTAAACAAAAAGATTTGGAAGGAAAAGCGGGAAAATGATTGGATACAATGCCCGAACTTTTCGCTCCTTATTTTTTTAATGTTTCTTTTATGTTTTTCATTAATGCTGCTCCGCCATTGTTTAGAATTTCCTGAGCTGCATTATAACCTAATTTTTTCCATTCTTGGAGAGGAACTGATTTTTCGATTTCCAGTTTTTGTTTTCCGTCAATGGAGAACAAAACGCCTTTGAATTCAATGGTGTCTTCGGTAAAGGTTGCCAGTGCGCCAATTGGTGCGGTACAGCCGCCTTCGAGGGTTTTTAGGAATTGTCTTTCGATATGGGTGCACACTTCGGTTTCGATGTCATTGAGTTCAGAAACGGCTTCTCTGCAGAATTCGTCGTTTGCCATGGCTACAATGACCATTGCGCCTTGTGCGGGTGCCGGAATCATCCAGTCTAAATCGATGAATGTTTTAGGTTTGAGGTTGATTCTTTCTAATCCTGCCGCGGCAAAAACGGCTCCGTCCCAATCGTTATCTTTGAGTTTTTGCATTCTGGTGTTTACGTTTCCACGTAAATCCACCACTTTATGATTCGGATATTTATGCAGCCATTGTGCCTGACGACGCAAACTTCCTGTAGCGATAGTTCCGTTTCCTTCCAGAAAATCGAGATTTCCTTTGTGAACTAAGATATCTAAGGTATTGGCACGTTCCAAAACTGCGGCCTGAACAATTCCGATTGGCAAAGCCGTGGGAACGTCTTTCATGGAATGCACCGCGATGTCTACTTGGCCATTAATCATGGCAATGTCGAGGGTTTTGGTAAAAATTCCTGTAATGCCTAATTCGTATAATGGTTTGTCGAGAATGATATCGCCTTGAGATTTCACGGCAATAATTTCGGTTTTATAGCCTAAATCGTTTAATTTTTTTTGGACTGTGTGGGCCTGCCAGAGCGCGAGTTCGCTGTCACGAGTTCCGATGCGTATAGTTTTAGTCATTATTTTGCGGTCGCTTCAATTTGGAACACTTTTTTAATCCACTCGATGCTTTCATCCACCATGGTGTCATCATCTTTCAAGTGATTGGCAAAGTGCGTTGTTATTTTCTGGATGATTCTGTTGCTGATTATTTCGGCCTGTTCTTCATTAAAACCAGTAATTTTTTTGCTTTGGAAGTTCAATTCCGCGATTTTTATAGCATTCAGTTTTGCTTTTAAAGCATGAATGGTTGGGGCAAATTTTCGTGCTTTGGTCCAAACTATAAATTCCTCTTTTACCTCAGCAATGATGGCTTCGGCAGCAGGAATGTGTTTTTTTCTGTTTTCTAGAGTGTCATCGGTCATTTGAGCCAGATGATCCATGTGAATTAAAGTTACGCCTTCCAGTTCTTTTACATCTTCGTTCACGTTTTTCGGAATCGATAAATCTAGAATAAGGATTGGTTTTTTCAGATTCAGAATGGCTTTGTCTATCGTTGGATTTTGAGCTCCGGTGGCCACTACAACGACATCTGCTTTTTGCAGTTCGAGATGCAATTCAGAGTAATCTTTTACGATTAAATTCAGCTTTCCGGCAATCTTTTCAGCTTTTGATTTTGTTCTGTTAATTAAAGTAATATGCTCGTTTTTAGTATGTTTTACTAAATTTTCGCAGGTATTTCTACCGATTTTTCCGGTCCCAAAAAGCAGGATGTTCTTGGTGCCAATATTTTCTACGTTTTTGATAATATATTGAACAGAAGCAAAAGAAACTGATGTTGCTCCGGAACTGATTTGTGTTTCGTTTTTGATTTTTTTGCTGGCCTGAATTACCGCATTGATTAATCGGTCCAGGTAAGTATTGATTAATCCAAAAGATCTGGATTCTGCAAAACTGTTTTTTAACTGGCTGATGATTTCAAAATCACCCAAAATCTGACTGTCTAAACCTGTTCCTACACGAAACATGTGATTGATGGCTTCTTGGTTTTTATATACAAAACCTACACTTTGGAATGATTCCACGGTGCCTTGGCTATTTTCGCAAATTAATTTGATTAGCTGGAAAGGATGTTCAGCAAAACCATAAATCTCGGTTCTGTTGCAAGTAGAAGTTACGATTAAACTTTCGATACCTTCTTCCTTAGCTTGTTTAAGTAAACGGGTTTTGGCTAAAGCATCTAAACTAAATTTTCCTCTAATCTCGGCATCCGCTTTTTTATAGCTTAATCCAACGGCGTAGAAATATTGAGGTTTTGATAAGTTATTATTTTCCATATATACTTTCCTAAAAGTTCAACAAAATTATTACTATAGTTTTTATAAAAGTAACGCTGTAGGGACTATTTGTGTCGCTAAGAGATATTTTTGTCCAATTTACCATAAACATCATAATTTATTTTAAATTTGTACTGAATACAAGTCCTTTGCAATGTCTTATGTAGAATAATTCTAAATAGATTTCAAGCTTGTTTCAAAATCATATACGTAAAAACATCGCTATGGGTTCTCAAGAAGTAATAAAAATTGAAGATGATTTTATTTTAATTCGTTTTCAGAATGATGAAAATGAAGTTTTTCGAGTAGAAAGACCTATAAATCAAGGTTTGATACAATTTCACTTTGGTATTAAAGGGAAGGCAAAATATATTTTCAATCAGGGAAATTATGCGCTTGATTTAAAAGAAGAGAAGTCATTATTGCTATATAATCCGCAAAAAGAACTGCCATTAAATTTAGAATTAGCACCGCAATCCTGGGTAATTTCAGTCATAGTTTCCATAAAAAAGTTTCATGCTTTGTTTTCTACCGAAGCCGATTATATCACCTTTTTGAGTAATGACAATAAAGATAAAAAATATTATAACGAAGGGAATATCAGTCCTTCTATGGCGATAGTTTTGAGTCAATTGTTTCATTATAATCTGCATCCATCCATCAAAAATTTGTACTACAAAGGAAAAGGGTATGAATTACTGAGTTTATATTTCAACCGAACTGAAGACCCAAATGCAGAGCAATGTCCGTTTTTGATTGATGAAGAGAATGTGATGAAAATTCGTAAAGCCAAAGACATTGTTATTGCCAATATGGCCGAACCTCCTGGGCTACAGGAACTGGCTGATCAAATTGGCTTGAATTTAAAAAAACTTAAAATGGGTTTCAAACAAATATATGGTGATACTGTTTATGGCTTTTTATTTGATTACAAGATGGAATACGCCAGAAAATTATTAGATTCCGGATCCTATAATGTAAATGAAGTGGGATTGAAAATTGGCTACAGCACCGGAAGCCATTTCATTACGGCATTTAAAAAGAAATTTGCTACTACACCCAAAAAATATTTACTGGAGAAAAAGACATAAAAAAAGGAACCGGATTGGTTGCTTTTTTATGATACTATTTTTGAATTAATTATAATAATGGGCTATGATTTGAACTTCATCCTTTCCTACACCGAAAAACATTTTAATTGCACCCATTGACCCTGTATCTGATACTGCCAGCTGAGCCTTAAACATAGGACAATAGGTTCCTGCGGGTAGTTTTACATAATCTGTACCTATATTGTGAAAACCATTCCTTTCTCCTATGGTTCCAGATTTATTTGTATAAAACTGACCATTAGCCCCAATTAAACTTATTGGCTGACCATCTAAATCATTTACAACAATTACCCCTTCTGGCCCTCCTGATCTTAAATACATTAGACACTGAACAATACGGGCATTCCCATCGTCAAGTCGAGTCCCTGATTTTTCAATATTACCCCAGGAAAGCGAGTAGTTTATTTCAACAATTGCGGGTTTGGTAAGTGTGAATGTCGATAACCCGGGCCCAATTAATCTGGGATACCCAACTTCTGTGTATGCAGATCCCAATCCCGTTTGCAAGACATCGTTTGCATGGGTTCCTCCGGTAGTTTGCGGGTCTTCCAGATAATTTTCAGCATCAAAAAGAACTTCTATATTGTTTGCTAAATCTCCAAGTACTAAATCTCCATTTGTATTCACAAAAACTCTTGATGAATTGTTTAATCCGAGGTTTTTTGAATTATTGGTGCTGTTTAATCCATCAATCTCAACTCGAGAGGAAGCTCCCGCGACATGCACTCCTTGAACAGGTACGCATGTATTAATTCCCACTTGGGCGTGACTGAGCAGTGAGAATAAAAAGATAAAAATGTATATTGTTTTCTTCATAATCATCTTAATTATAGATTCTTAGTTTTAAATAATCCTGAGCAGAACCAAAACTAACGCTTGTGTATTTATTTACGCCATCTTCTACTTCACCAAAAAATTTCAATGAATGATTTCCGGCGGGAATATTTGCATAGCCTTGTGAATTCATATATGCATAGCCGAGACTACCTTGATTTCCAGAAGCGTAAGACTGACCTTTAACACCATATCTTTTTGATAATTCGGCAGCACTTAGCCCATCGTTATTTAAATCTATACAAAAATACAATCTGAATGTACGACTGGAAAAACCTGTGAAATTAGTTCCGTATGTAGGAGGATCGGTAAGAGGGACATTCGCAGTATTAAAATCTGTTGCAGAAAGAGCAACGGTAATTCCATATTTAACTTCAATCAAAGCTGATTGAGGACTGGTAAATGGTAAAGTATAAACTAATCCATTCACTACTGTTATTCCAAGACCATTATTAATTACAGTTCTAGAACCTTCTGCCCCATCTGGGATGAAATTTTTATAGGATAACAAGAAATTTAATGGCGCCACTGAGCCTGCCGGGCCACCAACTACATAGCCTGAAGGCGATATAGTGATGTCGCCATTAGCAGTAACATAAGCAGGCGCAAGTTTAATCCCATCATTTAATACCGGCTGATTGGTATGGTTTAAGCTTTCAATTCTAATAGTAGAAGTAGTTCCTCCGATATGAAGGTCCGCTTGAGGATTTATTATTCCAATCCCAACCTGGGCATAAGAATGAAAAGTAATGAATAACAATAGGAGTAAAGTTTTTTTCATAGTTATAATTTCTTTAATAAAATCTCATGAATACTGCATCGGTGTCCACAGCCAATTTAACATAAGTAGCAATAGATGGCGTTGCAGTAGAAACTTCAGCTTTAAATTTAATGGCATGGGAACCCACAGCCAGTGGAATATAAGTTGTGCTGGAGTTGTATAATGTTCCTGTAACGCCTTCAGTAGCATTATTAAAATAACATTTAGAAGCCGGACCATATCTTCTGGTTCCACTATCTACAGTATAAAAAGTAGATATTCTTCTCGCGCCTCCGTCATTGATAAGAGTTAGTGTGCTATTATTGTAAACATCGAAACTAATATTGTATTTTATTTCAAGAACTATAGGTCTGGTAACGACTATATTATAAGTGTAAAATGTGGTTTCTGCTTTACCATCGGTATCCCCAGCAAGTAATTCCAAGTTAGTTGCCGGTAATAAAGAATTGTCAATTGCATCACTGCCGTCACTATTGGTATAAGGATCCATTTTAAGTGTCAAAACACCATTCCCGTCAACATAAAGTGGGTAAGTTACATTTGCTGGCCTAACTAAACCTCCATTATAACCATTGTGATTTTTATCCAGACCTTCAATTCTAACAGTTCCAACACTATTGGCTAAGTGTAACTTTTGTTGAGGATTCGCTATCCCTATCCCAACTCCGCTAGTTTGAGCTATTACTTTAACAGTAAGTAACAATAAAAAACAGATGTAAAACTTCTTCATAGGCAATATTTTTCTAGACAAAAAGGGTTAAAAAGTTATAAAAATTAAAAGGTCATGAATCAGATAGTATGTTTTAAACTCAAATGTTTTGTTAATTTTAGATGATTTCCTTATTATATTGGTCCGCAATAATTTTCATTATAATTACATACGAACTCTTTTTTTTTTTGCTTTGAAAATAATTTTAACTTTTTAAATGTATATAAATATTATTATCATGCGTATTTATATAACATATAATCGATAAAATGTTTAAAAAAATCGATAAGCAACAAAACATTAACAGTTGTTATGAACATAATAAATAATATTACTTTTTTGATTTAATAGATTTAGTATTACTTTTGATAAAAAAAATGAAAGGAGTATTATTAGTCAACCTAGGTTCCCCGGAAAGTCCAACACCAAAAGATGTTAAAACCTATTTAGATGAGTTTTTAATGGACGAAAGGGTAATCGATGTGCCTTTTTTATTGCGAGCCTTATTGGTTCGAGGAATTATTCTTCAAACAAGACCTAAAAAATCTGCTGCTGCATACAAGAAAATCTGGTGGGACGAAGGTTCTCCTCTTGTAGTCATTTCAAAAAGAATGCACGAAAAAGTAAAACCCCAGGTTGAAATTCCTGTTTCACTAGCAATGCGATACGGAAATCCCTCCCTTTTATCCGGACTTCAGGAATTGGCCGACCAAGGCGTTGATGAAGTTTTACTATTTCCCTTGTATCCTCAACATGCGATGGCTTCAACAGAAACCATATTGGTTTTAGCGGAAGAGCACCGAAAAAAATATTTCCCAAACATGAAATTCACGATTGTTCCTGCGTTTTACAACAAACCAGACTATATCAAGGATTTATCAAATTCTATCAAAAACCATTTGAAAGGTTTCGATTACGATCATTTGTTGTTTTCATACCATGGAATTCCCGAACGTCACATACGCAAAACCGACATCACAAAATCTCATTGCAAAATCGATGGTTCATGTTGCAATACGCCTTCGCCGGCACATGAATTTTGTTACCGTCACCAATGTTATGAAACCACAAAACAAGTAGTTAAATATCTTGGAATTCCAGAAGGAAAATACAGCCAAACCTTTCAATCCAGATTGGCGGGCGACAAATGGCTAACCCCTTACACGGATGTGGAAGTAAATAAAATGCCGGAAAAAGGAATAAAAAACCTGGCGGTTGTAACGCCTGCTTTTGTTTCGGATTGTTTGGAAACACTCGAAGAAATTGCCATGGAAGCCAACCATCAATTTAAGGAACACGGAGGCGAGAATTTTAAAGCCATTCCTTGTTTGAATGACAGCGATGATTGGTGTAAAACAGTCAGTAACTGGATCAATGAGTGGGCCAAATAATTTATTGATTCTAGACCAATCGATATTTAAGAAAAAAACAGACTATTTTTGCCACAAATTGCACGAATTTGCACGAACTCAATAATTAGTGTAAATTCGTGCTATTCGTGGCTAATTTTTTAAAAACGATTCTATGTATGAATACTTAAAATCTTTACATCTCATATTTGTAATCACTTGGTTTGCGGGACTTTTTTATATTGTGCGGTTATTTGTTTACCAAATTGAAGCCGCCGAAAAACCTTCGCCGGAAAAGGAAATTCTACAAAAACAATACAAAATAATGACCTATAGATTGTGGTACATTATTACTTGGCCCTCAGCAATATTAGCAAGTATTTTTGCCTTCTCCTTATTATATCTAATACCTGGTTTTTTAGGTCAGGATTGGATGCAGGTAAAACTTGGCTTTGTTTTTGCGCTTTATTTGTATCATTTAAAATGCCACCAAATATTCAGACAACTGCAAAATGACGAAGTTAAATACACCACTAACTTCATGCGATTGTGGAATGAAGGTGCCACAATTATACTGTTTGCCGTCGTTTTTTTAGTCATATTAAAAAATGCCGTTAATTGGATTTACGGAGTTATCGGAATCTTTCTGTTTTCAATAATTATCATGTTGGGATTCAAAATGTACAAACGAATACGAGAGAGAAATAAGTCATAATCATGCAAAAAAGGTTCAAAATGTCGATGCTTTCCTTACGAATCAGGATTTTCCTTTCGATGATTGTATTGATATTGATTGCCTCAATATTAATGGCTTCTGTTTCTATCATTCAGTTTAAAAACGAGGCCAAAGAATACCACCAGGAACGTTTAGAGCGCAAAGAAAGTGCCATAAAAGAACACATTAATTATGTGCTTTCTACCACAACTTATCCTTTGACCACTAATAATCTAGATCTGATTTTTAAAGATAAAATTCACGAACTGGCCCAAATTCACAGTCTTGAAATTAACATTTATGGACTGGACGGTAAGTTATTAAAGTCCTCCAAAGCTTCATTTTCAGTAGACAATGTTGCGCCACCAATTCCGAAATACATCCTGAAATTGGTTCAATCATCCATCGAAAAAAGATACGTGGACATTAAAAATGTTAACGGCATACGAAATCGTTCTTCCTATAGTCAGATTAAAGATGAGAAATTCAAACCACTTGGAATTCTGAACTTGCCTTATGTTGAAGATGACAGTTATTATGAAAATGAATTGAAAAATTTCCTACTCCGATTAGGTCAGGTGTACTCTTTTATGCTGGTAATTGCTTTTGCTTTGGCCTATTTCCTTTCCACCTATATTACAAAATCCCTAAAAACCATTTCAGATAAATTAAGCGAAACCCGTTTGACTAAAAAAAATGAAAAAATCGTTTTGGAAGCCAATAGCAAAGAAATCAATTTACTGATAAAAGCCTACAACAGAATGGTTGACGAACTTGAACAGAGCGCTATAAAACTGGCGCAAAGTGAACGGGAAGAAGCCTGGCGAGAAATGGCAAAACAAGTCGCTCACGAAATTAAGAATCCGCTTACGCCTATGCGTCTGACGGTACAAAGTTTTCAAAGGAAATTCGATCCGAACGATCCGGATTTGAAACAAAAACTGAACGACTATTCCAAAACATTGATTCAGCAAATTGACACAATGAGTTCGGTAGCTTCGGCATTTTCTAATTTTGCATCAATGCCGGCGCAACAAAATGAGACTTTAGATGTAGTCAATGTGGTGGAATTGGCTCTTGATATATTTAACGAAGAATTTATCGTTTTTGAAAGTAATGAAAAAGTAATCATTACAAAAATGGATCGGACACAATTGATTCGAATCATTACCAATCTGGTAAAAAATGCCATTCAATCCATTCCGGAAGAGCAGGAGAAAAAATTGGTTTTGGTCATGGTAAAAAAAGAACAAAACAATGTTTTGATTGTAGTGAAAGACAATGGAATTGGCATGGAAAAAGAAAATCTCAATCGGATTTTTGAACCAAAATTCACCACAAAAAGCAGCGGAATGGGTTTAGGTCTCGGAATTATAAAAAACATTATTGAAAATTACAAAGGAACAATTACATTTGAAACTGAATCCGGAAAAGGAACCACTTTCACAGTTTCGCTTCCCATAATTAAATCATAACTCAAAAAAGATGAAATACGAAAATATTTTTATTGAACACGAAAAAGGAATTGCAACCTTAATTATTAATCGTCCCACAAAATTAAATGCGCTGAATAAAGCAACGATTCATGAATTGCATCATGCCTTTTATGCTTTAGAAACTAATGCTGAAGTCAAAGTGATTGTCCTTACCGGAAGTGGTGAAAAGGCCTTTGTTGCCGGCGCCGATATTTCGGAATTTGCAAATTTTTCAGTAGAAGAAGGAACGCAATTGGCCAAACAAGGTCAGGAATTATTATTTGATTTTGTCGAGAATTTAAAAACGCCCGTTATTGCAGCCATTAATGGTTTTGCACTTGGCGGTGGCTTAGAATTGGCAATGGCATGTCATTTTAGAGTAGCTTCTGACAATGCCAAAATGGGTTTGCCGGAAGTTTCCCTTGGTGTTATTCCGGGTTATGGCGGTACGCAGCGTTTGCCACAATTAGTCGGAAAAGGCCGCGCCATGGAAATGATTATGACAGCCGGAGTAATCAATGCCGAGGAAGCGAAAACATACGGTTTGGTAAATCATGTGGTTCCTCAAACTGAATTAGCAGCATTGTGTTATGGAATTGGGCAAAAAATAATGAAGAATTCACCCGTTGCAATTAGTGAGGCAATAAAAGCAATAAATGCCAATTTCAAAGATGGCGTTGACGGTTTTGAAACTGAAATAAAAGCTTTTGGAAAATGTTTTGGCACCGAAGATTTCAGAGAAGGAACAACCGCCTTTTTAGAGAAACGAAAAGCAGAGTTTAAAGGAAATTAACAAATGATGAAAAAATTATTATTTCTTGTTTTTACCTCATTGTTTTTCTTATCCAATTATGCACAAACAATTCCTTTTAAAATTCAAAAAAGTAGTGAATTTGAAGATGAATATAAAAAATCTACGATTGTCCTGACAAAAGACGATGGTAAAGGTGGCGTTTTAATGGTGCGTTCCTATAAAAGTAGCGGTATTTCGAATACTCAAGGATTTTATTTGGAACATTATGATTCGAATTTAGATTTAAAAAAAGAATTTGAATTTGATATGAAGCATCCTAACTCCCAGAAATTCAATATGGTCGTAGGGATTTGCTCCATTGGAAACGAAGTTCAGATTATAGAAATTTATTATGATCTGAATGAAAAAACATATATCTGTCAAGCCAATATTATTACGGAAGATTTTAAAACTTCTAAAAAAGAGTTGTTCCGATTAACTAAAGAAGAGGTTAAGAAAATAGGTACGTTTTCTTTAGAACAAAAATTTTATAAGCGTGCCAATGAAATGTGGACAAATGACAATTCCGGTAATTTAAATTCCGAATCTGAATATATTCCATCTGAAAGTTTTTTAAATTATTCTAAACTTAATTTTACAGGCTATAAAAAATACGGAGCTACGAAAAATGAAGGTGGGTCTGATATCATTATGAATGTAAATGAAACTAATACTGCATTTGCAATTACCATGGATTTTAATGGTGAAAATTCAGAGTATTTAAAATTTTATTTGTTTGACAATAAACTGAATAAAAAAATAGACACCGAATTTACAAGAAACATTAAAGATAAAAATTATTTATTCCAAAACATTCAAGTAGCACCCGACGGGAATTCTGTTTATCTCTTAGGGAAAACTTATACTGAAGAAGAAAGGAAAAAATCTGAAGGCGGTAAATATCTGTTTGAAATAACAAAAATGACTTCCGAATTTCAAAAATCTCAATTTATTGATGTGAAAGAAAATTTTATTGGGTCACTAAAATTAATTTTTCATGACAATCACCTTATTTGTCTTGGATTCTATTCTGATATTAAAGATTTCAGATTTAAAGGAATCAGCTACTTTAAGTTAGATTCGAATTCTTTAGAAATTTTACAATCAAAATACAATCTGTTTACAGAGCAATTTATGATTGATAAATATGGTGAAAATAAAGATAAAGCTTTGAAGTTTTTAAAATTTAAAAGTTGTTTTATTACTAAAAATAATAATCTGATATTCAATGCTCAGGAAGAATATATAACGACTACACAACATTCCAATGGCGCCAGTGGACAGACTTTTTATAACTACGATGATATCGTATCTGCAAAAATGAATAGCGATGGCGATTTAGTTTGGGCAAGAAACATCAATAAACGCCAAGGAAAAACTATTGATTCCGAACCATTCATCTCCTATACTTCCATTGTAAAAGATGAATCCACGTACTTTTTTATTAACACAGGAGAGAAAATTAAGAAATTAAAAAATGACAGAATTGAATTTGGGGAAACCAGAACAAACAAATCCAATTTGAATTTAATCCGCATTAATCCGAATGGCGATTTTGATTATGAAGAAATTTTGGATGACGAAAATTCACCTGTCCCATTTATGGTTTCTAAAGGGGCAATTATAGATGAATCTATTTTGTTTCTTGGACGAAAAGGAAAGAAGAAACAATTGTTAAAAGTCACTTTATAACATAAAAAAGCCAGAAATCACTTTCTGGCTTTTTTTATTATTTATGACCGTCCCATTCGGCATAAAACTGCGAAAGAAACGTTTCCATAAAACGATGGCGTTCTTTGGCAATTTGCTTTCCGGTTTCGGTATTCATTTTGTCTTTCAGAAGTAGTAGTTTTTCATAGAAATGATTCAATGTTGGTGCATCGCTATTTTTATATTCATCCTTTGTCATATCCATTTTTGGAGCTATCAAAGGATTATACATTGGTCTGTTTTTGAAACCACCGTAATTGAAAGTTCTCGCTATTCCAATCGCACCAATTGCATCTAAACGATCGGCATCCTGAACAATATCCAATTCTATAGAATGAAATGTCTTTTCGATATTACCGCCTTTGAAGGAAATATTTTCAATGATGTTAATCACATGAACGATGATTTCTTCCGGTGTGTTTTCGCTTTCTAAAAATTCACGTGCTATTCTTGGCCCGACAGTTTCATCGCCTTTGTGAAATTTACTGTCGGCAATATCATGAAGCAAAGCCCCTAGCTTTACAACGGTAACATCGCATACTTCTTCATCGGCTATTGATAATGCATTTTTATAAACCCGTTGAATGTGAAACCAATCGTGTCCGCCTTCGGCATTTTCGAGTTGTTGTTTTACAAAAATAATGGTATTGTTTATTAAATCCTTATGACTCATATTTAAGTGATTAAAAAAATCCTTTCGTTTAGTGAAAGGATTTAGTGAATTTATCTGGTTGCCGGTTCAACCCATTTGAAAATATGCGATTCTTGCGGAATCACTAATCTTTCTGATATTTTAGCCATTCTTCCTGGAAGTTTCATCAGATAATCGCGAGCTTTTTCGGCTTCATCGGTTAATCCGGAAATTTTATCAATCTCCCATTTCTCGATTAATTTTTGCATGATCTCTACATAATCGTTGGCCGTATAAACGCCGATTCGTTGTGCGGAATCTGAAAATTGTTCAAAAGCAGAACTGATTTTATTACCTGATTCTCTCAAGAAATGAGCAGGCATCACAATCTTATTTTTCATCATATAATTAAAAGCCAACATCATTTCGCTAGGATCTACCTTGAAAATTTCGGTGACAAACTGGCTGTAGGCATGGTGATGACGCATTTCGTCACCGGCAATCATTTTACACATCTTAGACAATTTATTATCGCCATAATTTTTAGCCAATTGCGAAACCCGATTGTGTGAAACATAGGTCGCTAATTCCTGAAAACTGGTATAAACAAAGTTTTTATAAGGATCTCTTCCGGTACCAATATCAAAACCGTCACTAATTAAATGCTGCGTCGTCATTTCTACTTCACGCATATTAACACGACCTGATAAATACAAATATTTATTTAAAACGTCGCCATGACGATTTTCTTCTCCTGTCCATTGACGTACCCATTTAGACCAACCATTTCGTTCTAAATTATCTACGCCTTCCACGTCCATTAACCATGATTCATAAGTTGGCAACGCTTCTTCTGTAATCGTATCACCTACCATGGCAACCCAAAAATCGTAAGGTAAATCTTTAGCTAATTCACGTAATTCTTTTACTTCTTCAAAAAAAGTATCGCTCTCCGAATTTGGCAAAAAATCAGTCGGTTGCCAAATTTTTTCAACCGGTATAAGATATTGGTCAACAAAACTGTCAACCTTGTTTTCTAGAAATTGCATCACTTCCAGACGCATGTTTTTTATAGACATAATTCTATTTTTTAAATTTTAATTCCCTGAACTACAGCATTTTCTGTTTTACTCATGATTTCTTCAAAAGTATAATCTTTCACTGCCAGCGGTTTATGGACTGTAAAGGTAAGGCGATTTCCTAAACCAAGAGGAAAAAATCCGTACTTAAACATTTTCCAGGAGTTGTTAATACTGATTGGAACTACATAAGCAGAAGGGGCATATTTGCACAAAATTTTCAATCCGCTTTGCGCAAATTCTTTTGGCGCGCCAGTTTTAGTTCTTGTTCCTTCCGGAAAAATCACTGCCGAACGCTTGTGCAATTCAATATATTCTGACAATCCTTTTATAAGAGGAATCGCCTGCTTTGGATCTTTTCTGTCGATTAGAACCGAACCGCCATGACGCAAATTGTATGAAACACTCGGAACGCCGCTACCTAATTCTTTTTTGCTGACAAATTTGGGATGAAAACGTCTCAGAAACCAAATCATGGCAATAATATCGTACAAGCTCTGGTGATTGGATACAAATATAATTGGAACGTCTTTCGGAATACTGTCTATGTTTTCAAATTTAAAAGTGGCTCCTAAAAGATTGGCAATTTTCAACAAACCCAAATTCATATAATCGACACTTTTTTTATGCGCCTGATAACCAAAAACATTCAAGCAAATCCATTGAATCGGATGAAAAATGATTAATAGCAACAAAAACAGAATATAGCAGATGAAAGAAATTGGATACGAAATAAGTTTTTGCATAACTAAATGATAATTGGCAAAAGTACAAAATATATTTTTCTTTATTAAATTATGAAAACGCAATAATCTTTGTTTTAATCAGCACATTGCCATTCAAAAAAAAAAAGTATTTTTACTAAAAAATAAGAGCGACTATAAATGAAAGTAAAGATGAGTTCAGACAAAGAAAAAGGGAATCCAGAGAGAGAAGCCAAATTAAAAGCCTTACAATTAACGCTTGACAAATTAGATAAAACCTACGGAAAAGGAACCGTGATGAAAATGGGCGATAAAGCCGTAGAAGAAGTGGAAACCATTTCTTCGGGATCTTTAGGTCTGGATTTAGCACTTGGTGTAAACGGATATCCAAGAGGTAGAATTATAGAAATATACGGTCCGGAGTCTTCTGGAAAAACAACTTTAACGCTTCATGCTATTGCAGAAGCACAAAAAGCTGGCGGAATTGCTGCTTTTATTGATGCAGAACACGCTTTTGACAGAAATTATGCCGAGAAATTAGGGGTAGACATTGAAAATTTGATTATTTCTCAACCGGATAACGGAGAGCAGGCTTTAGAAATTGCCGAAAACTTAATTCGTTCCGGAGCGATTGACATCGTCGTGATTGACTCGGTAGCAGCTTTGACACCAAAAAGTGAAATTGAAGGCGAAATGGGTGATTCTAAAATGGGATTACACGCCCGTTTAATGTCACAGGCTTTAAGAAAACTAACCGGAACCATCAGCAAAACCAACTGTACGGTATTTTTCATCAACCAATTGAGAGAGAAAATCGGTGTAATGTTTGGAAATCCTGAAACGACTACCGGAGGAAATGCATTGAAATTTTATGCTTCGATTCGCTTAGACATTCGTCGTTCTTCACAAATAAAAGATGGCGATAATGTAATTGGTAACAGAACCAAAGTAAAAGTGGTTAAAAACAAAGTAGCTCCGCCTTTTAAAGTGGCCGAATTTGACATAATGTATGGTGAAGGAGTTTCTAAAACTGGCGAAATATTAGATTTAGCCGTAGAATTTGAGATCGTTAAAAAAGCAGGTTCATGGTTTAGTTATGGGGAAACCAAATTAGGACAAGGACGTGATGCGGTGAAATCTTTAATCAAAGACAATCCGGAATTGGCCGATGAGTTAGAATTAAAAATCAAGGCTCGAATCAAAGAAAATAACGCATAACATTTAAATCCCGAAAGTTTTCGGGATTTTTTGTTTTTGGACGCAACCTTTTGTTGTAAATTGTATCTTATAATATATTAATTATAATT
The DNA here is from genome assembly GCF_035292545.1 of Flavobacterium sp. GTDB lineage: Bacteria > Bacteroidota > Bacteroidia > Flavobacteriales > Flavobacteriaceae > Flavobacterium. Next base: position 32,029 of record NZ_DATDPV010000057.1, on the reverse strand, counting down.
TAAAATGAAAAAATTAGTTTTCCTTTTTATGTTGATTTTCACCATTAGCTCTTGTAGCGTGGATGGAGAACCACAGTCAGAATTTGTTGTGTTGCCCGTGGAAAGCGTAATAATGCCAAGTACTTATGCTGTAGATTCAATTTCAGAAATAACAGTAAAATACACCAGACCTACTGATTGTTATATTTTTAATGGTTTTTATTACGACATCAATGCAAACACCAGAACTGTTGCCATTAATGCTGTAAAATTAGATCAAAATAATTGTCAGGATGACAGCGGAAATCTATTTGAAGTTCCGTTAAGTTTTAAGCCAACTACTGATGGCATCTATGTTTTTAAGTTTTGGACAGGAACTGACACCAGTGGTGTTGATCAATACCTAACCTATGAAATTGAGGTTTTGCCATAATTAATTTAAAACTATTTTATCTTGAGTTTAGAAAAGCTCATTACCGATTGTAAGAATAATGATGCTAAAGCTCAAGAACAGTTGTACCGATTATTTTCGGCCAAATTGTTTTCCGTTTGCTTGAAGTATTCGCGGAACTATGCCGAAGCGGAAGATAATTTACAAGATGGGTTTTTAATCATTTTTGATAAAATAAATCAATACACATTCAAAGGTTCTTTCGAAGGCTGGATAAAGCGCATCATGGTAAATAATGTGCTTCAACAATACCGAAATGTTAGTTTTCTTGAACTGGTGAATGAGGATATAATCGATGATTCAGAAGTTGATATTGATGAGGATGCTATTTCTCTTGAGTATTTGATGAAACTGATTCAGGAATTGCCCGATAGGTATCGATTGGTTTTTAATCTTTTTGTCATTGACGGTTATTCACATAAGGAAATTTCAGAACTGCTAAGCATTACAACAGGAACTTCAAAATCGAATTTGTCAAGAGCCAAAATGATTTTAAAAGAAAAAATAGAACATTATACCACAATAAATAATTTACACTCAGCAAAATGAGCGAGAGAAAAAACATAGAGCGTCTTTTTCAGGAAAAATTTAAAGATTTCGAAGTTGAACCATCAGAAAAAGTATGGAAAAACATCGAATCCAGATTAGAAGAAAAGAAAAGAAATCGAAAAGTGATTCCATTTTGGCTGAAACTTTCCGGGATTGCTGCCACGTTACTTATTGGTTTTTTAATAACCAATTCTTTATTAAATTCTAATAAAGACACCGATTCTAATGTTGTAATTGAAGAGAACAGCCGTCTTGAAAATTCGGATTTAAATTCAACAAAAAATAAAGAAATCATCACGTCGTCCGAAGTTGCAAAAACAAAAACAGAAGCAAATGACAATTCGGATTCTTCTAACGAAATCATAATCCAATCTGAAATTTCTAAATCAAAAAATAATAATAAAACAGAATGGAATTCACCTAAAGATGCCACAACACAATCTGGGGTTTCAAAACCTGAAATAGAAAAAAACAGCAATCCGAATTCTTCAAACAGAATAACTAACGATAAATTATCTGTAACTGAAGGAAAATCAAAAACGGATACTTATTTAAAATCGAAAACAAACAAAGCAATCGTTTCTAACGATTCTAAAAACGATAATAGAAAAAACACCAAAGGGACCGATTTAAAAACCAAGAAAGAGAGCAACTCTATTACCGAGAATTTAAACTTAAAAATCGATTCAAACAAAACTCCTGATTCTGGATTGGTAAATCAAAATTCAACTAAAAATAAATCATTAGAGAACACCGTTAACAATCAAATATTAGAGAATAAAAATCAAATTAATATCGCACCTAATAATGATATTATTAAAAAAACAGACTCTGCTTCCATTGCGATAATTGTTCCTAATGAATTAGAAGAATTATTGAAGGAAAAGGAAAATAAAGTTGTTGCCGTTGCCAAAGAACCAAAATCAGACAAATGGCAAATTACCCCTAATGTGGCTCCTATTTATTTTAGTTCAACATCGAATGGTTCTCCTTTAGATGAAAAATTTGAAAACAACAGCAAAGATTACAAAACAAATTTAGGTTATGGTTTGGGTGTAAAATATGCATTGAACACAAAATTCAGCCTGAGAACAGGTGTAAACGCTATTGCGCTTGAGTACAATACTAATGATGTCGTTTTTTATCAAAATAAAAGTGCTGTAGCCATCAAACATCTTGATAATAACGCTCAGGGTTCAATTATTCAAATAGAAAATAAAAATCCAAATGCTTTGCCTGAAATTTCAGCAAACAACACAATCGTTAAAAAGTTTGATGGAAATATAAATCAAAAAACGGGTTACATAGAAATTCCATTAGAACTGTCCTATAAAATTATAGATAAAAAATTTGGTGTGGAAATTATCGGTGGATTAAGCACGCTATACCTTAATGAAAATGATGTTTATTTAGTTTCGTCCGGATTAGAAATGAATATTGGTAAAGCCAACAATTTAAACAATATGCATTTTAGCACAAACGTTGGTTTGGGTTTCAAATACAATTTCCTAAAATCATTTCAAGCAAATTTTGAACCCATGTTCAAATATCAAATTAATACATTCAGTAATGACGCTGGTAATTTCAAACCCTACTTTTTAGGATTATATACTGGTGTAAGTTATCGTTTTTAAGGTTTTTTGGTTTAAACCTTATGGTTTTTCGTTTTAGTTAAGTTAGGTTAAGTGTTATTGCTTTTTTAGCAATAACAAAAGGAGCACTCTAGTTAAGTGCTCTTTTTTTTGTTTTAAACTCTAAAAGTTGATTGTGAATAATTGTTCTGACCTTCTCCTTCACTTCTCTTCTGTCGTCAAGTGTTTTGCCTTTTGTTTCCACTAAAGGATGAATTTTTACCCGCATAATTCCAGGGCTACCACTCAAAAAAGTATAAGAAAATCGCTTTTTGTTATCTGCAAAAGTAATCGGGACAATCGGAATTTGATGTTCAATTGCCAATCGGAAAGCGCCATCTTTAAATTCGTCCAACAAAGTCGATTCATTGTCCGGAACACCACCTTCAGGAAAAATACAAATGCTCAATCCCTGATTCAATCTTTTTTGAGCACGATCAAAAACGCCCATTTTGCTTTTCGAACATTTTCTGTCAACCAAAATACACGTCCGTTTATAGAAGAATCCAAACAACGGAATTTTCTCCAATTCTTTTTTACCAACAAATACAAATGGATTTTTAATCACTGCCAGCATCAGCATGATATCACTCATCGAAGTATGATTGGACACAAACATATAGCTCTTCCCTTTTTCAAGTTTTTGGCTTCTTTCTACTTTATAATAAAATCCCATTCCGAAAAGAATAATCTTGGCCCAAATTCTTGCCATAGCAAAAAAATAAGGATACCATTTTTCTTTAAGAATAGAAATAAATAAAAAAGGGAACATGATTAGAATAGGAGCTCCCAATAAAATGTAGAACCAAATTCGCCAAAGTACCCAAAAAATAATTTTTAGTATTTTCATATTGCCAAAAATACACATTTGCATGTAATTTTTAATACAAAGGATTAACTTTGCGCCAAAGAAACATCAAAATGTCAAAAATACTCACAGGCATACAAAGTACAGGAACACCGCATTTGGGAAATTTATTAGGCGCAATCCTTCCGGCGATTGCATTATCCAATAAACCCGAAAATGAATCCTTTCTTTTCATAGCCGATTTACATTCGATTACGCAAATAAAAGATGGCGAAACCTTAAGAAAAAATACCTATAGCACTGCTGTAGCCTGGCTTGCTTGTGGCTTAGATGTTAGTAAAGTTATTTTTTACCGCCAATCCGATGTACCCCAAACAGCAGAATTGTCTTGGTATTTAAGTTGTTTTTTTCCTTTTCAACGCTTGACCTTGGCGCATTCCTTCAAAGATAAAGCAGATCGATTAGAAGATGTAAATGCCGGATTATTTAGTTATCCTATGCTAATGGCGGCCGATATCTTGTTGTATGATGCCGAGTTTGTTCCTGTTGGAAAAGACCAATTGCAACATGTTGAAATCACACGCGATGTCGCGGCACGTTTCAATCATCAAATGGGAGAAACATTTGTTTTGCCAGAATCTTACATTCAGGAAGACACGAAGTATGTTCCCGGAACCAATGGTGGAAAAATGAGTAAATCAGCCAATAATATTATCAATATATTCCTGGATGACAAAGCATTACGCAAACAAATTATGAGTATTGAAAGTGACAGTACACCACTTGAAGCACCAAAAAATACAGAAACCTGTAATGTTTTTGCCATCTATAAATTGTTGGCCGATGAAAAACAACTACAGGAAATGATCGTCAATTACGCCAATGCGAATGGAGATTATGGATACGGCCACGCCAAACAAGCGTTATTTGAATTGATTACAGCAAAATTCAAAACCGAAAGAGCAAAATACAATTACTACATGAATAATTTAAATGAAGTAGATGTGCTTTTAAAAACTGGCGCTGAAAAAGCAGGAAAAATTGCCAATGGTGTTTTGGGCAGAGTCAGAGTGAAATTAGGATTTAATATTTAATATATTTACAACTCTGTCAGACTATTAAAGTAAGACAGAGTTGTTTCAACTGGTGGTTATATCGCCTCAAACAATTTTCCGGGCAAGGGTCTGATCACGCCTTTCAATTCCATGTTCAATAATAACGACGAAATTTTATAAATCGGGAAATCGCATTCTAAGGCAATGATATCCATCAGTTCTTTTCCCTTTTTCTGGAGATAATCATAAATTTTTTGTTCCTCGTTTTCAAGTGTTACAAACAATTGTTTTTGTACCGGCTTGGTTTCTTTTTCCAAATCCCAATTTAAAATATAAACTAAATCGGCAGCGCTGGTGAGCAAATTGGCTCTTTGTGTTTTAATTAAATTGTTGCAGCCCTGACTGTACTTATCGCTCGTTCTACCGGGAACGGCAAAAACATCCCGATTGTAATCGTTTGCCATATTGGCGGTAATTAAGGAGCCGCCTTTATCAGCCGATTCAATCACAACAGTGGCCTCTGACATTCCGGCTACAATTCTATTTCTACGCACAAAATTTTCTTTATCCGGATTGGAGGAACTCCAAAATTCGGTCATAAAACCACCATTTTCTTCCATTTTTGCTACATACTTTTTGTGCACACCGGGATAAATTTGGTTCAGACCATGTGCAACTACGCCAATGGTTTGCAGGTTATGTACCATGGCTGCCTGATGCGCGACAATATCAACGCCATAGGCAAAACCGCTTACGATTATAGGATTCAATGGTGCTAAATCCGCAATCAGTTTTTTACAAAATTCCGTTCCGTAAGATGTGATTTGCCGTGTTCCTACAATGCTGATTATTTTTCTGTTTTTGAGATTGATATTTCCGGAAGTAAACAATAAAATTGGTCCGTCGATACAGTGTTTCAACCTTTCCGGGTAATTTTCGTCTTGAAAGAATGCAGCCTGAATGTTGTTTTCTTTGATGTATTTCAATTCGCTTTCGGCTTTTTCGAAAACCGTTTTGTCTTTTAATTTTTTAATCAAAACGGAACCAACTCCATCAATCGCGGATAGCTGTGTTGCTTTGGTGTTGAAAATAGTTTCGGCATTTCCGCAATGGGAAAGAAGCTTTTTGGCAACAATATCACCCACTCCTTCAACTTTTTGTAAGGCTAATAAATAAAATAACTCGTTTTCGTTCATGGCAAGTATTTGAGGCTGAAAAGTATAAATTTTTATGGAAATTGTTAATAAAAATTGTGAATAAAATTTTGATAACTATTTTGATTGTCTAACTTTGTTTCTATGAAGACAGAACAATATATTTCGCAACTTTTATATCGTTACCAATGTGTAGCGGTTCCGGGTTTTGGTGCTTTTTTGACCGAAATTCAGTCGGCACAGTGGAATAAAAATTCGAATGCGTTCTATCCGCCAAAGAAATTGATTTCTTTCAATTCATATTTAAAAAATAATGACGGACTATTGGCCAATCATATGGCTCAGTCTGAAAAAACAACATACGAAAATGCTGTTGTCGCTATTGAAAATGAAGTTGCAATCTGGAGAAATACGCTTCAAGTAAACGGAAAAATCACATTAAAAAACATCGGCGAACTTTCGTTAAATTCAGAAAGAAACATTGTTTTTACTCCTTTTGAACAACTGAATTATTTGACAGATTCATTTGGCCTAAGTTCTTTTGTTTCCCCAACTATAAAAAGAGAAATCTTCAAACAAGAGTTGGAAGTTCTTGAAGAAAAAGAACCGGTCCTTATCACTTTAGAAAGAAGAAAAAGCACTCCGTATTTGAAATATGCCGCCATTTTTGTTTTGGCTATGACCGCCGCCGGAAGTGTTGGTTTCAAATTATATCAAGAAAAAATCGCAACCGATACGTTACTTGTTCAAACAGCAGTGCAAAAACAAGTGCAAAATAAAATTCAGGAAGCTACCTTTTTTATAGCAAACCCTTTGCCTTCGGTGACGCTGACCATTAAAGAGGAAAAAATGCCGTATCATGTTGTTGCCGGTGCCTTTAGACACGAAGGAAATGCAGAAAAAATTTACAAAGAATTGAACGAAAAAGGGTTTAAGGCCAAACGGATTGCTCCAAACAGAAACGGTTTATTTCCTGTTCTTTATGGAAGTTATCCAACCTATGCGGAAGCTCAAAAAGCAATGAGCGAAATTCAAAAATCGGACAATCCCGATGCTTGGTTGCTTATCGAAGAACTATAAAAAATTTATCCCGATAACTTCGGGATTTTTTATGAACTGTAATTATCTTTGTAAAAAAACTATGCACCCGAAACATCCTTCTGAATCTTTAACCATCTTAACGGATTTGGTTTTGCCGAGTGAAACAAATCCATTGAATAATCTTTTTGGCGGCGAATTATTAGCCCGAATGGACAGAGCCGCAAGTATTGCTGCCCGAAGACATTCCCGCAGAATTACGGTTACCGCTTCTGTAAATCACGTGGCGTTTAATAGAGCAATTCCTTTGGGAAGTGTAGTTACTGTTGAAGCTAAAGTATCCAGAAGTTTCAGGAGTTCTATGGAAATATTTATTGATGTTTGGGTAGAAGACCGTGAATCCGGAATAAAAAACAAAGCAAATGAAGCCATTTATACTTTTGTTGCCGTTGATGACACCGGAAGACCTGTAGAAGTAGCACCAATTATTCCAGAAACGGAATTGGAAAAACAACGCTACGATGCTGCCTTAAGAAGAAAACAACTCAGCTTGGTTTTGGCCGGAAAAATGAAACCTTCAGAAGCTACCGAACTAAAAGCTTTATTTATATCATAAAAAAAGGGAACCAATTGGTTCCCTTTCTATTTACATATTAAACAACCACCCCGTTGGATTGGTGTATGTTGTATTTTGAGAAATGGTAAACTTGATAACCGTTTTTCCTGTATCGCCATTGGTTCTCACTTTTCCAATAGTTTGTTTTATAGATACTTTATCGCCTTTACTGACACTTACGCTGCTTAAATTCTGATAAACCGTAAAATAATCCCCATGTTGAATCATTACTGCTTTATTTACCGGCGAAAGCACCATGACGCTGGTTACTTCCCCGCCAAAAACGGCTCTGGCACTTGCTCCTTTATCGGTAGTGATTTCTACACCACTATTGTGTACCACTAATGATTTATGAACCGGATGTGGCTGATCACCATAACCTAAGGACACAAACCCTTTTTCTACTGGCCAAGGCAAGCTTCCTCTGTTGGCTTTAAAATTATCTGCTATGATTTTTCCTTCGGCGGTTAAAACAATTTTTGTAGATGACTCTGCTGCTCTTGCTTCAGCAGCCGTAACAACTTTTCTAGGATTGGCTTTTGCATTGGCAGCCGCAGCTTTTCTGTTGGCTTCCGCGATGGCTTCACGTATTAATCTTTGAATTTGTTTGTCGATATTCTTGGTTTCTCTCTGTTTTTTCCTGATTTCGGCAGCAATTTTCTTTTTGTCCTTCTTAATGGAACTGACCAATATTTCCTGATCGTGCTTTTCCTTTTGAAGCCCTAATTTTTCTTTTTCGTTTTCTTTGATTAATTTTTGTTTGACTGTTTTTTGATCACTTAATTTACCATTGAAAACGGTAAGTTGTTCTGTTTTCTTTTTTATTTCCTCGCCTTGCATCTTTCTGTAACTAGTATATTGTTTCATATACTGTGCTCTTTTATAGGCTTGCAGGAAATTCTCAGATGACAGTAAAAACATCGCACGGCTTTGTTCAGAACGGCTTTTGTATGATTTTAGAATCATCTCCGCATAATCTTCTTTAAGCTCTACCAATTCTTTTTTGAGCCTGTTGATTTGTATTTGATTAATATACATATCATTACTCAAAAGTTTGGTTTGCTTTTCTGTCGTATTGATTAATTTTTCTTTAAGCTTAATTTTGTTGCTTTGAATTGCAATCAAATTCGTTACTGATTTTTCCTTTTTCTTGGCTGACTGTAATAATTTTTCGTTTTCACGAATTTCTTCCTGAATTTGAGCTTTTCGTTGTTCCAATTTTTGTTGTTGGTCTTCCTGACTCCACATTTGTAAAGTCATAAAGATGAAAAACAGGCTTAAGATAAATTTTGGCATATTAAAAATATATTTGTGCAAATCTAATTAATAAAAATTCTTTCATAGGCATCCGGGACGCTATATGGGAAAGAAAGTTCTTCATTGAACGTAACTTGGTTGTAATTGATGCTGATATTTGTTTTCCCTTTCTTTTGAAGAGCTTCAATAATTAGACTTAATGGTAAAACAGTTTGGCTATATTCTCTATGATTTGGATACGTAACTTGTAGCATTCTGCCTTTTGATACTTGAATAATTTCTTGTTTTTTTATCAAAAAATGTTCGGCTTCAAAATAGAATGCTTTATTGGTGTTAGCATCCGAGGTGTTTTCGAGTTTGTATAATTTATCCTCAATCGTGGTTTTGTATTTTCCCTTGTTTAAATCATCAAAAGCCTGACCAATTAACATATTTTGCACTTTTTGAAAATCCAAATCGGTACCCAACCACTGACTTAACCCGGCATAATTGCCTTCGAAATATTCGCCATTGATTTTTTCATAATACTTTACTTCGTTTGGCGTAATTAAAGCTTTTGCCATCGTAATGCCAAGAAATCGAATGCTGACTAAAATTTTTTCGTCTTTTTTGATTTTAATTTCAGCGGTAACATTTTGGGTTTGCTTATCGTCTTTATAGCTTGCGCTTGACTTGATATATAGAGTAGAAAAATCTTTTTTATTATTGTAATGATTTGCAATTATTTTATCTGCTGTCAGCATTTTACTTGCGGTTCCCTCTGCTATAACTGCTTTTTTGGATTTGCATGACACTAGCGTCAATGAACTGGCCGAACAAAACACAAAAACCAACAACATCATTCCTATCTTTTTTCTCATTCTTTTTTCTGTTTTAATAATTTTTCCGCTTTAGAAAAATAAACTTCTTTTTTCTTCATATCGCCCAATCCGTTATAGGCTTCCCCTATTTGAATGTTGAAATTTATTTCTAATCCGATATTATCCACTAAAAAATCCAATCCCGTTTCGAGTACCTCTTTTGCGGTTTTATAATTCTTCAACTGATTGTTTGCCATTCCATTATAATAATAAAAGTGTGGCTGAGTCGGAAAAAGCTGCATCATGGCATCCGCTTTCTTTGCTACAACGTCAAATTGTCCTTTTTCAGTATATGCCTCAAGCAAAAGTAATACCGTTTCTAAATCTTCTGCATTTTTATTCAAATGCATTTCATAGTATCGGGCTGCTTTATCCCAATTCTTTTTATTATGATAAAATTTTCCGATTTCTTTGGCGACTTTTACTTCTTTGTCGTTATCGAAATAAGAAATGGCTTTATCCAAATCGGAATCAAATTGGGGTTTGTCTTTTATAAAAATCAAAAACTCATTCAGCATGCGGTGCTTTATTTTATTATCGATTTTACCACTTGCCAAAACTGAGTTCATCGATTTTACCACATTTTCCCCATCATTATTAGTCAAATGTAAATTAAACAAACTCACTTGCGCCCAATCAGAAGTTGGAATTTCAGCTTCTAATTTCTTGGCGATTTCCTGCGCTTTTTCTTCCTGATTATTTTCTGAATACAAGAAAATCAAGTCGATATAGTTGGATTCGACTTTCGGATTCTTCTTGATTTGATCAATCAGATTAATCCTTTCGGCACTTTGATATTTGGAATCTCTCAGGATTTGAGATTTATAATTATCTCTTAAATCTGATTTTCCAACATGGTCATTCAGCTCATTAATCAAGTCTAAAGCCTGGTCGAATTGTTGTGTATTCATGTAGAGAGAAACCAATTCCTCTTTATATTCTTTTTTAAATTCCACCAATTTGTTGACAATAACTATTGCTTGTGTAAAATCTCTGGTTTCGTAACAGACATCGTACATTCCTACCCAAAACCATTTGTTTTTCGGGTCGATTTTCGTGGCTTTTTCAAAAGATTCGTAGGCATTTTTATAATCTTTCTGAGCCAGATAATTTCTTCCCAATTCTGAATAGACCGTTGCATTAGTAGGTTGCAGTTTCAGGCATTTTTCCAAAGCTATAATCGCCTTGTCATGATTTTCTATTCCTTTTTGTAGCAATGATTCGTAGAATGAATCTTGAAATTGATCATTTTCCATAGCAATATCTTCCGGCTCCGTTTGTGCCATAAGTGAAGTCGGAATAGAGAATATTCCGTAGAAGATTAATGCTAAAGCAAATTTTTTCATTCTAATTCTTTAAAATATTATTCTAAAACCGAATAATCTCCAATGCTGATACTGGTAAAATTACCATCGAAACTGGCATGACTTCCTATCATGGCATTGTCTAAATTGGCGTTTTTTATATGAGAATGGTTTTGCACCAAACTGTTTTTTATCGTACTGTTTTGTACATGGCATCCTTTTCCAAGTGACACATTTGGTCCAACCGTTGCATTAATAAGAATTACATCTTCACCAATATAACATGGCGGAATTATGGTTGAATTTTCCAGTTTTACATCATAATCTACCAAATGTTCGCCATCATTGTGCAGGAAAGTCAATAAACGGGAATTGGTTTCCACGGTTACATTTTTGTTTCCGCAATCCATCCATTCCTCTACTTTACCAGGCACAAATTTCATGCCTTTTTGTTTCATGTTCTCCAAAGCGTCGGTTAATTGGTATTCTCCTCCTTTAACAACATGATTATCGAGCAAATATTGTAATTCAGAACGCAATGTTTCGCCTGATTTGAAATAATAAATTCCAATAATGGCTAAATCGGATACGAACTCCTTTGGTTTTTCAACAAAATCTACAATCTGATTGTTTTCATTCAATTGCACCACGCCAAAAGCACTTGGGTCTTCCACTTGTTTTACCCAAATAACACTGTCCGCTGAAGTATCTAACGTAAAATCAGCTCTGAAAAGTGTGTCTGCATAGGCAACCACAATTGGTCCTTGCATAGATTCCTTGGCACACATAATGGCATGCGCCGTTCCTAATGCTTCATTTTGGTAATAAATTGTTCCTTTTGATCCCAATTTTTGGGCAATGGCAATCAAATCGTCCTCTACCTGTTTACCAAAATCTTTGTGGATGATAAACGCAATTTCCTCAATTTCCTGATTGATTACGCCGGCAATGTCTTCTACGAGACGATGCACAATTGGTTTTCCTGCAATTGGAATTAATGGTTTTGGAACTGTTAATGTATGTGGGCGAAGACGTGAACCACGTCCGGCCATGGGAACTATTATTTTCATGTATGTTTTTTTATTTAAAGATTAAATGATTTAAAATTGAATGATTGGATTATGGAATCTTTCAATTTTAGAAATATTAAATTTATTTACTTCACCCCAGTGCTACCAAAACCGCCTTCGCCTCTGGACGTTTCAGATAATTCGATTACTTCCTGCCATTCAGCGCGTTCGTGTTTGGCGATGATGAGTTGCGCAATGCGTTCGCCGTTTTCGATAACGAATGCTTCATTGGATAAATTTACTAAAATAACGCCAATTTCACCACGATAATCGGCATCGACTGTTCCGGGTGAATTGAGAACGGTAATTCCTTTTTTGGCGGCGAGTCCGCTTCTTGGGCGCACTTGTGCTTCAAAACCCATAGGAAGTTCGATGAAAAGTCCTGTTTTTACGATGGCTCTTTCCAATGGATTTAAGGTTATGGATTCGGTTAGGTTTGCTCTTAAATCCATTCCTGCAGAGGCGACGGTTTCATAATTAGGCAAAGCGTGTTGTGATTTGTTGATGATTTTTATGGTCATGATATAAATTTAATGTTGTGGATTATTATTGACTAGCCCTGATAGAAGTGGAAATCCTTTTCCTTTTTTCTTTAAAAAGGAAAAGATTGCAACGGATAGCGGGAAATAGCTCCTAATTCTTTTTACGTTTAATGATTCGTTCTAATGTTTCTTTTTCGTTGTAATATATGAAATACATGAATACGATTAATAACGAGATTCCAACAAAATAATTCTCTCGGAACCCATAGAATGAAATGGCTGAAAATCCTATGGATAATAAGAGATAGCCGCCTATTTTTTTTATGTCGTACGGAATTGGGTAATATTTGTTTCCGAAATAATAGGAAATAAACATCATGCTTCCGTAGGCCGCAATAGTGGCGATTGCCGAGCCGTAATAACTCATGGTGGGAATCAATAAAAAGTTAAGTCCCAACGTTATTATTGCTCCAATAATCGAAATGTAGGCGCCAATATGGGTTTTGTCGATGAGTTTGTACCAAACGGAAAGATTGGTGTAAATGCCCAGAAAAAAATTGGCAAGAATGATTAACGGTACGACCTTCATGGCTTCCCAATAGGAGGAATCCCGAATCATTAGGTATTTTAAAACATCTGCAAAAACGATTACCGCCAATAAAATAAAGGAGCCAAAAATGATGAAATATTTGGTAATCATGGCGTAGGTTTGCGGCGCATTTTCGTTTGAAGCGTGGCTGAAAAAGAAAGGTTCAATTCCTAAGGTATATGCCGTTCGATATAAAACCATGAATAGTCCTAATTTATAACAGGCGGAATATACGCCAACTTCGGCTTCGGCAATATTTGCTGGCAATAATTCCCCTAAGAGTATTTTATCGAATTGTTCGTTGATGGCAAATGCAAGTCCAGCAACCAAGATTGGCAAGCCATAACGCATCATTCTTTTCCAGAGATCAAAGTCGAAATGCCATTTTAGGTGAAAATAATTGGGCGAAAGCACCAGAAACGTTGCTAAACTAGCGATGATGTTGGCAATAAAGATATACCCGATTTGGAAGTTTTCGAAATATATGGAGTCTAAAAAACTATCCGGATGCGATTGGGCAATTTTGGGTAAAAAAACTAAAAAGAAAACGCTTAAGGTAAGATTGATTACCACGTTTGCAATTTTAATTGCAGCGTAGACCATGGGTTTCTGATAGGCCCTAAGTTTTGAAAAGGGTATGATAACCAAAGCGTCAAGCACTAGAATCCAAATGGCGTATTGTATGTATTGCACATCAATTCCTGATCTTTCGGCTAATGTGTTTTGAAATAATACGGCTCCAAATAAAAACAATATTGAGGTCCAGAAAATGGAAACTGTTGTTGTTTCCACAACCGTTTTTTTGTCGGTTTCATTGTTGTAAAATCTAAAAAATGCCGTTTCCATTCCGTAGGCCAGGATGACATTGAAAAAAATTATGTAAGCAAAGATGATGGACACCTTTCCATATTCAGCTTTTGGCAACAAACCGGTATAAAGCGGAACCAGTAAAAAACTGAACATTCTCGGCAAAACCGTTGCGAGTCCGTAAATGACTGTTTGTTTGAAAAGATTTTTATATAAACTCAAAATGTGACTTGAAAATTTTAATTTGTATGAAACAAAAATAACCAATTCTTTGGTTTATTACTGTTTTATAGATTCAATAAAGTTAGATTTTATGGTTCAGGTTAATCCTTCTTCATCTAAAATTTTTACAAAGTGAAATCCTTTTGGTCCGAAGCCTTGATTGTAATAAAAACGATGCGCGGTAAAATTTGTTGTGTAGGCATCTAAAACAATATTGGTACATCCTAAATCGATTGCTTTTTGTTCAACAAAATCGGTTAATAACTTCCCAATTCCTTTGGATCGATGGTCCGGATGTACAACAAAATTGTCTATTTCTAAATATTTTCCACTCCATAGTTTGGTTGAGGACCAACATCCTGTAATTCCAAGGCAGGTTTCGTTATCAAAAACAGCAATTTGGGTATAGTTATGCGGCACCATTTCTTTTAAATAGGATTCATATTTCTCTATACCAAGTTTTGGATACAAATATTGCATGGTTTCCATTTGAGCCAACATTTCTTCTATAGTGGTAAGTTCTTTGATTTCCAATTTTCAATACTTTAGTTTAATTATTTTATAAAATTAATCAATAAAAAAGAGCCGACAAATGCCGACTCTAAATATTTTAGATAAATAAATTTTTATCCGTTCAAAGATTTCGTTGGTAATCGCTGCTTATTAAATCTTAATGAACTTGCCGCTTGAAGTTCCTTTGTCAGACTTGACTTTTATGATATAATTCCCTGCTTTCAAACTCGTTATATCAATCTCAATTTTAGGTTCCGTAATAACTAAAATTAGTTGTCCGAGTATATTGTAAATGCTAATAGCAGTAATCCTGTCGTTTTGGTTCGTATTGATATTCAAAGTCGTAGTTGCAGGATTCGGGGATATTCTAAATAAATTATTAAACTCGAAACTATTGTTTGCCAACACAGAAACAAATTCAGTGTTAAAAATATTGGTATCGATTGCTGGATTCGTATCGAAATATATTTTTGCCATATTTGGGACATTCGTCCCTACTATAAAACCTGGTTTTAATTTTGCTTTAAAGGTTATATACCCTTTGCCAATATTGGTGCCTGAAACTGAAACTGCTAGTTGAATATTGTCAAATTTCCAACTCAAATTATTTCCTACACGCTCTAAAACGTAACTATTACTGGAACTAATCATTTTTATTGAGGTTTCAGCAATTGCTGGATCTAAAACATCAGTAACGTTTACATTGGTTGCTGGAGCTGTACCGGTATTTTCAAATCGAATGGTATAAGTCAAATAATCGTTTGGAGCGAATGTTGAATATACAATTTTTTCTCCATGGGATTCAGTTTTGTCATTCGGGTCATAAGATGCAACAATAACTTGTGTTAAACTACTGTTATTATTCGTTAATGATATTTCTGTTCCTGTTGTTGAGATACTCGCCGAATTGGTCAACAGTTGCCCAATCGAAACGGTTGGAATGCTTGGCACAGACATTGTGACATCTATAAATCGGGTTTCAAAAGGTGATAAATTGCTAAAATTATAAGTGAACCCACTTGAAGTAGTATTTACAATTTCTGATGTTGCTATAATTGTATTCGCAGGATCATTAGTAAATGTCAAACTCCCATTTGCTATAGTTTGATTACCAAAATTAGTATAACTCAATCTGTTCACATAACTAAAACCAGCTCTTGGACTACTTAAAGGAAGAACATTTGCAGCCAAATCTGTATAATTTATTATACTTGTGATTGGAAAATTTACAGATACCACTCCAGAACTTGCACCAATGTTGACGTTTGTATAATTTGAGACAGCAAGGCTATACATTGCACTATAAACTGGGTCAATGGTATAACTAAAATTGTAGTTATTGGCGGGATTATCTTCAAAAAAATCATAAAATCCAGTTGGTGAAATAATATTCCCGACACTCCCATTGCTGTTCATTTCATATTGAAACTGTCCCAAAGGGAAATTATATTCCACAGAATCTTGATTACCATTACCATTTAAGTCTAAAAAAGCGTTTAAATGAAATCCCGTAGAAATTCCTGGACCACAAGTTACATTTGCAATCCAACCTAAACTTTGTGTTGTAGCATCACTTCTGAACCTAAAAGTCAAGCAACCATCAGGTGATGAGGATGTAAATGGTCCGGGATTTGTGGTGCCCCAAAATGCACCTGATAATCCTCCCGGAACATTACCCGCAGGGTTTGCACTAACAAATTGATTAGCTGTGACTGTACTTCCGTTATAAACATATAAACCATCGTGTCCGGCTTCTGTGTTAAACAAAGTGAACGTTACTGAGATCACGTCGCCTACATTATTTGGACAAATTGTAACAACTTGATCAGAGCCAGGCAAATAATCTCCATTTACTCCACCATTATCATAAAATTGCCCACCACAACTTGGTTGTGAAAAAACCGAAAAAGTTAGAGTAAATACTACGAATGATAATAAAATATTTTTCATATTTTAATTTTTAATTAATTTCAAAATAGTACTGTTGGCTTGGTTTTGCAATCTAGCCATATAATAACCATTCGGAAGTTCCGATAGGGCTATTGAATTAATTTCATTTTTTAAGCATAAAAATTGCTAAAATGAAAATTAAAATAAAAACGAATATAAGGCTTAACTGTGCGATATACCAGATACTGGTAGTAAGGTTTTTAACAAACCAAATGTAGTTAAATTACTTCAAATATAACATTGTTTTTACTTTCGTTATCTTCTTAAATCAGTATTCTATAAAATCAAAATTCCGTACCATTTTATCATTGCAAATAATTTTAAAAAACATCATAAACCACAAAAAAAGAGCCGACAAATGCCGGCTCTTAAATATTTTAGATAAATAAAATTTTATCCATTCAAAGCTTCTGCTCCACCAACAATCTCAAGGATCTCGTTAGTAATGGCAGCCTGACGTGCTTTGTTGTATGTTAATTTTAATTGGTCTCTTAACTCGGTTGCGTTGTCGGTTGCTTTGTGCATAGCCGTCATACGAGCGCCGTGTTCTGAAGCAAATGAATCTCTGATGCCTTTATACAATTGCGTTTTTAATGCCTTTGGAATCAAAGTCAAAACAATTTCCTCTTTTGAAGGTTCAAAAATATAATCTCCTGATGAAACTGGCTTATCAGATTTTATTGGTGCTAAAGGCAAGAATTGTTCAACCTGAACAATTTGAGTCGCGGCGTTTTTAAACTGATTGTACACCAATTCAATTTTATCATATTCGCCAGACAAAAATTTCTTTGTTAAAGCTTCTGCGATTTGAGCTACATTATCAAAAGTCAAATTATCAAAAATAGCGTTTTGATTCTCAACTACCGAAAGTGTTTTGCTTAAAACATCGTTTCCTTTCTTTCCAATAGCAAAAATATCGACTTGTTTCCCGGCGTAAAAAGCAGCGCGGTTTTTAGCTTCTTTGATTGCATTGGTATTAAAAGCACCTGCCAAACCTCTGTTTGAAGTAACCACAACAACCAAAACTTTCTTTACTTCACGTTGTGTTGTAAATTCTCCTCCGGCATCACCTTCAAGTGTAGCAGAAAGGTTTTGTAACAATTCCGTTAATTTTTCGGCATAAGGTCGCATCGCTGTGATTGCATCTTGTGCTTTCTTTAGCTTTGCTGCAGAAACCATTTTCATTGCCGATGTGATTTGCATCGTAGATGAAACGGAAGTAATTCTATTACGGATTTCCTTTAAATTTGCCATTGTTTAATTTGAAAATGTGGTAATCTGAAGATTTAAAAAGGATTTGCTCCTCTTTAAATCTTCAAACTATCAAATTATTAGTTATATTTTGCTGAAATTTCTTTTGCTACTTTTTCGATAACATCAGTAATAGTATCATCTAATTTACCAGCTTTCAAAGCATTAAGCGTATCTCTGTGTTTGTTGTTTAAGTATTCCAAGAAATCTTTCTCGAATTCTTTCACTTTGTTCACAGGAACATTTCTCAATAAGTTTTTAGAACCAGCGTAGATAATTGCTACTTGATCTTCAACAGTATAAGGATCGTTTAAACCTTGTTTCAAGATCTCCACGTTTCTTTTTCCTTTTTCAATTACATTTAAAGTAACGGCATCCAAATCAGAACCAAATTTAGCAAACGCTTCCAATTCACGGAATTGTGCTTGATCTAGTTTTAATGTACCAGCCACTTTTTTCATTGATTTAATTTGAGCATTACCTCCAACACGAGATACCGAAATACCTACGTTAATCGCCGGACGAACTCCAGAATTAAACAAATCTCCATCCAAGAAAATCTGTCCGTCTGTAATCGAAATTACGTTTGTTGGGATATATGCAGAAACGTCACCAGCCTGAGTTTCGATAATTGGTAAAGCAGTCAATGAACCGCCACCTTTTACGATACCTTTTAATGAATCCGGTAAATCGTTCATGTTTCTTGCAATGTCATCATTAGCGATTACTTTACAAGCTCTTTCTAATAATCTACTGTGCAAGTAGAAAACGTCTCCAGGATAGGCTTCACGTCCCGGTGGTCTTCTTAACAAAAGAGAAACCTCACGGTAAGCAACAGCTTGTTTAGATAAATCATCATAAACAATCAAAGCCGGACGACCAGAATCTCTGAAATATTCTCCAATGGCAGCACCTGCGAAAGGAGCGTAAACTTGCATCGGAGCTGGATCAGAAGCATTAGCGGCAACAATAATGGTATAAGCCATTGCGCCTTTTTCTTCTAACATTTTTGCAATTCCTGCTACAGTCGAAGCTTTTTGCCCGATTGCAACATATATACAGTATACAGGTTTTCCTGCATCGTAAAATTCTTTTTGATTCAAAATGGTATCAATACAAACAGTTGATTTACCTGTTTGACGGTCACCAATAACCAATTCACGTTGTCCACGACCAACTGGAATCATAGCATCAACTGCTTTTATCCCTGTTTGTAATGGTTCTGTAACTGGTTGACGAAAGATAACTCCGGGAGCTTTTCTTTCTAATGGCATTTCGTATAAGTCACCACCGATTGGTCCTTTTCCGTCAATAGGAAAACCAAGTGTGTTAACAACACGACCTACCATTTGCTCTCCTGCTTTTAGAGACGCAATACGTTGCGTTCTTTTTGCAGTTGAACCTTCTTTTATTCCGGTTGATGGTCCTAAAAGTACCACACCAACATTGTCTTCTTCAAGATTCAAAACGATCCCTTCCAGTCCGTTATCGAATTCTACAAGCTCTCCGTATTGAACATTTGATAACCCGTAAACACGAGCAATACCATCTCCAACCTGAAGTACTGATCCAACTTCTTCTAAAGTAGCACCTGATTCAAAACCTTCTACTTGCTTTCTTAATATTGCTGAAATTTCAGCAGGTTTAATTTCCGCCATAATTATTTATAAATAACTAGTTACTTAATTCTCTTTTTAAAACTTGTAATCTGTTGGCTACTGAAGCATTGTATTGCTTGTCGCCTATTCTTAAAATAAATCCTCCGATAATCGAAGCATCTACTACGTTTTCAATCGTTACTTTTTTATTTGAGAAGGTAGCGATTTTAGCCAAAACTTTAGCTTCTAAATCAGCATCCATTGGAAAAGCGGTAGTTACTTTCGCAACCTCAACACCATTCATTTCATCAAATAATTTATTGTATTCAGAAGCGATGGCTTCTAAAATTTCAAATCTTTTGTTTTCAAATAACAAATGGAACAATCCTTTTGTTACTCCGTTCACCTCGGCAAAAATTTCTTGTAAAGCATTTTCTTTAATCTCAACTTTAATGGTTGGATTTTGAATAAAAGTATTCAATTCCAAATTTCCTTTAATCGTTGACATAATCAAAAACATATCATTACTTACTGCTTCAGCGACATTTTTTGATGAAGCCAAATCCAGAATTGCTTTTGCGTAACGAATTGCTGCTCTAGTACTTGCCATAGTTAGTTTAATTTAACGTCACCTAACATTTTCTCAACCAATTTAGTTTGAGCTTCTTTGTCAGACAGTTCGTTTTTCAATAATTTTTCAGCGATTTCGATAGACAAAGTAGAAACTTGCAATTTCAATTCAGCCATAGCTGCATTTTTTTCGCTATTGATTGCTGCTTTAGCTTGTTCGATCATTTGAAGACCAGTAGCTTGTGCTTCAGTTTTTGAATCAGCAATCATTTTTTCTTTCATTTCACGCGCCTCTTTTAGCATCGTGTCACGTTCCATTCTTGCTTCCTGCAAAATACGTTGGTTATCTGCCTGAAGATTTTGCATTTCTTTTCTGGCGTTTTCAGCAGAAAGTAAGGCATTTTTGATTCCTTCTTCTCTCTCATTAACTGCGTCAAGAATAGGCTTCCAAGCGAATTTTTTAAGTAAAAGAATTAATCCAACAAATATCAATATTTGCCAGAAGAACAAACCTAACTCAAACTGATTTATTAACTTTTCCATATTATGTATTTAAAAAAATATTTAATTTAATAATAAAACAATAGTTACAACCAACCGTTGCAACTATTGTTTTTGAGTTTTAATTAAGATGCGAATAACGCAGCAAAACCAATACCTTCAATTAACGCAGCAGCAATAAGCATAGCTGTTTGGATTTTTCCTGAAGCTTCTGGTTGACGAGCAATAGCGTCCATTGCTGAACCACCAATTTTACCAATACCTAAACCTGCTCCGATTACAATTAATCCTGCTCCTACAATTTCTGGAATTTGCATAATATATATATTAAAAATTAAACATTCAATTTATTAATGACTCTCTTCGTGATGAGCCTCTTCATGATGATGTTCTTCTACCGCTGAACCGAAGTACAAAGCAGATAACATCGTAAAAATATAAGCCTGTAAAAATGCAACCAATATTTCAAGGATAGAAAGCGCAAATGACAATCCAAATGACAAAGTGCTTCCTAACCAACTTTTAAAGATAAACATTAAACCAATAATACTCATCAAAACGATATGTCCTGCAAAAATGTTTGCATACAAACGTATCATTAATGAAAATGGTTTAATGATGATTCCTAAAAGTTCAATTGGCGCTAATACGATTCGCATTACTTTTGGTACACCTGGCATCCAGAAAATATGTCCCCAATAGTTTTTGTTAGCCGTAAGATTCGTAATTATAAAAGTAAGTATCGCTAAAGAAAATGTGATGGTAAGATTTCCGGTAGCATTGATTCCAAATGGCATTAAACCAAAAAGATTCAAGAATAAGATGAAGAAAAATATAGTCAACAAATAACTCATGTATCTCTTGTAATGTTTTTCGCCAATATTTGGAATAGCGATTTCGTCACGGATGTACAATACAACCGGTTCAAAAATTCTACCTGCTCCAGATGCAATTCCATTATTTTTTTTATATGATTTTGCCAAACCGCTAAATAATAAAACCATCAAAAGCGCCGCAACCATTATCGATAAAACTGTTTTTGTAATAGAGAAATCTAACGGACGAACATTTGTCGGAAAGCCATTTTCTCCTTCAGTTATTGTTCCAGAAGCGTCTGTTTTGTATATTTTACCGTCGTGGTGGTTAATTTTGTAGAAGTTTCCATTAGATTCGGCTACTGCTTCACCATGATGAAATTTAGAAGACGAGAAAACCTGCAATCCATTATCCCATAGAATAACCGGTAAAGGAAACCCGTAATGTTTTCCGGCTTCTTCATCTGAAAAGAAAGTAAAATCATGAGAATCCAAAACGTGATGCTTAACAAATGCTTTAATTTTAGATTTTACATCTGTTGGTTCCGCATGCGCTGTTTCATGAGCATTTTCTGTTGCTACCTGATGCGTTTCAGTAGTAACATGCACTGAATCCTGTACAGGATTTGCAAAACTGAACAACGGAAGACACGCTACTAAAGTCGCTACTATAAATCTGAGTGGTTTATTTGAAATCCCCATATCTTTTAAATGTCTTTATTTTTACGTTTCTAAAATTTGGTGCAAAGGTACATTTTAAATTAATATTCCAAAGGCAATAAATATTTTTTTCTGTAATTATTATGACTGAATTAATGTTTTACTGTTTATTGTTTAATAATCGTATCGTTATTATGGTTTCTATTGCTAAAAACAGCATGAAAATGATAAAAAAGTTGATTTTCTCTGATTCTTGACTATGATTCCCATTTTGCAATATTGGCCTTAACAAAAAATAAGAAACCGCCATTTTTAAACTTGTGAGCAACAAGAAGGAATAACCTACATTGTCTAAATTTTTTTCTCTGATTTTTACTAATATGAAAAGTATCAGCACTGATGCCACCGAAAAGAAACCAAACAATTGCTCTAATGAATACTCAAACGTCTCGGCTGTTTTTGCCAAATTCGAAACATTAAAAATAATTTTGTGAACAATATATAAAGGAACTGCAATGATTAACGCTTCTAAAATTGGCCTATATTTTTTAAAATCCATTTCCTTAATTATTCAGGTGATTTGTTGATTTCTTTGACTTGTCTCATTACATTATAGAGAGCCAAAAAAACACCGACCACCACTAAAATCTTAACATAATATACTTTTGGGTGGGGATGATTTTCATCTAACCAGTTGCCTAGATAGGAAAATAAAAAAATAATGACCCCCATTTGAATAGGAATATTAATCAATGCGATCCATTTATTGGATTTCGTTTTCTTGGGCTCAATATTTTCAGTCATTTGGAATCACGTTTTTCACATTAGGTTTCATTGCGCAAGTTGCGCTAAAATCGGCACCGGGCTCTACGGATAATTTTCCGCAAATTACTTCGCCGTGAATACTCGATTTTGATTTAACATTCAAAATTTCTGTCACTTCGATTTTGCCTTCAAATTTACCTTCGATGTCTGCGTTTTTACAAATGATATCGCCTTTTACACTTCCTGCCGGGCCTATGACAATTTTCCCTTTTGATTGGAAATTCCCAATCAAATGTCCGTCTAACCTGAAATCTGCCGGCGAAACAATATCGCCATTTATAGTGGTTCCTTCTACAATTCTATTGGTTTTACCTAAAAGGTCTGTGTATGATTTTGGGCTTTTTTCAAACATATTTACGGTTTTTTAGGAGGTGAAATTGGACTTGGTGGCGTTGAATCCTCTTCTAAAATTGGTGGTTGTGTTGACTTTTGTGCTGGAATAACCGGAGCCGGCGGCGGATTTTGCGTCGGAACCGGAGTTACGGGTGCGGTTGAAACCGGAGCTGGCGCTAAATACTCCTCCAGGCTCTTTTTGATTTGAACCACTTTATAATTGTAACTTGACATTATTACAGGAATTTGAGTGATTTTATAATCTTTAAATTCTTTCAGAATCGATACAATTCCCTTGGCATATTCTTCTGAAATTATCCCGTGAATTACCACAAAATTTTCATTCATGCTATAAGTGTCATTAGACGAAGTTAATTTATCAAATGGTCTGCTTGTGAGGAATTTATTGATTTTGTCCAGTAAAGTTTTGTTGTTTTTATCATCGTTATAGGCAACTTTGTACAATATTTTCCAGCTTTTTGAAACTTCCGTATTGAATTTCAAATTCTCCAACAATGGAATATCTTTTCCTAAAAGAACTTCGGCCTGTTTCCCTTCTTCGCTGTAAGGATAATTCAATGCTACAAAATTGAGTGCCTTTTTGTATTCGCCTAATCCTTTTAATTTTCCGATTGTATTGGCTTTCAATAATTCAAATTTCGGAATCAATTCTTCTCCCGTGTATTGGCTTATAGCCATTTCTACATTAGTATATACCGTTCTGTAATCGCCGGATTCGTATAATTTATACATTTTATTGTACGCCGTTTCGGGCGTCTCTATTAAAATGGCGTCTTCAGAATTGACATTGTTTAGAATCTGTGCGTAACGCGATTCCGGATATTGACTGACGATGTTGTTTTTCATCGCCACCGCTTTGTCTTTATCTATAATTTCATAAATTTTATTCAAATTATACATCGACGGAAGTACCAATCTTTCTTCCGGATTATTTTTTAGAAGCTGCTCAAATTTGTTGGCCGCTAATTGATATTCTTTGAATTTTTCTTTATAAATAACGCCCAATTGGAAATAAGCAAAATTGCGTTCTTTGGCAATACTATCAATGGCTGTTTGTGTTTTTGGTAATTGTTTCAGGTAAAATTCTGCAGAATACTTTTCTTCTGATTTATTTACTTTTTCACTTCCTATTGTTTCTCCATTATCATCCCCTTCAACAACATCATTTACATCAGAACTTAATTTTTCTGTCGATAATCTCCAATTGTTTTTATATGCTCTATCGCCCCATTTTTTTCTGAACTCAGTTTTGCCAAAAGCAACGGTCGTAGGATTATAAAAATAGAAATCACTTTGTTTTGTTTCGATAGCAGCATTCATCGCTCCGGGTGGCATCATTAATGATTTTTCCTGAGAAATCGCTTCCTCTTTAACATTCCCAATCTGGTTGTCTATACCCTTGTTTTCCTGAGTCTTATTTTTTTCTTTTTCCAGTAATGCTTTTTTAATTTCGTCTTCTTTTTTTAGCTTGGTTATGTAGTTTTCATAAAAAGCAACCCTGTCCGTTTGAGACATGGAAACCATTTGCAGGATACTGTCATTCCTTGTCGCAATTCCTTCATATTTAATAACATCAATCAGGTTTTCTCTTTTCTTTTTAATCAATTTATGCTCTCTTGACCTTACATTTAACTGCACCAGAGTACTGTCGTAATATTGTCCTGCAGTTAAATATTTAGCTTTATTGAAATTAAGATCTGCCAGATTCCGGTAATTAGAAGCCGCCAAATAAGTGTCTTGTGATCTCGCTTTAAGTGATTTGTTATAATATTTCTGGGCGATATCGTATTTTTTATTTTTATCGTAAAACAATCCCATTTGATGATTCAACACGTCAAGATAAGGTCTGTTTTCTCTGTCTTTTAATAACTTGTTGAAGTTTTTCAAAAAAGCAATAGTGTCCCCTTTTTCAAAATCGAACTGTTGTGCTTGTTTGGCATGGGCGTGAATTACATATTGTCTTGGCGCTTTTCTCTTCATATCAATAACGGATTGATAGGTCGCAAAGGCGCTGTCTTTATAGCCTAATTCCTCATAGATTTGCGCCAGGATAAAACGATATCTGGCTTTTTCTTCTTTTTGTTTGGTGAATTCTACAGCCAATTTCATTTTTGCAACAGCGCTGTCTTTTTGTTCGATGTTTAAAAAAGCCTGGGATAAAATGGCATTGGCATCGGCGAAAACCTGGTCTTTAAATTTGATTTCTTTTAGCAATTTTCTCAGATTGTTTACCGCCAAAGCATCGTTTTCCATGCGAATGTTGGTTTTTTCTCTCCAGATTTTTGCTTCATAAATCTTATCACTGTTGGGATATTTGTATAAAATATAATTGAAAGCCTCAAGTGCAGGAACAAATCTCTGGTCATAATATCTTGCTTTCCCAAGCATTAAGTGTGCCTCATCCATTTGAGGGTTTTTTTCGGCACCGCCAATGTTCATCGAGTGTTTTTGAATGGCTTTTATGGCTTTGGTTTCAGCACGTTCAAAATTGGCGTTTTTGGTTTGACCCGGAAGAAGTGTTTCTTCATTAATTTGCATTCTTTCGATAGGCAATCGTTCCCAAAAGTTATCTTTGTAAGTTGATTTGAGTTCTGTAATTCCTGTTTCCAGTGCCATTCCGCCGTTATACAAAATATTGTATTCCGTACTCAGCGCATGTGAATTTCTAGAAACGAAGCTATTTTTTTTGGTAGAACAAGCTATCAAAAAAAATAAAAATCCTATGATAATCGAATATTTAGGTAAGTTGTTTTTCAATGTAAAACGTTTTTATTCTTAAACTTGTAAAAGCTGAATTTAGTGTATGGACTTGTAAAAATACGTTTCTTTTTGATATGGTAAACTGTTAAACAAGTATTTTTGAAAACCGAAGGGTTCATTTTGTGGTTTTTAGCGTGAGATTTGAGATTAAGAGGAGAACAGCCAGTGGCTGTTAGGTATTTATTCCTTTGTTTTGGGCAAAGATTTCCTCATTATATTTTATACGGAAGGGATAGCCCGACCGTGAATTTTTCTTTCAGGGTCACGCCATAAATAAATTTTTAGACTGCAAAAAAAGCTTCCAATTCCTTTAGGGTTTCCGCCGAAGTTTGAATGTCTTTTACAATTTCGCCTTTGGTCAATGCTACAATTCTATTGCAAACCTCAACGGTATGTTGCAAATCATGACTGGAAACCAAAATGGTGACATTGGGGTCTTCAGCCAATTCTTTGATGATTTTTTTTAGTCGATTTACCGATGTCGGGTCTAAATTGGCAAACGGTTCATCAAGAATGACTACCTCGGGGTTTCCGATTAAAGTGGCAATTATGCCGACTTTTTTCTGATTTCCTTTGGATAAATCCCTTAAATATTTTTTGTTTTTCAGGATTTCTCCATTGAAAAATTCTTCATGTTTTGTTAAAAGTGTCGCTACTTCGGCTTTGCTTTGTTTGCGTAAATCTCCAATGAAATAGAAATATTCTTCGGCGGTCAGATAACCTATCAGGAAACTTTCGTCTATAAAAGCAGCAGTGAAAGGTTTCCAGTGTTCGCTTGTATGAACCGGAATTGAATTGTTGATAATGTCTCCAGTTGTTGGTCGAATTAAATCCAATAATAAACTGAAAAAAGTGGTTTTCCCTGCGCCATTATTCCCTACTAATCCAAAGCTTTGTCCTTTTGGAATGTTTAGATTTTCTATTTTTAAAACCGTGGTGCCGTTATATGTTTTTGATAGTTGGTTTACTTGTATCATTGTTTTATTTTTATTTTTTGCGAGAACTCGTAGGCTCTAAATATTAATTTTCCTGTTGTTTGAAGCCGTTTATGGTATCATATTTTCTTTTGCGATAGCCTTCGGAGATTTTAATCATCATTAAATTTCTAAAAGCCAATCCCAGAACTCCCATTGATGCTAAAACTATTGTGGCAATTTCTGTATTGAAAATTTTAGAAGCACTATAAAAAAGTAATGCCGGAGCCAACATCAACGGTAACCCGATAATCCATTGTGTAGCACCTGTTCCCTGATAATTCATAAATTGGCTTTTTTCTAAATCGACTCGTTTTTTGTTGAACGAACCCGCAAATAATAAAATCGGAATATTTATCCCTAAATTATAAACCGCGCATGCCAGATTTAGGATTAATATGTGCCAGCCAAAATAAACGTAAGGCATACTTAAAATCGCTAAAACTATTACCGAAACTGACATTAATCCCGCTTTTGAGTCTAAATATTGTTTCATGGGAATGTTTTGAGACATCAACATTGCATAATAATTACCGTCCCACGATGGAATGAACTGTCCGAAATTTATCATGAAAATTCCCGATATCAGTATGCCAACGATTACTAACATTACTGAAGATTCTTGTAAACTCGGATTCGGATAAATCAACAATCCATAGGCTAAAAAAATAATTGATATCCAAATCGTGGTTTTTGGTCGTTTGTTTCTCCAGATCATTTTTAAATCCAATTGCAGAAAAGGCGCCATTTTACCAAACCACTTTGTCCAGCTAAAATCAGAAGTATTTGCATCTTGAACTTTCGATTTTAACGAACTGTCTAAATAAAAATTGCTTTTTAAAAAGTTGAAATTTAAAAAATACAATCCCATTAAAATTAGGATTGGAATCAAAGCCAATACTGGCTGTTTTATTAATGTATCCAAAGCGCTTCCTAAGAAAATGCTGGTTTTAAATATTTCCAGATATTCCAATCCCACCAACAATAATCCTAAAGTCAGGATAAGAACAAATGTTTTGATGTTTTCGGCAAAGATTTTTTTAATTAAAAAGTTGGCGTAGTTTACGGTTAAAGCCAAAACATACATTACCATCATCCAAATGAATATATTGAAGGTGCCGTAATTTCCTTTTAAAATACAAAAGATCCCAAAAGGAATAATGACCAACAATGGAAAAATATTATATATGGAAATCAAACTTTTAAGTAAAACAAAATGTATTACTGCCTGCTTTTTAATCGGCAAAACCATCAGTGGTTTGATGTTTATTACCGGCAAACTTTGCATGAAAAATCTAAATATTAATTCCGCAACCAGCCAAAAAACAGCAAACCCGTTTAAAACAGCCAAAGGTTTCTGCTCGGGGAAAAATTTCTGCAGCAAAGGATAAAGTGCAATTCCCAAAACCAAAAAGGACACCAGAAAATAAACCGCCAGAAAACCCAAGAAAATTTTCAGACCAATGCTTTTGCCTACACTTGCCGAACGGAAAAAAGCCTTCCATTCCAAATTAATAAAATGTTTGAACATGTTTTTTACTCTGTTTTTTTAAATTTTTGGTGTAAAAGTAAGAAAATATTACATTTCAAAATTTGCGATTTTTACAAAATAAAATTAGTCGTGCCAATTATATTCTTCATCTTAATACTTTTTTCTACTTTTGTAAAAAAATTACCCCCATGTCATCATTTTATAAATTAAAAATAAAAGAAGTAAGACACGAAACCAAGGATGCGGTTTCTGTTTTATTTAATGTCCCTGCAGAATTACAACCCGATTATACTTTTATCGCAGGACAATATATCAATTTGAAATTAACTTTGGACGGGAAAGAAATTCGTCGCGCCTACTCGATTTGTTCTTCACCAGAAAGTGGGGAATTGCGAATTGCTGTAAAAGCCGTTTCGAATGGTGCTTTTTCCCAATTTGCCATTACCAAATTAAAAGCCGGCGATACTATAGAAGTTGGAATTCCGGAAGGTAAATTTACATTTGAACCCCAAGCCGACAGACAAAAAAACTATGCTGCTTTTGTGGCCGGAAGCGGAATAACACCCGTTATGTCAATTATTCAAGCGGTTTTGAAGAGTGAACCAAAAAGTACCTTTGTATTGGTTTATGGAAATAAATCGCCCGAAGAAACTATTTTTCATCAGCAGCTTCATGATTTGCAATTGCAAAATGTGGGACGTTTTTTCGTTCATTATGTTTACAGTAAGGCTAAAGTTGAAAATGAATTATTTGGCAGGATAGAAAAATCGACAGTGAATTTTGTGTTGAATAATAAGCACAAAGAAATCAACTTTGATAAGTTCTATTTGTGCGGTCCCGAAGAAATGATTAATACGGTTAGCGCTGTTTTGAAAGAGCATAATGTTAAAGAATCCGCTATTAAATTCGAATTGTTTTCGGCATCAACAGCGGAACATAAAATTGAAAAATCATTAGAAGGCCATACAAAAATAACGGTTTTGGTTGATGATGAAGAAACGACATTTGAAATGTCACAAAAACAAACTTTGCTTGAAGCCGCTCTAAAACAAGGCATTGACGCTCCTTATTCTTGTCAGGGTGGGATTTGCAGCAGTTGCTTGGCCAGAATAACCACCGGAACAGCTGAAATGAAGAAAAATTCTATTCTAACTGATGGCGAAATTGCCCAAGGTTTAGTGTTAACCTGTCAGGCACATCCTACTTCAAAAGAAATTTATGTAGATTATGATGATGTGTAAGAGGACGTTACTATTTTTTACTTCATAATTCTATGAAATAATAAATATATTGAAAAATCCGATTAGGAATTATGTTCTTAGTCGGATTTTTTGGTTTTTAATCGAGTTTGTTAAGATTTAAATTTTATATAAACCTTTAGAGAGTACTCTTGCTAACTTTTTAATTGTAAAAACAAATACCACGCAAGAATTATGTCATTCATAAACAAAGTTTTAAAAAATCATTTAAGCATTCTATGCTATACCTTTTTTTTATTTTTTACTGCCCTTTTAAATGCTCAAGTCGGAGTTGGAACTACCTCTCCAAAAGGAGCGCTTGATGTAACCAGTACAACAACTGGTTTTTTAATGCCTCGAATTGTGCTTACAGCAACAAATGTTTCATCTCCTGTTACAAACCCGAACGGGCCTGCTCTAGAAATTGGAACAATGGTATTCAATACAAATACGACTGCGGGAACTTATGGAGTAATCCCTGGTTTATATTTTTGGGATGGGGTTAAATGGGTATCTCAAATCCATAGAAATTATAAAACAAGCTTTAGCCAAAGTGATGCTTTAACTGTGGCAACTACTTCAGGCGCTTATTCCAATATAACGGGTTTAAATGCAAAAACCTTTATTGCGCCCTATGATGGTGAGTATCAAATTATTTTTTCGGGATATCTAGGAGCTACTCCAGTATTCAAAAAGACTACCAATGTAGGTGCCTCAAGAGATATTGATGGCTATGCTGCCACTGGTTTTGTCGAAGGGAATTTTAGATTAACGGTAAATGGAACTAATTACGATAAATATTCCTATTCAATAAGTCTATATCGGTCTAGTAATGGGGCTAATGGATCTGGCGGATCCGATCTTTATCAATTATTTAACGAAGTGACTATTATTGTTACAATAAACTTAACTTCCGGAGCCACTTGTACCCTTAACGGTGCTTACACTGGAGCCGATAATGACAACACCACCACCCCAAACCCACATGTAGTAGGCTCTTTAGGAACTTTAGGGAATAAATGTGAAATAAATATTGCTTATATGGGCAAGTAATTATTTTAAATATATAAACTGATGTACGTATCGCTGGAATCGTTTTCTATTCAAAACCGAATGTCTTCTGGAGGATATTAACGGTGGAAAGTTTTGATTTAACTCAAAGTATAAATACTTTTATAACAAAAACATTGAAAAAGTTGTCCAGATAAAATAACAATCGAAACTTCCAATAGAAACGGAATTTGCAAAAAGGCTGATCTTGATTCGTCAAGCACTTCCAATTTTAAAAATCATTTAGCAAATTTTAGCATCCGAAACTGAAACACAAGCGTAACTTCTTATAAAACAGACCAAACCATGTATTTGGTCGGCTTTTTTTGCTCTTAATCGAAAAAAATATAAATTGTTTAACAAAACACCTTCTAATTGTTACTATTTGATAGATTTGCACAGTTTTTAAAAAAAAACTAACAAAAAAACCAATCTAATAATTAATGAAGAATCTTTACCCTATTTCGTTTTGCATTATTTTATTTCTATTTTCTATCAACTCCTTTTCACAAGTCGGAATTGGAACCACTACCCCAGATGTCAGTTCTGCTTTAGACATAGCTTCTACAACTGCCGGATTATTGGCACCAAGAATGACACAAGCCCAAAAAACAGCCATTGCTACACCAGCCACAGGTTTATTAATATATCAAACTGACGGTACTGCAGGTTTTTATTATTATAACGGTTCGGCTTGGATGCCGTTTGGTTCCGCTGGATGGGCTTTGACCGGAAACGCGGGAACAGTTCCTGCAACTAATTTTTTAGGAACAACAGATGCTCAAGACTTTGTGATTAAAGCCAATAATGCAGAGGCCATTCGCATACAGTCTGGTGGCAATGTTGGAATTGGAACAAATGCGCCAAGTACTAAATTACATATTGTTGGATCGTCTGCATCTACTTTATTAACCGATGGGTTTGAAGATAGTACCATTGCTCCTTTTGCTACTTCAGGAACTGGGGGAAACTGGACGGTAACATCGGCAGCCGGAGAATTTAATGCTGGAACGAAAGGCGCAAAATCTGGCGGTGGTGTTAATTCCTCCGTTTCGGACTTAACCTATACAACTGCTTCTGTTCCAGCTTCTGGAGGAAATGTTTCGTTTGCTTTAAAAACTGCTAGCGAGTCAACCTTTGATTTTCTTGTTTTCTATATTGATGGAGTGGAAAAAGCAAGATGGAGTGGAGCAACTGCCTGGACAACTGTCAGCTATGCGTTGACAAGTGGGGTTCATAATCTAAAATGGACTTATTTAAAAGATTCCTCAACACATGATGCGATAGACAGGGTTTTTATTGATACCGTACTAATTACTTCCCCGGGAAGTGGAATCGTACGAATTGTTGACGGTTTAGAATCAACCGGCAAAGTGTTAACCTCAGATGCTTCCGGGAATGCTTCATGGCAAACAGCTACCAATGCTTATACTTTTACCAATGCATTAACCAATACCGCTGGAACTGTAAAATTGGGCGGAGCGCTAATTGAAAGCACAACAATTGCAGCAACTTCATTCCCATTGAATGTAAGCAGCTTAAACAAACCTTATATGCTGCATGTTGATAATAATGAAGATGTTGTAAAATTTGGTCATGACGGATC
>NZ_DATDPV010000056.1:0-13491 GCF_035292545.1 Flavobacterium sp. | reverse complement strand
AGCTACATAAAGCAGCTTGGTTAAACCGGAGGTAATGTCTTTTTTTACCTGAGTAATTTCGGTTTTGGTAAGGGAGGAATTCAATACGTGTGCCACGCCACTTTCGGAAGATAAACTCCTGATAGCATCCACTTGGTTTTTCATCAAAGCAATAAGAGGAGAAACAACAATAGCTGTCCCCTCATGAATTAATGCCGGCAATTGGTAACAAAGTGACTTTCCACCACCGGTAGGCATAATAACAAAAGTGTTGTTGCCAGTGATGATACTTTTGATAACTTGTTCCTGTAATCCTTTAAATTGGTTGAAACCAAAATATTTTTTTAATTCCTTATGGATATCAATTTCGTTTGAATTCATTCTTTATTAATGGTATTTTACATAAATTTGTGGCATATAAAGATACAACTTTCTTTAATACATTACAAACTTTAACAATTTCTGTTTTGATAACAAAAGACAATATATTGGCGACAGCCAAACAAACCATTCTTTCCGAAAGTAAGTCTATTGCAAAACTTATTGATTTTCTTACAGATGATTTTGCAAAAGCCACCGAAATTATTTTCAATTCCAGAGGTCGACTGATTGTTACCGGCATCGGAAAAAGTGCCATCATAGCTCAAAAAATTGTCGCTTCTATGAATTCTACCGGAACACCATCGATGTTTCTGCATGCCTCCGAAGCGATACATGGCGATTTGGGAATGGTACAACCTGAAGATGTGGTCATTTGTATTTCAAAAAGCGGAAACAGTCCGGAAATAAAAGTTTTGGTGCCGATTTTAAAGCGTTTTGGGAACACGTTAATTGCCATTACAGGAAACATGACTTCCTTTTTGGCCAAAGGCTCCGATTATGTTTTAAACACCACAATCGATGCCGAAGCTTGTCCAATTAATCTGGCACCAACCAACAGCACCACGGCACAATTGGTTATGGGAGACGCGTTAACGGTATGTTTAATGGAAATGAGAGGTTTCAAAAGTGAAGATTTCGCCAAATACCATCCCGGTGGTGCTTTGGGTAAAAAACTACTGCTTCGGGTGGGTGACATGCTAGATCAAACACACAAACCGACCGTTTCACCAGATTCCAGCATCAAAAAAGTGATTTTTGAAATCTCAGAAAAAAGACTGGGTGTAACGGCAGTAGTCGAGAACAATAAAGTAATCGGAATTATTACCGATGGCGATATCCGAAGAATGCTGAATGACAGAGACACTTTTGTCGATTTAACTGCGAAGGACATCATGACAAAAAATCCAAAAATGATACAATTGACTGATATGGTAGTCGATGCCCTAAATATTTTAGAAGATTTCTCCATTACACAATTGGTTGTAATTGATCAGGATGAATATAAAGGGGTATTGCATCTGCATGACATTTTAAAAGAGGGAATTGTATAATGGAGAAGAAAA
Organism: Flavobacterium sp.; assembly: GCF_035292545.1. Taxonomy (GTDB): domain Bacteria; phylum Bacteroidota; class Bacteroidia; order Flavobacteriales; family Flavobacteriaceae; genus Flavobacterium. The sequence continues at coordinate 12,067 of NZ_DATDPV010000056.1, read as the reverse complement.
ATCTTAACGAAATGTCGTTTTTAGATCATCTTGAAGAATTAAGATGGTTACTGGTTCGAAGTACGATTGCCATTATAATCATGGCCACAATCACTTTTTTTTTCAGTGATTATATTTTTGATGTAATCATTTTCGGACCCACCAATGCCAATTTTATCACCTACCGTTTCTTTTGTGATTTATCGCACCAATTGGGATTTGCTGAAAGCATTTGCGTTACCGACATGCCTTTTATTATCCAGAACACCGATATGGAAGGACAGGTCACCATGTTAGTCTGGACGTGTATCACAGCTGGTTTCATACTGGCATTTCCTTATATTTTATGGGAAGTTTGGAAATTCATCAGCCCGGCACTTTATCAAACGGAAAAAAAACACGCAAAACTGTTTATTTTTGTTTCTTCATTACTGTTTTTTATGGGCGTTTTGTTTGGTTACTTCGTGATTGTTCCGATGTCGGTCAACTTTTTCGCGACTTTCAAAGTAAGTGAAGTGATTAAGAATGAATTTAACATTCAATCTTATGTAGGAATGATCAAAACATCCGTTATTGCCTGTGGATTATTTTTCGAATTGCCCATTATCATCTATTTCCTGACAAAATTAGGCTTGGTTACCGCCTCTTTTTTAAGAAAATACAGAAAATACGCCGTCGTAATCGTATTAATCGTCGCTGCCATAGTTACACCTCCGGATGTGGTGAGTCAGGTTATTGTTTCGATTCCGATGTTATTAATTTATGAAGCGAGTATTATAATCTCAGCCATAGTAATCAAAAATAAAAACAAAAAAGATGAGCAACTTAGTTAAAGATTTCAATGAGTACCGTTCTGTAATGAATGAAAAGTTGTTAGCGGATAACAACAAAATTGTAAAACGAATCTTCAATTTAGACACCAATGCTTATGCAGCAGGTGCGCTGGATGTGAAAACCAAAGAACTTTTAGGTTTAGTGGCTTCGGCTGTTTTGCGTTGTGATGATTGCATCAAATACCATTTGGAAACCAGCCATAAAGAAGGAGTAACCAAAGAAGAAATGATGGAAGCGATGGGAATTGCCACCTTAGTCGGCGGAACCATTGTCGTGCCTCATCTCCGCAGGGCTTATGAATTTTGGGAAGCTTTAGAAAGCAACGAATAATTAATCTATTGTTAATTTGTTGATGCATTCATTCGTTTATTTGTTAATTTGCAAACCATCGAAACATCGAAGTATCGAACCATCCAATAATCGAACCATCGGAATATGATTTTAAGAGCAGAAAATTTAGTCAAAACATACAAAGGAAGAAGTGTTGTAAAAGGCATCTCGGTAGAAGTGAATCAAGGAGAAATCGTGGGTCTTTTAGGCCCAAACGGAGCCGGAAAAACAACCTCTTTTTATATGATTGTAGGCTTGGTAAAACCCAATTCCGGGCATATTTATCTTGACGATATGGATATTACCGATTATCCGATGTACAAAAGAGCCCAACAGGGAATTGGTTATTTGGCGCAGGAAGCTTCTGTTTTTAGAAAACTAAGTATCGAGGACAATATTTTAAGCGTTTTGCAACTGACGAAGCTCACAAAAGCAGAACAGGAAGCCAAAATGGAATCCCTGATTGATGAATTTGGATTGCAACACATTCGTACGAACCGTGGCGATTTACTTTCCGGTGGTGAAAGACGCCGTACTGAAATTGCCCGATGTCTGGCTACCGACCCAAAGTTTATTTTATTGGATGAACCATTTGCAGGAGTTGACCCGGTGGCGGTGGAAGATATTCAAAGAATTGTAGCGCAATTAAAAAACAAAAATATCGGAATTTTGATTACCGACCACAACGTACAGGAAACCTTGGCCATTACCGATAAAACCTATTTGATGTTCGAAGGCGGAATCTTAAAAGCCGGAATCCCGGAAGAATTAGTCGAAGACGAAATGGTAAGACGGGTCTATTTAGGTCAGAATTTTGAATTAAGAAAGAAGAAAATCGAGTTTTAATAACCAAAAACTCATAACCCATAACTCATAACCCATAACTCATAACTCATAACCCACAACTAATTCATCGTCCGATACCCCAACTGCTTCGGCGTTCCGTTATAAATATTAATATCCACATTGCCTTTTATTCCGGGAACAGTACCTTTCTCCGTAAATTGCCAAAACAACCAGTTCTCGCCTATTTCTTCAACAAAAAAATTATAATTGGCAATCCAGAATGGGTATTCGCTGAATTCATCTTTCAGGAAATCGTTATAATAACTTTCGCCGGAATAAATAATGGGTTTTACATTATAATGTTTGTCTATTCTTTTCAACCAACGTCTTAAACCTACTTTTAAACTGTCTATCGATTGGTTTTTGGGTAATTTCTCGATATCCAGGACCGGAGGCAAATCCCCTTTTTTGAGTTGTACGGTTTTAATGAAAAGTTCGGCTTGTTCAAGGGAATTTTCATTGGGACGGTAATAGTGATAAGCACCGCGAATGATATTTTTTCTTTTGGCACCACGCCAATTGCGTTTAAATTGCGTGTCCACTTTATCATTTCCTGCGGTGGCTCTGATAAAAACAAATTGCAGCGGATAGTCTTCTTCGACGGTATCGACCAGAGTCCAGTCAATTTTTCCCTGAAATTCAGAAACGTCAAAACCAACTACTTTACCTTCGTGTTTTTGTAACACCTGATAATTCCGAACATCCGAAATGCGTTTGGCCTCGGCTTTTTCTTTTAAAGTTTTATCTGATTTGAAACTAAAATAATAGGCCAACCCATTCCTGTAATGATATCCGACAGTAAACAACAACACTATAAAAAAGACGATCAGCGAAAAACGCAATCTGTTTCCGGAGAAAAAAGGGTCCTTATTCTTCGCTCTGGGTTTTCGCTTAACAGCGGCTTTTTTTCTGGCAATCGGTTTTTTCATGCAGTTATGAGATTACTTTTTTTGAATAGTATTCATGGCAACTGACAGTAAAACGTAAAAAATGATGATCAGGGCAACTCCCAAAAAGCTAAAGAAAATCAAAAGTAAAAGCGATAACAGCAAAAATATGATCTGCAAGGCATTGTCTTTAAAATTGAACTTTTTAATTTTTAAAGAAAACAAAGGAATCTCGGCATTCAAAATATAAGCGCTTATTATTGTAATCCCCAATAAAACCCATTGGTTACTTAATAGCTGATGAATAAAACCAGATTCATAAGTACTTAAAATCAAGGGCATGCTCAGGATAAACAAGGCATTGGCAGGGGTTGGTAATCCGATAAAAGAATCGGTCTGACGGGTATCTATATTAAAATTGGCCAAACGGTAACAGGATCCTAGAGTGACAATAAACCCAAGAAAGGCAACCATCCCCTGAGGAGAAAACGGGTCATTATCACCCACAAGCAGCATAAACATTACATATCCCGGCACGACGCCACTGGTCACCATATCGGCCAAAGAATCCAATTGCAAACCAAGCGGACTGGACACTTTGAATAATCTGGCAAAAAAGCCGTCAAAAAAATCTAAAAATATGCCGAGACAAACAAAATAAAAAGCCATTTCAAAATCCAGTTTACTGACAAAAACTAAGGCAATACAGCCACAAAAAAGATTGAGAAGCGTAATTAAATTCGGAATGTGTTTTTTAATATTCATGGTTATACCGTTAGATTTTCAAAGTTCACAAATTTAGCACAATAAGTTAAAGACAAGTACGTTTTTTATTGGAGATTTTTATCGGATCATGCTTCTTTAGTGTTTATTTCGTTAAAGGAAGAAGTAACCTCATTAAAAATGTATATTTTTGATAAAAAAAATAAACTGACTTCAGTTTGTAAAAATAATTTGCTTTGAAAAAAATACTATTCATCACTTTACTTTTAGTATCTTCCTTTGGGTATGGTCAGGCCATCAGAAAATACTCAAACGAATTCATGAATATTGGTGTGGATGCTGCAGCTTTGGGAATGTCTAATGCGGTGACAGCGAGCACGAATGATGTCAATTCGGGGTATTGGAATCCTGCGGGTTTAATCGGATTAGAGGACAAACAGGTTTCGCTGATGCATGCTAGTTATTTTGCCAATATTGCCCAATATGATTATGCGGCTTTTGCCATGCCAATTGACGAAAGAAGTGCCTGGGGCGTTTCCATGATTCGCTTTGGAGTGGATGACATTCTAAACACCACGCAATTAATTGATGACCAGGGAAATATTGATTACAATCGCATCAGTTTATTTTCTACAGCCGATTACGGATTGACTTTTTCTTATGCCAGAAAACTGCCGGTTCCGGGTTTTCAATATGGCATCAATGCCAAGGTGATTCGCCGTGTGATTGGGGAATTCGCTAACTCCTGGGGATTTGGTTTTGATGTCGGACTGCAATTTGAACGCAATGACTGGAAATTTGGATTGATGGTTCGCGATATTACGACTACCTACAATGTTTGGTCCATTGACGAAGAAGAATACAACAAAATAAAAGATGCGGTCGAAGGACAAAATCAGGAACTACCGGAAAGCTCCGAAATTACTTTACCAAAAGCACAATTGGGAATGTCTAAAAAATTCGAGTTCCATAATGATACCAGCCTGATGGCAGCAGCCAATCTGAATATGCGTTTTACCAGAACCAACGATATTATTGCTACCGATGCTTTGAGTATTGATCCGGCTTTGGGATTTGAATTCGGATATACCGATTTGGTTTTCTTACGCGCCGGGGTTGGTAATTTCCAAAATATCCAACAAATTGACGGAACAGACAAAGTCGGATTTCAGCCTAATGTAGGTTTGGGATTCAAATACAAAGGCATTCAAATTGACTACGCGTTGACTGATTTAGGTGATCAGAGTGCTGCTTTGTATTCAAATATTTTCTCCGTAAAAGTGGATCTGGGCATTTTCAGATAGCGGATTCCATTTTTAAACTTCATTCAAAACAGACAAAAAAACTAAAATGCATCGAATAAAAATTACCTTTATCTGCTTCTTTTTACTAGTTATTTCTTCCGCAAATAAAGCTTTTAGCCAGATGCTTCCACTTTCCGAAAACACTACTGTCAGCGTGATTACCTGTGGCAATGGTGCTGAAATGTATTCCTTATTTGGCCACACAGCCATTCACATAACCGATAAGCAAAATCATATTGACGAAGTGTATAATTATGGTGCTTTCGATTTCAATACGCCAAATTTTGTATTAAAATTCATAAAGGGTGATTTGCAATATTTTGCGACCAACAGTTCCTATAATGATTTTTTATATGAATACCAATATGACAAAAGATCCGTTGATGAGCAGGTCCTAAATCTTTCACAAGTTCAGAAACAACAATTATTTGACGATTTAAATGCGACTTTGGTATCAGAAGAGCGTTTTTATACTTATAAATTTATTGATAAAAACTGTACTACGATGGTGATTAACATCATCAATAAAACCCTCGGAAAAGAAGTCATCGTAAAAACAACGGATAAGGAAAAAACCTATCGGGAAATATTATATCCTTATTTCAAGGATCATTTTTATGAAAAATTAGGCATCAGTATTATTTTCGGAAAAAAGGTGGATTTAAAAGGGGAACAACTGTTTTTACCCGCGGAACTTCAGGAAAGTATAGCAAACATTCAATACAACAAAGAGCCAATTTGCCAAAAAAACACGACAATACTCGAGTTTAAAAAAGAGAAAACGCCCATTTCATGGTGGAATAATTTTTATTCCTTCAGCTTACTGCTTTTGATAGTGGTCATAGTAAATAACAATCGCATCTATATGGTCTATTTTTTTCTGATGGGATTACTCGGATTGTTCCTGACCTTTGTCGGGTTTTATTCCTTACACAAAGAACTGGAGTACAATTACAACATCTTATTGTTTAATCCGGCCTTGTTGTTCCTGATTTACTTTTATCTGAAAAACAACAGAAAATGGATGTACCTTATTGCTTTATTGGCCCTTTTATCCATCGCAATTTATCTGGTTATCATGATGAATAAAATCCACTTAGTCATTGTATTGCCATTGATTATAACCAGTTTAATTGGCTTGGTGAAGTTGGCTATTCAAAATAAAAATCAGGGAACTGCCGTAAAACCATAAGAGTATTTTACAAACTATCATAACACATGGCCCTTTACTGATACTATTCGGTTATTAGATAGTTCGATTATTGGATTATTCGATAGTTCGATTAATAAGCAATATGGCTGTCAGATTATTTACCTTTTTAATTTCTCCTCACAACCCATAACTCATAACCCACAACCCATAACCCATAACTCATAACCCATAACTCATAACCCACAACTCAAAAACCCATAACCCACAACCCATAACCCACAACTCAAAACCCATAACCCATAACTCTTCTATTGTCCCCTGTAAAACAAAACCGTACTTACAGTCTTAACGACAATATTAACATCTAAAAAGATGCTTCGATGTTTGATGTAATACAAATCATATTGCAGTTTTATAAGGCTCTCGTCTATGGTTTCCCCGTAGGAATAATTCACTTGCGCCCATCCGGTTAAACCTGGTCTGATTACATGTCGTGTTTCATAAAAAGGCATTACTTCGGCTATGGCGGCTACAAAGAAAGGTCTTTCTGGTCTTGGCCCTATTACAGCCATATCACCGTTCAGAATATTGATAAACTGAGGGAACTCGTCTAATCTCGCTTTGCGCAAAAACTTCCCGAACGGGGTAATGCGCATGTCATTCTGTACCGCGAAAACAGCTCCTGCAGTTTCCGCATTTTGAACCATCGTTCTGAATTTGAATATTTTAAAAACGACCCCATTCTTCCCAACTCGTTCCTGAGTATAAAATAACGGTCCTTTGCTTCCCAGAAAGTTTCCGATTAAAATAAAAGGAATTAGCGCAATTCCGACTGACAGTCCTATAACAGAAATGAGACATTCCATAACCCTCACTCCTAACAAATACAATTTATTTTGATTGTTTCTGCTAAAAGGGAAATAACGATAAAAATCTCTGGCCACATATTGCACAGGAATCCTATGGGTGCTGCTTTCGTATACTTGTGTATATTCCCTAATCACAAAACCATTTTCCAGTAAATGAAGTAGTTTGTTGTATAAAAGCACCGTAATCCCCTCGGTATCCTGAGAGGCAATCACAAGCTCTGAAATATGATTTTTCTGAACAAATTCATCCAAATCTTCAAGGGCGATGTTTTTGATATTATTGTAACCACAAGTTTTTCCGCTTTCTTTGTCAGAATCGATATAGCCCATTATTTTATAATGGGGATCCGCACTTTCTAAACCGGTTATTAATTCTTCTGCCTGATCACAATCGCAGACCAAAATTACTTTCTTGATAAAACGATGCGAAGCAAAAAAATTCAGGTAGAGCATCCTCCAAATGAACAATGCCAGTAAAATGGCAATGAAAAAATAAATAATCTGCAATCGGTTAGACGGCAATACCGGCGTATAATAAGGGGTCAGTAAATAAAAAAGCACTGTGGTAGAAGACGTAAGAATGATGCTTTTAATGATTTGGAACTGATTGCTGGCTATTTGTAAATTATACATTTCAAACACAGCCCCAAAAAGCGTAATGTAAAATCCAAGTACAATTACCCAATAATAATTGTCCTTTGTCATTTCCAAATACCCAAAATCAAAAACAATTCCGACTATATACAGTGCCATAAAGACAAATAATACGTCAAAAACTCTTAATAGAATTTTACGTTCCGATATTTCAAAATGTATTTTTTTCTGGGATAACATAGTGTTATTAAGCTGTTTTTCTGGTGCAAGGTACTCAAATATATGAAAAAAGCACCTTATTGCAAAATATTAAACCATCGCTGTTTGACGATTTCCCAATCAAACGCTGCTGCTTTGCGTCTTGCCTGTGTGGCCAATTCCTGAAATAAATCAGGTTTTTCTATCAATTTCTGAATTCCGGAAACCATTTCCTCAACAGCGTTATCTTCAACCAGCAAAGCTTCTTTGTTGTGTTCCAATAGAAAAGGAATACCTCCCACATTCGTGGATACGACTGCCAGTCCCAATGCCATGGCTTCAACCACACTCACAGGCATGTTATCAAAATGGGTCGTATTAATAAAAATAGTATAGTCCCAGGATAAGGCTGTCCATTCTTCTTTGGTCAGTTTTCCGGGAAAAAGAACCGGTAATCCCAAATCTTCGGCGAGTTTTTTGGTTTTGGATAAACTGCCGTCTTTATCGGGTCCGACCATGCAAAGGGTGGCTTCCGGGTGTCTTTTCTTTAGAGCATCCAAAACTTCAATAGCCATGGTTGGGTTATAGATTTCGGCAAAAGAACGCACCCACAACAGCTTGGGTTCTCCCTTTGTTCTTTCTTTAAAAGGATACCTGTTGATTTCAATCGCATTGGGAATATAGGTCACATTGGTGTACCCTTGTTTTTGAAAAGCCTCCAATAAGTAAGAGGACGGCGTCACATTACTATAGGCCGGTTTAAAAATCATTTTACAAATTACGGGGTTTTTCTGAAGCCTTTTCGGTAAATTTCCGCCGTGTAAAAACGGAATGTATTTTATATGTAGCAACCTGCACAATTGGCTTGTCGCAAAAGCATACCAAAAACTGGCCGTGCTATAGGTATCAATAATCACATAATCCGTTTGTCGGTTTCGGCACACACGCCAAAGCATGTCAAGAATCCTGAGCTGTTGGTTTTTTTGAGACGAAGCATAAGTCACCGTAAAACCTTCCCGTTCCAAAAGTGGCCCAAGGGTTTCCATAGTGGTTTGATTCAACCCATGTCTTGCTAATTTATTCCCGAGGTACAGTAGGTTTTTCAACGCTATAAACTTTTAATAATGAAAGGGCATAAACAAAAGCAGGGGCTGCCATTCGCATGGCTGCATGATTGATGGTCAACAGCCAAAAAACTAAAAAACACAGTACAAAAATATTCTGCTGGTTGTTTAAATACAAAAGTAGTGGCGTAAAAAGCAAAATCAGCAGTCCCAACAGCCCCAATGACCCGTGTTCGGCCAGCATCCGTGTTAATTCGTTATGGGAAGCCGCTACAATCCCGGTTTGTTCTTCCCGATACTCTTTGTTTTTACCCACACCAACCCCAAAAATAGGGTTGTCCAGGAACATCTGAAATTCGGAGGCGATCAATTGCTCTCTTCCGGTTAATACACTTTCTTTTTTTCTGCCTCTCGCATCCTCATTGGCATAACGCTTGTCTATCAAGCCACTGGTCTGTGCGGAACTATACCCCCAAACCCCCAACGAGGCCAAAAAAGAAAAAATTAAAATAATCCCTATTTTCGATTTCCCTTTTAAACTGGCCCGAAAATACAACACCAGTAATAGCAAAATAATCATTAGTATTCCGGTGATTACACCCCCTCTCGAAAAAGTGACAATACCTCGAAAAGCGAAAACCAGGACCAGGGCTGCATTAATCGACTGCAGTTTGATACTCGAAGAATTGATCAGCATCTGAACAAAAAAAAGAAAAATACCAAAGCCTAAAATAGTGGCCATCTGATTGGGTCCAAAACCACCCGAAGTTTCAAAATTAGATTGCGTACTCGTCACCACATCTTTAATACTTGGCGTGTATAAATACAGGTAAATCACAATCGAAACCAAAGGAAAGCAAAAAGCGGTAAGCACTTCTTTTAACCGGTCTAGTGTGATGCGCCGTTGGTAACAATAAATCGCTGAAACCCCCAGACATACCGGACCCGATATATTAAACGCTATCGCTTTTCGAATATTGGTTTCAAAATTCAGCGTTACACTTGACAAAACGACACTTGGCACCAATAAAATTAAAAAAATCCAATACAAATACGAATTTTTTGAAAATCCGGTATAAATCATACCGATAAACAAAAAAATCATGACACTGTATTTAGCATATTCATTAAAGTGCATCCCATCAGTCATTCTCAGTAAAACCTCAACACCCACCACATAAGCCGATAAAACCAAGGCTTCGTTATTCCTGTTTTGGGTTTTAATCAGATAATAAATGCAAAATCCAAAAATAAGAAGGCTGTAGATTTTGGACAGAAACGGAACGGTAAAAACAGCCACTCCTATCGCAGCATGAATCAGGAGTAATATGATGTAACTATTTTTTTTGTCAATCCTCATGTTATAATACTTCCAGATATTTTTTTATAATCGGCTCTTGCGTATAGTTCAAATGTATGTCTTTTTTTAATTGTTCTCCAATGGATTTCCTGAAATCAATAGTGCCCATTAGTTTTTCAAGGGCTTGTGCAAATGAAGCCACATCTCCCGAAGCTACCAATACACCATTTTTAGGAGTTATCACTTTCGGAATTTCACCGACTGCAGTGGCCACCACCGGCAATCCAAAATAGCCATATTCCAATAGGGAGACGGGCAACCCTTCTGACAAAGAGGTTAAAACTCCGATAGTCGACTGCTGTAGGGCTGAAACCACCGCATTGGAAGCCCCATAAATAAAAACAGTTTCCTGCAAACCGTCCGATATTATTTTTTTATGGATTGTTTTTGAGTACGCGTCTTTAAAATCTTTTCCTATCAAATGAAAAGTCCAGTCGGGAAAGGTGATTTTTATTTTTTTTGCGACCTCCAGCAGCATGTCATGATTTTTTTGAGGACGCAGGTTGGCCAGGCAAAGTATTCTTTTTCCTAATTCTCCTTTCAAATGAATGTTATCTTTATTATCCTCCAAAAACACAAAATTAGGTAGATAAATGACTTCCTTACAAAACAAGTGGGCCAGTGACCATTTCTTAAGCAATTCGTTGACCACTATAATTCTGTGAAAAAACAACGAACCCATTTGAAGAACCAACTTCTTTCTTTGGTCCAAAAACTCACTATTTCCATAATGATCATGCCAAACAATTTTTATTTTGGGATAGACCAGTTTCAATAATACCGCCAGCAAAAAAGAACTGCTGTGTGCCTGAACAATAGTCACCCTACTTATTGAAACAAAACGTCGCAATCGGAAGAGCGCCCTGACATCAAAAGTAGTTTTTCTGTTTAAAAAAAGATAAGCTACCCCCGATTGCAGCTGGCTTTTCAAATCGCCTTCTTTTCTGGTCGCCACCAATCCTGAAAATGCGATTTGTCCCGCTAAAGCATTGGCATAATTGACTGCCATACGCTCCGCACCACCGGTTTCTAAACTGTCTATTAATTGAAGTATCCGCATTTTTGTCTGTTTTCCGTTCTCTATTTTCAGTTGTCCGTTGTCTGTTGTCCGTTCTGTGTTCTCTGATAACCCACAACTCATAACTCATAACCCCATAACTCATAACTCATAACTCATAACCCACAACTCATAACCCACAACTCATAACTCATAACCCACAACAGACAACCCATAACTCCTAACCAACAACTCCTAACCCATAACCCACAACTCATAACTCCTAACTCCCCAACAACAACCTAATCTCTTCCTCAAAATAATCCAAAGTGTACTGCCTCGACCAAAGCACCGCTTTTCCAGCTTTAGATTGATACAATGCCTCGTTATCGAGGGTCCTTTTTATTTGTTGTATGTCCTTTTCTAAATCCATTGTCAAAATAATCCCTCTTTCGCCATTCCCTAACATATTCGGCACACAGGATATGGCACTGGCAATGGGGACACAGCCCCAGAACATGGCTTCTGCCACTACTTTCGGCCATCCTTCACTTTGCGAAGGCAGCACTAAAAAATGACTGTTTTCATAAGCGGTTTGTACAGTGGCAGCGGTTTGATTACCGTGTAACATGATGACGTCCTGCAATCCTTTTTCCTGAATATAGGTTTCTAATGCGTTTCGTTCTGCCCCTTCTCCATACAAATCCAAATAAACCCTATAGCCGGCTACATGCAACTGTTCTGCCAATTGAAGGGCATACAAGGGTCGCTTCCCTTTTGATAAAGTCCCTACAAAAAGGAATCGAATAACCCTTTTCTCCAGATTTCCTCTTCCCCCGCTCTCCTCATCCCCAAGTCGCCCCTTCTCCAAGTCTCCCTTCTCCAAGTCTCCCTTCTCCAAGTCTCCCTTCTCCAAGTCTCCCTTCTCC
>NZ_DATDPV010000055.1:0-9148 GCF_035292545.1 Flavobacterium sp. | reverse complement strand
AATGTTGTAGGGTCTAAACATCTGGAAACAAGTAGTATGTCGTCCAATAACCAGGAATCTCCACTTAAAGTGGTACTGGCTTGTGTATATTCATCAACAAATGCTATATAAATCTGTTGTCCGGCATAAGCCGTTAAATCGACAACTTTTTCTTCATAAATATTATACGTAGTACTCAACTCATCTTCTGTCCATTCCTGAACTAAAGTAGTATATGCCGCTTCGTCTGTTTGATTTGCAGGCAATGCCCCTGAAGCAATCCGTACCTGATATTTGGTGCCTTGGTTACCATTTACCGCTGTTCTGGACCAAAATCGCAACTGGCCATTTGTAGGCACAGTAACTAATGGAGTAGCCAAAAAATCTTTGGAGGTATTACCCATCCCAATATTTTGCCTGCTGTTAATTTGGGCTGCCTTAGTCCCGGTATGAGGGAGCACAGTATTGGTAGTCCAAACATTTGAACCAAAACCGTTTTGAAAAACAGCCCAGTTGCCTGGAACCGTCGGAGGGAATGTCCCTCCCTCAAATCCTTCGTTAAGGACCTGCGAGAAGCCCGAAAAGGATAATAAAAACGTTAAAATTAATAAAGTAATTTTTTTCATGAAATGAAAATTTAGGGTGTTGTAATGTGTTTAATGTAATTTTTGATTTCCAAATTTAACTAAAATTATGAAAAAAACACTGAAATTGAGTATTCTAACTAATTAATGCAATTTTGTGAATAAATTATTCATGAATAAATTTTCAAATTCACGTTTGTTTATTATCAAAAAACCACGCTGTGATTAAAAACTAAGAAGTATTAAACAGAAAAACCTTAGATTACTCTAAGGTTTTTCTGTTATGTTAAAAATTAAAATCCAAAATTTAATCCTACACCAAAAACTTGCCGTGTCTGAAGTCCATCAAAAGCATCGCGATCATATATCGCCTGCATAGACAAATTGGTTGATAGATATCTGTTTATTTTCATTACGACATTTAACTGATAATCGACATCCATTTTTTTAAGTTGTGGCTTGTCTAAATAATTAGAATATACATTAAGTATGTTTTCTAAAGAAATATTGGTCATTAGATTGAATTTATAATACCCTGAGGCATAAAATCCAAGTTCATAACGCAGACTTTTCCCTTCATCAACACCAAAATAAGCAGCATTAGGCAAAGTAAAATCTTTATCTACTATAGTGATTTTAGACGTTAACGGTGCCAGATTAAATTTTAGATTATTGTCTTTTTTCCATAACATTCCTGGTCCAAAAGTGAGATATCCAGGAGATAATAAATTGGTTCTTGGTGTTCTGGTTTCAACTCCTGTATCCGTTTTCCCGTAAATATACCCCCTGGTCATTTGAGTTCTAAAATTCAAGAATACAGAATAAGACCAATATCCAACAGCTTTTTTACCTAACAGGGAATTGAATTCAAAACGGTCATCCGTCTTTTTCTCAAAAGGGGAATTTTTAGTTTTCACCAATCCATAGGACGCAATAATTTTGTTGTCCCAAGTCCAATCGTTTTTTTTGTAATTGAAATCGTAATTAATATTCGCGTTTCCGGAAATAGTGTTTTCTCCGCCAGCCGTCCAATTCCTGAAATTAGATTGATTAAAAAGTAAGGAGAAATTTCCGTTTTTGGTCCAAACTTTTGTAGTGTCTGGTTTCACTTCTTCTTGGGCTTGTGCAGTAATCATTCCGAAAATGCAAAGCAAAATTATAGCCGTTTTTTTCATATTCTTCTTTGTAGTACAACAAATATAAAAAATGTAATTCAAAAAATGTAATTTCTTACTTTTTCTTATACAGTGGCACAGCAGAACAAGCTTCGCCATACATGATGCTTTTTGCAAAGGGTTGCAAATACTGCGCTGCCAAGACATACGCACTCATGGGAACTGGTTTTTTTGAACACCCTTTTATGATAACGGGTTTGTTTTGATAAATAGTATAATCAATGGCATGTAAAATTTCCTGATACAAGGCAGTTTCCAAATCCTCGAAAGTCCCATTGACAATTTTCTTGGCAAAAGGAGTCAAATGCAACGTGACTAAAATTGAAGCCCAAGCCGGAACAATGGCATCCGTACTACAAGAAATAGCAACATATTGGTCTTGGTATTGCGTCCAATCGTGTCGTTGCAAATGCTCCCGAAAGTCTTTTTCTTTTAATAGAAAACCTTCCAAAAGCCATTGTGAAATATCAATTTGCACACGATTCCCCTTTGGATAATAATCTTCTAAATCGAAGACTTCCAAAACACTATTCGCTACTCTATTAATGATTTCGTCTTGCATTTTTTTTGTGTAAAGTAAAAAAGTTTAAGGTTTCAAGCGAAACCTTAAACTTCAAACATTTTTTTAAAGCATTCCTAACTCTAACTTCGCTTCTTCGCTCATTAAATCTTTGCTCCATGGCGGATCGAATGTAATTTCCACCTCAGCAGATTTTACATTATCAATCGATTTTACTTTTTCTTCTACTTCTCGTGGCAAAGTTTCGGCTACGGGACAGTTTGGAGAGGTTAATGTCATTAGGATTTTTACCTCATAATCTTCATTGACCATGACATCATAAATCAACCCTAATTCATAAATATCTACTGGAATTTCAGGATCGTAAATGGTTTTTAATTTTTTTACGATGGCTTCACCTAATAAATTGGTGTCTATAATTGCTTCTTCCATAATTTCTTACTTGTTATTGTTTTTCGATTGAAATGCCAAAGCATACATCTTAATTTGTTTTATCATCGACACCAACCCATTGGCGCGTGTTGGTGACAAATGTTCTTTTAGTCCGATTTCATCTATAAAGTCCATATTGGCTTCCAAGATATCCGATGCCTTTTGATTGGAAAAGGTTCTAATCAAAATGGCGATAATTCCTTTGGTCAAAATCGCATCGCTATCGGCAGTGAAGACAATTTTATCACCTTGTTGTTCGCCTTGTAACCAAACTTTCGACTGACAGCCTTTAATCAGGTTATCCTCGGTTTTGAATTCTTCTTTAATCAACGGTAAATTTTTACCTAAGTCAATGATGTATTCATAGCGCTGCATCCAATCATCGAACATGGAAAACTCATCAACAATTTCTTCTTGTATCGCTTTAATGGTCATTATTATTTTTCTGTAAGTGAAACCAATTTGTCAACTAACTTTTTAATTTCAGCAGGCGGAAAACCATGGTCAAAATTACTAGATTCATGAATTTTATTTTTATAAGTAACTTTCAAACCTGCTATGGGTGCTCCGTCGTAGAAACGTTTTTCGGTTGGTGCTTTTAACTTTGGCAATTGATCTAAATTTACCTCATTGAAAAACCCAACTAATTGTTTCCAATCGGCATCCGAAATTTTTGTCGGAACGGGTTTATCATTTCCATCTCTGTCTTTAGAAATAGAAATAGTTTGGTTTTGGATGATTACTTTTTGGTAAAAACCTCTTGTATTCGCTTCATATTCTATTATCATATCGTTTTGAGCGTCTGCAATTAACTTTTCTCCTTGGTCTTGTTGTGCAACAACATTAGATTGTTCCATTGCCTTTTTTTGGCAATTACAACTGATACACATAATTAAAATCGATGCTAATAAAGTAATTGCTTTCATAATTTAGGTTTTTTAGGATAACATTTGTTGTGCTTTTTTGACTGCTTCTACAAATATATCAATTTCTTCTTTGGTATTGTAAAACGAAAACGAAGCGCGTATCGTGCCCGGAATACAAAAGAAACTCATAATTGGTTGGGTGCAATGATGTCCTGTTCGCACCGCTATTCCTAATTTGTCAATAATCGTACCAATATCATACGGATGAATGCCTTCGATATTGAAAGAAATTACCGAAGTTTTTTCTTTGGAAGTTCCAAAAATTTTCAGTCCTTCAATTTCCAATAGTCGTTGTGTACCGTAAGCCAATAATTCTTTTTCCTGTTTTTGAATGTTTTCAAAACCAATCGAATTAATATAATCTATTGCGGTTCCAAGTGCGATTCCGTCAGCGATATTGGGCGTTCCGGCTTCAAATTTATGAGGCAAATCGGCATAGGTGGTTTTCTCGAAAGTCACTTCCTTAATCATTTCGCCTCCGCCTTGATAGGGTGGTAATTTATTGAGCCAAGCTTCTTTTCCGTATAAAATCCCGGTTCCTGTCGGGCCGCACATTTTATGTCCTGAAAAGGCGTAAAAATCACAATCCAACGCTTGAACATCGGGTTTTAAATGTGGAACAGCTTGTGCGCCGTCAATCAAAACGGCTGCGCCAAATTCATGTGCTTTATCAATCATGTACTTGATAGGATTGATGGTTCCCAAAGCGTTCGAAATATGGTTTACGGTTACGATTTTGGTTTTATCGGACACTAATTTGTCGAATTCCGCCATAATCAATTCCCCGTCTTCATTCATCGGAATGACTTTTAGGGTTGCTCCTGTTTTCTCGCACAGCATTTGCCAAGGCACAATATTGGAATGGTGTTCTAAGGCCGAAACCAGCACCTCATCGCCTGCTTTTAGAATTGAAGCAAATCCGTTGGCCACCAAGTTAATCCCGTGTGTTGTTCCGGAAGTAAAAAGCACTTCGTGGGCGAATTGGGCATTAATATGATTTTGGATTTTATTTCGGGAATTTTCATAGGCATCCGTTGCCAATTGGCTTAACGTATGGACGCCACGGTGAATATTCGCGTTGATTTCCTGGTAATATTTCGATATGGCATCGATGACCACTTGCGGTTTTTGCGATGTGGCTCCGTTATCGAAATAAACCAACGGCTTCCCGTTTACTTTTTGGGAAAGTATCGGAAAATCGGCACGGATATCATTTATATTAAAACTCATTGTGTTCTGTTTTTTAGCCCCGATAGTAACGGTTATCCTTTTTGTTTTTTCTTTAAAAACAAAAAGATAAAAGTGGATAGCGGGAATAGCTCCTGATAATTACAAATCAAATCCCATATTCACGCCTAATTTGGTAGCGATGATTTTGGCGATTTTAACTCTTAATTCCGGGATTTTTATGCTTGAAGTTACTTCGCTGGTAAAGGCGTACATCAATAATGCTTTGGCTTCTTTTTGAGGAATTCCGCGTTGTTGCATGTAGAACATGGCGCTATCGTCTAATTGGCCGATTGTGCACCCGTGCGAACATTTTACGTCATCCGCATAAATTTCCAATTGCGGTTTGGCATTGATGGTTGCTTTATTACTCAACAAAATGTTATTGTTTTTCTGGAAAGCATCGGTTTTTTGGGCTTCTTTTTCTACGTAAATTTTACCGTTGAAAACTCCCGTTGATGCATCATCAAAAATACCTTTATAGTTTTGGTGACTTTCGCAATTGGGTGTGGCATGTTGTACCAAAGTATAATGATCCACATGTTGCTTGTCGCCGATGATGGTCACTCCTTTTAACGTACTGTCGATTCTTTCGCCTTGGTGGTAGAAATTCAGGTTGTTTCTGGTGATGTTTCCACCAAAAGAAAAAGTATGAACGGCAACGCGGCTTTCCTGTTTTTGAGCGATATAGGTATTGTCAATCAGATTGGCTGTTTGAACGTCATTTTGAATTTTATAGTAATCGACAATCGCGCGTTTTTGAGCAAAAATTTCGGTAACCGAATTGGTCAACACGGGATTTTCATTCAAACTTTGATGGCGTTCGATGATTTGTACGTGTGCATTTTCACCAACGATAACCAGGTTACGAGGCTGAACCATTAAGGCCGCTTCGTTTCCGGTAGAGAAATAAATAATCTCGATTGGTTTTTCCACCACGGTGCTTTTTGGGACATTGATATAGGCACCTTCTGATGCGAAAGCGGTATTCAACGTAGTCAAACTTTCTTCTTTGCTTGCTATTTGGTTGAAATACATATCAATAATCATTTTGTATTTCGGTTTGTTCAATGCTGATGACATCAAGCAAACATCCAGTCCATCATGGGTAGTTGAAGATAAAAACGAACTGAAAACACCATCGACAAAAATCACTTTGTAGGTATCGACATCATTCAGAAAATATTTTTTCACATCCTTGAACTCGATATCGTTTTCTTTTTTTGGGAATACGCTATAGTCATTTTTTAAGACGGCATTTAGCGAGGTATATTTCCAGGCTTCGTCTTTTTTGGTTGGGAAGCCTTTATTTTCAAAGTTTTTAATGGCTGAAGTTCTGATGTCGTGCAAATCGGCATTGACATCAATTTGTTCTTCGAAAGCCATGAAAGACGAAATTAATTTTTCTTTAAACTCCATTTTAATTTTCGTTTTTTAACCAATCATATCCTTTTTCTTCCAGCTCTAAGGCTAATTCTTTTCCGCCACTTTTTACGATTTTACCATCGTGCAATACGTGAACGAAATCGGGAACGATATATTCTAACAAACGTTGGTAGTGCGTGATTACAATTACCGCGTTGTCTTTGCTTTTTAGTTTGTTAACGCCGTTGGCAACGATACGTAATGCATCAATATCCAAACCGGAATCGGTTTCGTCAAGAATGGCCAATTTTGGTTCTAACATCGCCATTTGAAAAATCTCGTTACGTTTCTTTTCACCACCCGAGAAACCTTCGTTTAGAGAACGGGAAAGGAATTTTCTGTCGATTTCTAATAATTCTGATTTATCACGGATCATTTTCAACATTTCGTTGGCTGGCATTGGTTCTAATCCTTTTGCTTTGCGCGTTTCGTTGATAGCGGTTTTCATGAAGTTGGTTACCGAAACTCCCGGAATCTCTACTGGGTATTGGAATGATAAGAATACACCTTTGTGCGCTCTTTCTTCCGGAGCTAATTCTGAAATATCTTCCCCTTCGAGAATAATTTCACCATCAGTAACTTCGTAATTTTCGTTTCCTGCAATAATCGCCGAAAGGGTGCTCTTTCCGGCACCGTTTGGCCCCATGATTGCATGTACTTCTCCAGCTTTTACTTCAAGGTTGATTCCTTTTAATATTTCTTTATCTTCTATTCTTGCGTGTAAATTTTTTATTGATAACATAAACTAGTTTGTGTTTTATAAATTCTGAAAGATTATCCTACCGAACCTTCAAGAGAGATTTCTAATAATTTTTGTGCTTCTACAGCGAATTCCATTGGCAACTTGTTCAAAACGTCTTTACTGAAACCATTTACAATTAAGGCAATCGCTTTTTCTGTTGGAATCCCACGTTGGTTACAATAAAACACTTGGTCTTCTCCGATTTTACTCGTCGTGGCTTCGTGCTCAATTTTTGCGGTCATATTTTTGGATTCGATATACGGAAAAGTATGCGCTCCACAATTGTTGCCCATCAATAACGAGTCACATTGCGAGAAGTTACGCGCATTATCCGCTCTGGCGCTGATTTGCACCAAACCTCTGTAACTGTTTTGTGATTTTCCGGCAGAAATTCCTTTGGAAATAATAGTTGACTTGGTGTTTTTGCCCAAGTGAATCATTTTGGTTCCGGTATCGGCTTGTTGGTGATTATTAGTCACTGCTATCGAATAAAATTCTCCGATAGAATTATCTCCTTTTAAAATAACCGATGGGTATTTCCAGGTAATGGCAGAACCGGTTTCAACTTGTGTCCATGAGATTTTTGCATTTTTCTCACACAGTCCTCTTTTGGTTACAAAATTGAAAACACCACCTACACCTTCTTTATTTCCTGGATACCAATTTTGAACTGTGGAATATTTTATTTCAGCACCATCCAAAGCAATTAATTCAACAACTGCAGCGTGCAATTGATTTTCGTCGCGACTTGGTGCCGTACAGCCCTCAAGGTAAGACACATAACTGCCTTCATCAGCAACAAGTAAAGTTCTTTCAAATTGTCCTGTTCCTGCTTGGTTGATTCTAAAATATGTGGATAGTTCCATTGGGCAACGAACACCTTTTGGAATATAACAAAAAGACCCATCAGAGAAAACTGCTGAATTCAAAGCGGCATAAAAATTATCTTTTTGTGGAACAATCGTTCCTAAATATTTACGAACTAATTCGGGATGCTCTTTGATGGCTTCAGAAATACTCATAAAAATAATTCCTTTTTCACCTAATGTTTTTTTGAACGTAGTGGCAACCGAAACAGAATCGACCACAATATCCATAGCGACATTGTTCATCATTTTTTGTTCATCGATGGAGATTCCTAACTTTTTATACATTGCTAAAAGTTCTGGATCTACGTCGTCCAAGGTTTTATTAGGATCAACTGCTTTGGGTGCAGAATAATATGAAATGGCCTGAAAATCAGGCTTAGTATAATGCACGTTTGCCCAATTTGGTTCAATCATTTGTTCCCATGCACGAAAGGCCTCAATGCGCCAATCAGTCATCCATTGTGGTTCGCCTTTTTTATGAGAAATGGCACGAACAATATCTTCATTTAAACCTATAGGAAATGTCTCCGCTTCTAATTCAGTATAGAATCCGTATTCGTATTCTTTATTTTCGAGTTCGATTTTTAAATCGTCTTCTGTATATTTTGACATAATTTTATTTAAAATGTTTTACAGAGAAAAACTTTCTCCGCAACCGCAAGTTCTATTCGCATTCGGATTATTGAAAACAAAACCTTTTCCGTTTAATCCTCCTGAAAACTCTAATATGGTTCCCGCAAGATATAGGAAACTCTTTTTTTCGACAGCAATTTTCACATTGTTATCTTCAAAAACTTTGTCATTTTCGCCTATTTCTTTATCAAATTTTAATTCATAGGACAACCCGGAGCAACCCCCACTTTTTACCCCTACTCTAACGTAATCTTTGGCAACATCAAAACCATCGTCATTCATCATATCGACGATTTTTTTTCTGGCTATATCTGATACTTTTATCATTGTTATATTGATTTTGTCTAAATAAACGACAAAGATATACGAAAATATTTTTTTTTAATCGAAAAAACCCAATTTTTAACTAATGTTTAGATAGAAAAAATCGATTCTAAAGGATAAAAAGAAGTCTATTTTTAGTAATTTGCGAATGTTTGTTATTTTTAACTACACCTAAAAAATATTATAATGAAATTATATCCCATAGAAACCGGAAATTTTAAACTCGATGGAGGTGCTATGTTTGGCGTGGTGCCCAAAACACTTTGGAACAGAACCAATCCGGCCGATGAAAATAACCTGATTGATATTGCC
>NZ_DATDPV010000054.1:0-34078 GCF_035292545.1 Flavobacterium sp. | reverse complement strand
AGATTGTATTGGTACCTGTTGGAATTGTAATATTCAAGTTTCCTGTAAAATCTGCGTTTGTAAAAGTACCATTATCAAGTGTAACCGATAAATTCAAATCGGAAGTTACGTTGGTATCAGTTGTAAAAGTAATAGTCATATTTTGCCCTTCGGTAAGAGGAGCACTTGGTATAAACGTAGTGGTTATACCATTATAAATTATACCCGAACCATCGTTATTCGCTCTTGGAGTTGGGGCTTTTACTTCGTAGGTACCATCTGTTTTTCTCTGAAAAGACTGGAGAGGAGCGTTCACCGCCCCGTTAAAAGCTTCATTATAACTTACCGTTTCTCCCAAAGCAGTCATCAGTGCCGTTGCTTGAACGGATCCGCCATTATGATAAACAAGCGCATCAATCAAATTTGTTGTTGTACCAGGAGTACTATTAGGGAAATCCGTTGCATTGCCTAAATAAATAGCCACAGCGTCAGGACCATTTTGAATCATAGCCTGAGGAATAATATAGGTCGGTGAAGGCGAAACCTGTAGATTACCTAAAAGAATATTTCCGTTACCATCCGTAACCAATCCATCCAAATCAATAGCGTAATAACTTATATTGGATGTTCCTCCGCTGGTTCCGTTAAAGAAAACTACCACGTAACCATTAAGAGAAAAATTGGGGGTTATTGATTTAAGTTCAATAAACTCTTTTACGTCAGTAGAAGGTGTATCGGCATCCAATTCATTAATCACAACTTGACCGTAAGTAAAACCGGACATCAGTAATGCCAAGAAAAAGTGGTATTTTTTTATCATTATTTCAAGATTTAAGGGGCACAAATGTAATGATAAATTAACCACAACAACGCCATTACTATGTTAAACAATGAAAATCAATATATTGCTATCAAATAACACAAAAAATTTAAAACTTATTTAAAAAAGTGTACCTTTGCAAAAAAATTGTCGATTTTGAAATCAAAAAAATTGCTTTCGTATTAAAAGACAATGAGTTATCCCATTTATGAAAAAAATAGTTGAATACCGTAAACTGCTAAATGTAGAAAAAACTGCAGAGCTAAAAGAATTAAAAACAATTTACCGTAATGCGATGAAAGAAGCGCATCCGGACAAATTTCAAGGTGATGATGCAGGATTAAAAGCTGCAGAAGAAAATAGTAAAAAAATTATTGAAGCTTACCACTTTCTTGTAAGCATCAATCCTGAGACTACTAAACAAAATTTACCTGAATATACGGAAACCATTGCAACTGCAACAATTTCTGATTATAAATTTGTTGAAGGTCGATTGATAATTAATTTCTCAAACGGAAGTGTTTATGAATACATCAGTGTGCCAAAAGCTACTTATGTAAAAATGGTAAATGCTGATTCTCCCGGGAGATTTGCAAAAAGACACATTCTTAATGCTTTTACCTGGAGAAAAACAACCAATCAGGAATAAGTTTATTAAATACTAAAATACCAATTAGGCACTCAAAACGAGTGCCTTTTTTATTTAAGGAAATTCATCAACGAAAATCAAGTCATAATAAGGGTTTGGTTATTTGGTTTGCTTATCCCCTCTTATTTTCGCCAGAGAATTATTTTTTTAGTTTTTGATTTTGTTAACCCGATAACTCTAACATTCTTATTATTTTTGTAATATTAATAAATGAAAAAAATGAAAATTCAACAAATCTATACCGGCTGCATCGCACAAGCCGCATATTATCTTGAGAGTAATGGTGAAGCGGCTATTTTTGATCCATTACGGGAAGTGCAACCTTATATTGACAAAGCCAACGCGGATAATGCAAAAATTAAATATATTTTCGAGACACATTTTCATGCCGATTTTGTTTCCGGGCACATAGATTTAGCAAAAAAAACGGGCGGAAAAATTGTTTACGGCCCTACTGCAAAACCTGAATTCGAAGCGATTATTGCAACAGATAACCAGGAATTCAAAGTTGGAAATTACACCGTAAAAGCCATTCATACTCCGGGGCATACCTTAGAAAGCACCTGTTATTTACTAATCGATGAAAATGGCAAACAACACGGAATTATTACCGGTGACACCTTATTTATTGGAGATGTCGGACGTCCTGACTTAGCACAAGCATTAGTAAAAGAATTAACTACTGAAAAATTAGCTTCTTATTTGTTTGATTCTTTACGCAACAAAATCATGCCTCTACCAGATGATTTAATCGTTTATCCGAGTCATGGCGCAGGAAGTGCTTGCGGAAAAAACATGAGCAAAGAAACCACGGATACTTTAGGCAACCAAAAAAAAACCAACTATGCCTTACGTGCCGATATGACTCGTGAAGAATTTATAGCGGAGTTATTGGAAGGTTTAGGATTGCCTCCCGCCTATTTTCCTCAAAATGTGATGATGAATATTCAAGGGTATGAAAGTTTGGATAAAGTGATTGAAAAATCATTAAAACCCTTAAAACCAAAAGAATTTGAAGCTTTAGCCAATCAATCGGAAGCGGTTGTTTTGGATGTTCGCCATGAAGATGATTTTGTAAAAGCATTCATCCCAAGATCTGTTTTTATTGGAATTCAAGGCAATTTTGCGCCATGGGTCGGTGCTTTAATTATGGATGTAAAACAACCTTTGTTATTAGTCACTCCTGAAGGAAAAGAGCAGGAAACCATTACACGACTTTCAAGAGTGGGATTTGATAACGTATTAGGGTTTCTGGATGGGGGAATTGAAGCATGGAAAGCTGCAGGATTAGAAACGGATCATATAAATTCAATTACACCTGAACAATTTGCAGCTGAATTATCAGAAAAAAACATCGTAGTTGATGCCAGAAAACCAACAGAATATGAAGCCGAACATATAGAAAAAGCTGTTAACATACCGTTGGACACTGTCAATTCCAATTTAGATATGGTGCCAAAAAACGAAGATTTCTATTTACATTGCGCTGGTGGTTA
Organism: Flavobacterium sp.; assembly: GCF_035292545.1. Classification (GTDB taxonomy): domain Bacteria; phylum Bacteroidota; class Bacteroidia; order Flavobacteriales; family Flavobacteriaceae; genus Flavobacterium. The sequence continues at coordinate 31,134 of NZ_DATDPV010000054.1, read as the reverse complement.
TCGTTCTGTGATTATGGCTTCCATATTGAAATCGAGAGGTTTTCACAATTTAATTAACGTAGAAAAAGGAATAAGCGGTATCCGAAATACAGCTGTTCCAATGACGCATTTTGTTTGTCCTTCGACTTTAAAATAATTCAAAATTAAACAATAACAAAAAATTAGGTTTTAAAATGATACAGAACCTATATTTTTAAATACTTTTGTAATCTAAAATCCAAAAAAATAATTAATCAAAAATGAAAAAAATTCTTTTATTACTTACTGTTTGTTCTGTTTTGTTGTCATGCAATAAAGCTGGGAAAAATGAATATATCATTACCGGAACTGTTAAAGGTATTGATGGTAAGACTGTAATTCTTGAAAAACAAGATGAAACAGGTAAACTTATACCAATTGATACTGTAAAAATTGAGAAAGGAAAATTTACTTTCAAAGGAGCTGCAAAAGAACCTGAAATGCATTTAATTCAAGTAGAAGCAGCAGAAGGAAAAGTACCTTTCATCTTGGAAAATGGAGATATTGAAATGGATATTAACAAAGATAGTGTTGGTATTGCAAAAATTTCCGGTACCTATAATAACGAGGAGTTAAGCAGTTACAAGGAAGCTGGAATGAAAATTCAGAAGAAAATGATGAAATTTCAGAAAGACAATATGGCTAAAATGAATGAAGCACAACAAAAACAAGACACTGTTGTGATGAATAGCCTAAGAAAAGAATACGCTAAATTTGAGACTGAATTCGTAAAACAATCAAATGACTATGTAGCAACTCATCCAAAAGCTTTTATCTCTGCTTTAATCATTGAAAGCATGTTTAACCAAATGGATGCTGATATTGAAAAAATAAAAAGATACTATAATGCGCTTGATCAATCAGTGAAAGATACTAAACCAGGGAAATCAATTAAATCTAAATTGGATAAAATTGCTGCACCCGTAGCTGCAACATCAGCTACTTCAACAGAAGTTGGTGGTATGGCTCCAGATTTTAGCGCACCAAATCCGGAAGGAAAAGCAATTTCATTAAAAGAATCTTTAGGAAAAGTTACCCTTATTGATTTTTGGGCTTCATGGTGTGGTCCATGCAGAGCTGAAAATCCTAATGTTGTTGCTATGTACAATGAGCTTCATTCAAAAGGTTTTAACATCATTGGTGTTTCTTTAGATAAAGATGCTGCAAAATGGAAAGAAGCAATTGCAAAAGATAAATTAACCTGGAATCAAATTTCTAATTTGAAATTTTGGGAAGAGCCAATTGCACTTACTTATGGTGTGAAATCTATTCCTGCAACTTATCTTCTTGATGCAAATGGAAAAATAGTAGCAAAAGATTTGCGTGGTGCTGCTTTAAAAGCAAAAATTATTGAGCTTTTAGGAGCATAATAATACCAAAATACACATAATTTTAAAAATCTCCCTCGTGGAGATTTTTTTATTTTATTCAATACCAACGGATTAAAAATAGCTTTAAAATTTAGTTCGAATTTAGTTTGGAAACATAAAAACAGTTCCTATATTTGCAACCGCTTGAAACAATAACAAAAGCTATTGTCAACAAAATGGGGAGATACTCAAGCGGCCAACGAGGGCAGACTGTAAATCTGCTGACTACGTCTTCGTAGGTTCGAATCCTACTCTCCCCACAAAAAAAGCCTGAACAAATAGTTCAGGCTTTTTTATTTATAATTTCTTCGAATCTTATTCTAAAATAAAACTCACACTTACATTAATAACGATTTCTATTTCCCCTACAGCTAAAGTTTCCTTAGGCATACCAGCATCAGACATTTCCGCTTTCATGCTTCTAAACATTGGTTGCGGATAATAGTTTTGAGAATTATCGGTAATCGTAAAAACCTTTCCTACTTTTTGGTTTATAGCAGAAACATAGTCATCTGCTTTCAGTTTTGCATCTTTGATGGATAATTTTCTGGCTTCTGATTGTAGTTGCGCCATTTTTGACGATTTAAACTCTACATTGCTAATGCCGTTGATTCCGGCATTTACTAAACCTTCCATTAATTCATCATACTTCGATAAATCTTTCAACAGGATTTTAACCGTTTGCGATGCAATATAATTATGTTTCTTTTTTTCATAATCATAATTCGGGTTTAATGAAACACGCTGCGTTTGATAATCTTCTTTTGCTATATTTGAATTTTTGATGAATTTTAAAACCGCATCCATCTTTGCATCATTCTCTTTTTTTACGCTGACAACATTGGTTCCTTTAGTCTCAACCGATACATAAATGGAGGCCTGATCGGGAACTGTTTTTATTTTTCCTTCACCGGATACATTAATCATTGGGATTTGTTTTACTTCTTGCGCCTGAGACATCGTCATAAACAGTGTCATTAGAATTAAAAATGTTTTTTTCATGGTATAGAATTTTAAATTATTATTAGCTGATTTCTTTCAAATGTTGTGCCACTTTATAGTTTTCCCATTTTTTCTAAAACAAAAAGCAGCACAATCGGAATGGCTAATAAAATAACCATTCCAGTATTATCGGTGAACATCTGAGGTTCTTTTGTCAATGTAATCAAATAACCGCCAATTGCGCCTCCAAAATGCGCGGTGTGTCCAATATTATCTCTTTTGGCTTTCATTCCGTAAATTGAATATAACAAATAACCAATACCAAAAATATAGGCCGGAATCGGAATCGGAATAAAGAACAGGTATAAATTCATATCCGGTTGTAATAAAATCGCCGAATACAAAACACCGGTAACCGCTCCCGACGCACCAATCGCCCGATAGGAATAATCATTTTTATGCATAAACAGCGTCAATAAACTTCCCGAAAGCAAACTCCCAACATAAATTAACAGAAAAGAAAAATCACCCAAATAAGTATAAACTACCGGAGCAAAAAAGTATAAAGTTAGCATATTAAAAGCCAGATGTGATATATCTGCATGTAAAAAAGCAGAAGAAAACATTCTGATTTGTTCCCCTGCACGAATACTTCCGATATGGAATTCATATTTTCTAAAAAAGGCCAAATCTTCAAAACCTTTGAAACTCACAATGACATTGAGCACAACGATGGCAATAAGTATTATATTCATAAAATGATAGAAATTATATTTTGTGTAAAAATAGAAATACTTTCCTTAGCTTTTGTTAAAGACATTCCTCTAAATATTGATTTAAATGTATATTTGCATAAAAATTTAAGGAATGCAGCTTTTACTTTTTCTAATTATATATCCCTTTCTTTGGGTAACTTCAATGTTACCGTTCCGAATACTCTATTTATTATCCGATGCAACCTATGTTCTGGTTTACAAAATTATTGGCTACAGAAAAAAAACGGTCCGAGAGAATTTAGCCTTAACCCTTCCCCATCTTTCAGATAAAGAGCGACTTATTATTGAAAGCAAATTCTTTCATCATTTTTGTGATGGTTTTTTTGAAATGGCAAAAACCATGACTATTTCTGAAAGTGAAATTAATAAACGTTTTGTATTTACCAATTTAGAACTTTATCAAAATTTAGAAAAAAAGCAAAAAAGTATTGCCCTAATGGCAGCACACTATGGAAGCTATGAATGGCTAGTATCAATGAACAAACACATTAGTTTCAAAGGATATGGCATTTATAAAAAAATCGCCAACAAATATTTTGATAAATTGGTTCGGGATATTCGTTCCAGATTCAAAGCCAATCTTATTGATACTAAAGAAAGTATAAATGTAATGGCAGAAAACCAAAAAGCAGGTGTTTTAGGTCTTTATGGATTTGCCAGCGACCAATCTCCCAAAATGGGCAAAGCCTTTCATTGGAGTTCTTTCATGGGAATTGAAGTACCGGTTCATACCGGAGCCGAAATGCTGGCCAAGAAAATGGATATGAACATGATTTTTGTAAAAGTAAAGAAAGTCAAAAGAGGTTATTATGAAGCTACTTTCGTTGATTTATCCCATAATCCAAGGGAAGTTCCCAATTATGAAATAACCAATAAATTTCTACGTTTGGTCGAAAAACAAATTTATGAAGCTCCGGAATATTATCTATGGACTCACAAACGCTGGAAACACGCAGATAAAAAACCTGTGAATTAAAATAAAAAATCCCAAATATGACTATTTGGGATTTTTTATTTTTAAGGTTATAAACCAAACCACTTCTTCACCATTTCTTTCTCTATTTGCGAAGCATTATGATGAACAAACTCATTTGTTTTTTTATTGTAATCATAATCTTTTGCCCATTCCAAATGATTTTTAGCCAGTGCTTTGATGCTTTCGCAAACATATTGAATTTCGGCATTGGTAGTCGTTGGATGAATGGACATTCGAATCCATCCCGGTTTTTGGATTAAATCACCCGAATCGATCTGGCAGATTAAATTATGTGATGTTTCCTGATCCACATGAAGCAAATAATGCCCGTATGTCCCGGCGCAACTGCAACCGCCACGGGTTTGAATTCCAAATTTATCATTCAGTAACTTCACTCCTAAATTGAAATGCAAATCGCTTATATAAAAGGAAAATACCCCAAGCCTGTCTTTATGCTGACCCGCCAGAATATTGATGTTGTCAACATTTCCTAATTCGGCAAAAACCAATTCCGTAATTTCATGTTCCCTTTTTAAGATGTTATCAATTCCCATTTGCTCTTTCAGCTGAATCGCCAAAGCTGTTTTAATAACTTGCAGGAAACCAGGTGTTCCACCGTCTTCCCTATCTTCGATATTTTCGATGTATTTATGTTCACCCCACGGATTGGTCCAGCTCACGGTTCCTCCTCCCGGATTATCGGGAACCATATTACGGTATAATTTTTTATTGAAAATCAAAATTCCGGAAGTCCCGGGTCCACCAAGGAATTTGTGAGGCGAAAAGAAAATCGCGTCCAGATAACTTTCTGAATCTTCAGGATGCATATCAATTTTTACATACGGTCCGGAACAGGCAAAATCCACAAAACAAACGCCATTATGCTGATGCATTAACTTCGCTGCTTCGTGATAGGGTGTTTTTATTCCTGTTACATTTGAACATGAGGTAATCGAAGCAATTTTAATGGTACGATCTTTATATTTTTCTAATAAAGCGGTAAGATTATCCAAACAAAACAACCCTTCCGAACATGCTGGAATAACTTCTACATCGGCAATAGTTTCCAGCCAGGACGTTTGGTTGGAGTGATGTTCCATATGTGAGATAAAAACAATTGGTCTTTTTTCTTTTGGAATATTGGTAAATTCTTTTAGGTTTTCAGGAATTTTCAATCCTAATATGCGTTGAAATTTATTGACTACACCTGTCATTCCGGTTCCATCGGCAATCAACACATCGTCTTCGTTGCTGTTGACGTGATGCTTAATAATATGACGTGCCTCGTGATAAGCCATCGTCATGGCAGTTCCCGAAACGGTAGTTTCTGTATGTGTGTTTGCCACAAAGGGACCAAACTCGTTCATCAATTTTTCCTCAATTGGGCGATACAAACGACCGCTCGCAGTCCAGTCAGTATAGATGATTTTTTGTTTACCAAAAGGAGATACAAATTCCTGATCTATTCCAATAATGTTCTTGCGGAATTGCTGAAAGTATTGTTCTAATTGTGTTGGCGTTTCGGTAGTGGTCATTGAATGCTAAATTTGAGTCCAAAGATACAGATTTTTGTGGATTTTGAAATTTGCTTCTTTGACAATATAAATTTGTAGTTTTTATTTTAAACTATAAACAGGATTTCTCTCGTTTTCTATTAGAATTTTTAACCTTACACTGTATAGAGCAATGTTTCTATTATTAGTATTTTATTTATAATTTGTAAGTTTTTTGAATAGATTTGCAAAAAAAATCTCATCATAGTAAAAACAGCTCTATTTTTTAGTTTACAATGTGACGATTTTAGTGAAACGCGTGTACATATGAAAAAGTTACAATCAAGACTCCAAAAATCATGATTATGAAGAACATAACTCTCGTACTATTTTGTTTGATAGCACAATCAAAAATCTACTCTCAAGGAAATGAATATCTCGACTATTTCATAACTAAAGAAGATGATACAATTTACGGTACATTTCGGGAAAATTTTTTTAAAACAGTTTTATTAGAGAAGAATAAAACTCCAGAAAAAGATGGAATTGCATTTTATTCGCATTCCTTAAAAAATGTAAAAGCATACAGATATAATGATTTTGTCAACGTGATGAAGAAGTCCGAAGATGGACTTTATCCATCGATTGAAAATTTGGCAAACGTAACTAAAGATTCCAATCAGATCAAATCAGATTATATTATAACCGCAGGTGATACCTTGTATGGAAAAATCACATTACCATTCTTTTCCAAAGAGCTTATTTTAATTACCGCAGAAGGAAAAAAAAACAAAATTAAATTCCCAGAAGTCACTTCATATTGTAAGGACAACTTTATTTATGATTACAAAAAGAAAGAGAAAATCATGAATTATGATAAAGATGGTGACTATTTGCTTAGACTCTATAAAGGCCACGGCGTAAATTTATATGGTTATTATCAATATGGAAAATTCTATTATATAGAAAAGGATAATATGGTTTACTTAATGAACATGTCCTTAGTAAGTCAACTTTTTAATGATGATAAAGAATTAATGAATTTAATTACTGAAGGAATTTATGCGTACGATAACATTTATTTAATGGTGAAATTTTATTCAAGACCAGAACGCAGTTAATACCTGCTGATAAAAGCATTTTCAGGAGATTACTAGACTTGGTCAACTTTCGAAAAAATTCCTTTTTTTAAAAAGTTGTCTTGTTCTTGTGAATTAAGCCATAAATTCGCAGCAACCTCCCGAAGCCGTGAAATGTTTCTAACTTCAAAAAAACATCATGAAATTTAATCTCACCCATTCAATAGAAATTCTGGAACGTACGCCTTTGGTTCTGGAAATAATGCTAAAAGATCTTTCTGATGAATGGATAACGAATAATGAGGGCCATGAAACCTGGAGCCCTTATGACGTTATCGGGCATCTGATTCACGGTGATAAAACCGATTGGATGGAACGATTGGAACTTATTCTTTCGGAAAGTCAAAACAAAACATTTAAACCCTTCGACCGTTTTGCTCAATTTGAAAACAGCAAAGGCAAAACCTTAGAGCAGCTTTTAGAAGAATTTAAATCTTTACGTCAAAAAAATATTGAACTTTTAAAATTGAAAGATCTTACTGATGTAGATTTTTTAAAAACAGGTATTCATCCCGCTTTTGGAGAAGTCAATTTGGCGCAACTTATTTCTACTTGGGTTGCCCATGATCTGAACCATATTGCTCAAATTTCAAGAGTTATGGCTAAACAGTATCAAACAGAAGTTGGTCCGTGGATAGAATATTTGAGAATTCTCAATTAATTGATTTTAAAATATTCAATACATATTTTATAATAAAAAACCCGACTTTCGTCGGGTTTCAATTTATATTCCTGCTATTGCCTTGATTTCATCAATGATTCGCAAGGCCAATGCATCCGCTTCATTTTGGGTTCCCGCTTCGGTATAAATACGAATAATAGGCTCGGTATTCGATTTTCTTAGATGTACCCAGTTTTCTGCAAAGTCAATTTTCACGCCATCGATGGTAGTGATATTTTCGTTTTTGTATTTATCAGTCATGGCTTCCAGAATCGCATCAACATCAATTTGTGGCGTCAGTTCAATTTTGTTTTTACTCATGAAATATTGAGGATAACTAGCTCGTAATTCGGCTACAGTTTTGTCCTGATTTGCCAAATAAGTCAAAAATAAGGCGACACCCACCAAACTATCCCGACCGTAATGCAATTCCGGATAAATGATTCCACCGTTTCCTTCGCCTCCAATAATGGCGTTGGTGGCTTTCATTAATTCAACCACATTCACCTCGCCTACCGCACTCGCTTGGTAACTTCCGTTGTGTTTGTTGGTAATATCAAGCAATGCGCGAGATGACGACATATTAGACACTGTATTCCCAGGAGTTTTGCTTAATACATAATCGGCACAAGCCACGAGTGTATATTCTTCGCCAAACATTTCACCATCGTTAGAAATAAAGGCTAAACGGTCAACATCCGGATCGACAACAATTCCAAAATCAGCTTTTTCTTCCAATACCAATTTACAGATATCACCCAAATGTTCTTTCAAAGGCTCCGGATTGTGCGGAAAATGTCCGTTGGGTTCGCAGTATAATTTTACGACTTCCACACCCATTTCTTCCAATAATTTAGGTATGATAATCCCTCCCGAAGAGTTCACGCCATCCACAACTACTTTGTATTTCTTTTTAGCTACTGCTATAGCATCAACCAAAGGCAAGTTCAATACTTCATCGATGTGAATGTCCATGTAGGCATCGTTCATCATAATTGCACCCAAACTGTCCACATCTGAAAAATCGAATGCTTCAGCTTCGGCAATTTCAAGGATTTTTGCCCCTTCGGCACCGCTTAAAAACTCTCCTTTATCATTTAATAATTTTAACGCATTCCACTGTTTTGGATTGTGCGAAGCGGTAAGAATAATTCCACCATCGGCTTTTTCCATCGGAACGGCAATTTCAACAGTTGGCGTAGTTGACAAACCCAAATCGATAACGTCAATACCTAATCCAATTAAGGTATTTACCACTAAATTCTGAATCATCGGTCCAGAAATACGGGCATCACGACCTATTACAACGGTTAATTTTTCTTTATTGCTGTTATTTTTTAGAAATGTTCCATAAGCCGAAGCAAATTTTACGGCATCAACCGGTGTTAGGTTATCACCTACTTTTCCGCCTATAGTTCCCCGAATTCCTGAAATTGATTTTATTAAAGTCATAGTATATTGTTATAGATTTTGAATGATCATTTTAAATTGTCCACAAATATAACAATTTGACCTTTTCTAAAAGTCATTTAAAAATCAAAATGCATCATTTAAAATTCTTACATTAGTCAAATGAATTTTTTAGCACACATCTATCTTTCGAATGACAATGATTTCGTGAAAATCGGCAATTTTATGGCCGATGGTATTCGCGGCAATAATTATCTCGAATTTCCTGCTGATATCCAGAAAGGGGTGATTCTGCATCGTGCTATTGATACTTTTACCGATGCCCATCCAGTTTTCAGAAAAAGTAAACACCGATTGCATGAAGCCTACGGGCATTATTCGGGTGTAATTATCGATGTTTTTTACGATCATTTTCTGGCCAAAAACTGGACTCAGTATTCTGATATTCCTTTAGCTGTTTACGTATCACATTTTTATAAAATACTTCAGGATAATTATGATTTGCTTACGCCAAGAACACAAGGATTGCTGCCTTATATGAAAGCCCAAAACTGGCTGGTCAGCTATGCGACAGTTGATGGTATTGAAAAAATTCTTTTCCAGATGGATCATCGATCAAAAAATAAATCAAATATGCAATATTCCGTAAAAGAACTTCGAGAATTTTATGCTGATTTTGAGCAGGAATTCACAATATTCTTTGAAGAATTACGCACTTTTGCACATCACAAATTAATGGAATTAACTTAAAAATTATGTTTCGTAAAAAATCACTTCTTCTTTTATTATTTATTGGATTATTTTCCTGTAACACCCAGAAAAAAGCCATTCAACCCACAGGTTTGGTTTCCCAAAAAGCCATGGTGGTTTCGGCTCGGGAGGAAGCTTCCAGAATTGGAACCGAAATTATGCAAAAAGGCGGCAACGCTTTCGATGCGATGATTGCCACCGAACTCGCTCTGGCAGTAGCCTACCCAAATGCTGGAAATATCGGTGGCGGTGGATTTATGGTTTACCGAAAAGCCAATGGCGAAGCGGGATCTTTAGATTATCGGGAAAAAGCACCTTTGAAAGCGTCTAAAGATATGTATCTCGACGAAAAAGGCGATGTCATTGAAGGTAAAAGCACCGAAACAGCTTTTGCGGTGGGTATTCCCGGAACAATTGCCGGCATGTTCGAAGTACATCAAAAATTTGGTTCTTTACCCATTGCCGAAATCCTTAAACCCGTAATTGCTTTAGCAGAAAAAGGTGTTATTGTTACTGCAAAACAAGAAAGTCTTTTAGCGGATCATAGAAGTGCTATCATCAAAGCCAATGGTGACAAAACACTTTTCGCGAAGGTTTTCAAACAAAATGAGTTTATCAAATATCCTGCTTTGGCGGCGACTCTAAAACAAATTGCCAAAAACGGAAAAGAGGAATTTTATAAAGGTGAAACAGCCCAAAAATTTGTCAATTATATCCAACAAAAAGGAGGCATAATTACCATGGAAGACATGGCTAAATATGAAGCAAAATGGAGATTACCAATTACTTTTAAGTATAAAGATTTAAAAATAATTTCGATGGCACCACCAAGTAGCGGCGGAATTTGTCTGGAACAAATCATGAAAATGATTGAACCCTATCCTATTTCAGAGTTCGGACACAATTCAGTAAAAACCATTCAGGTCATTACAGAAGCCGAGCGCAGAGCCTATGCCGACAGAAGCGATTATTTAGGCGATCCTGATTTTGTGGCAATTCCTATTTCGGAATTAGTAAAAGACGAATATTTAAAAAGCCGGATGCGTTCTTTCTCTTTCGATAAAGCGACTTTATCTTCGGATATTGCACCTGGAAAAGTAAATTTTAAAGAAAGTACCGAAACCACGCATTATTCCATTATCGATTCCTTTGGAAATGCCATTTCCGCTACCACAACTTTAAATGATAATTTCGGATCAAAATTTTATTGTGACGAATTGGGCTTCTTTTTAAACAACCAAATGGATGATTTTAGCGCTAAGCCCGGAACGCCCAATTTATATGGTTTAATCGGAGGAAAAGCGAATAGTATCGCACCCGGAAAACGCATGTTAAGTTCTATGACACCAACGATTGTAGAAAAAAACGGAAAACTATTTATGGTGGTTGGAACTCCTGGAGGTTCTAATATAATCACTTCGGTTTTGCAAACCATTTTGAATGTAACCGAATTTGAGATGAGCATGCAGGAAGCCGTCAATGCCCCTCGTTTTCATCATCAATGGTTGCCAGATGAGGTGACTTTTGAACCCAATGTTTTTTCAAAAGTAACCTTGGACACATTAAAACAAAAGGGATACATCATAATCGAAAAAAACAATACCATTATCGGAAAAGTGAATGCGATTTTAGTTTTGCCTGAAGGAAAGCTTGAAGGCGGTGCCGACAAAAGAGGCGATGATAAAGCAACCGGATTTTAGATTTAAAAGTATGGGATTTATAGAAGATTTAGAATTAGCCTTTCGGCAAAATGCAAGCAGAGAAACTGCTGTCCCGATGGAAAAATACATGAAAAATTTATTTCCTTTTTTTGGACTGAAAAACGAAAAAAGAAAAGGTATTTTAAAAGAAGTTTGGGTAAAAAATGCAATAGAAGTAAAACAGGATTTCAGAACGCTTGCTTTGGCTCTTTTTGAAAAATCAGAAAGAGAATTTCATTATTCTGCAATGGAAATTTTGTACAAAGAAATCAAGAAAAATTATATAGCTAAAGATCTAATCTGGATAGAAAAATTGATTACAACACAGTCTTGGTGGGATACTGTGGATTTTTTAGCCAAACATATTTTGGGCGTTTACCTGCTCCAGTTTCCAGAACAAACCAACAAAGTCATTTTTGCTTTCTCAAAATCAGAAAATAGGTGGCTCAATCGATCCGCTATTCTTTTTCAATTGGGTTACAAAGAAAAAACCAATGCCGCTGTTTTGTTCGATGAATGTGAAAAACATTCTCATTCAAAAGAATTTTTTATTCAAAAAGCAATTGGTTGGGCATTACGGGAATATGCAAAAACCAATCCTGAAGCGGTAAAAGAATTTGTTGCCCATACCAATTTAAAGTCATTAAGCAAAAAAGAAGCCTTGAAAAATATAAGTTGAACTCAAAAAATAATAGTAAATTAGCGCTTTCTTCCAAAAAATGATTAAAAAATATCTAAACAAACTTGAAAACCTAATTGCATGGGGACAAAGTAAAATAACAAACAAACAGTTTATTTTCTTGTCCAGTGTTTTGGTGGGTATTTCCGCTGCTTTTGCCGTAATTGTATTAAAGACATTTGCGCATTCGGTTTTTTCGTTTGCCACTTATATCAATGGTATTTTAAAATTGAGTTTCATCAATAGTATTTTACCCATTATCGGTATTTTACTTACTGTTTTTGTGGTTAAAAGAGTTTTAGGAGGAACCATCGAAAAAGGAACTTCTCAAATTTTGTATGCTGTTGCCAAAAAAGCGAGCATCATTCCAAGAAAACAAATGTATGCACAAATCGTTACAAGTTCGTTAACGGTTGGTCTGGGTGGTTCTGCGGGTTTAGAAAGTCCGATTGTAATTACAGGTGCCGCTTTTGGATCAAATTATGCCCAAAAATATAAATTAAGTTATAAAGATCGGACGCTTTTAATAGGTTGTGGTGTTGCTGCCGGAATTGCTGCGGCCTTTAACGCTCCTATTGCAGGTGTTTTATTTGCCATTGAAGTTTTGTTGGTCGATGTAAGTATTTCAGCTTTTACTCCGATTATGATTTCCGCGGCAACCGGCGCTTTGGTTTCCGTAATAGCTTTAGACGAAGCTGTGCTGTTATCCTTCAAACAGCAAGAAACTTTTGATTATCATAATATTCCATTTTATGTTCTTCTGGGAGTATTTACAGGATTTATTGCGGTTTATTATTCCAGAAACTTTCAAAGAGTGGAACATTTTTTTAGTCGTCTAAAATTTGGCCCGTACAAAAAAGCACTTTTTGGCGCTTCAATATTAGCCGTAATTATTTTCATTTTTCCAACGCTTTTTGGTGAAGGTTATGAAAGCATCAAAACTTTATCCGAAAATGATCCAGGGAAAATATTAGAAAATACGCTTTTTAGTGATTTTAGAAATAACAATTGGGTTCTTTTAGTATTTGTCGGTTTAACAATGATGCTAAAGGTTTTTGCCACCGGAATTACTTTAGGAAGTGGCGGAAACGGTGGAAACTTCGCTCCATCCCTATTTTTAGGTTCTTATCTTGGGTTTTTCTTTTCAAAATTTTTGAATCTGACGGGATTGACAAATTTACCAATCAGCAACTTTACGATGGTGGGAATGGCCGGAATTCTAAGCGGTTTATTTCATGCTCCATTGACAGCTATTTTTCTAATCGCTGAGATTACAGGCGGTTATGAACTGATGATTCCGCTGATGATTGTTTCTTCCATCAGCTTTGCGATTTCAAAACGTTTTGAAAAACATTCCTTGGATGTCAGAAGTTTGGCCCAAAAAGGACATGCTTTTACAGCCAATAAAGACACCAATATTCTTTCGACACTAGAAACTGAAAAAATAATTCAGACCGATTTTTTAACCATTTCACCGGACGAGAATCTGGAAAAAGTCGTAGATCTGATTTCCCATTCCAATCAGGTCATTTTTGCCGTAGTTAGTAAAGAGAAAGAATTACTGGGTATTGTTCATTTCAATAACATTCGTGAAATCATTTTCAGCAATTTCAAAGTCAAATACACTTCCGTGAAAGAAATTATGACTACACCTGCAGCCATCGTTTCACCTGAAGACAATATGGAGACGGTTATGAATAAATTTGAAACCAGCAAAGTCGTTTTTTTACCGGTATTGAAAAACGGGAAATATTACGGCTTTATTTCTAAATCTATTGCCCTTGAAGCCTATAGGGAAAAGCTGAAATCGATGAACTTCGAATAGGTTACTTTTCCATTTTAACAAAATCTTCCAAAGGGTTATAATAAAAGAACGGCTCAAAATTGTAACTTTGCTTTTTGCTCCTATTTATGCTAAATTCAGACAATAACATCGAAGTATTGGGTGCGCGAGTACACAATCTAAAAAATATAGACGTCATCATTCCACGCGAAAAACTGGTCGTGATTACAGGACTTTCGGGTTCCGGGAAATCATCCTTGGCTTTCGATACGATTTATGCCGAAGGACAACGCCGTTATGTGGAAACTTTTTCTGCCTATGCGCGCCAGTTCCTTGGAGGATTAGAACGCCCGGATGTCGATAAAATCGATGGGCTTTCGCCCGTGATTGCCATCGAACAAAAAACAACCAGTAAAAGTCCGCGTTCCACCGTGGGAACCATTACGGAGATTTACGATTTCCTACGGTTGCTTTATGCCCGTGCCGGTGATGCCTATAGCTACAACACAGGCGAAAAAATGGTCAGCTATAACGATGACCAAATCAAAGAATTGATTATCAAAGATTTTAGCGGCAAACGCATCAATATTCTGGCTCCGGTTATTCGTGCCAGAAAAGGACATTACGGAGAATTGTTTGTACAGATTTCCAAACAGGGATTTGTAAAAGTCCGTATTAATGGCGATATCAAAGACATTACCGCCGGAATGAAACTGGACCGTTACAAAACCCACGACATCGAAATTGTAATCGACAGAATGGTCATTGATGACACGCCTGAAAACGAAAAACGTTTGACGGAAAGCATCAAAACAGCGATGTATCACGGCGAAAATGTATTGATGATTTTGGATCAGGATACTAACGAAGTCCGTTATTTCAGTCGGAATTTAATGTGTCCTACCACCGGGATTTCCTATCAAAATCCGGAACCTAATATTTTTTCATTCAACTCACCTAAAGGTGCCTGCGAACATTGCAAAGGTTTGGGAACCGTTAATGAAATCAATTTAAAGAAGATTATTCCCAACCCCAAATTATCCATTAAAACAGGTGGTTTTGCTCCTTTGGGCGAATATAAATCATCGTGGATTTTCAAGCAATTGGAAATTATAGGAGAAAAATTTGAGTTCAAATTAACCGATGCGATAGAAACCATTTCCGAGGAAGCGATGGAAATGATTTTGCATGGCGGAAAAGAAAAATTTTCGGTAGCATCCAAAACTTTGGGAATTACCAAAGACTATAAAATCGAATTTGAAGGAATTTCCCATTTCATCAAAAACCAGCATGACGAAAGCGGATCAGCTTCCATCAAACGCTGGGCGAAAGAGTTCATGGACGAAGTAAAATGTCCGGTTTGTGAAGGAACTCGCCTTAAAAAAGAAGCCTTGTTTTTCAAAATAAACGAACAAAATATTGCCGATTTATCCAATATGGATATTTCAGATTTGACCCTTTGGTTCCATGATTTAAAAAATCATTTATCTGATAAACAAAAACTTATCGCTACTGAAGTAATCAAAGAGATTAAGGATAGATTAAACTTTTTGATGAATGTTGGTTTGGATTATCTGGCTTTAAGCCGAAGCTCAAAATCACTTTCCGGTGGTGAAGCGCAACGCATTCGGCTGGCAACCCAAATTGGTTCGCAATTGGTTGGTGTGTTGTATATTTTGGATGAGCCAAGTATTGGTTTGCACCAAAGAGACAATGATAAACTAATTCATTCTTTGGAACAATTGCGTGATCTTGGCAACTCCGTTATCGTGGTTGAACACGATAAAGACATGATAGAACGTGCAGATTACGTGATTGATATAGGTCCAAAAGCAGGAAAATACGGTGGCGAAATCATCAGCAAAGGAACGCCTGCGGAAATTCTGAAAGAACATACCTTAACGGCTTCTTATCTAAATGGGGAACGAAAAATAGAAATTCCAAAAACAAGACGCGAAGGCAACGGAAAAGTGTTGAAACTTACCGGAGCCACCGGAAATAATCTAAAAAATGTATCAATCGAATTGCCTTTGGGTAAAATGATTTGCGTAACCGGAGTTTCAGGAAGTGGAAAATCAACCTTGATTAATGAGACGCTCTACCCTATTTTGAATGCCTTCTATTTTAATGGCGTCAAAAAACCGCAACCTTACAAGAAAATTGAAGGATTGGAACATATCGATAAAGTCATTGATATTGACCAAAGCCCGATTGGAAGAACGCCACGAAGCAACCCGGCAACCTATACCGAGGTTTTTACAGAAATCAGAAACCTGTTTACGATGACTTCCGAAAGTATGATTCGAGGGTATAAAGCGGGGCGTTTTAGTTTCAATGTAAAAGGCGGAAGATGTGAGACTTGTCAGGGTTCAGGTGTACGAACCATTGAAATGAATTTCTTGCCTGATGTTTATGTTGAATGTGAGACCTGTCAGGGAAAACGTTTCAACAGAGAGACTTTGGAAATCCGATACAAAGGGAAATCGATTTCAGATATATTGAATATGACGGTGGATGAAGCAGTTCCATTTTTTGAAATGATTCCGAAGATTTACCGAAAAGTAAAAACCATTCAGGATGTTGGTTTGGGATATATCACGCTTGGACAACAGAGCACGACACTTTCGGGCGGTGAAGCCCAGCGAATCAAACTAGCCGGGGAATTATCTAAAAAAGACACCGGAAATACGTTTTACATTTTAGATGAACCTACGACCGGACTGCATTTTGAAGACATTCGGGTGTTGATGGAAGTCATTAATAAATTGGTAGACAAAGGCAATACCATTTTGATTATTGAACATAACATGGATGTGATTAAACTGGCCGATTACATTATAGACATTGGTCCCGAAGGTGGGAAAGGCGGCGGACAAGTGGTTGCAAAAGGAACTCCTGAAGAAATTATTAAAAATAAAAAAAGCTATACGGCACAATTCCTGAAAAAAGAATTATCTTAGTATGTTTGCTTTTTAGCCCGGATTACTTCACTTAACTTTTATTTTAATAGGAGTTCAGTGAATTTCATTTGAAACGGCATCCTTTTTCTGGCTTCTTTAGCCAGGAAAAGATACAGTGGAAAGCGGGAAACAGCTTCAAAAAATATTTAAAATTTATACAAAATAAAATGAGATTAGAAGATTTCGATAATGACGAGGATAGAATTATCCACGATAAAATGAAAAAAAAGACCTGGAATGAGATTAGAGCCAATGATTCCTGGGCAATTTTTAAAATCATGGCTGAATTTGTAAATGGTTACGAAAGCATGAGCCGCATTGGGCCTTGTGTTACCATTTTTGGATCAGCAAGAACAAAACCAGAAGATAAATTATATTTATTGGCTGAGAAAATCGCTTATAAAATCAGTAAAGCCGGCTATGGCGTAATTACTGGCGGTGGTCCCGGAATTATGGAAGCCGGAAATAAAGGAGCGAGTTTAGGCGGAGGAACTTCGGTAGGTTTGAATATTGATTTGCCTTTTGAGCAACATTACAATCCGTATATCGACAGGGATAAAAATCTAAATTTCGATTATTTCTTTGTTAGAAAAGTCATGTTTGTAAAATATTCTCAAGGATTTGTAATTATGCCCGGCGGTTTTGGAACTTTAGACGAAATGTTTGAAGCGGTTACTTTAATCCAAACCAAAAAAATAGGTAAATTCCCGATTATATTGGTCGGAAGAGAGTTTTGGAGCGGTTTAATGGAATGGATAAAAACCGTTTTAATTGAAAAATACAGCACGGTTAGCCCGGAGGATTTGAATTTAATTAAAATTGTAGATACCGAAGATGAAGTCATTGAAGTTCTCGATACTTTCTATAAAAAGTACAATTTGAGTCCTAATTTTTAATAAAAAAGCTGTCTAAAAAACAGCTTTCTTTTTTTACGTTATTTTTAAGCAACCTTTATGAAGATTTGTATCTATTAATAAGTATATTGGTCTTGTTTTATTAAAATTTGAAAGAAAATATTGAAAGCATTCTATAAAATCACCCTTTGTGTCCTTGTTTTATTTGCCTCGACAAGACAATATGCGCAACATCATTCTGAAATGATTGTTGAAGTAAATTCGGAGAAAAAAACATTGAATATTCAGCAGGAAATTACTTTTTTCAATCAATCGGAAGATACTTTGACTTCGATTGTTTTGAATGACTGGAACCATGCCTATTCCTCAAAAACGACTGCTTTGGCCAAACGTTTTTCTGATGAATTTTACAGGGGATTTCATTTAGCCAAGGAAGAAGAACGCGGCAATACCAGCTTTTTGACTATTATTGACCCTGCTAAACTTTTTCTTTCGTGGGAAAGGCCTAAAGAAAATTCAGATTTTATATCGGTACAATTAAGAGATAAATTAGCTCCATACCAGAAAATCACTTTACATCTTACCTATACCGTCAAAATAGCCAGCGATAAATTTACCAAATATGGGTATAACGACAAAGGTACAATGAACCTGAAATACTGGTACCTGGCACCTGCCCGTTATGAAAATCATGCTTTTATTCAATACAATAATAACAATCTGGATGATATTGCCAATGCGGTTTCTAATTTTGATATTGAACTAAAAGTACCTCAAAATTTACAAGTAACATCTGATTTAAACAGTGAAAATGCTACACAAAGCGGAGCCTTTTCAATCTATAAATTATCGGGGAAAAACCGAATAGATTTCAGTCTGTTTATAGAATCTAAAACCAGTTTTTACAGTTTTAAAAATAATGACGTAGCAGTTGTCATAAATCTTAAAGACAATAAGATTAATGAAGTTCAAAAAGCAATTGTAATAGAGCGCGTGGTGGGTTTTGTCAATGATCTGATTGGGAAATATCCGCATGAAAAAATCACGGTTTCACAAACCGATTATGAGCGAAATCCTTTTTATGGATTGAATCAATTGCCTTCTTTCATTAGTCCGTTTACCGATGAATTTGTTTATGAGATTAAATTTCTGAAAACCTATCTGAACAATTACCTGAAAAACAGTCTGCGTTTAGATCCAAGGAAAGACAACTGGATTTATGATGGAATTCAGGTCTATGCAATGATGAAATATATAGACGAAAACCATCCGGACAGTAAGATGCTGGGCAGTTTGTCTACTTTTCTGTTATTAAAAAGTTATAATTTAGCAAATATAAATTTCAATGAGCAATACAGCTATTTTTACATGCTTATGGCTCGAAAAAATTTGGATCAGCCAATTGGAGATCCAAAAAATACCTTGATAAAATTTAACGAGCAAATTGCCAGTAAATACCGTTCCGGTTTGAGTTTTAGATATCTGGATAATTACCTGGAAAACAATTCGGTTAGCAATAGTATTCGCCAATTTTATGTTCAAAATAAAGAAAAACAAGTTTCCCGAAATG
Organism: Flavobacterium sp.; assembly: GCF_035292545.1. Classification (GTDB taxonomy): domain Bacteria; phylum Bacteroidota; class Bacteroidia; order Flavobacteriales; family Flavobacteriaceae; genus Flavobacterium. The sequence goes on along the minus strand of NZ_DATDPV010000054.1, from coordinate 12,053 downwards.
ATTTTGAAACTATATTAAAATCCAATACAAGCAAAGATATTGATTGGTTTTTTAATACCATTATCGATTCTCGGGACATCATTGATTATAAATTTTCTACGGTTTCAAAAACAAAAGACAGCATTACTTTTTCATTAAAAAATAAAACAGGTGTTTCGGTTCCAATGCCGGTTTATGGAATTAAAAAAGGACAAGTTGTTTTTAAAAAATGGCTAGATACTGAAACTATGGACAGCATATATACTTTAGAAAGAAAAGATGCTGACAAAATTGTTTTGAACTACAAAAATGAAGTTCCCGAATACAATTTAAGAAACAACTGGAAGTCTTTAAAAAGTTTTTATCCTAACAATCGTCCCATAAAATTCAATTTCATGAAGGATTTGGAAGATCCTTATTACAATCAAATTTTATATGTTCCAACTTTGACCTATAATTTATATGATGGTTTATCTCCTGGTTTGAGATTGCATAACAAAACCCTTTTGGATAAACCTTTTACTTTTGAATTAAACCCTGCTTATTCAACAAATGCGAAGACTTTTTCGGGGTCGGCTTCTTTTGCAGTAAATCAAAACAACAGAAATTCAACCTTATATAATATTAGATATGCTCTTAGCGGTTCCTATTTTCATTATGCTGCGGATGCGACTTATTTAAAAATAAATCCATCCGTTATATTACGAATTCGGGAAGAAAACTTTAGAGACAATAGAAAACAAATGATTCTCTTTCGTCAAGTATTGGTTAATAGAGAAAAAAGCAATTTGATTATTGATAATTCTACCGAAAATTATTCGGTTTTTAATGCTAAATATTTCAACACAAGGACTGAAGTTACCAATCATTTCAATTTTATGACTGATATTCAAGTGGCGGGTAAATTTGGAAAAGTGTCCGCTGAAATTGGGTATAGAAAATTATTTGAAGACAATCGCCAAGTGAATTTGCGATTGTATGCGGGAAGTTTTATATACAACAATACCAATTCCGATTTTTTTAGTTTTGCTTTAGACAGACCTACAGATTACCTTTTTGATTATGGTTATTATGGTAGATCCGAAAGTACGGGTTTGTATAGCCAACAGTATATTTTGGCTGATGGTGGATTCAAATCAAAGCTAAGCACACCTTATGCAAACCAATGGATTACAACTTTAAACGGAAGTTTTAATATCTGGAGCTGGATAGAAGTTTATGGAGATGTGGGTTTTCTGAAAAACAAAAATCAAAGCGAAAAATTTGTGTACGATAGCGGCATACGCCTGAATCTGGTTACTAATTATTTTGAACTGTATTTTCCGGTGTATTCGAATAATGGATGGGAAATCGCTCAAAAAAATTATAATGAAAAAATACGATTTGTAATTACTTTGGAGCCTAAAACATTACTCAATCTTTTTACACGAAAATGGTTTTAAGTGGTACAAAACCTTGATTAGTTATAAACTATTTTTATGTTACGTTTAATTTTATTGAATATTTCGCAATTAATAAGTATTTAAACCCTAATTAATTATCAATAATTAAATTATATTTTATTCAAAGCATTATGAAAATAGATAGTTTTTATTTATTTTTGTTTTCAAATTGCAATTAAATCCATTATGACACAAGCAGAAACAAAATCCCTTTCTTTTGAAGATTTCAAAATCGAAGTGCTTAACGATTATAAAGTTGCCACCGTTAGCCGGGAATGTAGTTTATTGGGAAGACGTGAAGTATTGACCGGTAAAGCGAAGTTTGGTATTTTTGGTGATGGAAAAGAAGTGCCGCAATTGGCATTGGCAAAAGCTTTTAAAAACGGAGATTTCCGTTCGGGATATTATCGGGATCAAACTTTTATGATGGCGATTGGTGAAATGACAATCCAACAATTTTTTGCCGGTTTGTATGGTCATACTGATTTGGCTCATGATCCAATGAGTGCCGGACGTCAAATGGGCGGACACTTTGCAACCCATTCGCTGGACGAAAAGGGCAATTGGAAAAACCTGACACAACAAAAAAATTCGAGTGCCGATATCTCTCCTACTGGTGGGCAAATGCCCCGTTTATTAGGATTGGCTCAAGCCTCAAAAATATACAGAAAAGTATCCGGAATAAACCAAACTAATTTTTCTGAAAAAGGAAATGAAGTCGCTTGGGGAACAATTGGAAATGCTTCTACTTCAGAAGGGTTGTTTTTTGAAACTATCAATGCTGCCGGAGTACTTCAGGTACCAATGGTCATGAGCGTTTGGGACGATGAATACGGAATTTCGGTGCATGCAAGACATCAGACTACAAAAGAAAATATCTCGGAAATCCTGAAAGGTTTTCAACGTGACGAAGATAATAAAGGATATGAAATTTTAAGAGTCAAAGGTTGGGATTATCCGGCTTTAGTAGACACTTATCAAAAAGCTTCGGCTATTGCACGTGAAGAACACGTTCCGGTTTTAATTCATGTTCAGGAACTAACACAACCGCAAGGGCATTCGACTTCGGGTTCGCACGAACGTTATAAAAATTCAGACCGTTTGGTTTGGGAAGTTGAATTTGATTGTTTGATAAAAATGCGTCAATGGGTAATCGAAAACAATATTGCTTCCTCAGAAGATCTTGACGCCATTGATTCGCAAGCCAAAAAAGATGTTCTTGAAGGTAAAAAAGCGGCTTGGACTGCTTTTGTTTCGCCAGTAAAAGAAGAACAACTAGAATTGGTTGCTTTATTAAACTCAATTGCAAATACAAGTTCGAATAAAGTTTTTATCGAAAAATACGCTACTGATTTAGCTGCTATAAAAGAACCGATTCGTAAAGATCTCTTAACAACAGCACGTAAGATTTTGCGTTTAATTGTAAAAGAAAACGGTAAAAATGAACTTGCTTCATGGATTACGAATTATACCAATAAAATTCAACCGAAATTCAGTTCTCATTTATTTTCACAATCAGATTCAAATGTATTTTCTGTTAAGGAAGTCCTGCCAATATATGATGCCACTGCAGAAGATGTCGATGCTCGTTTGGTATTGCGTGACAACTTTGACGCCATATTTACTAAATATCCAGAATCGTTAATTTTTGGAGAAGATGCCGGAAACATTGGTGATGTAAACCAAGGTTTAGAGGGTATGCAAGAGAAATACGGGGAATTACGAGTGGCCGATGTCGGTATTCGTGAAGCCACTATTTTAGGTCAGGGAATTGGAATGGCCATGCGTGGTTTAAGGCCAATTGCTGAGATTCAATATTTGGATTACCTTTTATATGCCATCCAAATTATGAGCGACGATTTGGCTACCTTACAATACAGAACTGCTGGTCGCCAGAAGGCACCGCTAATTATACGTACCCGCGGACACCGTTTAGAAGGTATTTGGCACTCAGGTTCCCCAATGGGAATGATTATCAATGCAATTCGTGGAATTCATGTTTTGGTACCGAGAAATATGACTAAAGCTGCAGGATTTTATAATACTTTATTAGAAACCGATGAACCTGCTTTAGTTATTGAATGTTTAAATGGATATAGACTAAAAGAAAAAATGCCAACCAATTTAGGGGAATTCAAAACACCTATCGGAGTGATTGAAACCCTTAAAGAAGGAAAAGATATTACGTTAGTTTCTTATGGTTCAACGTTGCGTTTGGTAGAACAAGCCGCAAAAGAATTATTAGAAGTAGGCATCGATGCTGAAATTATTGATATTCAATCGTTGTTGCCATTCGATGTCAATCATGATATCGTGAAATCATTAGCAAAAACCAATCGATTGTTAGTTATAGACGAGGATGTTCCAGGCGGAGCTTCTGCTTTTATTTTACAGCAAATTATCGATGAGCAAAAAGGATATTTAGTTTTAGATAGCCAACCGGAAACATTGGCCGCAAAAGCACATCGTCCTGCTTATGGTACGGATGGTGATTATTTCTCGAAACCATCAATAGAAGATATTTATGAAAAAGTGTACGCTATGATGCATGAAGCAAACCCGGCACAATATCCGAGTTTGTATTAAAAATCTATAAATCATTAAAAAGCCAGATAAAATTCATTTTTTGTCTGGCTTTTTTTATGACCCAAAAAAAGCAACTGATTTAGTATGAGCCGAAAGATTATTTCATTAAATTTACAGTAATACTTTATACTTAAGTATTTGCCCCTTCAATCTTTATTTATTTATTTTACCCACTAATCGTTATCCCGTTGCTCATCTTGAGAAAAATTGTGATACACTTGGTTGATTATATTCTTATTTTTTATTTCCTAAAATGAGGTGAATTAAATAATTATAAATTTATGATGCTTTCTGAAATTATAATACAGCGAATAAAAAAAGAAGGACCGATTTCATTTCGCGATTTCATGGAAATGTCTTTGTATTATCCAGAATTGGGATACTATACTTCTAAAAAAGATAAGATAGGAGTAAATGGCGATTTTTATACCAGCTCAAATCTCACCTCGGCATTTGGCGCCATGATTGCACGACAATTGGAAGAAATGTGGAATCTATTGGGTCAAAATCCATTTACAATTGTTGAGTATGGTGCGGGAACAGGTTCACTTTGTCATGATGTTCTTGATTATCTTAAAAACAACGGGAAATTATACGAAAAGCTAAAGTATTGCATTATTGAAAAAAGCCCGACCATGCGGGAAATAGAAAAAACACATTTGCACGAAAAGGTAAGTTGGTATGATTCGATTCAGGATATTCCTGAAATTAACGGTTGCATAATATCGAATGAGTTGGTGGATAACTTTTCTGTACATCAAGTTGTGATGGACGACGAATTGATGGAGGTTTTCGTGGATTATAAAAATGGATTTATCGAATTATTGAAGCCAGCCGGAAAAGCACTTACCGATTATATGTCAGAACTGAATGTGGCATTACCGAAAGGATTTCAAACAGAAATAAATCTTGAAGCAATCGAATGGATCAAAGAAATTGCGGCATCCTTAAAAAAAGGATACATCATGACAATAGATTATGGTTATACTTCTTCCGAGTTATACAGCAATCGCAGGAGTTGTGGCACCATCGTTTGCTATAATAAACATAGAATAAATGATTATCCCTATCGTGATATAGGAGAACAAGATATTACAACACATGTGAATTTTTCCGCATTATGCCATTGGGGTTTAAAAAATGGAATGGAATGTTGTGGTTTTACAGACCAGGCTCATTTTCTGCTTGCTCTCGGATTTAAAGATTATCATAAAATACCAGAAGAAAAAGGACAAAACATTGCCAGTTTAGCCCTGAAAGAAGCTTTTCTAACCCATACGCTTCTTATGGATATGGGAAGTAAATATAAAGTGCTCATCCAACAGAAAGGGATTCCAAAACTGGAACTTTCAGGACTGAAGTTTTCCTAGTTTAGCATTGGTTATAAAATGCTTAAATTATTTATTTCTTTAACTGTCAGTAAATTGAATGTTTTTAAAAAATGTTAAAATCAATTTTAGAAATTTAATGATAAAATCAAAATTATTTTTTTTATTACAATAAAAATTATAAATTGTGAGTTAAATCATTAACCAAATATAAATAAAATGAAAAAAGCAGCATTGTTTTTAGGAATACTATCTATTATGACAATTGTTTCCTGCAAGAAAAAAGAGGAAACTATTCCACCACCTCCACCTCCAACTATAGAAACTCCTGCCCCTCCAGCTGAACCAGTTTCGGAAGATGGAACCTCAATAAAAGTAAGCACAGATGGTTTAGATGTTAGTACCAAAGACGGAGCAACGAAAACTGATGTTAATGTCTCGAATGGGGATGCCTCAGTTGAAATCAAAAAATAGAAATAGTCTGCTTCTTAATTCACATCTTAAAGCCAACATAAAAATTATGTTGGCTTTTTTATTTTAATTAAAATATATAAAACTTACCCGTCTTTTTAAACAATCATAAATTTTAAAGCTACTTAAAAGAAACACGACATTACAGAAGCGTGAATTATGTAATTCTTTTCTGAAATTATATAATGATTTCCGACTATATAATGCCCACCTTTGTTTGATAATATTCAACACTAAAAGTAGAAAAAATGAAAGTAAAAAAACTATTAACATCTTTTGCAATAGCATCCATTATCTTATTTGCTGGTTGTGTAAACGATGATTTCGAAGAAACGGTTGGGGTATGCCCGATTGTTATATCAACAGATCCTGCCAATGGTGATGTAGCTGTGCCTTTAGACCAAATAATTACAGCGACTTTTAATGAAGAGATGAATCCTGCAACAATTACAGAGTCATCTTTTACTTTACAAGATGCAAACGGATTAATTGGCGGAACAGTTACCTATTCTGGTACAACCGCTATTTTTACACCAAATGCAAATCTTACTCCTAGCACTACGTATACTGGTGTAATTAAAACATCGGTTAAAGATTTATTGGGTAATGCTTTACAAGAAAATTATGTGTGGACCTTTAGTACAGGAGCAACCATTAGACCTATGGTAGCTACTACTGATCCTTTTGACACTGAAACAGGCGTTTTCCTTAACAAAATTGTTAGCGCGACCTTCAACATGCCTATGGATCCAGCGACTATTAACGATGTAACCTTTACAATAATGCAAGGTACTACATCAGTTGCAGGAATTGTTACATACAGCGGAACAACAGCTTATTTTACTCCTACTGTTCTTTTCGCACCTAATACCATTTATACAGCAACCATTACAACCGGTGCTAAAAATTTATCTGGTACATCAATAGCTGCTAATTATGTTTGGAACTTTACTACTGGAGCTATAATAGCACCTACAGTAATTTCTACTGATCCTATTAGCAATGCTACAGGTGTAAATATTGATAAAACAATTACTGCTACATTTGATATGCCAATGGATCCGTTAACTATCAATGATATTACATTTACCTTAAAACAAGGAACCACTCTTATATCAGGAGTAGTAACTTATCTAGGTTCAACAGCATCATTTAATCCTGCAAATGATTTATTGCCAAATACCACCTATACAGCTACCATTACAACAGGAGCTGAAAATTTGGCTGGTGTTGCTTTAGCAAATAATTATATATGGAATTTTAGTACTGCACCGCCAGTAACAACGGTAGTTTTAGGAAGTGCATCTATTTTCGGAGCTTTTGGAGGAAATGCAGGGATAACTAATCAGGGATTATTTACTGTAATCAATAATGGAAGTATCGCTACAACTGCAGCTTCAACTTTAGTTACAGGATTCCGTGATGGAATAACTGGTGATGTTTATACAGTAACACCATTAAATGATGGTCTTGTGAATGGTAGAATCTATGCAGCTCCACCTTTACCTGGAAATGCTACTTCAGCTGCAATTGCTACTCAGGGTTTAATTGATGCTAATAATGCTTACAATAGTATTTCTCCAGCTTCAAGACCGGGTGGTACTGATCCAGGTGCCGGTGAACTAGGTGGATTAACATTACCTCCAGGGGTTTACAAATCCGCAAGTGGTACTTTTAATATCTCAAATGGCAATCTTACTTTAGATGCACAGGGTAACCCGAATGCAGAATGGATTTTCCAAACAGCAGCCGGACTTACAGTAGGTGTTGCAGGACCAGGAGGAGCACGTAGCATCAATATGATAAATGGAGCTTCAGCTGCTAATGTATACTGGCATGTTGGTAGTGCAGCAGTTATTAACTACGCAGGTGGTGGAGTAATGGTAGGAACTATTATTGCAACTGCCGGAGTAACTTTATCTTCTCCTGCAAATAGCACCAATACTACTGTTCAAACAGTATTAAATGGTAGAGCGATTTCTCTCGTAGCTTCTGTTACTATGGTAAACACAATCATTAACGTACCTAATTAAGCGTCAGCTTAATAGTTAAGTAATAAAATCCCGTCGAAGGGCGGGATTTATTCAAATAAAAGGAAACAATAAAATTATATTTTAAAAATATGAAATCTAAAACTAATTCAAAAAAGGAATCCCGTATGACGTGGGCCCCTAACCTGACTATCAAAAGCCTTGTGATAAGTGCTTTGGTTCTGACAGGTATCCAAGCGCCACTTCAGGCACAGGAGATTCAATATGCAAAACCTTCATGGTACTTTGGTGTAGCTGCTGGTTCAAACTTCAATTTCTTCCGCGGTTCTACACATCAATTAAATGCCGAATTTACTCCTCCTGCTACTTTCCATAATGGGAATCAAGGTGTCGGTTTTTATGGCGCACCGCTTATAGAATATCGTCCTGCTAATTCAGTTTGGGGAGTAATGTTACAGGCTGGGTATGACAGTCGCAGAGGCGAGTTCATCGAAGAAACTACTGCTTGTAACTGTCCGGCTGATTTAAAAACCAACCTTAGTTATATTACAATAGAACCAAGCTTACGTATAGCACCATTCAAATCAGGTTTTTATTTATATGGTGGTCCACGTTTGGCTTTCAACTTAGATAAAGAATTCACTTACCAACTGGGTACCAATCCAAACTTTCCAAATCAGGAACCTAGTCCTGATGTAAGAGGTGAATTTAGTGATGTAAAAGAAACCATTATTTCGATGCAAATCGGAGCTGGATATGATATTCCTATTTCTTCAAAGTTAAAACAAACCCAATTCGTATTGTCTCCATTTATTGCTTTCCACCCTTATTTTGGTCAAAATCCACGTTCAACAGAAACTTGGAATATCACTACTGTAAGAGCTGGGTTTGCACTTAAATTTGGTAGAGGAAGTAGAATAGAAGTTGCCGGATCAACAAATGCGCAATCTCAATTTTCGGTAAATTCTCCAACAAATATTCCAAATGACCGCAGAGTGAGCGAAATATTCCCACTTCGTAATTATATATTCTTTGACGAAGGTTCTAATGCAATTCCTACCCGTTATGAGTTACTTAGAAAAGATCAGGTTAAAGACTTTAAAGAAGATCAATTGAAAGTTTCTTCTCCAGAAAATCTGTCTGGTCGTTCTAAAAGACAAATGATTGTTTACTATAATGTATTAAACATTCTTGGTGATCGTATGCAAAAAAATCCATCTGCAACTATTACGCTGGTAGGTTCTTCTCAAAAAGGTCCTGAAGATGGTCGTGCAATGGCACAATCAATCAAAACCTATTTAGTAGATGTATTTGCAATTACTGCTTCAAGAATAGCTATTGAAGGTCGTACGAAACCAAGTATCCCGTCAGAACAACCAGGTGGAACACAAGATCTTGAGTTGCTTCGTCAAGGAGACCGTAGAGTTTCTATCGAAAGTAATTCACCAGATTTGTTAATGGAATTCCAAAGTGGTCCAAATGCACCATTGAAACCAGTGGTAATTTCTGCTCCACAAGTAGCACCAGTTGAAAGTTATGTTACTTTCAATAATGTTGGAGCAAAACAAGCTTTCACTTCTTGGAAATTAGAACTAAAAGATGAAAAAGGTAAAGTTCAAACTTTTGGACCTTATACAGAAGATTCAATAAGCATCCCTGGTAATTTAATTTTAGGTAGCCGCCCTCATGGTGACTATATGGCTAAAATGATCGGTACTGCAAAAGATGGTACGCTATCAGAAAAAGAAGCTCCAATGCACGTGACACTTTGGACTCCAGCAAAAGTTGAGGAAGGAATTCGTTATACTATCATTTATGAATTTAATGAATCGAAAGCTATCAGTATTTATGAAAAATATCTTACTGAAATTGTAACACCAAAGATTCCTGTTGGGGCAACAGTTATAATTAAAGGGCATACAGACATTATTGGAGATGAAGCCCATAATCAAGATTTGTCATTAGCACGTGCAAACGATGTTAAGACTATCATTGAAAGTGCTTTATCAAAAACCGGAAGAACCGATGTTAAATTTCAAATAAATGGATTTGGTGAGAATCAAAACTCAGCTCCGTTTGCAAACAAATTTCCAGAGGAACGTTTCTATAACAGAACAGTTATCATTGATATCATTCCAACTAAATAAGTTTGTTATAAACTAGAATAAGAATACCTATTTTGGTATTTTACAAAAAGGACAGGGACTCAAAACCCTGTCCTTTTTTGTTTTAAAATAGTTTATCTTGAAATATGTTGAATCCATATTTGACTTATATCATAACGACCGAGTCCATTTTATTTTTATTCAATAGCAAAAAACAAAAAATCATCCCGATTAAAGTTGGGATGATTTTTATTTATAAAGTTCTCGTAAAAAATCCTTACTCTTTTATCAGTCTGACTACTTTTCGAACAATCCCTTGATTGATAATCACAACGTAAGCACCTGCGGGCAATTCTTCTCCAAAAGTGATGGGTTGTTCATCATTTTTTTCAATTTGTTCCACTATTCTGCCCAATACATCATAAACTGCTATTGTAACTTTTTCGTTGCTGTCGCTTTCTATTGCTAAAGTAAACTGATTTTTGGCAGGGTTTGGAAATACCTGTACATTAAACAGATTCGTTTTTACTGGTACTTCGAGTTCAACTTTTGCGGCTGAATTCTTCTTCACTTCATGAATTACGATTGAACCGCCGCCAAGTGGTGCATTTGCATCTGCATTCTCTGCAAAGTTTATCTGATTATCATAAACAACAGCGTTTCCTATAGACTTATCCCATATTTTAATACGGAATTTGTCTGCTCCTCCTCCACCGGTAATTTGTCCATCAATTGCAGAAACCATGAAACCATAATTGCCAGCACCATTTACTGTACCTGTCCCTCTATAGGTTGCTTTGGCACCTGAGATAACGAGTGTACCTGATTCAAGGAAATTACTCTTGAAATTGAAATCGCCTGCTTTAAACTGGAATTCAGTATTACCATCAACTTGATTGTTGCCTTTTTTGTATTTCGCTACGAAACCAAAATTAGCTTTACCCGTCAATGAAGTATCTATTAAGTAAGCACCTACAGGAGACATTATCCAGCCACCCCCTGTTACAAAGCCGCCATTAGGATCATATACAGATAAGTAGGCTGTTGATGTTGAACATCCAGATCCTGCAACTGCATTCACCTGATATAGTCCCAAAGGCAATAATGATGAAGGTACATTAAGATTCGCAACCCCATCTACTCCTGAAACTGTGGAGGTAGTGGTAGTTTCTTGATAAACCAGGACACCCGAACCATTAATTACTGTAAATGTTACAGAAACCCCATTAATTGAAATTAAACCATCTTTAACAGTTGCACTTAAAGAAGCGGAATTACCTAGCTGAACTGGATTACTACTCGAACTCGCATCAATAGTTACTCCTTTAATCTCAAATGTATTTGTTCCGCCAAGAGTTAAGGTATAGTTGGTTCCTGCACTCAAACTTCCAAGTGTATATCCATATGTAGTACCTACACCATTTCCGATAGCTCTTCCTAAACTTCCGCTGTATGAGTTTCCTAATTGCAATGCTTCACTGGCTGTGTAAATAAAAGTTGGATCGGCTTGTCCGCAATATTTGAATTGACCTGAGTTAGCAGTAATAGTGATAGGACGCTCACCAATGGCATTATTAACAGTTCCATTGGTTGCATTATAATTGTTGTTTCCTGAAAAACTCCAGGCATCTCCATTATAAGTTGCAGCATTGGTATGTGTGGTGCCGCTCACTGTCATTAAACTAGTAAGGTCTACTGGTGAAGTTTCCACACCAATCGCCGTGAAAGTTGATGTATGGGCGTTGCCATCATAAGTCACACTGTAAGGAGTAACAGCAATTACTGCCGCCGCTTTTCCGATGGTAAAGTCTTCACTGTCTGAACTTGATAAATAGTTAGCCGTCTCTGCATAAGTATAACTAGCGGTAGCTGTTCCGGCATTGATGTTGTTTGCATAATCAGCAGCTGGAGTTTCATTCAAACCTCCTGCGCCTGTTACACTAACGGTAGCTGGGGTTTGTGCTGAACCGGTATAAGCAAATGGACCGGCTGCGATAGTAACCACAGTTGTAGTGGCTGCTTTTCCGATGGTAAAGTCTTCACTGTCTGAACTTGATAAATAGTTAGCCGTCTCTGCATAAGTATAACTAGCGGTAGCTGTTCCGGCATTGATGTTGTTTGCATAATCAGCAGCTGGAGTTTCATTCAAAC